>CAZPRK010000004.1:15530-89804 GCA_964589485.1 uncultured Methanosarcinales archaeon | reverse complement strand
ATTAAAGATTTTCCTGAAAATGAAAACGCAAATATTGAATTAATAAAATTTATGAATAAAAAGTTTAAATTATTTCTAGCTTTACAAATATTCGTAGAAAAATAACAAAGTATTTAAATGAATTAATACATAATTAGTAAAATCATATTAAAAAAAAACGGGGTTGATATTTGTGCGTAAATTAAATTCAATAATATTATTTTCTTTTATATTAACAATATTCTTTGCTTCTTCTTCATTTGCTCTTGATTGTTTTGATTTTGATGGGAATGAATCAGGGTGTACAACTGGAGCAGCAGCTTCAGTATGTGAATGGGAACTCGAACATGGTGAAGGAATATGTGACCCTAAAGGATGTTGGGATTTTAACACTAATGCAACATGTACAAACGCTTCAAATTCAGGTATAGCTTGTTCATGGTCAACTGATGATTCTATAAACTATTTCTGTAAACAAACAAGATGTGACGCATATGATGGAACAAATGCTAGTTTTTGTGTAAATAATACTAAAAGTCAACCATGTAATTGGGATGCTGGAAATAATATATGTTATGATAAAGTTCAAGCATGTGGAGACTTTGACACTTCAGGCGAATGTTTCGCTACAAATTTTTGTGAATGGAATGGTTCTACATGTAGTACACCTTCAGGAGGAAATTTTGGTGGAAATGATGAAGGTGCTGGATGTTTTATGTTTAATAGTAAACCATTTTGTCAAAATATAACAGGGTGTACTTGGAATGGAAATTCTTGTACAGGTCAAAATGAAGGATTAACTTGTGGACAAGTAAATCAATCAACTCATTGTAATAGTGTTTCATTTTTAGGAACTTGTTGTGCTTGGCAAGGAACTTCATGTAATTCTACTTTTTCAACAAGTTGTTGGGATAATTTACAAGCTCCGCCAACTGGAGCTAATTTTTGTGAAGATTATTTAGCAAGTGCAAATCAAAGTTTATGTGAACAAATTGCTGGTAGTCCATGGTATATGCCATGTAAATGGGATAATAGATCAACTTCAACAACTACAGATGATCAATGTGCATTTAATGGAGATAATTTTTTCGATGACGGCGTAGGACATTTTGAAGATATTGATTCTAAGTCAACTTGTGAAGCTGCAGGTGGACAATGGAAAACTGAAACATGGCAAAAAGCAGATGGAACAAGTAAAAAAGATTCATGGTGTGAAATGAAGTTTGGTTTTGCAGCTGAAAGTTGCGATAGTGCATGTTGGGCATGTGAATTTCAACAAGATGGAAGTGCATGGGCGTCAGAAGCAGCTGCTCAAACTGGATGTACTAATTCAAAGCTAGGTTATTGTAAATATAGAACAGATTCATTAGCTTCAAATGGTTTTGGAATTTGTGAAAAACCACAAGAACTAAAATCAGCTGGATGTGGTGCTCAAACTAGTTGTGAAGATTATAAATTTTATACTAACCCACAAGCTTCATGTAACAATGATACTAGTTGTAAATGGTTTACTGACCCAGAAAATGTAGCATTTGGATGGTGTGCAGGATCTAATGCAAAAAGTTGTAGTCAAGCATGTGGTTCATGTGACACACAAAATAGTTGTCAAACTACTGGACCTAACTGCCAATGGGACACTAATTTAGGTTTATGTAAAGCTCAAGGAGGATCTGGAGATGCAGCAGAAATTTGTTTTGATGGATCAGATAATGATAATGATGGAATGATTGATTGCGGTGATCCAAATTGTTTTAATGATCCATTTTGTGGCGGATCTGGAGGAAATAATTGTGGTCAATACGGAGTAAATGGAACATGTTTAAATGATTCTAATTGTGTCTGGATGACTGATACATTTAGTAATCAAAGTTTTTGTGATATAAAAGGTTCAAATTGTTGGACTTTTGATGAAAGTGAAGCGAATTGTAATGCAGCTGCAGGATGTAACTTTACAAGTAGTTTCCACGATGGAGATGCAGGAAAATGTGACATTAATGAAACATTTTACAATGCATGTTTTTCATATAATCAAACAGATTGTAATGCAAACGGCAACTGTAGTTATATACAATTTGGAGATAGTGGATTTTGTGACGCAAAACCATTTTCATGTATGCATTCTTACTTCGGAAATGAAAGCGGATGTACAGGAGATTCAAACTGTGCATGGATAAGTGATTTTGCTTTCCCTGGAGGAGGAAGATGTGAAGCTAAATGTTTTAATTTAAATTCAACTGCATGTGCAGCTGATTCAACATGTGAAGAAAGAACAGGTTACTGTGAACCAGAAGGTTTCATAGGTGGTGGGTGTTATCAAAAAGACGGAAACCAAACAGGTTGTGAAGCATTAGATAAATGTACATGGACTACAGATCTTTTCGCTAACAATAATAAAAGTGTAGGTAATGCATCAGGATGGTGTGATGACGGATTTACAGCTACATTATTTACTGGAATGGAATCTGGCGCACCTACAATGATTGCAAATGATTTCAATGCATGCGGAACTGGAAGTGCTGATGAAAACCTGTCAGGACAATCAGATATTTGTATGTTAGGAATAAAAGACATGTCAAATTCATTTGGATTTGGAATAATGATGAGTAATATTTCAGGAACTGCATTATGTAACGGAAGACCTTTAATGGAAGGTGGAGTTGGTGCAGGAAATTCAACCGCAAGTGTTTATTTATATCTAGATGCAGATGGAAATACTACAAATAACTGTCAATCAGATGATTTAAATCAAACAGGAATGGAATTTAAATTTGAATATGAAAGTTCTTGGTCTGGAACAACAGTAACTGAAGTTAAACTCGCTTACACTTGTAAAAATGCAACTTGGGCTGCAAGTCCAATTGGAGTATCAACATGGCCTACTAAATCATGTAAAGAAATAGGTGCATTAATACTTGCAGTAGATAAAGAAGCACTTCAATCAAAGACATTGTTTAATAAGTCAAGTGATATGAGATTGTATGTAACATCAAGTAACAGAACTGGAAACGAATCAAACCCTGTAGATAATACGCTTGATGGGTATTACGTACAAGGAAGTGTTGACTTTAAAGCAGAAGATTGTAACGGTTTAGTTGACCTTGATGGAGATGGTTGTCTTCCAGCAGAAGATCCAGATTGTGAATTATTTAACAAATATGGATTCATTCCATTTGAAGATTGTTATAATGGCGTAGATGATAACAATGATGGGTTATCTGATTGTAACGATCCAGTATGTAAATATGATGTATTTGCATGCGGAGATGAAGGAGCAAACGGATTAGTATGTGATCCTACAGATAAAACACCTCCAACATTAGCTTTCAGTAAAGTACAAGCTATGCCAGATGGAGCATTTGTTATGGTAGACTCATTTGAACCAAGTAACACTTCAGTGACTTTTTACCACAATGATTCAACATGTAGTACTTTAAACAAAACAGTAAATGACTTGAAAAGAAAACCATGGCACGACTTACCTCTAGATAATTTCGCAGGAAATAATCAAAACTTAGGTTATGCACTTTCAGGAAATACTACATATTATTACAAATATACTTTATGTGATGTATGTGGAAATTGCCTAGTTAGTTCATGTAGTTCATTCAAAACACCTGCAAGTTATGCTGATTGTGGTAAAAAATGTCAAACTTATTTAGATGACATGGATTTCGTTCCAATACAATCAGATCCAACAGATGCTTTAGGAAACTTATCAATTAAGTATGACTTAGGTGCAGATGGTGACTATGATTATGAAAAAATATCTGGTCAAGCAAGTAGCCAAGAAACATTAAACAATACAGGAAAAGTTAACATTAAGATAAATAATCCAACTTCAACAAAGAATTGGAGTATTGAATGTCTAAATGGAACAATTCCTGCTACAGTAACATTTAATTCAAGTAAATTAAACGTTAACACTACAGAAGGAAATGGATTAGTAGGAATGCCAACATCAGAGTTTAAGAATAAATTTATTTCAAACTTTAATTGTGAGAAAATTTGTATAACTGTCCCTTATAATGGAACTGATTTATTCCATTGTACAAACACAAGTTCAAACAGTTGTACAAATGTAACTTCAAATGCAACATTGAAAAGCTCAACTGCTAATTCATCAAACTGGTGTGTTGATTCTGAAGTATTAGGATTTTCCTTTTACCAAAGTAACAACGGAGCTCTTCCTTCAGGAAGTAGTTCAAGTAGTAGCAGTAGTAGTTCAAGCAGTAGTTCCTCTGGGTCAAGCGGTGGAGGAGGAATTTCAGTAGCAACTTCATTAATTAGAACAGTAGTTGTAAGTGATGAACAATTATCTGAAGGGTATAAAAAAGCAATTAAAGCTAATAGTAAATTTAAATTTACTATAGGCAATAGTGATCATTCAATGAAATTGAATAAAATAACAGAAACTACAGCAGAAATAACTGTCCAAAGTACGCCTCAGAATGCTACACTAGCAATTGGAGAAACTAAAAAGTTTGAAGTAAATGACGACAAGTACTATGACTTAAGTGTAAAGCTTGAAGGAATTAAAAACAATGAAGCTACATTTACAATTAAAAGTATTAATGAGCTTATAGTTGTAGAAAGTAAAGCTGAAAGTACTGCTAAAGAAAGCGAAGAAGTTGTTGCAAAAAACGAAGAAACAGTTGAAGAAACTTCAGAAGAAGAAACAATAACTGAAAAAAGAAGTAATTCTTTAACAGCAGGCTTAGTTATTTTACTAGTAGTATTGTTACTTGTTTATTTCATTAAAAGGAAATAAATTCTTTTTTTTATTTTTTTAATTAGTTTTATAAATATCTATACTTTTTCTTATTCTATGAATTTTAGACATAATGAAAATAAAATAAATCCTATATCTGTTGATCAAGTTGTTATAGAATTAGATGAATTTGTACAAAAATATGACGAACTAAATGGAGAACAAATTGTAAGAGGGACTTTATCAGGATACGTAATTCATCCAGGAATACATGGAGTTGTTGAACTTAAAGTTTCAGGCGAACAAACTAAACTTAGTTTTTATGCACATACTAATCGTTTTCTTGGACATCATTTTCCAATCAAAGAAAGTCTTGATAGAAACGGGGGAAAGCCTATTCAATTAACAGTTAACCCTATAAAAGGAACTTATTCAAAATTAGTTTTACCTTCAACTAAAGAAGGCTATATTTTTTTGAGATGATTCTTTTCCGAAAGATTTAAATATATCTTGAAGTTAATTATATTATATTAATTCTGAGAGGTAATTAAATATGACAGAAGATGAAAGATTAAAAACAGGTACTACTACTGTAGGCTTAATTTGTAAAGATGGAGTTGTGTTAGCTGCAGATATGAGGGCAACAGCTGGAAATTTAATAGTTAATAGTAGAACAGATAAAGTTATTCCAATTGCAAATAATTTAGCAGTTACTATGGCTGGTACTGTATCAGATGCTCAATTAGTAACAAAATTAATTAAAGCTGAATTAAATTTAATCAAAATTAGAAATAATAGAGAACCAACAGTTAAAGAAAGTGCAAATTTATTAGCTGGAATGGTTTATCAAAATATTAGAAAAATGTCAATGATTCCAGGAATTGCTCATTTTATTCTAGGAGGAATAGATGATGAAGGACATAGCGTATATGATATTTTTCCAGATGGATCTATTCAATTAGTAGATGATTTTATTAGTTCAGGATCTGGAAGTGTTTTTGCTTACGGTGTATTAGAAACTCATTACAAACCTGATATTTCAGTTGAAGAGGGAGTTAAAATAGCAACAGTAGCAATAAATACTGCATTAAAAAGAGATAGTGCATCTGGAAATGGGATTAATGTTTTTACTATAACTAAAGAAGGAATGAAAAAACTTGAACCTAAAGTTCTAAGTGTTGAACTTTAAAAATATTTTTTCTTTTGGTGATTAATTATGGGAGATATTTTAAAAGAAATATTGGAGAAAATTCCAAATTCAAAAAGTTTAGTTAGCGATGCTGTTTTTGAAGCATCTAACATAGTTCTATATACAAAAAATAAAGATTTTTTTCTTGATAATAAAGGAATAATTAGAGAAATTGTAAATGAATTCAAAAAAAGAGTTGAGTTAAGACCTGATCCTTCAATATTAATGGATTCAGAACAAGCTGAAATTAAAATTAGAGAAGTAATTGAAACTGAAGCAGGTGTAGACCAAATTTTTTTTGATAATGAAAGATCAATTGTAATAATTGAAGCCGATAAACCTGGAGTAGCAATCGGAAAACAAGGTGCAAATTTAAGAGAAATTAAAGAACAAACTCACTGGGTTCCTCTAATAAGAAGAAAACCTGCAATAAGGTCTAAATTAATTGAAGATATTCGTTCAGTATTATACAAAAACTCTAGTGAAAGAAAAAAGTTTCTTAACAGAGCTGGACATAGAATTTATGATGGCTGGATTAGAGATAAAAAACATGAATGGGTTAGATTAACTTGTCTTGGAGCATCAAGAATGGTAGGAAGAAGTTGTTTCTTATTACAAACACCAGAATCTAGAGTTTTACTTGATTGTGGAATTGACGTTGCAAATGATAAAGAACCTTATCCAAACTTAGAGGCTCCTGAATTTAAAATTGATGAATTAGATGCAGTAATTATAACCCATAGTCATATTGATCACAGTGGCCTAGTTCCATATTTGTATAAATTTGGATATAAAGGACCTGTTTATTGTACAGAACCAACAAGAGATGTAATGGCTCTATTGGCATTAGATGCAGTTAAAATTATGAGAAATGAAGGAAGAGAACCAATTTATACTTCTGAAGATGTTAAAGAAATGGTTAAACATTGTATTACTTTAAATTATGAAGAAGTGGCAGACATTACTCCTGATTTAAGATTAACGTTATACAATGCAGGACATATATTAGGAGCTGCACTGGTTCATATACATATTGGAAATGGATTACATAACTTTGTTTATACTGGTGATTTAAAGTTTGCAAGAACTCAATTGTTAGAAGGAGCAAATTGGAAATTTCCTAGGCTTGAAACTTTAATGATGGAAAGTACATATGGCGGAAGAGATAATGTTTTACCAAACCCTAAAGAAGGAGATAGAATCCTTGGAGAAATTATTAAAACTACAGTTCAACGTGGCGGAAAAGTTTTAATGCCAGTGTTGGGAACAGGAAGAGCACAAGATGTAATAGTAATGGTTGAAAATTTAATTAGCACTGGAGTTATAGACGAAATTCCTGTTTACATTGATGGAATGGTATGGGACGTTACTGCAATACATACTGCATATCCTGAATTTTTAAATAAAAATATTAGAAATCAAATATTCCATAAAGATAATAATCCTTTTTTACAACCATATTTTAAAAGAATTGGTAGTCAAAAAGAAAGAATGGAAGTTATTGAATACAGTGGACCTTGTTTAATTCTAGCAACTTCTGGAATGTTAGTTGGTGGTCCTAGTGTAGAATACCTAAAACATCTTGCAGATAATGAGAAAAATACTTTAGTATTTTCATGTTATCAAGGAGAAGGTAGTTTAGGTAAAAGAATTCAAAACGGATTAAGGGAACTTGTAACACAAAAAGGAACTAAACAAGAAATCACACCTCTTAAAATGGAAGTTCATAAAATTGAAATTTCAGATCATGCCGACCGTAAAGAATTAATGGGTTTTGTAAGCAAATGTTCACCTAGACCTAAAAAAGTAATTGTAATTCATGGCGAAAGTAGTAGAACTTTAGATTTAGCAAGAAGTATACATAAACAAAACAGAATTGAAACTGTTGCACCAAGAATTCTTGAAACTATTAGGTTAAAGTAAATAAGTTATATCAAAACAAAGATATAAAAAGAAACTATATTTACTTATTTCTATGACTTCGGAATTTTATAGAGAATTAAAAGAAAAATTAATTAACTTAAGAAATAGATTTGGACCTCTTACATTAAGTGAAAAGATTTTACTTAGTCATTCTAATATTAAAGATAAAAATAACTTAAATTATGTTGAATTTATTCCAGATAGAATTGCAATGCAAGATGCAACTGCACAAATGGCTTTACTTCAATTTAATTTAATTAATAAACCAAGCTCTATCCCAGTAAGTATACATTGTGATCATTTAATTTCAGCAAAAGAAGGAGAGGAAAAAGATTTAGCTAAAGCTATAGAACAAAATAAAGAAGTTTATGATTTTCTTAAAAGTGCAAGTTCTAAATTTGGTTTTGATTTTTGGGAACCAGGCTCTGGAATAATTCATCAAGTAGTTCTAGAAAATTATGCCATACCTGGACAATTAATATTAGGAACAGATAGTCATACTCCTAATGCAGGTGGGTTATGTACTTTAGCAATTGGAGTTGGAGGAGCAGATGTATTAGAACCAATGGTTAATTTACCTTGGGAATTAAAATGGCCTAAAATTATTGGAGTTAAATTAATAGGTTCATTGTCAGGTTGGTGTAGTCCAAAAGATGTAATTTTGTTTTTAGCTGAAAAATTAACAGTAAAAGGTGGAACTGGACATATAATTGAATATTTTGGAGAAGGTTGTGAAACTATATCGTGTACAGGAAAAGCTACAATTTGTAACATGGGTGCTGAAATTGGAGCTACAACAAGTATCTTTCCATATGATGAATCAATGAAAAAGTTTTTAGAAATTACTGGACGTGATACAAGTTATATTCCTGAATTAAAGCAAGATGATGAAGTTTTAGAAAACCCTAATCAGTTTTATAATGAAGTTATTGAAATTGATTTATCTTCTTTAGAACCCAGACTTAATGGACCTTTTACTCCAGATAGGAGTTGGACATTAAATGATATTAAAGATGCAGAATTTCCTAAAATAAGTTATGCATTAATAGGAAGTTGTACTAATTCAAGTTACGAAGATATAAGTAAATGTGCAGATATTGCAAAACAAGCATTATCTCATGGATTAAAATCAAAAATACCTTTCGCTATATCTCCAGGAAGTAATAAAATTAAAAAAACAGTTGAAAGAGATGGATTTTTAGATATTTTGAAAGAATTTGGTGGAATTGTTTTATCAAACGCTTGCGGACCATGTATTGGAATGTGGGATAGAGTTGATGTTTCTGAGAATGAAAAAAATGTAATTGTAACAAGTTTTAATAGAAATTTTGCAAAACGAAATGATGGAAATCCAAATACTTTATGTTTTGTTTCAAGCCCTGAGATTGTAACTGCATTAGCTATCTCTGGAAGTTTAACTTTTAATCCTTTAACAGACTCTTTAGATGAATTTAAATTGGAAGCTCCTAAAGGAAAAGATTTACCAAATAACTTTGAAGAAAGTAAAGGTTTACTTAAAAATGAAAATAATATGGGAAATGTAATTAATATTAATGAAAATAGTGAAAGGTTACAGTTTTTACTTCCCTTTGATTCATTTAATGAAAATAATTTTAGAAATTTAGCATTATTAATTAAAGTTAAAGGAAAATGTACAACAGATCATATTTCTATGGCTGGCGTATGGTTAAAATATAGAGGACATTTAGATAATATTTCTAATAATACATTAATAGGAGCAATTAATTATGAAAATGATAAAGCTGGAATTGTCCGTAATGTTTTTACAAATGAATTCGGTAAAGTTCCAGATGTTGCAAGGTATTATAAAAAAAATAAAGTTGGTTGGGTTATTATTGCAGAAGAAAATTATGGAGAAGGAAGTTCTCGGGAATTAGCCGTAATGCAACCTAGACATTTAGGTTGTAGAGTTGTTATAGCAAAGAGTTTTGCAAGAATACATGAAACTAATTTAAAAAAGCAAGGTATATTAGCATTAACTTTTGCAAATAAAGAGGATTATGATAAAATTAATATTCATGACGTGTTTACTTTTGACTTAAGTGAATTTAGTGAAGGAAGTCAAATTGAAATGACATTAAATTCTAAAGATAAAATTATGTTAAATCATTCATATAATGAAAATCAAATTTCCTGGTTTAAGGCAGGGAGTGCAATGAATAAAATAGCAGGTGAATAGAAATGGAAATACCAGTAATATATGGAGACGGAGTAGGTGAAGAAGTTACAACTGCAGGAATTAAAGTAATCAATTCCGCTTTAGATAAAGTTGGAAAAAGTATTACATGGAAAAGGATCCTTGCAGGAGAAGAAGCTTTTGAAAAAACAGGAGAATACTTACCTCAAGAAACTATGGATGCAATTAAAGAACATAAAGTTGCAATAAAAGGTCCTCTGGCAACTCCTATCGGCGGAGGCATTAGAAGTTTAAATGTCACATTACGTCAAGAACTTGATTTATTTGCATGCGTAAGGCCAGTAAAATGGTTTACAGGAGTACCAGCTCCAGTTAAAAATCCTGAAAAGTTAGATGTTATTATATTTAGAGAAAATACTGAAGATGTTTATTCTGGAATAGAATTTAAAGAAGGAAGTGAATCTTGTAAAGAAGTAATTAATTTTATTAATAGTATGGGAAATAATGTTCGTTCAGATAGTGGAATTGGAATTAAACCAATAAGTATCTTTGGAACAAAAAGAATTGTAAAAGCTGCAATCGAATATGCTATTAAACATGGAAGAAAAAAAGTTACAATGGTTCATAAAGGAAACATAATGAAGTTTACAGAAGGAGCTTTTAATGAATGGGGTTATGAAGTTGCAAAAGAATATGACATTGAAGTTAATGACGTTATAGCGGATGCTATGTTTCAACAATTATTGCTTAGACCTAATGAATATGATGTTATAGTTACAACTAATTTAAACGGAGATTATTTATCTGATGCTTGTGCTGCTCAAGTTGGAGGACTTGGACTTGCACCTGGCGGAAATATTAATTATAATACTGGAATAGCTTTATTTGAAGCAACTCATGGAACTGCTCCTAAGTATAAAGGATTAGATAAAGTTAATCCAGGAAGTTTTATTTTATCTGGAGTTATGATGTTACAACACATTGGTTATAATGACGCTGCAGATTTAATATTATCAGCGGTTGAAAAAACAATACTTCAAAAGAAAGTAACTTATGACTTAGAAAGACAAATGGAAGGTGCTACTTTATTAAAATGTTCAGAATTTGCGGATGCTATAATTGGAAATATGTAATTACAGATATTTCTTAATATCTTCAGCAACAGTTTTCATCTCACCATGAATGTATTCTTTAGGTGACCACTTAAAACTAAAGTTATCCTGAGAAAACCTAGGAATTATATGAATGTGTAAATGTTCTACTTCTTGCCCTGCAGCTCTATGATTGTTTATCAAAACATTATATCCATGGCATTTGGTGGAAGTAATTATTGCTTTAGCTACTTTTTTTACAATAACCATATAATCAAGATCAAATTCATCAACTACCTCAACATGTTTTTTTGGAATAATTAAAGTGTGACCTGTATTTGCAGGAGCAATATCAAGTATTGCAATAAAATCATCATCCTCATATACTTTCGATGAAGGTATTTCATTTTTAATTATTTTACAAAAAATACATTTCATTTTAATTTCTCTTTAATTTCTTTCCACATTTGTGAAGCTTTCTCAGGGTTATCTATTCCTTTCATGTCTGAAAAAACCCAAGGTTTTCTTAACTTAATTTTTTCAGTTGTAGTTTGAATAACTTCCTTTAAAGTAAATAAACCTTTCTCTTCTGCCATTACTGAAAGAAATACTAAAATTAAAAACATATCTCCTGTTTCTTCTTTTACATTATTCCAGTCTTTGTTTTTAATTGCAGTTAACAATTCTTCTAACTCATCTTTTAAATAAAGTGAATAACCTTCAATGTTTTGGATTTTTGCCCATGGACATTGTTCTCTATTTTTTTTCTGAGTTTCAAAAAGTTCATTAAAAGCTTCTTTCATATTTTCTAGATATTTATAGTTATTATTAAAGATTGCTTTTTACTCAGTTATATTTATATAACTAACAAATAAATCTATGTATATGAACTATGTACAAAAACTTAGAAATAAAAACCCAAGATTTTATTGGGGTGTAGTAATATTCTTTGCAATTTGTTTAGCAATTACATTTTTCATATTAACATTTAATTATATAAGAGCATTATTTTTTATTATTTTTTTCATTCTAGCAGGAGCATTTTCAATGTGGTATCATGTATATATCAAATGGAGTTTGGGAATGGAATTAGTTTTTTCAGGAACAATATTATGTAGCATTGCATATGGACCTTTAGCAGGGGCAATGGTGGGATTTTTAGGATTATTCTTAGGTAAATTATTAACAATGAAACTTGCTCCAATAACTTTCTTAAGTTTAATTGCAATCACAATAGTGGGAATAATTGCACATTTTATGTTTACTGGAAATGTATCAGTAACAGGAATAACTTTATTACTAGCATACAATATCATTTTATTACCATTATATTACATGATGGGCGGAAACCCAATAAGATTAGTAGCTTTCTCTGCTACTCATTTATTATTTAACTGGTGGATGTTGAGTAAAGTTGCTCCTATTTTAATAAAATTAATGATGTAAAAATGAAACAATTAACACCAAAAGAAGTAATTAAACACATAAGAAAAAAATCACCATTTTTATTTTGGACAGGAGTTTGCTTATTAATTAGTTTTGTTTTAATTTTAATCTTTCTTGCACTTTTTAAATTTATTAAAGCTTTATTTTTTATTTTACTTTTTGTAATCATAGGTGGGTATTCTATGATTTATCAAAGAGTAATCAGATGGAGTTTAGGTTTTGAATTAGTTTTTACAGGAACAGTTTTATGTGGAATTGCATATGGGCCTTTAGCCGGAGCAATTGTTGGATTTGTTGGATTATTATTAGGAGAAATATTATCAATGAAAATAGCACCTCAAACAATAGTAAGTTTTGTTGCAATCATAATAGTAGGAATAATGTCTAGCTTTATTTACAATGGAAATGTTTTTTCAACAGGAATAACTTTATTAATATTGTATAACTTAACAATAATGCCATTATATTACATGATGGGAAGTAACCCAGTAAAATGTTTTACTTTCAGTGCAACACATATTTTATTTCATTGGTGGATGTTTAAACATATTGCTCCTATGATATTGAAGGTGATGATATGATATTTAGAATACTATTAACTAAAATTTTATAAAGAACCATATTCTAATAAAATTATGAAAATACTTCATGCAGAAGATCTGGAATTTGATAGAAATTTAATTAGACAAATTATTCATAAATATAATCCAAATATTCAAATTAAACAAGTTACTAATGCAAAAGAGTTACTAAATTGTGCACAATTAAAAAAATACGATTTAATTATTACTGATAATAATATGCCTCCTGGAATAGATGGAATGGAAGCTTTTAAAATATTAAATACAGACACGCCTACTTGTATAGTTACAAGCATACCAATGAA
Organism: uncultured Methanosarcinales archaeon; assembly: GCA_964589485.1. Classification (GTDB taxonomy): domain Archaea; phylum Nanobdellota; class Nanobdellia; order Woesearchaeales; family CAYSVS01; genus CAYSVS01. The sequence goes on along the minus strand of CAZPRK010000004.1, from coordinate 76,424 downwards.
TGAAATGTATAGTATCACTAAACATGTAATCGAAAAATCAAATGAAATTGGTGAAAATTTAGTTAAAGTTCTTTCTCAGTATTTTCCAAAATAATTTTTAGTAAAGTTTATAAAAGATAACAACAAAAGTTACTAAAAAAGGGGGTGAAACGATGACGTTTCTAGAACAAACAAGTAGTGCTATAATCAATCCATTAGTAAGTATTTTCAATGGACTACTTCAAGCATTACCTGGATTAATTGGTGCGATTATTATTTTAATTGTAGGTTATTTAGTTGCTGAATTAATAGGCCATATAGTAAGAAAAATTGTTGAACAAACAAGACTTGTAAGTTTGTTAAGCAAAAAAACAAATGCAAAAAAATTTTTAGGGGGATTTGACTTAACTTATTTCCTGGGAGCAGTTGCGAAATGGTATGTGTTCATTTTATTCTTAAATCCTGCTGCAGAAATAACTAACTTGAAAACATTAAGCGTGTTTTTCATAAATCTAGCTATTTGGGTTCCTAGTTTAATTGCAGCTGTAGCATTTGGTGTAATAGGATTTATGTTTGCTCAATACGTTGAAGCAGCAGTATTAAAAACAAAAGCAACAGGTGCAGCAATAATTGCAGAAGTACTTAAAGTCGTAATCTTAATTTTTGCAGCTATTCTAGCATTAGCACAATTAGGAATTAATGTTATGCTTGCACAAAGTTCATTCTTGATAGTTTTATCGGGAGTTGTATTTGCCATTGCATTAGCTTTAGGAATAGGATTTGGTCTTGGATTAAAAGATGAAGCTAAATCAATGGTGAAAAACTTAAGAAGAAGACTTTAAATTTTTTTTCTTTTTTTTAAAACAAATACATTTAAGTAATATAAAAGTATAATGTCAAAGGTGAAAACAATAATAAAAAGAAACATAGTGATTTTCTTATTATTAGGTTTAATTTTTTTAATTGGTGCAATTCCAGCTCCACCTCCAAGCCCAGGTGGATTAGGAGAAGTTCAAAATGAAGAATTCTTAGAAGAAGAGACATTAGAAGATGAAGAATTCTTAGAAGAAGAGACATTAGAAGATGAAGAATTCTTAAAAGAAGAGACATTAGAAGATGAAGAATTCTTAAAAGAAGAGACATTAGAAGATGAAGAATTCTTAGAAGAAGATCAATCAAATGAAGAAGAAAGTCTAGATGAAGGTTTCACTACAAATCAAGCAGAATCACAAAATCAAGCAATTGAAAATAACAATAATGAAGAAAGTAGTCAAGCAACAAAACAAAGTCCTACTGAAATTTTCAATTCATTAAATTCTGAAAATAATAATTTAATTTTAATTACAATAGTTTCTATTACTTTAATTAGTCTTATTATAGGATTAATAATTTATCTTAGAAAACCGGTTATATCTCCACAAGTTTTTTCATATGTACAACAAATGAGAAATTCAGGTTATAGTAATGATGCAATTAAACAACAACTTGAACAATCTGGGTATAATGAAGATACAATAAAAAATGTATTAAAATGATTGAAAAATTATTTAAAGAAAAATGGTTAGAAAAAAAACATATATATAGTTTTTATATGGGTGTAATATATACAATTATTTCATTTTTTACAGCATGGATTTTATTTCAGAGAACACCTAATTTTATAGGAGTAGCAACAATATTTTTCATTGTTATTTTAACCTTACCAAGTATAAATAAACTTCTAAGCATGGAAGAAAAATTAGAAAAAAGTAAAAAAACATTCTGGCAAAAACATGAAACTATACTTGATTTTTTCATATATTTTTTCATTGGAACATTTTTAGTTTTCTTAGTTATAGCTTATTTCTCTCCAGAAATGGTTTTATCAGGATTAACTCAAAAAAAAGTTGAATATGTATCAGGCAACTTACCTCCGCCACCAATAATTCAAGAAAGTTTATTAAAATCTATATTTTTAAATAATTTATTAGTAATGTTTATTTGTTTCTTGTTATCATTATTTTATGGAAGCGGAGCTATTTTTTTAATTACATTGAACGCTTCAATATTTGCATCAGCATTAGCTCAATCTGTGAAACTAAAATTAGTTAATTCAAGTATACTGTTTACATTTACTTTTTTATCCTGTAATACAGCTATAATGTTTTTTCATATGCTTCCTGAACTTGGCGGATATTTTATTGCAGCAATAGCAGGAGGAGTATTGTCAAAAGCATACGCTAAAGAGAGATTTATGTCTAATAGCTTCAAAATAATAGTTAAAGATTCATTTATTTTATTAATTTTAAGTGTAATTGTTCTTGGAGTTGCAGCTTTAATTGAAGTTTTTTTATCTAAAAAATTATTTCAAGGGAATGTTTGTGATGGGTATACTGTGTTAATTTTAGCATTAATCTTAATTAGTTTATTTATAATTCATGAATATAAAAGAAAAAATATATATAGGAGAAAGTATATAAATAAAAAAAGATGAAAAAATATATAATACTTTTAATTGCAATATTATTAATTGGTTGTTCAAATAATGATATTCCTCCTAATCCTGAGTCTCCAGGTGTTGTAGGACAAGCAACTTCTGCATTAGATGCATATGCATCTCCAAGAGGAAAATTCTCAGTAGATAATGATATAGTTTATGAAGTAGATGAAAGTTTAAAATCAAATAGTTTTACTGTGAAAAGTCAAAGTTTTATTTGGAAAAATGGATATATATATTTAAATAACGAATGGCAAGGATTTACATTTGACCAAGATACAGTTCAAGAATCTAACTGGATCCAAGGAACAGCAACAACAGAAATATCTATGAATAAAGAAACTTTTAATGAAGGAGAATATTATGTTGTAGCTTACGGATGTTCGCAATTAAAAGACTCAGGATGGGATTGTAATGGAGATAAATGGATGTTACAAACAATTACAGTCAAACATAAAATTGCTTTACCTGATGCACCTTCTGCTGGACCAGGGGCAACTCCCGTAAAAGCTCCAACTACAAAAGAACAAATCAAGTAAACCTTTATATATAAATAAAATTAACTTCTGAATATGTTACCTTTTGAGAATATAAATAGAAAAATATTAATTAAAAAAGAAACAGAAACTTCTTCACAATATGGAAAAAATCCAAATGAAAGAACAGTTGAAGAATTGTTAGAATATTCTATAATCAACTTAGATAAACCAAAAGGACCTACATCTCATCAAGTAAGTTCTTATATACAAAAAATATTTAGTGTAAATAAATCAGGTCATAGCGGAACATTAGATCCAAAAGTTACAGGTGTTTTACCAACCGCAATAGGAAGAGCAACCAGAGTAGTTGAACAATTATTAACTTCTGGAAAAGAATATATCGTTTTAATGCATTTACATAAAGAAGTTGATGAATCTAAAATTAGAAAAATTATGAATGAATTTATAGGAACAATAAAACAACTTCCACCAATCAAATCTGCTGTTAAAAGACAATGGAGAGATAGAACAATATATTCTTTAGATATCTTGGAAATAGTTGAACAAGATGTTTTATTTAGGGTGGCGTGTCAAGCAGGAACATATATGAGAAAACTTTGTTCAGATATTGGAGATAAACTTGGAATCGGAGCTCATATGGCGGAATTAAGAAGAAGTCAAACTGGGCCATTTAAAGAAGAAACATTAGTTACATTACATGACTGTATGGACGCATTACAATTATGGAAAGATGAAAATAATGAAGATTATATTAGAAGAGTATTATTACCAATAGAAAAAGCTGTAGGTCACTTGCCAAAAATATGGGTATTAGATACAACTGTAGATACTTTATGCCATGGTGCAAATTTACATGTCCCTGGAATTTCTAAAGTAGAAAGTGATATTGAAATTGATCAAACTGTTGCCATCATGACACTTAAAAATGAATTAATAAGTGTTGGAGAAGTTAAAATGAATAGTAATCAAATATTAAATGAAGAAAAAGGTGTAGCTGTTAATTCTAAAAAAGTATTTATGCTTCCAGGTACGTATCCGAAAATAGAAAAAATTTAAACAAATTCAACTTTTTTAGCTCTAATGCCTTTCTTTTGCATATGCATCTTTTTACAGTCTTTACATTCATATCTTAAGTCTGTCTTTTTAGTTTGTTTAGCACCAGTTCTTTTAAATTTAGTAACTGCTGGCTTAGAATATCTTCCCAAATTACCTGTACCTCTAGCCCTTCCTCTTAATTTAGCTCTAACTTTACTACCATAAGTTAAACTAGAAGCTTGTTTTTTCTTATTCTGAGTTACTTTATGCTCAGTATGTTTCTTACAGTATGGACAAAGTCTATTCATAGCTTTTGGTAATTTCATAGAATGGCAAAAACTAGAAGTTATATTTAAATATAGTGGTTTTTTTCAAATAAAAATGGTTAAAATTAGCTTTAAAACCTTTGGATGTAGTATGAATCAAGCAGATTCTGAAATTATGCAAGGAATATTAAATAAAGCAGGATATGAGATAGGAGAAGATGGAGATTTAATTATTATTAATACTTGTACAGTAAAAGATCAAACTATAAAGAATTTTAAGAAATTTCTAGAACAATATAAAGATAAAAAAGTAATTTTAGCTGGATGTATTGCTCAAACTCAAAAATTAGATTATTCTTGCATTGGAACTGATCAAATACATAAAATTGTAGAAGTTGTTGAAGAAACCTTAGAAGGAAATATTGTTTCTATGATTAAAAGAGAAAAAAATGAAAGGTTAAATTTACCAAAAATAAGAAAAAACGATATTATAGAAATTATTCCAATATGTCAAGGATGTTTAGATAGATGTAGTTTTTGTCAAACTAAAGCAGCAAGAGGACATTTGTATTCATATAGTGTTGAAGGTATAGTTAAGCAAATGAAAAATGCAATAAAAGAAGGTGCAAAAGAAATTTGGTTAACTTCTCAAGACAACGGAGCTTACGGGAAAGATATTGGAACGAATTTATGTGGGTTATTAAAAGAACTGTTAAAAATTGAAGGAGAATATAAAATAAGGATAGGTATGGGAAACCCTAACCATTTAATAGATATGGTTGACGAAATATTTGAGATACTTCAACATCCTAAAATGTTTAAATTTATTCATATCCCTGTACAAAGTGGTAATAATCAAGTTCTAAAAGACATGAATAGAAGATACACAGTAGAACAATTTATTGACATATGTAATAAATTAAAAGGAATTACCCTTGCCACAGATATTATAGTTGGATTTCCAACTGAAACTGAAGAACAATTTCTGGAAACTTTAGATTTAGTTAATAAAATTAGATTTGATGTTATTAATATCTCAAAATATAGTGCAAGACCAAACACTCCCGCAAGTAAAATGAAACAATTACATCAAGGAATTATTAATGATAGATCTAAAAGACTAACTGAATTATTTAAACAAATTTCTTTAGAAAGAAATAAATCTTGGAACGAGTGGCAAGGTGAAGTTTTAATTGACAATATCAATATGGGAAGAAACTTTGCGTATAAACCTATTGTTTTTGATTCAAAACAGATATTAGGAGAAACAGTTAATGTTAAAGTAAAAGAAGTAACTACTTTTCATTTAAAAGCCTGATTTATTAATTCAGAAAAACAAATTTTTTCTTTATACGTTTCCTTTAATGAAAATAATAATTCGTTTGGCTCAGATTTAAATAAACTTTTTTCACTCAAAATATCAAATGAATCCTTATATTCCTTATACAAACCTAAAGAAAAACCATTTCGTTTATTTGCTAAAGCTAAAAAACTAAAATTCTTATTAAACCAATCTGAATTATTATTTTTTAATTTCACATGACTTAATACTAATAACTCAAAAGGTAGCTTGGTAAAATTAGGAACTCTTAACGCTGTTAAAAATCCATTTAGAATTAACTTTTTTCTAATTGAACTAATAGTTGGTCTAGCAACATCCGTATTATGAGAAATAAAAGTATCTGTCTCATTAGGGTTAGCAACTAAATGTTTAAAAACTAATTTTTCTTTCTTAGTAAGTTTTAATTTTTTTATTTTAAAATCTACTTTATCTGAAGTAACTTCTAAATTATATAATTTTTTTAAAATATTAGAAAAATCTAAAAATTTATGAACATTTGAAATACTTAAAGGAAAATTAACATAACTATAGTTTTTAAGCATATTTTTTGCTTCAAGAATATCTAAACAATTATAACAATTACTTAAAAAAGAAGAATAATTGTTTTCCGCAAATATAATAAAAAATTTAGATTTGGAAAAATTTGCATAAATTACACTTGATGATTTAGTTATTTTTTCAAAAATATTTTCATCATCGTTATTTTTTAAAGATCCAAACAATATGGAAACTATTTCACAATTCAATTGAGATAAATTAGGAATATATAAATTTTTAAAAAAATTATTTTTTATTAATTTATTTCTAATAGAAGTTATAGTTGACCTTTTTAAATTAATTTTTTCAGATAATTGTTGATCGTTTAAATTAGGATATTCGACTAAACCCCAGAAACATAACTTTTCTTTATAAGTAAGCATATTACTATCAAATAATAAGAAGTTTATAAAAGTTTTCTTATGTTTTGATGATGTTGCGAACCATACTTAACACTTCATCTCTTTTTTGTTCCATTAAAATTTGAGAATTAGCTTCTAAATTTAACCGTAATTTATTCTCAGTATTACTTGGTCTTAAATTAAACCACCAATCTTCAAACTCAATAGTTAAACCATCTAACCATAAAATGTTTTTAGCTGAACTAAATTTAGATTCAATTTCTTTCATTTTCAAATCCTTATCTTCTACATCCGAATTAATTTCTCCAGAAGAAAAGTATCTTTTAATTGGTTGAATTAATCTACTTAAAGATTTATCTTTAACTAAATTCATAATTTTCATTATAGTAATAATACTACTTTCAGTAAAAAAACTATCTCTATAATAAAAATGTCCAGATAATTCTCCTGCAAAAATTGAATTTTCTTCACGCATTTGTGATTTAATAAAAGAATGTCCAACCCTTGATTTAACTGGAAATCCTTTATTTTCCCTAATTACTTCTTTAACTGCTTTACTACTTCTTAAATCATAAAGAATTTTTTCACCTGGGTTATTACATAATATTTCTTTTGCAATTAATGCAGTTATTAAATCTGAACTTATATATTGACCTTTTTCATCAATAAAAACACATCTATCTGCATCACCATCAATTGCAACTCCAAAGTCAGCATTTTCTTCTACTACTTTTTTTTGTAAATCTTTTACATTATCTAAATTTAAAGGATCAGGAATATGATTTGGAAATGTTCCATCAAGTTCATCATACATATATATTTTTGTGAAATTTAATTTATCCCAAATTAATTTATGTGAATATGCACCTATTGCATTTCCAAAATCAAAAACAATTTTTAAATTGTTTTGATTAAAAAAATTCATATTATGTTCAATAAATTTATCTATAATATTAAGCTTTATTTCTTCTCCTTTCTCAGCATCAACAAATGTATTTTCTACTAATTTTTCAATTTCTTTAATTCCAGTTTCGCCACTAATTGGCATTGCATTATTTCTACATAACTTAAATCCATTAAATTCACCAGGGTTATGAGAAGCAGTAATCATTATTGCAGCTTCTTTATCTTTTGCTGCAAAATAAAGCATAGGTGTTGATGCTAAACCAATGTTATAAACTTTAGCACCTTGATCAATAATTCCTTTAATTAAAGCTGAACATAAAACTTCAGAAGAACTTCTCATATCATACCCAACAACAACTTCTTTACAATTTAAAAAAGTCACAAATGCACGACCAAATTTATAAGCTAATTCTTCATTTATTTCTTCAGGAAAGAGTCCTCTTATATCGTATGCCTTAAAAACACTCATTCTGAAAAGCCTCTCCATTCCTTAATTGCTTTTTCATACCTTTCCATATTTCCTGTATCGAACCATTGACCAGAAAAAGGATATCCAGTTAATTTATCTTCAGAAGCCAGCCTTGGAAATACTTCTTTTTCAAGCATAGCAAATCCATCTGGAATTAAAGATAAAGCTTGAGGCTCAATTATATAAAATCCAGAATTAATTAATTTACTAGGTGCATTTTCTTTTGGTTTTTCAACAAATTCTTGAATTTTACTTCCGTTAAGTCTTGCAACTCCATATTGACTTGGATCTTCAACTGTTGTTAATGCAATTGTAACAGTTGCATTTTCTTTTTTATGCAAACTATACATTTCTTCTAAATTTATATCTTTTAATTCATCACCATTAGTACAAAAAAATGGTTCATTAAGATTTAGTTTTTTTAGAGGACCTCCCGTTCCTAAGGGATCTTCTTCAATAATATAATGTATTTTTAATCCGAATTTATCCCCATTGCCAAAAAAATTCATTATTTTATCTTTCATATGACCTACTGCCATGTATATTTCTTCTACACCATATTTCTTAAATAAATCAAATAAATGTTCAGTTAAAGTTTTACCATGAACAGGAATTAATGCCTTGGGAATTTCATAAGTTAAAGGTCTTAATCTAGTTCCTTGACCACCGCATAAAATTACTGCTTTTTTAGGTAGCTTTGGCTTTAATGCTTTGTTTAACAAAACTTCAAAAGCATGGCTTCTATTTTTAACATTATGTCCATCTATAGATTCATCAACACGATTTATAATTTCTTCATCAATTGTTACAGTTAATCTTTCTTTCATCAAAAGTATGATGAAGTAATACTATTTAAAGTTTTAGGTTTCACAAATTTTATATACTCTAATACGCACTATTTACTCATGCTATGTCCATTTTGTGCCTCAACTTCAAGTAAAGTTATAGATAAAAGAGATGAAAATAACTTTAATAGAAGAAGGAGAGAATGTTTGAAATGCAAAAGTAGATTTACAACTTACGAAAAAGTTGAATTTAGACCATTATTAATAAGAAAAAAAGATAAAAGTATGCAACCATTCGACAGAGAAAAATTAAAAAAAGGGCTATTATTATCCTGTGAAAAAAGACCTATTTCTGAAGAAAAAATAGATCAAATCATAATACAAGTTGAAACTAAACTTAGAAGTTTAAGTAAGCATAATCAAACAACTAAACAAGTTGGAAAACTAGCAATGCAAGAATTAAAAAATATTGATCCTATTGCGTATTTAAGGTTTACTTCAGTATATCAAAATTTTAGAAGCATTAAAGCCTTTGAAAGCGAAGTTCAAAAATTAGCTAAATAGGTTTACATCATAGGAGGCATTCCAGGAGGAGGCATAGGCGTATCTTTCGGTGAACTTCCACTAATAACATCATCTATTCTTAAAATCATTATTGCAACTTCAGATGCACTTGAAACAGCCTGAGTTTTAATTTTTAATGGCTCAATTACACCTTTTCTCCAAGAATCTACAATTTTTCCAGAAAATACATCTATCCCTGCCCACTTTTGATTTTTATCATGAGATGATTTTAATTCAGTTAAAACATCAATAGGATCAAGTCCAGCATTTTCAGCTAAAGTTCTAGGAATAACTTCCATTGCATTTGCAAATGCTTCCACTGCAAGTTGTTCCCTTCCAGATAAACTATCTGCATATTTTCGCAACGATTTACTAATCTCAATTTCAGAAGAACCTGCGCCACCAACTACTTTTTTCATTTTTAATGCAGATCTTAAATCACCTAAAGCATCGTCCATAGCTCTTTTTACTTCATCAATAACGTGTTCAGTTCCACCTCGAACTAAAATTGTAACCGATTTAGGATTTTTACAATTTTTAACATAAACCATTTCTTCATCATTTACTTTTTCTTCTTCTACCATGCCAGCATGTCCTAAATCACTACTATTTAAATCATGTAAATTAGAAATAACTTTAGCACCTGTTGCTCTAGACAAATTTTCCATATCACTTTTTTTAACTCTTCTTGATGCAAAAATTCCAGCTTTTGCAAGATAATGTTGAGCCAAATCATCAATTCCTTTCTGACAAAAAACTACTGTTGCACCTGATGAAACAACTTTATCTACCATTGTTCTTAACATTGCATCTTCTTGATCAATAAAAGCTTGTAATTGAGAAGGTTCAGTAATACTAATTTTAGCATCTGTCTCAGTATCTTTAATTTCAATTGAGCAATCAAGTAAAGCAATTTTTGCATTCTCAACTTTAGATGGCATATTTGGATGAACTTTTTCTTTATCTAAAATAATACCATTAACTAAACTAGTTTCTTCAACACTTGCTCCTGATTTTTTTTCAAGTTTAATATTATTTAAGTTAATATCTTCATCTGTAATTAATTTAATTGCTTTAACTGCAACATCCGCAAGAACTTCTTTTGCATGTTCTGCTCCTTTTCCAGTCATAGCAGTAAGTGCTATTTTTTTTAAAACATCCATATTTTTTTCATCAACATCCTCTGCAATGTCATGTAATAAAGAATGAGCTTTTACTGCAGCTAACCTGTAACCTTTTGCTATAACTGTTGGATGTACATTTCTTTCAATTAATTCTTCTGCATTTTTTAAAAACTCTCCAGCTAATACAACTGCAGTAGTTGTACCATCACCAACTTCACTTTCTTGAGTTTTTGCAATTTCAACAATCATTTTCGCAGTTGGATGTTCAATTTGCATTTCTTCTAAAATTGTAACACCATCATTAGTAACAATAACATTATTTAAAGAATCAACAATCATTTTATCCATTCCTTTTGGACCTAATGTAGTTCTAACTGTTTCTGCAACTAACTTTGCAGCCATAATATTATTTTTTTGTGCATTTCTTCCAGTACTTCTCTGAGTACCTTCAGGCATAATAAAAATCGGTTGAACATCTTTTGTCATATCAAACACCCCATTTCCAGAATTTAGGGTTTGTATTTAAAAGTTTCTACTCTTGAATAACTTATTTTTGATAGTGTTGTCGTACATTATAATCTTCTTGACGTTCCAAATTATAAACCCCAATTCCAATAGTTGCAGCTGCCCCTAGAACCATAACTAAATTTTTTAAATTCATATATTTTGTTTCCTGTTTTGTTCCATTCACAGGAGTTAAATCAACTTCAAATCTTAAAGGTTTTAAATTACTCATATAATTTTCTAATTCTATTTGAATCACCCCTTTACAGAATATTATTTTATTATTTAAAAACTTTTTCAAAAAGTTAATATAAACCAACACAATATTATCTTAAATGATCACCAAAGAAAATCTTAACTGTAAAGATTGTGCTGAATGTTGTAAACCAGTTGTTGTTCCAACTAAAGAAGATATAGAAAAAATAAAAAATGCAGGACATAAAGATTTTCTTGACCTTGACCCTATTCACCCAGAGAATGGTAAAACTGTATTAAAAAGAATTAATGGTTATTGTATGTTTTTGAATCAAAAAACAAAGTTATGTACAATTTATGAAAACAGACCAGATATTTGTAAAATATATCCATTTATGGAAAAAGATGAAGTAGATGATTGCGTTCCTAGATTGTTTTAGTTACTACAACAACAATTATAATTAATTTAAAAAAAGAATTTACTTAAAAAAACTAACACTTAATTTTCTTCTTAAGTTTACTTTTAATTTTTAAGCCATTAATCATTTCTTTACATCTATTTCTTAAAGTTACTTCAGTTATTTTTGCAGTATCTGCAACACTTTTCTGAGTAACTTTTTCGTTTAACATTAATGCAGAAATATATAGCGAGCTTGCAGCTGTACTTAAAGGACTTTTCCCATTAGTTAATCCTTTCTTTTCAGCAAGCTCAATTATTTCAACCGCTTGTGATTGAACTTTTGGGCTTAGTTCTAAAGCTGAGTTGAACTTTCCTAAAAAATCAATTGGATTACTCAATGTCATTTTTAAGCTCAGTTTTTTTGCTAAGTATTTGTAATTTTTAGCAATTATTTTTTTATCAATATTTGAAGAATCACTTATTTCTTTTAATGACTTAGGCAAAGCGTGCATTTTACATGCAGCATAAATTGATGCTACTACAACATATTCACAACTTCTAGCTCTAGTAAAACCATGTTGTGCAAATTCTCTATATAATTGAGCAGCTTCCTTTTCTACAATTTCAGGAATACTTAATGCACTAGAAAGTAATCTTAAATTAGCTAAGTTCTTGTTGAAATTACTTTCTAAACTTGAACTTGTCCAGTTATTTTTCTTTCTAATTCTTTTGAATAAAGTTTGTTGTTTTGAATTTAATCCTCTTAAATCTTGATGATTACCTATATTTGTTGACAAGTTATTTGAAATTCTTGGATCCCACGGAGCACCAGTTCTACTGTTTTTTTCCATATCTTCAGAATCAATATGTCTTTCTCTACCAAAAGTAACCATACTATCTTCTACAACGAAGCCGCAAGATTTACAAATCACTTCTCCTTGTTCTCTGTTTATGAAGAAATCTCCTTCACCACATTCTGCACATTTGTTTTTTGTCATTTAATAGTGGTTATGAGTGAATAGTATTTAAATGTAACTGTTTTGTTTTTTTATTTCAATATAGAAAAGAATAAATCAACCAAAGATTTATAAACAAAATACTTTTCCAATACGTTGCTGAGGCATAATTGCTATGTTCTCGGGATCGTAGTTCTCGAGAGATTTATGGAGGGAAGCATATGGCAGAATTTAAAATTGTAATAAATGATCCAAAAACAGGAAAATCAAAACAGCTTGAAGCTAAAGATGATCAAGCTAAACCTTTTCTAGATCTTAAAATAGGAGATACTGTTAAAGGAGAAGTTCTTGACTTACAAGGGTATGAATTTGAATTAAGAGGAGGAAGCGACAGATGTGGTTTTCCTATGAGAAAAGGTATTAATCTACCAAGAAAAAAAATTCTTACTAAAGGTGGAGTTGGATTCAAAAACTTTGAAAAAGGTTTAAGAAAAAGAAAAACAGTATGTGGAGAAAAAGTTAACGATAGTATCAAACAAATAAACTTAAAAATTCTTAAACAAGGTAAAGAATCACTTTTCGAAGAAAAAAAAGAAGAAGAAGTTGTTGCAAAAGAAGGTGAATAAATGAACTTTGAAGAAATTAAATATAAGCTAGAAGACTTACCAAAAGATGAAAAAATTAGTTATATAATTTTTGCATTAGGTTTGGTATTTGTGTTAATTAGCTTTTTTTTATGGTGAAAAATGGTAAAAATAACTCAACCTGAAATTAACATTGGAATGGTTGGACATGTAGATCATGGTAAAACTACATTAACCCAAAAACTCTCAGGAAAATGGACTGATACCCACAGTGAAGAACTTAAAAGAGGAATTACCATTAGATTAGGATATGCAGATACAACTTTCTATAAATGTAAGTGCAAAGGAAGCGAAGCATTTACCACAGATAAGGAATGTAAACAATGCAAAAGCAAAGGTAAGTTATTAAGAAAAATAAGTATAGTAGATGCGCCAGGTCACGAAAGTTTAATGGCAACAATGCTTAGTGGAGCTACAATAATGGATGGAGCTTTATTGTTAATTAGCGCAAATGAAACTTGCCCTCAACCTCAAACTAGAGAACATTTAATGGCATTAGAAATTGCAGGAATAGAAAATTTAGTTATAATACAAAATAAAATTGATTTAGTATCGGAAGAACAAGCAATGAAAAATTACGAACAAATTAAAAAATTCATTAAAAAAACTAAATATGAAAATTCTCCAATAATTCCAATATCAGCTCAACATTCAATAAATATTGGTTATTTAATTAAAACAATAGAAGAAATAATGCCTACTCCTAAAAGAGATGCTAAAAAAAGTCCAACGTTTTTAATTGCAAGAAGTTTTGATGTTAACAAACCTGGAATTTTTCCTAAAGATTTAGTCGGTGGAGTACTTGGAGGAGCAATAACTCAAGGAGTTTTAAAGGTAGGAGAAGAAATTGAAATTAAGCCAGGATATGAAACTGAAGAACAAAATAAGAAAATATACAAACCAATAAAAACAAAAATAGTTTCAATTAATTCAGGAAAAGAACAATTTGATAAAGTTTCTCCAGGAGGATCAATTGGAATAATGACAACCTTAGATCCTAGTGTTGTAAAAAGTGATAAATTAACTGGTGGAATTGCCGGAGTTCCTGGAAAACTTCCACCCGTATTAGAAGAATTAACTTTAAAAACAAAATTGTTAGATAGGGTTGTAGGAGCAAAAGATGATTTAGTTGTGGAACCAATTAAAAAATCAGAAATGTTAATGCTTAATGTAAATTCTGCAGCAACTGTTGGAGTTGTTTCAGAATTAGGTAAGAATAAAATTAAATGTGTTTTAAAAAGACCAATTTGTGCTGAACCTGGAGCTAGAGTTACCATATCAAGAAGATTAGGAAATAGATTTAGATTAATAGGATATGGAATAATTAATAAATGAGGTGTTAAAATGAAATTATATCAATTTGAAACTTGTCCTTTCTGTGCTAAAGTTAGAGCTAAATTCGAAGAACTAAACATTGAATATGAAAAAGTTAATGTTGAACACGATAGAGAAGACCCTACAAGGAAGATGTTATTAGAGAAATCAGGAGTAGGAACTGTTCCCGTATTAGAAGATAATGGTGAATTTATAGGAGATTCTCAAAATATAATTGAACATTTAGAATCTAGATAAACATTTTTCTTTTACTTTTTTAAAATTCAAGAAAATATTTCTTTCTTGATTTTCAGTAGTCCAAAATGGAAGTTTTCCAACATTCATAACGCTACAAATATTTTTATCAAATTCGTTTATATTATCCATATATATATCATAACATTCAAAATTTCTAAACTTCATTTTAGCACAATAAGTTAATGCTAAATCAGCATTTCCATCTGCAATTAAAACTGCAGCCATTCTTTTATCATTAAAGGTTTGATTAAAACTTCCAAAACTAAAAGAGAGCATAAATAAAAGTAAAGTAATTACAAAAAACACTAATAACGAATGATGATGTTTCTTAACCCTCTTTTTTGCCATGAAGGGAATATTTATTTTATTATTTAAAAACTTGTTGGTACGAAACATTACTTTTTTATACAAATTAAGTTATTTTAATAAAAATGAAATATATAATCGAACATTTAGAACCTGAAGTATTTGAATGGTGCGAAAGAGAATATACGCATATTTCTGAAATAGTTGGAAAAGATAATTTAATTTTCACTAATGTTAAAAAAGATAAAAATAAATTATCTTCTTTAGGAGAAGTATATGAAAAAAGTGTAATAGATTTAAATTTTGAAAATATGTGTATTTTAGATCCTGAAGCTGAAAATAAAATTTCTCAAACAGATTGTCAAAATTTTGACTATTTACTTTTTGGTGGAATATTAGGAGATTATCCAATGCGTAAAAGAACTAAACAAGAATTAAGTGATAAAATTAAATCTGAAAAAAGAAACATTGGAAAAAAACAAATGTCAACCAATACAGCTGTTTATGTAGTTCATGAAATTTCTAAAGGAAGAACTGAATTTCAATTTCAAGATGATTTAGTTATTCATATTGAAAAAGGAGAAGAAATAGTATTACCTTATAGGTATGTTGTTGAAAATGATAAAGTATTTCTTCCAGAAGGATTTATTGAATTTGTTAAGAAGAAGGGATTTTGATTAAATTTCTGTTTCATGTGTGTAAACAAAATCTGCAATTTCTCTATATCTTTGTTCAGAAATTCCTAGTTTTGCAGCATATTCTTTAAATAATTTATTTTGACCGGCAGCTACATTATCTAAATAGTCAGTTAATTTAAAAAAGGTTGTTTGTAAGTTTATTCCTTCTATTTCATTTGCTTTATTACATATTCTTCCAGATAATCCTGTAATCATTTTCATACTTAAAATGCTTTTTGCAACAAGTTTTTCGTCATCATTAAAATCTGCAAAAAAATTATCAATTGATTTTTGTTCAATTAGTTCTTTCATATTGTTGAAATAAGTTATATCTTTTTAAAACTAATTCTTAAACTCAATATATTTCCCAACTTCCCTTTTATCAGGTGGAATGTAATTAAACCCTAATTTATCATAAATTTCTTTTTCAGTTTTAGATGCAATTAATTTATTTATTTTTTTATCAAATAACCCATATTCATTTAATTTGTAACCTTTAGAAATAGCAACTTGTCTCATATATACATTATGTTCTTTACTTCCTGTGAAATAATGTAAAGCACTTCCCCATTCATTTTCTTTAATAATCCTTAAATCAACTTGAATTTTATTTTTTAATAAAATGGCAGCTTTTGTTTTACCTTTTGCAATTACTTTCTTTACTTCAAATTCAGTTGTGAAAAAATCAACTGTTTTTTTTATATCATCAGAAATACATAAAATATCAATATCTTTTATTGTTGATTTCTTTCTTCTTAAAGAACCAGCAATTTCAACTTTTACAACAACATTAGCTTGAATTAATTTTTTTACTAACTCTTTAGCAACAGAAATTGCTTTCTTATAAAGGACTCTTTTTGTTTTATCAATATCAATACCTTCCTTTATCAATAATTCTGATTTTTCTCCAAACCCAGATAAATGCCTAATTTTTTGTTTTTCAACTGCATCTCTTAAATCTTCAATTGAATTAATATTTAATTCGTTATGTAGCTTTTTAACTTTCTTTGGACCCATGCCATGAATTTGTAATAATGTTAACAATCCAGGGTTAATACTTGATCTTAATTCTTGGTGTGCCTTTAATTGTTTTGTTTTAATAAACTCTTCAATTTTTTCTGCTAAAGTTTTACCTATTCCATTTATTTCTTCAATAGCTTTTAATCCACCTTCTTTATACATATCTACTAAATCTTTAGGTAAAGAATCTATTATTTGAGCAGCTCTATGATATGCTCTAGACGGCCAAACTTCATTATTAATTTCAAGAATATCTCCCATTTCTTTGAATATTCTAGATATTTCTGAATTGATCATGACAATTAATTTGCTTTAGAAATATAAAAACTTATCTAATTGTTTCATATAATTTAGCTTTTTTCTGCATTTCATTATTTCTTTTTAAATCATATTCATAAGGTTCAGAAGGCTTTGAAACTAATTCATTATGCCTAAGAGTTTCTCTAATTATATCTTCATATTGTTTCATTTTTGTAATTTCCTCTGCGTTTCTCTAAAAATACCTAAAATTCTAACATTTGCATGTTCCTGAAGCAAAGCATGATACATTCTATCTATCTGTTCATCCAAAATGGATAATTTAGTATGAGGTTTTGGTAAGTTTTTCAGTTCAAAATTAACTATTTCCTTAATAGAATTCAAATCTACCTTTTCTCCGTCCATAAACCTGTCACTAAAATAATTAGTAATATATCCTGCAATATGCATGTATTTCATTTTCCTGATAGATAACATTTATATATAAAAATAACTCATTAATTCAAATGAAAAAGGAAAATTTACAAAATAAATCAAAAGAGGAATTAATTGAAATAATATTAGATTTAGACCAAAAAATATTAGAATTAATGAAAAGTAAATTTCAAGAAAAAACTGATATAAAAGAAATGTTTGAAGAAACTGAAGACTATAATAAAGGAAACTTTTTATAAAATCTAGTTTGATTCTCTTTTGATGCATCTCTAAAAATTTCATTTTCTATTATTGTACACCTATTAGGTTCATAAACATCTTCTCTTGATTTATCAAGATAGACTGTCTTAAATGTTTGCAACAATCTTTCTGATATAGCATCAATAGAACTCATATTATAACTTGGAAGAAACATAGAAAAAACTCCCTCATCATACAATTTATCTCTTATCTGTTTTAACTTTAATTCTTTTTTTCCCATGATTGTCCTAATTCTTCTTTTATTACCATCATCAATATGATCTAAAGAAACTATTCCTGAACTGTTTAAGTATCCCTTAAATTCTTCAGATTTTAACAATATTGTTAAGTTTCCTTCTACAAACGGATGTTCCCCTTTAAGATAAACTGATGAATTTCTTAAATTAACAATTTGACTAAGGTTACCATTAACAGAAAGATCATAAGATAAGGTTTTTGATTTTATTAATATTCTCTGCCAAACTTCAGAATCTCTTCTTTCAAAACCAAAAATTAGACCCAATTTACGAGTTGCATGTTCTGAAACAATGTCATCCATAGAATGTAGTTCTTTTAAACCCAAAGTACTATAATACTTATTAAGTAATTCCAAAGCTTCACTTGGGTTAGAAACTAACAATTGAGGCAACTTTGACAAATCCATAACTTAGCTATTGAAGGAATATATAAAAAACTAATCAATTATTTGATCTAAAGAACTTTTAACAGCTTCTTTAATTTCATCAAATGATTGTATATGTTGTTCTTTAGATCCACCGAGTGGCATACTTATTCCATTTCGTGAATAACCTTCTAGTAAAATAATATTCCCTTGATAAATAGGCGAGATAAAATTTTCAACTTTTTGATCCATAGCAATAACTACATCATTTTTTAAAGGAGTAAATGGCTCTGAAAAAAAATCTTTAACCCCATATCCTTTATTTCGCAAAACTTCAATGGTTTTTTTCTTTCTATCCTTTAAAAGCACATCTAAAGTTATGTTAACCATATCAAAAAAAATGTGTTTTGTTTCACCTCTATTCAAAAAATTTGCATCATTTATTACTTGAGTTGCTAACAGTGTATATGAACGATCAAATAAATTATCATCTAGTGCTTGTTGAAAATATGATAAAATATGTACAAAATGCGATTTAATTAAAGAAACTCTATTATTAAATATAACCCCACTAGACTTTACAGAATGTTCAGTTCCTTCCAATTCTCTCTTTGCAACTTCTTCTGCAACCTTTCCCCTATAACCACTAAAACATACATAATGCAAATTAACCATATTAAAAAAAGAATAACAAAACTAATATAAAAAACTATCCAAGAGTTATTTCTTCGATTACAGGAGGCCTATTTCTATCCCTTACTATAATGTTAACAACTTGAGAATCTTCTTCCCCATCATCATCCCTTACAGTAACTGTTATTTTATATTCACCTGAATCATCATATCCTGTTTTCTTAGTATAAGTGTTAGCCCAACCTGAATATTTATATGTTATAGGGTCATTATCAGCATCACTTGCCTTTGCTCTAACATATACAGTTTCTCCTTCATATACTTCAACATCTTCTATAAGTTCTAAAACAGGTGGCCTATTAAATTTAGTAACATCTAATTGTATACGCTTAGTTTGTCTATACTTTCCATCAGTTACTGTAACATATACATTATACTTACCAATATCATCTTTTGTAGTTTGCCATTCTCCATTTTTATCTAAAGGTTCTGAAAAAGTATATGTTAAAATATCGCCATCTGGATCATTACTTTTTACATTTAATTTAACTAGTTCTCCTGCATAAGCTCTAACATATTTGTCTACTACTGTCCTTTCTCTTTCAAAATCAATTAATACCGGAGCAGGTGTTTCATTTACCACTTCTTCTTTTACTTCAACAACCTCTTCTTTAGTTTCAGTAATTTCTTCTTTAGGCTGAGGTTCTTCTAAAGTTTCAGGAACTTCCTCTTTATTCATATCTTCTACTATTTTCTTTAATTTTTCAAACTCCTTATTAAAATCCTCATCATTATTTTCAGGAGTTTCAACTACAGTATTATTTACAGGATAACAAATTTTAGTTTCATCATCACATATTTGATTAGAACCCTCAGAATATTTATAATCAGATAAATTACAGCCTACCAAGAAGCTTAGCACAAAAATCACAGTTAATAGTTTTCTAATCATTCATTACCCCTCCTAAAAAACAATTCTTAGTTAGCATTTGACAATAACAAATACTATTTAAGCTTTTTGATGTTACGGGATTTATATTTAAAAACACAAAGTATAAATAAATTGATAAGTTATCATAATTAATGAAATGGATATATTGGATTATTTTTATTATATTATTCTTCGGAGTATTTAAAGTTTTAAACGAAAACTCTAGTTATGATGAACTTTTAACACCAAAACAAATTCTGGGAAATGAAAATTCAAATATAAAAATTGAAGTATTTGAAGACATTGAATGTCCTGTATGTAATATATTTCACCCAGTATTAAAACAAATTGAAGCCGAATTTGATGTTTCAATTAAATATTTTCATTTTCCATTAACACAACTTCATAAAAATGCGTTTAAAGCAGCAGAAGCTGCAGAATGTGCAAATGATCAAGATAAATTCTGGGAATATGTTGATTTAGCTCATAAAAACAATGAAAATTTATTAATAAATGATTTAAGAGAATACGCTAAACAAGTAAATTTAGATATTAACAAATTTGAAGCATGCCTTATTTCTAATTCAAAAAAAAATATTATTAAACAAGATATAAGAGAAGGTTTAAAACGAAATGTACAAGGAACACCAACCGTTTTTATTAATGGTAAAGAATTAAGTGACTGGAGATATGATTCATTTAAAGAAGCACTAATAAAACATGATTAAAATAATAGCCTCAGGAAAATTAAAAGATAAACACTTAGAAGGATTAATGCAAGATTATATTAAAAGAATTAGAAAATATTCTAAAATAGAAATTCACGAAACAAATACACTTAAAGAACAACCTGGGTATACTATTGCATTATCTGAAGAAGGAAAGCAATTAGATTCAGTTGAATTTGCTAAACTAATCAAAAATAAAACTATGGAAGATATTACGTTCTTAATAGGAAGCGCAACAGGAATAGATAAAGAAATTAAAAAAAAGTCAAATTTAGTATTAAGTTTATCAAAAATGACATTTCCCCATAGAATGTTTAGATTATTCTTAATAGAACAAATATATAGAGCAATTATGATTAATAAAAATATTAAGTATCACAAGTAAGTTTTTCTTTAATTATTTTCTGAATTTCTTTATATTCTAAATTAATTAATCTAATATTAGTATGACCTATTAATTTTTTAAGATCGAATTTATGTTCAAAGTCTTTCTTTGGAAAATGTCTACAAACTGCAGGTCTTTTTTCATATATTGTACACTTTCCCTCATAAAAAGTACATGGACCGTCTTTATCTAAAAAATAATCAATAACGTGTACTTTATCATTATCAAGGTCATAAAATATTTTTTTAGGTAAAATTTTAATTTTTTTACCTTGTTTTTTTGCTTCTTTTTCTAATCTTTTTTTTTCTTCAAGAGATAAAGAAATAGTATACCTTGAAAAAGGATATAAATAAATTATTCCTGTTTTTAAATACATTTGACCTTTTAATTTAAGGTCTTCTTCTTCAGTAAGAAAATCTTTTCGGTTAAATTGACAACAATCTCCTGATTTAACACAGACTAAAGTATTTTTGCATTCATACATAGTTACATTCCAGGCATTTTACCTTTAAATTTACTCATTAGTTTTTTCATTTGGTTAGGAGACCCTGCACCCATTCCTTTCATTACTTTTACTAGTTTCTTAGATTCTTTATATTGCTTTAGTAATTCTCTTACTTCACTTGGTTTTCTTCCAGACCCTTTACAAATTCTATCTACTCTAGTTGATGAAATTACTTCAGGATCTTCAAGTTCTTCCTTTGTACAAGAATCCATTATATGTTTCCAAACTTCAATCTTTCCTTCCTGAGAATCTAACATTTCTTTTGGCAATTGTAATTGACTAAATCCAGGAACCATTTCCATTAATTTCCCTAAAGAACCCATTTTTTTCATTGATGCCATTTGTTGATATAGATCTACTAAATTAAACTTACCTTTCATAAACTTTTTTTCCATATCTTTTGCATCTTCCTCAGAAATTGCATCCTTAGCTTTTTCTAAAAGACCTTCCATATCTCCCATTCCAAGAAGTCTTCCCACAAATCTCTTAGGTTCAAATAATTCAAGATCATCTATTTTTTCTCCAACTCCAATAAAAATAACTTTACTTCCAGTTACAGTACATGCGCTTAAGGCTCCTCCACCTTTTGCAGTTCCATCTAATTTAGTTATAACAACGCCAGTAACTGTTGAATGTTCACTGAAAAATTTAGCTTGATTCTGAGCAGCTTGTCCAACATCTGCCGCCATTACCAATAGAGTTTCATCAGGTTTAATATATGAATTAAGTTCATTTAATTCATTAGTTAATTCTTCATTTAACGCATCTCTTCCAGCAGTATCTACTATAACTAAATCATATTCATTAAATTTAGGTTCAAATTGTTTATATATTTCAACAGGGTTTTTTAGTTCAGGGTTTCCAAATACACTTACATCGATTTGTCCACCTAATTGTTGAAGTTGTTTAAATGCAGCAGGTCTCCATGTATCTGTAGATAATAATGCAATTTTCTTTCCTCTTTTCTTATAAAATTTAGCAATTCTTCCAGCAGTTGTTGTTTTACCGTTTCCAAACAACCCTACTAACATTAACTTACTAGGTTTATTATCTAATTTTAAAGGTTTAGATTCTTTTCCTAAGAATTCCGTTAATTCGTCATAAACAATGTTAATCAAATATTCTTTCTTAGTTAAACCTGGAGGAACTTCGCCCTCTAATATTTTTACTTTAATTCTTTTCGAAAGTTCAAAAACTAATTCAACATTTACATCACTATGTAATAATGCTCTCTGAATATCTTTAACTAATTCATTAACTAGCTTTTCATCTACAAAAACTGAGCTTGCAATTTTAGATAAAGTTGCTTTTAGGGAAGTTCCTAATTTTTCCAAAACCATGAAAGAATAGAATTACATATGATTTATAAATCTTTACAATAAATAAACAGCAAATAAATATAAGTTTGCAATATAACCTAACAAGAATCCTGGAACAAATGGAATACCTTCTTTCACTAAAACTCTTTTAATAATACCTTTTCTATATAATGCCATTATCTTTTTAATTTGATGTTTTTCTACGCCTAAATCTTTAGGGCCAGCAATAACTTTACCCCTATACTTTACTTCTTTTGCAATCCAATCTCCTTCAGTTAATTTTTTTGGATTATAATAAACCATCATACAACCCTCTTCAAATGCTTTAGCGTATAAGTACAAATAAAATAATAAAATTAATAAAAATGAAAATGATAAATATATATGTTTAAACTGTAAAGGGATAGATAAAACCAATAAAGCCATAACTGTAACAACTAAAAAATTTTGTTTCGATTTATACTCGTTATATATTCGTGCAAACGCGTTGACAAAATTTCTTTTGTATTTAATAGCTAAATAAACTGAATATATTAACCCATACAATGATCCCATTACAAAAATTGCAGCAATGTATACAAATAAAAAATAAGAATAACCTAATAATGCACCCAATCCGAAAAGTAGTTTTGCGTCACCACCTCCCCATTGACCAGTATAATAAAATAGTGACCCTACTGCAAAAGTTACTAAAAAACCTAAAATACCATTAGTGAATATACTATAATCTGATTCAATAACAGACGCTGATAACCTAAATAAAATTGCAAAAAATATTAATCCATAATTTAACCAATCCATAACTTCTCTTTTTTTTAAGTCTTGAATACTAGCTATTATTAAAACTAAAATTGCGAAAAAATGCATTAATGTTGTCATATAGAGAATAACTCGCAATAATATTTATAAACTTTGTCATTTTAATAGACTTATGTTTAATAAAGTTAAACAACTATTGCAGAGTAAAGAAAAAAAACCGTTACATCTTGCAATTACTATGAATGGTATTAAACAGTATTCTGAAGAAAATAATTTATCATTGGAAAAATCTTATGATAAAAGTTTCGAAATATTATGTGACATTATAAAATTTCAAATTGAAAGAAATATAAGAATTCTAAGTATTTATATGATGCCAATGAAAGAAACATTGGAAATTACAGATCAATTTATAGATTTTTTACAAAAACTACAAAAAAGTGATATAATAAATTCAAATCAAATTAAAGTATCTGTATTAGGGAAGTGGTATGATTTGCCAAGTAGAGCTATCGATCCAATTAAAGGATTACTTTCGGAAACAAAAGATTATGATAAATTTTTTCTAAATTTATGTATAAATTACAATGGTCAAGAAGAATTAGTTGACGCTGCTAAAATTATTGCTAAAAAAGTATTATCAGAAAAAATAGATCCTGAAAATATCAATAAAGAAACTATAAAAGAAAACTTATATTCATCTTACTTTCTTCCACCTAATATTATAATTAAAACTGGGTTACGAAAAGTAACTCATGGATTTTTACTTTGGGATAGTATTTCTGCTCATATTTATTTTACAGATAAATTATTCCCAGATATTAGTACAGATGATATAATTAAAGGAATTAATGATTATTAGCTTCAACATACTTCTCCGCTTCTAATGCAGCTTGACATCCAGTTCCAGCGGCAGTTATAGCTTGTTTGTATATTGTATCTTGAACATCTCCAGCTGCAAAAATACCTTCAACATTAGTTCTAACTCTGTTATCAGTAATAATAAACCCATGATCGTCCATTTCAACGACATCTTTTGCGAATGAAGTGTTTGGAATATGACCTATAGCTAGAAAAACTCCATCTATTTTATGCTCAGTAATATCATTTGTTTTTATATTTTTTATCATCACTGAAGTTATATGTTTATCTCCTTTAAATTCTTCAATTGCAGAATCCCAGATGAAATCAATTTTAGGATTACTCTTAACTCTTTCTTGCATAATTTTGCTTGCCCTTAATTCATCTCTTCGATGTACAATTGTAACTTTACTAGCAAATTTAGTTAAAAAACTAGCTTCTTCACAAGCACTATCTCCACCACCAACAATAAAAATTTCTTTATTTTTATAAAAAAATCCATCGCAAGTTGCACAAGTATGAACTCCCCTTCCCATAAATTGTTTCTCTGATTCTAATCCAAGCCATCTTGCGCTTGCGCCAGTTGCAATTATTAATGTTTTAGTTTGAAAAGTTTCATTATCTGTTTCAACTTCAATATGGTTTTCAACTTTTCTAACTGCTTTTACATGACCAGCTTTAAACGTAGTTCCAAACTTTTCAGCTTGTTTTCTAGTTTTATCAACTAACTCCGGTCCTAATATTCCTTCAGGAAAACCAGGGAAATTTTCTACGTCTGTAGTTAACATTAATTGTCCACCTTCATCCTTTCCTGAAATTACTACTGGGTTTAAATTTCCCCTTGATGTGTATAATGCTGCTGTTAACCCTGCAATTCCACTTCCTAAAATTATAACATTTTCCATTTTAATCATACCTCTCAAAAAATATATTTTCTTTTAACACATTTTCAGATAACATAGCTCTTACACTGAAAACCATTTCTTTTAATCCGCAAATATAATAATCTGTTTTTTTATTTATGTAATTTACTAAAATGTCTTGAACATGTTTATTATCATCTTCTCTTGAATATGCAACTAAATATTCAAAATTTTTATTTGTTTTTTCTAATTTTTTAAATTCATCTTTATAAAGTTCATCTTCTTTATGTTTATATCCAGCAATTAATGTAATTTTATTTTTAAAATTATTATTTAATAACATTGACCTAAATGGAGTAACTCCAGTTCCAGTTGATATAAACACTAAATCTTTCTTATCGTCTTTAATCTTAAAAAATCCCATTGGTCCTATTACTTGAATTTTATCTTCTTCTTTTAACTTAAATAACTCAGGTGTAAATTGTCCAGTTTCTATTAATTTCACACATAACTCTATTTTATTTAACTCTGGAGACGAAGCAATACTATAAGGTCTTCTAACTTTGTCAATAGCTATATTAACAAATTGTCCTGCTTCGAAAGTAAAATCTTTTGGACTACTAAATACAAAATGTTTAACATCCTTAGTTAAATCTCTTATTTCTAATAACTCTGATTCAAATTTGATTGGTTTTGGCATAATATATAGAAAAAAAGGTTGATTTAAATGGTTTTGGGTGGAATTACTATGGATTCACATAACCATACGATATAAGAGATGGAATCACACTAACATAAAGATCTATTTTATTTTTAGTTTTTAAATTAGATACTGAAATTGGTTTAAAAGTTACTGACCCCATTTTACTTATTAATTTACTATATTCTTCATTGGTAAAATAACTTCCAACTTTTTGAAAACCAGATTGTTTTAATGAAATATGTTGCTCTTGAAGCTTAAGATTTGACAAATTATCAATACATTCTTTAGTTGATTTGTCCCATTCTTGTATTAATTTGTGTAACATTAACTTAAGAAAAGTAAGAAAGTTTAAAAGCTTTGGCGATTATCACAATTCATGTGGGAACAAATAGATAATCATTTAAAAAAAACATTTGAATTTGAAAACTTTGTAAAAGCAATAGAATTCGTAAATAAAATAGTTCCATTAGCTGAAGAAATGAATCATCATCCTGATATAGAAATAAATTATAATAAAGTAAAAATTAAATTAACAACTCATTCTGAAGGTAAAGTAACAGCTAAAGATGTTGAATTAGGGAATAAAATTGATTCAATTTAACACTTGTTCTTTACAATGAGCCACTATTCTAGGTAACTTATTTATTTTATATATTCTATGAATATTTTTTTTCTTTAATTTATTAACTTCATCTACAGATAATCCAGAAATTATATCAAAACTTACTTTATCACTTAAATAAGTACGTTGCTTTAATGTAACATTTTTAACTCCAAAGTTACTTGGGTTATCGTAAATTCTACTTCCTTGTTGTAATCCGAAAACACTTGGGGAGATAATATCAATATAATCAGAATTTTTTTCTAAAAAAACAATAGTTTCCATAAACTCTTCCTTTGTTTCAGTTGGCAATCCAAACATAACATAAACCATATTTTTTATACCTAACTTATTTGATTCTTTTAAAACAGTAGAAATATCTTCAACAATAGTTCCTTTCTCCATTTTTTCTAAAACACGTTGACATCCTGATTCTAACCCCCATGCAACACT
The DNA here is from genome assembly GCA_964589485.1 of uncultured Methanosarcinales archaeon. Lineage (GTDB taxonomy): Archaea > Nanobdellota > Nanobdellia > Woesearchaeales > CAYSVS01 > CAYSVS01. Next base: position 49,509 of record CAZPRK010000004.1, on the reverse strand, counting down.
TTTCAAACCATTTTTCTTTAAAGTAGATAATACTTCAATTAACTTCTTTAATGGTCTTAATTGACACCACCATTCTATATTTAATTCACCTAAAATTTCAGAAACTTGAAGTAACCTATTAACAGGGAAATCATCATCTATCAGAAAAACTTTTTTCATATTATTACTAATTATAATATTTTTAATTTGATCTAATTCAATATATTTATACGGAGCATTTCCGTGATGTGTACAAAAAGTACATCTTTGATAAGGACAAGAATAACTTGTTCGTAAAGGATAAACTATATCTTTTGTAAAATAATGTTTCTTATCAAAATCATCAAAAGATAATTCAAATTTACTTTCTTTTTTAGTTGCGCCATTATTAACTAAATAAGTAACCATTGCTTCTGCGCTAGGTAATACTAATGAGTTACCCATTACTTTAGAAAAATCTGCAGGTCCACCTATAATAAGAGGAGATTTAACATTATCTATTATAGATTTTGCATAAAAAATTTGACTATTATAAGTTAAACTCATCCCTATAATATCCGGTTTATGACTTTCAATTAGTTTAATAATTTTATCAAAACCTTTTGGATTTCTTTTATTAAGAACATTTTTAGATATTTCTGAACTTAATTTACGAGATTTATCAATAAATTTATCTAATAATTCAAATGAAAATTCCTTTTTATAATAGTTATTTAGTTCATTATAATGAAAAATTGCATTTAAGTCTAAACAGATTATTTCATCAGCAATATTTTTCCTTAAAGTAGCTTTTAACATAGCCAAAGAATACGGCATTACTGTAGGCGCAAATGATGGCGGAGTTATTAATAATATCTTCATTTTCTTATTATTTAAAGAATAAATAAAAATTAAACCCTTAAATACTTTCGTACTTGATTAGGTAATTGACTTATATAGTCAGAAGATAAACTTCTTGATAGATCTTGTCTATTAACGATTCCTAACCCAACAACGTCATCTCCTGGATTTAACTTACTTAATAAAATTTCACCTTTAAAATAATGAATATCAAATTGTTTTCCGTCTCTATTTGTAACATGAATATTAGCTATATAATCTGAAACTGAAATAACACTTCCTGTTTCTTCATTAATTTCCCTATGTAAGGCATCCTCTAAAGATTCACCTTTTCTTACCTTTCCTCCTGGAAAATGCCACCTTCCTTTAAACCGATCAGGATTAGATTTTTTCTTTTGAGCAATCATTACCATGTCCCCTAAGTAAATAATCCCTCTAACCACATTAGTCATTTTGAGCATCAAAAAACATTTCATTTATATATTTTACGTTAAATATATAAAATATTAAAACATACCAATATAATGAATAAAATTCGTAAATACGGGCTAATTATAATCAAAAATAAAAGATTATTAGTTAACAGAAAATTTAACACTAAACTATTTCTAATGCCAGGCGGAAAACCAATTGATCATGAAACAATAGAAGAATGTTTGTCTAGGGAACTAAAAGAAGAACATAACGTTAAAATAACAAATATAGAATTTTTCAATGAATATGAAGATATTGCAGCTAATGAAGAAAATACTATGCTTTTTATGAGGTTATATATAGGAGATATCAATAATGAAGTTACAGTAAACAGAGAAATAGAAGAATTTAAATGGATTGGAAAAGAAGATGATACATCTCTATTGTCTCCAATAATAAAAAATAAAATCTTTCCTGATTTAATTGAAAAAAAAATGTTATAAGGTGAAAATATGGTACAACTAAAATGTGATTGTGAAGTAACTGAAGAAGGTAAGTTTATTGTAAGTGCAAGGTGTGAGAATTGTAGAGAATGTAATACTGTTTCTGAATTACATCCATTTGGCGAAGGAAGACTTTAGAATTTTCTATAAATCCATCTTCCAATAAAGAAAGCAATTAACCAAGGAATTATTCCAAATATGAACTTAAACAATAAATTAAAGTTATTTACTAAATTATCAATCAAATTACTAAATGTTACAAATTCATATTGTTTTTCATAAATATTAATCCATATTGTTATGTAGTCAACTAATTTATTGTTTCTTTTAGAATTTTGTTCTAAATATTTAATTCTCCTTTCTAAATCAAAAATTCTATCCGTTAATTGTACTTTATCCTTAACTTCTTTAGCATCTTTAAGCATTGTTTCAAATTTAAGTAACCTAGATTTTTCTAAATCTAGTTCTTGTTTATTATTCAAGTATTGATCAGTAATATCTCTTTGATTTTCATTAAAAGAAATTACTTTTCCCAAATTTTTAGTTTCAGAAATAAAAGTATCGTAGTTCTTAGACGGAACTTTAACAGTAAATAAACCTAATTCATCTTTTTTGTTTATATTTTGATTTGATAATATAGCTTCATTTTCTTTAATTAAACTTCTTAATTGATTTTCTTTTTCACTAAAGTCTTTTACTTCTACCTTCAAATTTATTGATGAAGTAACAATTCTTTCTTCAGCAGCAAAACTTTTTGATGTAGAAATACTTTCAAATGTATTAAACTGAGATAAATTAAGATTAGAACCAAATACTATTATTAATAGAATTAAAATTAATAACCAATTATCTTTTAACTTATTTAATTGATTTTTAATATGCATAATAGCACTATATTATTATGTATATTTAAGTTTTTCTAAAATAAACTCTGCATAAGCTTCAGCCCAATTTTCATTGCTTAACTTTGCAGCTTCTTATAATAAAATAGTTTAATTGTTTTTTATTTAACATAACTTATCAATAACTTCTTTTAACTTTTTACTTTGTGCTTTAACTCTTCCTTTTAACTTTTCATCTTTAAGAATTCCATTTTCATCAAAAGCTTCGTGCGCTTGGCTAATTGTAGTTTGATCAGGAAGTACTATTAATTTAATATTGGATAAAACATATCTTAAATGAACCAAGCCACGTAAACCACCTAACGCTCCAGGGGATGCACTCATTATAGTACAAACTTTTCCTTCAAAAGCTTCTAATGATTTTTCACCCTCAACTGGCCGAGAAATCCAATCAATAGTATTTTTTAACACACCAGACATTCCACTGTTATACTCTGGCGAAGAAATTAAAAACCCTTTAGCTTCTATAAACATTTTTTTTAATTTTAATGCATTTTCTGGAAGACCTTCCTGTTCTTCAGAATCTTCATCATATAATGGCAAAGGATAGTCTTTCAAATCAATAAACTGCATATCATCAGTCATTGCATTTTTAGCTAATTTCTTATTAAAAGAATTTTCTCTTGTACTTCCTGCAAACGCTAATATCGACATAAAAATAAAAAAATAAAAACTAATATATAAAGTTATTTGTATGACATTTTAGGTCTATGTCTACCTTCAATGTACGCATGCTCAAAATCAATTAAAAATATTTCATCATTTACAACTAAAACATTATCTTCACTCATATCTTCCAATGAAACTCCTAACTTTTGTGCTTTCTTTAATTCCTCAACCCATTGAAGTTTTAAATTTCCATAATTATTTTCTCTATATTCAGATAAAGGTTTACCATCTAACCTATCCATAAAAACAAACCAAGAATCATCATACAAATCAGCAAACCATTCTTCAGTAAAAGGTGATTTTATAATACTGTGCATTTCAGGAACTTTTATATTATTTTTAAATAAATATTGTCCTACTCCAAACTCTAAATTAATTCTTACTTCACTGCCAGCTTTAGCTATAAGTTTATCATTAAGATAAAAAACCTTAGGGTGCTTAGGATGGCAGTTATCTTTATCTAACGCATCCCTTAATAGATATATTTCATCTAACATTCGTCAGATAACAGTAGTAACTTTATAAATCTATTCAACAATTAAGTTACCTTTCATACCTAAAGCTCTATGATTTCCAACACTACAATAATATTCAAAAGTTCCTTTTTTGTCAGCTATAAATTCAACAGTTGTAACGCCATCATCAGTTCTAACTCTACCAGTTTTACCAAATTCATCAACAGCCCAATCATGAAATCCTTGAGTACTTTCAAACTCAACTATTACTTTATCTCCTTGTTTTACTCTTAATTCAGGATTATCTACTCCATCAAGAACATATTTGTAATTTTCACCAGTTAACTTAAAAGTTACTGCGTTACTTTCACTAAGAACATCAACATTTAATTCTTTATCAGTATTATCAATTTCCTGATTAGTTATTAAATCTGAATTTTCATTATTTTCTAGAACTTCTTCATTCGAAACATCATTATTTTTAACCATTACAGAATCTTCATGATGGCCATCTTCATTATTATGTTCATGAGTATTACAACCAACTATTAAAACTAAAATTAAAATAAACATTATTTTTCTCATAAATATCACCTATTAGAATTAAATTATTATTGGTTTATTAATATTTTGTTTTAGTTGTTAAAATTAAGTTTTCTTTTAGATTAGATTTATAACAAATCGTAATTTGAAAAATATAATGACATTTTTAACTGAACTAAAAATTGCAAAAAAGATAGCAAAAGAAGCAGGTGAGTATATTCTTTGTAATAGTCCAAATAATGTAGAATATAAAACTGATGGTTCACCCGTATCTGATTTAGATAAAAAAGTTTCAAATATAATATTTGAAAAATTATCAACAGAATTCCCTCATTACGGGATTTTAGATGAAGAAAGAGAAAATGATAGTATTGCAACTAAAAAAGAAGTTTGTTGGGTAGTTGATCCAATTGATGCAACTTCTGATTTACTGCATAAAGGAAATAATTATGGAATAATTATAGGTTTAATGCATAACTTAAAACCAGTATTAGGAGTTACTTATAGACCTAAATTAGATGAACTTGTATTTGCAACAGAAGGTAAAGGTGCATTTATACAAACTGAAAATGAAACAACAAGAATACATGTTAAACGAAATTCAAAAATATTAGTAAGTTATGTAATATCAGCAGAATTACAAATTTTGCTTAATAACTTCCCAGAATATGAAATTATTAAACAGCCAGGATCATTAAAAACTATTGAAGTTGCAAAAGGTAATGCTGCTTTATTTTTATGCAACCCTATAAATTTAATGTATGCTTGGGATATTTGCGGACCAAGTGTTATTTTGAATGAAGCTGGTGGACAAATAACAGACTTTTATGGAAATAGTATAGAATTTACACAAAAAGATGGCGCTAATAAAAAAGGACTTATCGCATCAAATGGCTTTTCGCACCAAGATATTATTGATAAAGTTAAAATTATTCATGACGTTTTATAAGAGTCACCTTATTATTAACTTAACACATTCATTATACTTTCCTAACAACCCCATTATCTGAATCAACTTCTCTTTATAAGTTTTTGAAAAAGTTTTATACTCTTCATTAAAAGATTTCTTAATTTGTTCTAATTTTTCAAACTCTTCTAAGATTTTTTGCTTAGTTTCATCCCTCATTGTTGAATTAGTTATAATTGCTTGTATCTTCTCAGAAGCATCTTCAACTGTATGCATTTCTTCTTTGTTTACATTATGTAAAATAGCATCAATATCTGACTTAATTTCATTATAATCAATAAAAGCATTAAACTCACTTGATAGAAGAACAAATCCTTCAGGAACTGGAAGTGAAGCATTGGTCATTTCACCTAAAGATGCCCCTTTCCCCCTTCTTGGATTACATCTTCTTTAGTTATATCTTTGAAGTCTTTAATCATAAAATGAGTTAGATTTAGCTTATTTATTAAGTTTTCTTTAAATTTGCTTTAACCATCATTAAAAAATCCTCAACACTAGCATTTATATTTTCTTCAAAAGGAAATCTAGAAATAGAAATAGAACTATCATCTATGTATAAATCTAAACCAAGGGGAATTTCTCTGAATACCTCAATATATAATTCTGGACATTTTTGAGTTATAACAACATTTCCCTCACTAGGAAAATAATAATTTTTTAAAAGTTTAGCAGTTTTCTGAATTTCAAGTTTAAAATTATTGTTATCAACTCTTTTTCCTGAAAGGTATAAACTTTGAAAAGTTATTTGAAAAAGTAAATCTTGTATTAATTCTTCACCTTGTTTTATCTCAACTAATCCATCTTCTAATGAATTCCATGACATTTTATTTGAATTATTAGCAACATATACTACTTCCCCTCCTAAATTATATTTTGGAGAAAAAAACCATTGAGCACTTATATCCTTGGGCTTTAATTTACGTTTAACTATCGCAAAAATATCTTCAACTGTTTCAGAGTCAGCATCAAAATGTAATATTTTAAAATTATTATACATTTTAGAATTACGTTGATTTCTTTCCTTATATTTAGTTAAATCATAACCAATTCCTAAAATACGATCATTCTCTCTAGCAGCGAAAATGATAATTGCATGTTTGGATGCATAAGCTGTTTGAACAATTTCATAACCTTTTCTTATAAAATTATCACGAACTACAGTCTCTAATATTGTCATAAGCATATAAGAAATAAATTAAATATAAAACTTACTTTAATTTAATCAAGTATTTAATCACAATAAAGGTTTTATATGCTTGGTTACATCCTTTAAATTATGCTAAAAGGATATATCCATTCACGATTTGATGTAATTATAAAAGAATTAGAGAAATATATTAATAAAAATGGCAGGTTAGATGATGTAGATTTTTTAACTGAACAAAGAAGAAACGAATTAGAAGCTTTTGATAATGTAGATCCCATAACATCACCCCCTATAAATGAATTAGAACAATGTGTAAATTTTTTTATAGATAAATCAAAACAAACACATAATTATAAGTCAAGAAGAACTAAATTTTTTGGACTTTTTATTAAAGAAAATCAAGAATCAAGTGATATTTTTTCAGAACACGAACAAACTACATATAAATCAAAAGAATATTCAAATTTAGCTAGTACATTTTCTGGATTAGATGAAATGTTTGAAAGAATTTCTACTTTCACTGCAAATAAAGAAAAGACATATCATTCAGACATGTACATTTGTTCTCCAGAAGAAAAAATGGAATTAGTCCAAAGAATTGACTTAAGTGAAGGGTATTCAATAAAATTAACAAAAAAAGGACTTCATTGGTTAAATAAATATAGAAAAACAAAAAAATTAAAGAATTTAAGACCTAAAAAAAACGGTTACTTTATTGACATACCTAATTTAATTCAAAATAAATTATTGTTTGGTTAATGAGTAAACCAAAAAATTAACTTAGTTTTAAGAATTTTATCTAATCTACAAAACCCAAACCTTTCAAATTGAATTACTTGACCTTCTTTGAGTTTTTTTAAATACTTACTCCCTTTTCCTGAAACTACTGTTTTATCTGGCATTAAAACTTCAACATCAATTAAATTATCAGTAGGTAAGTAGTGAATTATTTTCTTTCCATTTCCCTTAAAATCTTTATGACTTAAAGAATTAAAAACTAATTCTTTTCCCTTCTTTTCAAAATTTAAACAATCCATTAACCTTATTAATTCCTTTGACCTAATATTATCATAATCTTTCTTAGTAATTATAAAAGTACCTTTAACCTTAAATTCCCTAAACCCTTTATCTTCACTTGGATGCTTTTTTAATTTAATTTTTTGTTCAGATGCATTTTTTACATTAATTTCAATAGGATCTTCAACAAAAAAATACCTTTCTGCTTCTTCATCAAGTAATCTCTTATTATGCATAATTAAATCATCCCAAGTTAAAGTTGCTTCATTTTTTGTAATTCCTGTAGATAACAAAAAATCTAATATTGCCTTTGGTTGAAAACCACGTCTTCTTAATGCAACTATCGTAGTTAAACTAGGATCATCCCAACCAAGTAATTCCCCATGTTCTATTTTTTCTCTTATAACTCTTCCTGAACTTTCAACTCCAGTTAAATTAAACCTACCAAATTCTATTGTACTAGTTTTACGAATACCTAATTCTTTTTGAATCCATCTTTGTAACTCACTTCTTAATTCAAATTCTTTACTTCTTAACCTGATATCTACACCAATATGACTATCCATTATAGAATTTTGAAAATCATAATTTGGCCAAACTCTATATTTCTTTCCTTGCCGTGCATGTTTTTCCTCAATAATTCTAAATATTGTTGGGTCACGCATTGTTGTATTTTGATGTTTTAAATCAATTTTTAATCTTAAAATAGCAAACCCTTCTTTTTCTTTAGACATTTCTTTCCATAAATCTAAATTAACTTTTTTAGTATGACTTCTACAAGTACAAGGAATACCCAACCTTCTACTTTCTTGAACATCTTCACATGTACAAACATAAGATTTATCTTTTTTAATTAACTTTTCAGCCATTTCATAGTATAAATCCATATAATCAGATGCATGGAAGATTTTATCCCAATTTATTCCTAACCATTTAAAATTTTCTTCCATTATATCATAGAATTCTTTTTTTACTAATTTAGGATTTGTATCTTCAAACCTTAAAAAGAATTTTCCTTTTTGTTTTTGAGCTAATAAAAAATTAACCATAATTGCCTTAGCATGTCCAATATGAGGATATTTTTCAACACCTGGAGGAAAACAAGTATTTACTTTACCTAACTTTAAACTAGAAAAAATATCTCTTTCTTTTTTTTCTTTTTTTTCTAATAACTCAGGAGCTAATTCTTCTAACTTTTCTTTCTGAGAATCTAAAGATAATTTATTAACATTAGAAACAATTTTATTAATCAAATCCATTGTATTTTTTGGATTTTCTCTAGCTTCAGTAAATTCACCCATTATTTTTCCAATTAAAGCTTTAGGGTTTGCCTTTCCTTTGAATTTAACAGCATTCTCTAAAGCATACTTTTCAATTGCTTTATCCATATTTAAATAGAATTATTAGGAGTTTATATATTTTGCCTCAGTTAAATTAATAAATATTGTATTTTAATTAATATGATGACATACGATGTACTTAATTTTGATTTAACTTAAAAAAGTTTAAAACTTAACCTTAATTACTGGCGCTTGTTGTTTTTTCTGAACAAAATCTTTCAAAAAAGAAGTCCAATTAACCATTTTAACCACTTTATCTGATTTAATTTGCATAATTGGATTATTTTGATTTACAGAATGAGAAGAATAAATAATTTCATCAATCCCTGTATAAGATATTCGTACATGAGGCAAAACATTACCGATTAATTCAAGAAATTTAACTAAAGTCTGTTCATTTTTTTGAGAACCACCAACAGAAACTAAGTGTGGAGTATTATTTTTATCATAATGAAGTTCTTGAATTTCAAGATTATCTTCAAACTTAATTTCACCCATAGATAAAGGAGAAACTTCAACAACATTATACTTTCCTTCTAAATCAAGGTCTGTTTCAATTCTATCTATATAAGCTGCTACAAAAATCGCAGGAAAAAATGCCTTTAAATGATCCATTGCAAAATTAGAAAATTGACCTTTCCTTTGTTTTATAGGTATATCTTTAAAAGTATCATCTAAAATAAAAGTATAATCTTTCCTATCTCCTAATTTTAATACTGGCTTTTCTAAATCTTCAAATACAACACTAAATAAATCTCTATAAAAGTTTAAAATATCTAAAACATTACTACCATAAAATTTATCTGATAATGTTAAGTATTTACCAAAATTAGTTTGATTTTCTATAGCTTTAACTGTTCCATCTATCGGAGCTCCAGTTAAATTTTGTATTTTTTGAGCAATATCTAATGGTGAAAATTCTTTCAATTGTGATTCTAAATGTTCTTTGGCTCCTTCTTTATCTATAAGTAACCTATATAGCCCATCATTAGAACCAATTTTAATTAAATCTCTATTTGTCCCATTTAAAAAAGCTAACTCTGCAACTACTCTTTCTTTACTATACTCAGGTAAAAGAAAGCCTCCATGAGGCCTAAGTTCATCAAAAGTATTACTAATATTTGCAATATATTCTAGTGTTTTTTTAAGCATATTGACCACCAAGTAGTGGTTATTTATATAACTTGTGCTTTTTGAAAAGATAAAAAGTTTTTTAAATGACGAAAACATAATACATATTATGTCACAAAGAAATACACAAACAATTCCATTAGCTCCGGTTGGTAGGATTTTGATTAAAGCTGGTGCAAAAAGAGTTAGTCATGAAGCTAATGCCGCATTTTCTGAAATCGTTGAAGAAATAGCTACTGAAATATCTACAAAAGCCGTTCAAATTGCAAAACACAGCGGAAGAAAAACAGTACAAGAAAAAGATATTAAATTAGCTTCAAAATCAGGAATATGAATATAGCAACTGTAACAATATATGTAGATGATCAAGAAAGATCTTTACAATTTTGGCTTAATCTTGGTTTTGAATTAATAGAAAAAAAACCAATGACTAACAAACATTTCTGGATAGAAGTTGCTCCAAAAAATGCACAAACTAGATTAGTACTTTATCCAAAAGAATTAATGGAAGATTACTCTGAAAGAAAAGCTAGTATCATTTTTCAATGTAATGTTGACAAAAAGTACGAATATTATAAACAAAAAGGAGTTAAATTCATTGAAGAACCAAAACAAATGCCATGGGGAAAGTTCGCTACATTTGAAGATATTGATGGAAACCAATTTCTATTAAAAGATGCAAAAACTAATTGATATAATAAAAAAGAAAAAGGAATTAATGTACCTTGATGATGAATATGTTTTGAAATATATTGAAAAATATATTAAACTTAACCCTAAATTAAATTTAGAAAAAAATAAAGATGTTAAACTATTAATTAAATATGTAAGAGAAAAATCTCATGAAGTATATGGAATGTTTCAAGCTAAGAATATTAAAAAAAGAGAAGAATTGCTTGAAAAAAAAGAAATTGATACTTTATTAAAAACGCATTTGTCAACTAAAGAGAGACTTATACATTACCCTAACTTGTATAAAAAAATATTTTCTTATATTAAACCTAAATCAATTTTAGATTTAGGTTGTGGATTAAACCCAATTAGTTATAAGTATATGAAAATTAAACCAAAATATATTGTATCTGATTTTAATCAAAACGAAATGGATTTTTTAAATAAATTTTTTAAATCATTTTTAATTAAAGGAAAGGCAATAAAATTAAATTTATTGGAAGATTATGAAAAGTTAAAAAAATATAAAGTAGATATTTGTTTTTTGTTTAAAGTATTAGATAGCTTGGAGTCAATAAAAAAAAATATTAGTTATGAAATAATTAAAAACATTAATGCTAAATGTATTATTGTAAGTTTTCCATTAAAAAGTATTTCTGGAAAGAAAATAATGAAGTTAAAAAGAAGAAATTGGTTTGAAAAAGTTATTTTAAGAACAGGGTATGTTTTCGAAATGTTTGAATTAGGTGAAGAATTATATTATGTTATTAAGAAGATTTATAAATAAACATAACTTAGTAACAAATAATTTCTAAGATGAAGATTAATTTACAGAAAGTACCAGAAGGGACAGCTCTATGCAGCCCGGAAAAATTCAAGATGAGCATTATTGCACATTCATTGAAAGCAAACGATCAAGTAGATAGATTACTTGGTCAAAGTAGTTATGAACATAAGATTGAAATCCTTAAACATCAAACTAAAACTGCATTACATGTATTAAATAATTTTTCACATAGAGCATTATTGGCAGATGAAGTAGGATTAGGAAAAACTATTGAAGCAGGTATTATAATAAAAGAATATTTAGCTAGAAAATTAGCAAAAAAAATATTAATTTTAGTTCCTGCAACTTTAAAATTTCAGTGGCAAGAAGAATTAAGGTCTAAATTTGATGAATCTTTTCATGTTATTCAAAATGCAAATGAATATGTTCAAAATAATTTAAATATTGCATCAATAGATACAGCTAAAACTCAAAAACATTTAGATGAATTAAAAAAAATGACTTGGGACTTAGTTATAGTTGATGAAGCTCATAAACTAAAAAATCAAAATACTCAAAATTATAAACTTGTTAAAAATTTACATAAAGATAGGTTCTTAATGTTAACTGCAACTCCATTACAAAACAATATATTTGAATTATGGACATTGATAGATCTTTTACATCCTGGTTTTCTAGGAAGTAAAGCTAAATTTACTGAACAATATATTGAAGATGAACAAGGCCTTAAAATTAAAAATAACGAAATTTTACAAACAAAGTTATCTAATATTATGATTAGAAATTTAAGAAGTGACACAGGAATTAAATTTGCAAAAAGAAATGTTGATACACACATTCTTGATTTTTCAGATGAAGAAATGAAATTTTATAATGAAGCTATTTCTTTTATTAAAAAACAATATTTTGAAATTAAAAATTTAGAAAAACCTGAAGTAAATGAAGATGTAGAAAATTCAGGTAACTTAACCGAACAAGAACTTGCAGAAATGGCTATAAAATATAGACAAAAAGGATTATTAACATTTAGTTTAATTATGTTAACAAGGCAAATCACATCTTCAATACAAACTGGAATTTCTGCAATGAATAGGTATAAAGAAACTTTAGAAGATGAAAAACAAAAAATTCAAATAGAAGCTTTAATCGAAAGTGCTAAAAGAATATCTAAAGATACTAAATTAGAATGTTTAATGAAACTTCTAAAAAAAGAGAAAGAAAAAGTTATAATTTTTACAACTTTTATTAAAACTCAAAAACAACTTCAAGTTGAATTAGCTATGAATGGTATTTCTTGTATTAATTTTAACGGGACAATGACACCTGAAGAAAAGGAAATTGCAATTAACAAATTTAGAGAAGATAAACAAGTTCTTATTTGCACTGATGCAGGATCAGAAGGTAGAAATTTACAATTTGCTCATATACTAATTAATTATGACTTGCCATGGAATCCTATGAGGATTGAACAAAGAATTGGAAGAGTTCATAGAATTGGACAAAAAAATGATGTTCAAATACATAATATATCAATAAAAAATACAATTGAGTCTTATATATTAGATAAACTTTACAAAAAAATAAATTTATTTGAAGTATCTATAGGCGAAATGGATTTAATTTTAAGTCATTTGAAATCAAAAGGAAGCGTTGAACAAAATGTGTTTGATTCATTTTTTGATGATAGTGAAATTGTTGATGATTTTGAACAAGCCAAAACTGAATCAGATAAAGTTAAAGAATTGGATAGGAGAATTTTCGATGATAAGTGAGAGATTTTTAATAGCCTACTTAAAGGAGTATAATTTAGAGTATAAAGTAAAAAACGGCGTATATAAAATTGAATTTGATAAACAACATCAAAAATGGTATGATATAAAGACTTTAATGTGTACATTTATTCCAAATAAAGCAACAGATAAAATATTATTATTAGAACCAGGAAAGTATATTTTTGATTCAATGGTTAGTAGGAATTCAGATTTTGTTATTGCTAAACTAAAATTACCTAAGAATAATGATGATTTAATGGAACTTAATGAAAAATTACCAAAAACTGGAGTTACTATAGATGAAAAAAAAGATATGGCTTCATTTGTTATGTTTGATGTAAATATTTCAACTGCTAACCAAAAGAAAAAAATTGTAACACAATATCTAATTATAAAAAATAAAGCTTTACAAATAAATGGTTTTGAAGAAGGTAATTTTGAAGCCACCAATGAAAAAAATATTGTTAAAAACTTAGAACCTGCTTTAAATCAAATTAAAATAGATTTTGTAAAAGAATTCGATGAAGCGGATAAAATACATGAAAAAGATATGAAAGAATTAATAAACATACAAACTCAACATTCAGAGGATTTATACAATGAATTACAAAATAAAGAAAATGTAATTCTAAATAAAATTCAAGAAGCAAGAGATAATGCATTATTAGCATCTCAATTTTCAACTAAAGATAAATGGAATTATAAAGTTAAAGAATTAAAAAGGAAACATACAGAACTGATTAAGAAAAACTTAACTAAAAGAGAAACTATCAAAAAAGAATTTGATATTCAAATTAATCAACTTGAAAGAAGAGATTTAAATGTCGAAGCTACATTAATAGCATATGCTGAAGTTGACTTAGAATATTTTAGCATTAACTATAATGATGGAAAAAAAGAAATTTATATTCCTTGCTTAAAAAGATTTTTAACCATATAATATCCTTCTAATTCATACTCTAATTTTCTATAATATTCTCTTACACCTATTCCAGAAATGATTTTTATTTTAATACAATTATTATCTACAGATATTTTTTCTGCTTCTAATAATAATTGTTTACCTAAGCCCTTATGTTGAACATTTCCTTGTTCTCCGATAGCTACAGCTTCTCCAAAAACATGTAATTCTCTTATACCGGCAACATTATCATCTATTCTTAATCTACAATAACCTAATAAAATATCATTATCATCAAAACTAATAAAATATTCTTTTCCTTTACTTGCTTCAAATTCCATTACATTTGTTTTAACATTATCCCAATTAATTTTTCTTTTTCTTGGTTCTCTACATCTAATACAGTTACAAATTATTTTATTTTTTTTAACTACATCTGCAACATATTGTCTAAGATTAGTTTTATCTACCCCTGCAGATGTTTGGAATGTAGGAATGTCTCTTTGAACTCTCATTATTCTACAATATTTTGGAACAAACGGTTTAATTTCTGCAATTAATTCTGCTGCTTCCTTTGTTGAAATAGGAGTAAATTTTCCTGCCTCATATATATTAAATAAAGGAGTTCCGGGCATAACCATACACGGATAAATTTTCAATGCATCAGGTTTATATACAGGATTCTCAAATATTTCTTTAAACATTTGAACATCTTTTTCTTTTGTACTTTTTGGCAAACCAGGCATCATATGAAACCCTACTTTAAGTAAAGCTTTTTTCATCAATTCTATAGATTTTATTGATTCTTCTACAGTATGTCCCCTATTTAGTTTTTTTAAGTCTTCTTCATATGTACTTTGAACACCCAATTCAACTCTAGTACAACCTAATTTTAACATTTGTTCTATATGTTCTTCCATTGCCCAATCTGGTTTAGTTTCAATACATAATGCAATACATCTAATATTAGAAGTCTCATTTTTATTTTGTTCACTTACTAAATCTGAATCTTTTCTTTGAGAAAGTATTTTAGTTTTTAATCTTTTTTCTCTTTCTTTATCATTTATATCGGATGGAAGTTCAAAAAATTCTTTGAATTTTTTAATGTTAAAAACAGAATCATCAAAAAATAAATCACTAAAGTCATTCATTGCCTGGAAACAACCTAAAATAAATGAATCTTGGTATTCTTTAGGAGTTGCTGGAAATGTCCCACCCATTATAATTAATTCTATTTTATCAAAATTATGTCCCAATAATGCATATTGTTGTAACCTATTAAAAGATTGTAAATAAGAATTATAATCATTCCTGATCCCTCTCATTGTTGCAGGTTCTTTCCCGGTATAACTTTGAGGAACATCTCCATAAAAACTATCTAAACCACCAGGACAAAATATACATTTTCCATGAGGACAATTGCTTGGTTCAGTCATTACTGCAATTGGGCTTACTCCAGAAATACTTCTAGTTGGTTTAGATTGTAATATTTTAAGTTTTGGAAGTAAAGTTTCATTCACATTAAGCAATACTTCAATATCAGTTGGAGCTTTCTTTATTTTATGTTTAATACAAAGTTTAAGCTTCAATTTAGCAATTTGATCTTTATCTAAATTTTGTTCTATTATTGTGTTTACTAATTCTTGAATATACTCTTTCATTATGGGAAAGACTAGCTAAATGTTTATAAAATTAACTTCTCATCATACTGAAAGTAATAGAATATCTTTCTTTGTTAGGATTTAAATTTCTCACACCATGGGGTATACTACCATCATAATGAAGTGCTTGATCTTGTTTAAGATTAATAGGTTGAATTTTTTCATCAACTAATAACTCTAACGATTCTCCAATAGGTTTAAAAGCAATAAAATGCTGATCCTTATCTTGATGAATAAGTACCAAATCTGAATTATCAGTTTCAAAATATCTACGAAATTGCATAATTTTTATACCTTGGTATAAAGGCATTAAATTTAAAGAATCTTTAAATAAAAATATTGAATCAAAAAGTTCAGGGTAATAATCATTTTTTTTATGACTATCATAAACCTGTAAAGACAAAAAAAAAGTACCTTCTACAAATCTACCTTCTATTTTTCCTAAATGACTAATTGCCATTTCCCTAGTTAAATCTACTTCTAATCTATGATATAATCTTTCTAATAGAGTTACATCAACACCTTCAACTATAACAAATCCTTTTTCATTTAACTCTTCTTCATATCTATCCATAAAGTTAAACTAGAAAGAAAACTTATAAACCTAACCAAACGTAAAACTATATATTCTAAATCCTGGGCCTTTTACTTTAATTTCAAGAATATGATTTCCTGAATTTTCTATCATAATTAATTCATATAATTTAGGTTCATTAAATTCAACATTACTTATGAATTCCCCATCTAAATACAAATCACCTGTGGAGTTCCCTTCTGCAACAACATTTACATTTTTTGCATTAAAATTTAATACAACCTTTCCAGTATCTGAAGCTAATTGTAAGTAATCACGATCATTATACCATGTGCCAGAAACATAAGCTTTATCTTTTTCAATTTTAGGTAAAGAATAATCTATAATCTTTCCTTCATGTAACCCTTCAATATTACCAAAGGTATTTCCTCTTGCGAAATATGAACCAAAGTATACTTCAGGAGTTGTAATTAAATTTGGTTTAACACTATCTGTTCTAGTTATAGTGTTATCTATTTCTACATTCATTTCCAAAACTTTAGATCTTTCAAAAAGTAAATCTTTTATTTTTTGTTCTGTTTCAAAATACTTTCCTTCACCTATAACGTCATATACAATAAACCCATCAATATCTATTAAATATTTTCTTGGCCAATATCTATTTCCGAACGCTTTCCAATTTTGATAACCATTGTCCATAATGACAGGATATTCTAAACCAAATCTTTTTACCGCATCTACAACATTTTCATATTCACGTTCAAATTTAAATTCAGGAGTATGTATTCCTACTACTTGTAAACCTTGATCTTTATATTTAGAATGCCAATCTTTCAAGTATGGAAAAGTTCTTTGACAATTAATGCAACTATAAGTCCAAAAATCAATTAATATAACTTTCTTACCAACAATTGAAGTAAGGTTAATATTTTTAGTGTTAATATAACCATCTGGTGTTAATAATTCAAAAGCTTTTTTATATTTATTTTGTTTCAATGTTATTCTTAAATCGTCCGAAGGAATATCAATTTCACGTGGACTTTGTGGCGTTAAATATGCAATAAATCCTAGAATAATTATTAATACAACAATTAACACTAAAGGTTTGTTTACTTTAATCATAAAAACCATCCAAAGTTTGCGACAAGTATTAAGTTATTTGTAAAAACTAATACTCCTAATATTATTAATAATATTCCAACAAAAATATTAAAATACTTCAAAAATGATTTAGATCTATTGATTAAATTAATTGCTTGACCTGAAAATAACCCGACAAACAAAAATGGAAGGCCTAACCCTAAGGAATATGTTAATAACAATGCAAGACTTTGCCCTGGTTGTGTTGCAGCTAAAATTAAAACGCTCCCCAAGACGGCACCAACACATGGAGTCCAACCTACTGCAAACGCCCCACCAAATAAAAATGAAGTAATATAAGATCTTTTTAATTTAACTTTAACTTTATGTTCTTTTTCTAAAAATGAAACTTTAATTAAACCTAATAAATGCAATCCAAATATTATTATAATTATACCACCTATCCAATTTAGCCACATTTGTACAGTAATTGATATATTTTTGAATATTCCATTTAGCAATACACCAATAATTGCAAAAATTACACTAAACCCTAAAACAAAAAAAACACTATTCAAAAAATATTTGGTTCTAGAATTAGTTTCACTTCCTGCTAAATATGCTAAAAAACCAGGAACTAGAGGCAATACACAAGGACTTAAAAAAGATATTAGACCCGCAATAAAAGCCGCATAAAAACTTATCATAATACTCCACCTACAATGTTAAAATATAAATATACAGCTAATGAAAGAAGCAAAATAGCTATTAATGCAAATGAAAATTCAAATAATTCAATTGTTTTTAAAGAGTAATTATGTCTATGCTTTTTATAAGCAAAAACAACCATACAATTAAGTATATAAGCTACAAATAAAATAAATAAAGTATGAACTATAATTTCTAAATTTTGTACTTTATTATAATCTGGAGTTTTTCCCTTAAAAAAAGTAGATAATTTAGTTTTTTGTACATCATCTTTTAAACATCTATAATTTTCCGGAGAAATGTAATACCTACATGCATAAGTTTTAAACATACCCCTTGCTTCACATGAAGTAGGATAAAATGGATTTAACCAATATATTTCAGAAAAAATCAAAGGTAAATTAGAAACTGTATATTTCTTAAAATCATCAATTATAGATAATTCTTTTTTTATTAATTTACTTTCAACTTCACTAACTTTTTCGATAGAATCTTTATTTTTAATCAAAGTATCTAATTCATTAATTAAATTAACACTATCACATAAATTATTAGAAATATTTGGAATAATAGTAAAATTAGTAAATATGTTAATTAATAAAAAAACTAATAGAAGTGATGGAAAAATAATTTTTGATTTAGAAGGATAAAATAATTTATGAGTCTCTTTATGAAATTTTTGCGATTTTTTTATTTCACCGTATGCGTTATCGATTGCATTATGTACATGACTTTCCGGAATACCTTTTGATACTAAATCTTTTTTTATATCTACAATATCATGACCTTTATTTAATCTATTTTTAACATGCTTTTTTATGACATCATGTCCCATCAAAATAATCAACCCTTAAACCTAGAACTAATCTTATCTAAAAATGAAGGTTCTTCCTCTGGAATTAAATTATCAAGTCCAGAATTACGAATTTGTAAACTTCTTAACGTATTTATAAAAACATCAATTTCTTCTACAGCTCCTTCTATCCTATGTCTCCTTTCTGGAGAAAAACTATTTTGTGAAAGTAATTGACTCATTCTTACTTTCCTCTGTTCAAATATATTAATTGCTTCGCTAATGCCCATCGTAACATTCACCTAAAGCTAAACTATGTACTTCAAAATTTTTATTCCTTGCCCAACCTTCTAAATTATCTTCTGAAGTTTGATCTCCATGATTTAATAAAAGAACTTTGGGATTAATTTTTAATATTAAATTTTTCAAACCTTTTAGCCCAGAATGAGCAGAAAAATCAAATTGTCTTACTTTACATTTAATTTTTGTAGGTTTATCGTCTATTTTAACCATTCCTTTTGAAAGTAATGTACGTCCATTTGTTCCCTCAGCTTGGTAACCAGTAAGTAAAATTACAGTTTTTTTATCGTTCTTAAATTTATCCAAATAAAACATCACTGGTCCACCTGTAACCATTCCTGAAGTTGAAATAATAACACTATTTTCTCTAATTAACCTCTCTCTCATATGCTTTCCTTGAACATATTTTATTTTTCTAAGTACTTTTTTTAAATGATTTGCATCTTTCAAAAATTGTGGCTTTTGAAGAAATAAATTTGTAACCTTTTTAGCCATACCGTCTAAATAAATTGGAACTTTAATGTTTAATTTATCAAGTAATAATATTATTTCTTGTGCTCTTCCTACTCCAAAAGCTGGAATAATTGCTGAACCTCCATCTAATAATGCATTCTCAATTTCTTTAATAAATTTACTTTCTTCATTTTGTCTAGGAACATGTTCTCTAATTCCATATGTAGATTCACAAATAAGAATATCAACTTTTTTATCATAATTTGTATCAGCAGGAGGTAATAATTCACTCTCATTAGTTTGAATATCACCAGTGTATAAAATATTTTTTCCTTCAACTGTTAATAATATTGAAGCACTTCCTGGAATATGTCCCGCATCATAAAAAGTATATTCTATATTACTAAAAGAAGAAGTTTCTTTATAATTTACTCTTCTCATTGCACCCAACACATGATAAATATGTTCTTCATCATAATGCGGATATGTTCCATTTAACATTTCAATATGTAATGAATCTTTTAACAGAATTCTTGTAATTTCTTTTGTTTCTGCTGTTGTAAAAATAGGACAATTTAAACCTTGGCTATTAAATAAAGGCAAGGCCCCAGTGTGATCTAAATGAGCATGACTAATAAAAGTAGCATCTATTTTAGTAACATCAAATTTAAGAGGATATTCATTTCCATACTTTCCAAATTTAAGGCCACAATCTAGCATATATTTTTCATTATTTGATTCAATAACAACACAGCTTCTTCCAACTTCCTTGGCTGCACCAAAAAATTTAATTTTCATTTACCTAAATCCCTATACAATGTTCTATTAACATCTTGTTTTGAAGGGGAGGAAAATAATCTTTTTATTTTAGTTACAAATCTCCCATCATTAAATCTATCACCGATTAACGTTCCAGCTAATTCCTTATATTCAACTGCAGCATTTTGACCAGGATGTCTCAACGCAAAAGGAGTTGTTTCAGCAAGAGATTCCAAAACTTTAAGGTCATCATTTAAAATTGCCAAAACTGGTGTATTTGTAGCATCTTCAATATCAGATAAATTAAGCTCAAAATTTTTGTTTCTAACTTTATTCAAAACCAAACCACTTATCTTTGTACTTTTTTGTTTAGCTAACCTAACTGCATTCATAGTTGCACTTAATGTAGGGTAATCAGGAGTAGTCACAACTAATAACTCATCAGAAGCTACAATTGTAGATAACATTTCATGATTTAAGTTAGGACTAGAATCAACTAAAATCACATCATAATTACTTTTAATTTCTGCTAACTTTTGTTTTAACTTATATACATCTATTTTTTTATGAATTAAGTTAGATGGAAGATAATCAAACCCTAAATCATGTGCATAAGTTGCTTTTTTTATATTCAACTTTCCACTTAAAACATCATGTAAAGTTTTTTCTGGTTTAACAACACCTATATGCAATCCCAAATTAGGTGCACTATAATTCCCATCAACTATTAATACTTTTTTTCCAAAATCTTTTGCGAGAGAAGCTCCCAGGTTAACAGTAGTAGTTGTCTTACCTACGCCTCCCTTAATAGCAATTACGCCAATTGTTTTACTCATTTCTATACACCTCTTGCATTTGAGAAATTAACTTATCTTTCTTTGAAGGACCGTCACTTAATTTCTCAGTAATTTTTGAAGCAATTTTTCTAACTTCTCTTTTCAAATTCTTCTTTAACGGAATTATCTTTGATTTATTTATTTTAGTTGCAACTTTTTCAGTTTTATCTTGAATATCTTCCTTTGCATTATTAACTTTATCAGCAAAAACCGAATCCAGCATCACCATCGTCTTTTTAGATTCTTGATCCTTAACCCTTTTCTTTTCATTTTTTCTTATACTTTTTCTAATACGTTTTGTTCTCCAAACATAATGAGACATAACATCATTAAAATTACCCATAGGGGCCCTCTTAGAAAAAAATCTAGCATAAAAAAACCCTACTGTTAATAAGATCATTAAAATAATTACAAATTTTATTGCTGGTTCCATTTTTTACATCACCTTAAATAAACTAAAGGGGACAGACTCAGTCTGGTAAACACCCCGCTTTAGTTTAGTTTTTCGCCAAAAACTATGATTTCACCTCTTCGAATTCTACATACCACTTATTTAATTTAGGATCATAATTGAATAAAACATTATGTTTTTGTTTTTTGTCTAACGCAAACAGCATAGGAATAGGAATAGTAGTTTCGTAACTTGAACCACGTTTATACAGTTTTCTTTTAATAGTATGTGTCGTCTTATTAGGCATATTATCACTTACTTTTATACTAAGTTATTGGATATTATATTTACTAACTAATATATAAATGTTTTGATTTATTTTAATACCACTAAAAATACTAATTAAGTTAATAATAAAAATCAATACTTAAAAAAGAATAAAAATACTTATTTTAGTACTTATTTTTAAGCAAGATGAACAGAAAACAATATATACAACAAACAAAAAAATACATTAAATGATAGCAATACTAACATCAACTTTAGATCCAGCAGGAATAAATATCAAAAACAATCTACTATCTTTAGTTGAATGGAAAGAAATAGGAGAATTTCATTCACACCATTATTATAAATATAAAGACACATATTTATTCACAACAGATAAAGAAAGCATCCATTGCGAAAATATAGACAAAGAAATTAATTCTGAATTAAATCTAAAAATAAAATTATTAATTTTTGCAACTAAACATATGTCAAAAGCAGGAATTCATAGCTTATCAGTACATTCAATTGGAAATTGGGATAAAGCAATGTTTGGAGGAAGAGATAAAAGTTTAGTTAACACAGATGCTAATTTTTTAAAAAACACATTAAATATATTAGATAAAAAAAATAAAAATTATGAAGTTATACAAGAAGCAACACATCACGGACCGTATGTAGAAACACCATCGGTGTTTATTGAAATAGGCTCAGATATAAAAGAATGGGAAAATAAACAAGCAGGAAAAATAATTGCAGAAACAATTTTTGAAACATTAGAATGTAAAGATAAACATAACATTGCAATAGGAATAGGAGGAATGCATCACACTCCTAATTTTAAAAAAATAGATTCGGCATTCGGTCATGTTTGTCCAAAACATATGGTCCCAGCCCTAACAAAAGAATTAATACAAGAAGCAATGAAAAAATGCAATGCCAAAGAAATTTATTTAGATTGGAAAGGTTTAGGTAAAGAAAAAGAAAGAATTGTTTCTTTGTTAGAAGGAATTAAATATAAAAGAATATAGAATCAATCCAACAACAACATATCTAGGTTCTGAAATTGTTCATACTCATGTTTATCATTAATTTCCCTAGCGTCTTTAAACTCTTCGTCACTAGGTTGCCTTGCCATTCCATCTACAAATCCACAAGAATTACATTGTCCAGCCTTTGGAACTTCATTATCACAATTATTGCAATCTTTCATACCCATAATTGACTCACCACATCGTAATAAAATAAACTTCTATTTAAACCTTACTAGTTATTTTTTTAAATAAAACTAAATTACATTTAGAAATGATAAACTTCGATGAAGTAGAAAATAAAATTCTAAAGGTTACAGATAAAAATCAATTAAAAAAAATAAGGGAAGTTGTAAACTATTCTATGACTATTGCAAAAGCAGAATGTCCAAATAAAATAGAAGAAGTTACAATTGCAAGTTATTTACATAATGTTTTAAAAAACACTAATTTAAATATAGACTTTGCAACTAAATTTCTATTAAGTTTTCCAAATTTAGATCATCAAAAAATTTTACATGCAATAAAATACCATAAAGAAGAAAGAATTACAAAAGATCCAATGATAGGTTCAGTATGGGATGGTTATTTGTTAGCTCAAGAAAATAATGAAATAAATATAATGTCAACAGCAAAAGGAATAGAAATATTATTATCTAATCAGACTTACTAAGTTTATATTCTTTAGAAAATTCATCAACTTCAGTCATTAGTACTTTAATTTTAATTTTTTCATATGGTTTTTTTCCCCGTATAAATTTTTTTAAATTTTCAGCTAAATCATAATCCCATACATACCAGAATTTATCTACTTCTTCGCCATCTTCTTCAACAACATAACATTTGAACAAAACATCATTTATTTTTTCAGTGTTCCAATCAGAAATTATAACTATTTTTTCAACGTTATTCTCAAAATTTAAAAATTTAGCAGATTTATCCATAATTATATAAACAAATCAGATACTATAAAAGCTTTGCTATCGTGCGTAGCTTTCATCTTGACCTAAATCCAATATTCTTTTACCTGTAAATAACATATATTCCAAAGAAAGGTTAATAGGTTTATCTATATTTGATATATGATTATGAAAATTTAACAATTCATCCGACCTAGAAACCATTCTCTTCGACCCATCAAAATTGCGTATTAATTCAACAGAATCATATAAATTTTCAGGAATATAACTATGTTGCGGTAATCTACCTCTCAAATTAGTACTTTTATACACAACACCTAAATTAGCAGCTTGCAACATTCTCAAATCATTACTTCCATCACCAATTGCAAAAACAAATTCGCTTTGAAATAATTCAGATAAAAATGAAACTAAAGTAGCTTTATTATTATACACATTAAAATCAACTTCAAGGCCATTATTAACTTCATTTAAAGAATTCGCGATATAAAAATTCGCCCCTACTCTTTTTGCTATCTTTTCTGCAACAGGATCAAACCCTCCTGAAATAATCCCAACAATAAAATCATTTTGTTTCAAAAAACTTATTAAATCAACTGCTCCAGTACTTAAATCTAAATTATCAGATATATTTTCAAAATCATCCATAGATGGGTTCATGATACTAAGCCTTCTAAGAACAGAAACTTTAAAATCTAAATTACCAGTCATTCCTAAAGTAGTAATTTCAGCAACTTCTTTTTCCTTACCTTTTAAGCTAGCCATAACATCAGTAGTTTCTTGAATAATAAGAGTACCATCCATATCAAATATAGCTAACTTAGTATACGTCACCAATTCAAACAATTATAACAAATATAAATAGTTTATCATTATTTAGTAGAAAGAGTATACTTGGTAATAGGAAAATTTAAATATGATTTAAGATAGTTTAAGTTATAATTTATTAGCGAGGGAAGAAATTATGAAGTTTAAACTACCAATTATATTATTAATCATATTAAGTTCTTTTGCATATGCTGAACCAGTTGTACTTGAAAAAGAAAGAATTTATGCAAATGATTTTTTTCAAGTTAAAGTTGAACCAATAAAAAATGAAATTTCAACCCAAGAATCTGCTGAATTTGCAATAACAGTATCCAATAATAAAGAAAAAATAGATTATTTAAGTATTATATTTAGTGAAGTATACGAGTGGAAATGGGTAAGATCAGAACCATTATTATATACTGCATCAGAAACTGCATTATATCCTGCAAAAGAAACTAAGTTCATAATTAAATTAGATCCATTAGAAAACCTTGCATCCGGAACACACATATTAAAGGCAGTGTTTAAAGTAAGAAATTCCAATTCAGCATTAGATATTCCTTTAGATACTTACATAAAAAGTAATAGCATTTCAAAATATTCTCCTGATTTACAAGGAACAATTGATTTCCCAAATGAAGTAGACCCAAGAGAAGATAACAAAATAAGGTTAAAACTAGAAAATTTTAATCCAAGGGAATATTCCGAAGAAGAAATAAAAGTAACCTTAGAAAGTCCTCTATTAGGAGTAATGGAAGCTTCAACAGGAATAGCAGGAAGAGTAGATGATCAAATAGCTACTGCATTTCTTGAATGGCCAGTCTCTCTAGCCGAAAACCAAAAACCAACCAAAGACACAGTAGTAGGACAATTAGAAATAGACGGTCAAGTGCAACACATCGGTGCTTTTGTGTATAATATAGTTGATTACACTGAAAGATTCAAAGAAGAAAAAAAAACAGAAAGCGGATTCTTAAAAAATAAAGAAACCATAAAATATACTAATAAAGGTAATAATGATAAAAAACAATTAATTCAACACGAAACTGGATTTTTTAGTAGATTTTTTACTTCCACTAACCCGAAAGCAAGATTAACAAAAGATATTGATGGAAATAGATATTTTGAATGGGAAATTGATTTAAAATCAGATGAAAATTATACTTTAGAAATATTAGTTAATTATAGATGGCTATTTTATGCAATTATTTTAATTTTATTATTTTTATTCTATAATTACATGGACCAAAGCCCTCTTAGAATTACAAAAGAAGCCCACAATATAGAAACAGCAGAAGGAGGCATATCTCAAATTAAAATAAACATCAACATCAAAAACGAAGGAGTAAAGCCAATTGAAAACATAGACATTATAGATAAAGTTCCAAACATTGTTGATGTATTAAAAGATTTTGATGTAGGAACATTAAGCCCTTCAAGATTTACTAAAAAGAACGGAGCAACATTAATTAAGTGGGAAATTCCTGAAATAGATCCACAAGAAGAAAGAATTTTAACATATAGAATTAAATCAAAATTAAGCATATTAGGAGATTTTTCTTTACCTGTTGCTAACTTAAAATATAGTAAAGGAAAAAGAAGAAAAACTCTATATTCCAATAGTGTTAAGGTCGAAGGTTAGAAAAATTTATAAACAAACTCTTTTTGTTCTATAACATCCGCCTGTAGCTCAACGGCTAGAGCGTTCGGCTGTAGAAAGCTGTTTTGATGTGCTAATTAGCTATGATGATAAACAGTCAGCTGTTACCGGAAGGTTGCTGGTTCAAATCCGGCCGGGCGGACTTATATTCTCTTAGAATTAAATAGTGGAGAGATGGTTAGCCGAGGCTAATGCCATCCCTCTCTTTTTTGACCTTTAACTTGCTTCTTCATATCCTTTCATGAATGCATCTTCCTCTGCAGAAAGAGCGCCTGATTCTACTAAATCTTCTCTAGTATCTTCTGAATATATTCCTAAATTTTCTTCCCAATAATCATCAACAAATAGTTTCATCATACGCTACACCCCCATGTACAATGAAAGTATACCAAACAGCCAATATATATTTTGGGGATATTATGCATATACACTATATGTTAATCATAAGCTTCCTCATAGCCTTTCATAAAACCTTCTTCTGCAGTGTTAATAATGTCATTATCGACTAATTCTTCCCTATATTCTGGATCATAGAAGTGTTTTTCTTGCTCTGTTTCTAATAAACTAACTCTTTTTTTAATATTCACTTAAACACCTCTTTTTTAATGAAATTCAGCGATAGATTTATATATATTCTTAACCTATATATAGCATATACTTGGAGAGAGATGTATTTATGGAATTTAGAAAACTAATAGGATTTGGAAAAAGTTCATTTGTAGTTTCACTTCCAAAGAAATGGTTAGTTGAAAATAATTTAGAAAAAGGAAGTACAATTGCATTAGATATAAATGAAAACATTCTAACATTAAATCCAAAAACAAATGAAGAAAAAGCTATAGAGAAAAAAGAAATAGATATTAGTAACCTTGACTCTTCAACAATATTACATATAATACAAGCAGCATATAAAAAAGGGTACGATGAAGTTACATTAAGATTTACAAATAGAGAAGTTAAAGATTTTAAAACAACAAAATCAGAAAGAGTACAGTCAATAATAAGTAAAACTACAGAAAGATTGGTTGGATTTGAAATAATTAAACAAAGTGAAAATTTATGTATTCTAAAAGACATATCATCTACTTCCAGTCAAGAATTTAGTAATGTTTTAAGAAGAATTTTTCTTTTAACAAAAGATATGATTAATAGTAGCATAATAGGGATTGAAAAGAAAGATGCTTTAGAATTAGAAAACATACAAGAAAAGCACGACAACATAACTAAATTTATTGCTTTTTGCCTTAGACTATTAAACAAACAAGGAATAAAAGACTATAAAAAATCTTCACTTCTTTACCACATTATTTCAAATATAGATAAAATTGCTGACATTTACAAATATCTAGCAAGAAATATAACAAAACACAAAATAAACATAAATCATGAAACATTAGAAATTATAAAATATGTAGAAAGTGAATTTAATGCATTCTATGAAATATTTTACAAATTAGATTATAATAAAATTGTAGAATTTAGTCGAAAAAGAAGAGAAGCAAGAAAAAAAATTGAAACAAACCTTAAAAATATAGCTTCTGAAGAAATTTATTATGCAAGTCAACAAATAATGATATTAGACCTTTTATTAGATTTAATTGAAGCAACCATATCAATTGAATTATAATTATTTTACTTGAAAGCGCGAACCATATATTTTATTTAGAACAGATTCAGGTTTATTAGTTACAAACTTAGGAGCATATCCTCTTTCTTTCAATTTGTCTATTAAATTCACCATAGTTTCAAAAAAATATACTTCTCCTTGAACAATTTCATTTTGTGAAAATTTAGCTTCTAATTCTCTAAACCTTGGAATTAAAAAGTATTCCTCAGATATTTTAGCAGATGATAAAATAGAAAATGTTATCAAATCTTCAATTAATTTAGATCTTCCACCTTTATTAGTTACATAATTTTCTATTATACTAGGTTTAATTTGATCTTTCAACTCAGATTGAGTAGATGGCGCTTTTCTATTGATGGCATAAAACTCTATTACTGTTAATATAGATAATGCAACCTTAAAATCAGATCCACCAGGAATAGCTTCGCTATCATCATGAGAATATCTTTTAAAATTACGTTCATAATTTTTAATATAAGCAATAGCAACATCATTGAAAGCTTCACTGAAACCAGATAACTTTGCCAACTCATCTGCGAAGTGATAAGCTGCTTTATTTTGAGCATTATTAAATTTAGGGTGAGCTGTATCATCTAAATCAAACCCTAAAAAAACTTGATCTACTTCTGTATTTTTTAGAAAACCACCCAATAAAGCTAAAATTGAATCTAAATTTTGTTCACTTACTTTAACTCTATCTTCTACATTTTTAGAATAAATATTAATTTGATAACGTTCTATTTGAGATATATCTCGTGGTATAATAAGTCCATTTATATGAGGAGAAGACAATATAAAATCTAAATCAGTTTTCTTATCTCCTATATAGATATAAGAAGACTTCCCTTCTTTTGCGAAAATATCTTGCCATAATAGTTCATTAGGCTTAATTCTTCCGTTTGCTAAATTTTCTAAGCTAATTGAATAATTCTCATTAAGAGGCCCAAACAAATCTTCATAGGTTAAAAATTTCATGTATCTAACCTCTTTTTAATACTTCCTAATAATTTTAAAAAAGATTTTTTTGCTTTACTATCTCTTTCTTGCGTTACATAACTAATTGCTTCATGTAAATAATTTTTAATATCATCTTCTATAACATCAAAACGATCAACATAAACTTTAGTTAATGTACATTTCCTTTTATCATCTGAAGCTTTATAATCTTGAACACTTTGCTTAAGATCAAAAAAAGTAAGATTTTTGCCTCTTAATTTTTTAAAATTAGTTTTACATAATTTAACATACCTTGTTGCACGATTTACTGCACACCTAAATGTCCTAAGAGCGTATGCCCTATTTTTACTTGCAAAATATTCTTTTACTTCATCAACAGTACTATATTGTTCGTTTATATCTACTGGTGCACCTTTAGAAGGGTCTGAACTATTAAATAGTTGAATGGTTTTTTCTAATTCACTTTGATCTACAGAATCTCTTTTTCCAACAGACAACCTGTGCAAAACACCTAAACTTTCATAAAAAGATTTTTCATTAACAGTCAAAGCTCCAGGTACATATAGAATTAGTTGTGCAATATTTTCTTGGGAATATGTTAGTTGATCAATTTTATCCCAATCTATTTGTTGATTTGTTCCGCCTTCATTAAAATAATGTGTTAAATTAGGATCACGTTTAATAAATTTATACTTTTGTTGATTTAAAACATTAAGAAAATCTAATATTGGCTTAGTTAACTTACGTACTTTTTTAGCACCAAAGTCTAAATTAAAAATATCTACAGCTTCCCTGACAGTAGAATTAACTAATTTACTCAAATTTAATCTTTTAAATTCGAACCTTCCGTAGCTTTTTTCATAATTTTCTACTTTATGTTCAATTATAGCATTATCCCTTAAAACTAAACTAAACAATGTTTTTATTTCACCTTTTGACATTTCACCTCTCCTTAATTTATCAACATACCTTTCTCCAGTTAATTCCTTAATTAAACCAAAACCAACTTTTTTTTCAGGTGTTATCCAACTACCATACAATTCAGGAAACATTATTCCATATCTTTCTAGATCTTTTCTCAAAGTATTCATAATAGTTAAGTTCTTAACAGCATCTGTATTTACAAATTGTAATAAATAGTAACCAGAAATAAACTCATTTATACCCAATACATCTTTTTTACCGGCAACATATTGATCATTTGTATGTTGTTCAGGAATATGAGAAACAACATCATCTATGGATGATCCAAATCTTGCATCAAATAAATCATTTACTTCATCCTTTGAAACAGAACCATCCAAGTACCTTGAAATAAGCTTAAAAAACAATTCTACTGCCTCCCTTTTTACATAAATTTTGGATTTTAATTGGTTTATAGACTCTTCCAATAAATCAACATATAATCTTGAAGAAGGGCTAATGTCAAAAGATTCTAATTTTCTAGACAAAGGCAAGTTTTCCATACCTATAACAGTCGCATTAGAAGCATGGTTAACAAAGCTATGAAAGAGAGAAGATTTATCTCCATCTTGTAAAAATCGAGTAGAAAAATTAGACCTTTGTTGTATATCTAGAAATTTTTTAAGTTTAATTGCACTTAACTCTCGTCCACCTTCAAATAACAAATAAAAATTAGCAGATGGAGATTCACGCTTAAGGTAATATATAGAATCAAGAGCATCCATTATTTGACCATTATTATCCCCTCTAAAATCAGAATCAACATTTACCAAATTATATTTACCATTTTTAATTATATTAAAAGCCAAATCATAATTTCTTGACCTACTAATTTTAGCTCGAACTCCCCTATTTCTAAATTGACTCATTAATTCATCATAAGTTTTAACAAACCTTTGAAAAGGGATATCTTCTAGAAATAAAGAATCTAAAGTC
The DNA here is from genome assembly GCA_964589485.1 of uncultured Methanosarcinales archaeon. Taxonomy (GTDB): domain Archaea; phylum Nanobdellota; class Nanobdellia; order Woesearchaeales; family CAYSVS01; genus CAYSVS01. Next base: position 18,783 of record CAZPRK010000004.1, on the reverse strand, counting down.
TTAGGTATTTCACCAAAAAGATACGAATATAAACAACTAGCATAAGACCTAAGTCCTTTTTGCCTCACTTTAAGATTTCTTATATTTCTTTCTAACTCTGGAGTTAACAAAACCATATCGTATTCAATAATTCTTTCTTTTTGAGATCTAACACTTCTCAAAGTCATTGGTTTTACTTGTAAAGTTGGAGTTGAAAAACTTAAATAATAATTTACATCATCTTGAGGTAAATCTTTAGCAATAAATAATATTTTTTTCATTGATGGTTGCAATTTATATTCTTCTAAAAAAGAAATTTGTTCAATAAAAGCATCAATATTATTTTTATCCGCGACATTAGTATTTCTCACTAATGAAACAACTTCATTTGAATTTGGATGATCCAATAATAAACTGTTAGTAGTAAGAAAATCAACTAGCTTAGATAATTCTTTAAAACTACTTCCATCACTTGCTTTATGAATTAACTCATGTAAACTAAAACCTTCATAACCTTCAGGATTTGAATGATGCAAAAAAGGGTTTTTTAACCTAGGGTCAAAAGCTTTCAACAATGCTCTTCTAAATTGTTCTTCTTCCCTATCTTCTTGAGTTAAACCTTCTGGTAGGGGTTCATCTTGCATAAAATGTTTTATTAATTCATTAGTGCTTTTATCTAATGTAAAGAAATAACTATGCCTATGATTTTCGTTTTCATTTACTAACTTCTCTAAATTATTATAATTCTTTAAATTAAGACCCATATTTCTACCTTTATTGTCTAAAAAAGATGAAATTTATAAATATTTAGCAAAAATACCTATATAAAAGTAGTAATAGAACATATAGTTCCTAAAAGTAACAAAATGAGAAATTAATTTAAATATAAACTAAATTCTTAATAGAATGTTCGAATTAAATAAATTTCTTGAAAATCAAAAAATTAGTCAACTAAGACCTGCTCAAGAAAAAGCAATAGAAGCTGGACTATTAGAAGATAAAAGCGTTTTAATATGTACTCCAACTGCATCTGGAAAGACATTAATAGCTGAAATGGCTATGATTAAAAATATTTTAAATGGCAAAGGAAAAGCAATATATATTGTTCCATTAAAAGCATTAGCTTCTGAAAAATATAAAAATTTCAAAGCAAAATATGATAAAATATGTAAAGTTGCATTATCTATAGGAGATTTAGATAAAAATGATTCTTATTTAAGTGATTATGATATTATAATTTCAACTTCTGAAAAACTAGATAGCTTAATACGACATCATACGCCTTGGTTAAAATATATTAAAACTATAGTTATAGATGAAATACATTTAATTAATGACCCAGGAAGGGGGCCAACATTAGAAATTCTTATTACAATGTTAAGAGAAATTATCTCACATAGCCAAATAATTGCACTATCTGCAACAATAGGAAACCCATTAGAATTATCTACATGGTTAAATGCTAACTTAATTGTAGATAACTGGAGACCTGTGGAATTAAAAAAAGGAATACTTTTTGAAAATAAAGTACAGTTTCACATTAATTGAATTATAGTAACAATAATCATTCCTAAAATAAAATATAAAGGATACCATATTCCAATAATTTTAAATGAAGTTAAAAAAGTTAATCTAAATATATGTCTTAATATAAAAAAACCAGAATATAAACTAACAAAAAAAGTTACTAGAGCGTTTGCGGGAAAGGAAAATAAACCTAGTATAAATTCTATAAACCCGACAGTTCCTGCAACTATTAAACTATGTTTATAAGAAATATCTTCATCAAAATGTTGTAAAACTTTATGTAAAACTAAAACACTAATACCGACAGCAATTAATTTTATAATTAAACTTTCAAGAAAAGCCATATTTTTCACACCTCGAGTCCTAGACTATTTATTATAATATCTTTATTAAATTCCTTTAAATCATCATATTTTTGACCAGTTCCAAGAAAATAAATTGGTTTCTGCGTAATAAAACTAACACTAATACTTGCTCCACCTTTATCATCTATGTCTGCTTTAGCCAAAATAATACCGTCTATACCTACAGCATTATTAAATTGTTCGGCTTGCTCAACACAATCATTTCCAGTAATAGCTTCTCCTACAAAAAGTTTTAAGTCTGGATTTGATACTCTTATTAATTTTTTAAGTTCTTCCATCAAATTTACGTTACTATGTAACCTTCCAGCTGTATCTATTAAAACACAATCTATTTTTTTTGATTTTGCATACTCAATAGCATCAAATGCAACTGCTGCTGCATCACTTCCATAATCATGAGAAATAAATTTTATATCTAAATTTTCTGCATGTTCTTTTAACTGTTCTATTGCTGCAGCTCTAAAAGTATCTCCTGCAGCCATAACACAAGATAAATTATTCTTTTTTAACATGTTTGCAACTTTTGCAATTGTAGTTGTTTTTCCACTTCCATTAATGCCAACAAAACAAATCACATATGGATTTTTTTCTTTAACTAATTCAATTATTTTTTTTCCATCAATAAACAGCTCATCGATGCTACTTTTCAAAGAACTTAAAATTGTTCTCTCAATCATTGATCTTTTTATAGGTTTATCAACTAATGCAGATCTTAACCTTGATTTAATTTTATCTATAACTTGCACTGCAACATTATTTTCCAATAAACTTACTTCTAAATCCCAAAACATAGTTTCAAATTGTTCATCATTTATTTTTTTAGTAACTATTTTTTGTTTTAACTTACCCAAAAAACCAGAAGCTTCATCTTCAACAGAATTTAAATCTTCATTTAAAACTTTTAAATCTTCCTTTGCTTTAGAAACATCTTTATTACTTATATCTTCCTTTACTTGTTCAACTTCTTCCTTAATTCTTTCTTGAGTTTTTTCTACATCTTCTAATATTTCGTTTGCAGTTGGTTTGGTTTCTATTTTTGTAGTAGCTTCTTTTATTTCTTCTCTTGCTTCTTCAATATTATTATTTTTTATATCTTTTTTTGCCTTGTGAATATCTTCTTTTACACTTTTAATTATTACTTTTTCTTGTTGATGCTTTTCTCTATCTTGTTTAATTATTTCTTCTTCTACTGTATGTTCCTTTTTAATTCTTTCCAGAATTACATCTTTTTTAGGTTCACCTGTGAATTTTTCTTTTAATCTAGAAAAAAATCCTTTTTCTTCAATAGGAGGAGTTAATTCAGGTTCAGTTACTACTTCTTCCTTAACTTCATCTAAAGAGTCTTCTTTAACTTCTTCAGAAACTTCTTCATTAGCTTCATC
>CAZPRK010000004.1:0-15430 GCA_964589485.1 uncultured Methanosarcinales archaeon | reverse complement strand
CTTCATCTAAAGAGTCTTCTTTAACTTCTTCAGAAACTTCTTCATTAGCTTCATCCAAAGAGTCTTCTTTAACATCTTCAGAAACTTCTTCATTAGCTTCATCTAAAGAGTCTTCTTTAACTTCTTCAGAAACTTCTTCATTAGCTTCATCTAAAGAGTCTTCTTTGACATCTTCAGAAACTTCTTCATTAGCTTCATCAATAGGTTCATCTTTAACTTCAGAAATATCCTCTTCACCAGTTTCATCAATAGTTTTAGTAAACTTATCAACGACCCCTTTTAATTTATCTTTTAAAAAACCTAACATTTTTTATTATTTTTCTTTCATAATTTGTTCTTCGAATAATTTAAGTTGCATTTCCATTTTACTTAAGTCTGAAGTTAATTGATGTTGAACTTTTTGAAGTTGTGTAATTTGTTCATCAATTAACACGTCTGCTTGATCCATTGTTTTAGATACACTTACATTATTTCCAACATTTACAACAACTTCAGCGTTATCCATTAATTTTGCTTTAACAAAAATTCCAGAACTTAACGGAACTAATAACTCAGTATCTAAATTAGTTTTAGAAATGTCAACTAGACCATCTTTAATTAAATTTAATTCTACTAATTGATCAGAAATTTGTTGAATTTGTTTTTGAGACTGCATAGCTTGTTGATGTAACGTTTGAAATTGCATATATTTTTCTTGTAATTCTTGATCCATATTAATCACCTAAAAACCCTAAATTTTTGTCAATATCTACTAACTCAGGTCCACTAGTAAGTCCACCAGCGACTAAACCATTATCATTACACAATAACCCTGATCTTATATAAGGGTTTCCCAAATTTACTGACCCCTTAAATAATTTTACCTTTAATGTAGACTCTATAGCTTGAATTTCTTCATCAGAAATGTCAAAATGTACAATTGCGTAACTTGAGTTTAAGCTAACCAAAGAACCAACTGTATCTAAATCAGCAATAGATAATTTGTTTGATTTAATTCCTAACGCTTCTTCTATTTCTTTTACTGTTTCAGGTAAAAAATCTTGATTTAAAACTATACCATTATTATTACAAATAATATTATTTCCCAATGCTGTTAATTTACTTGTAATTACTTTATATTTAATTCCAAGATTATCTAATTGTTCTAACTCTTCATCATAAGTAATTTCTGGAACTAATAAGCAATTATCATTTCCATTTACAAAAGCACCTACCATTGAAGTTCCCGCTATAGTAATTCTATGTACTGGAACAGATAGAGCTTCTTCTATCTTTTTAACATGTTTATCTGGAATTTCCATGCCTATTAAACAGAATTTATTAGTTGTAAAACAATATAATCCTATATTAGGGTCTCCTAAAGCTTTGTAAAGATGCATAAAACATCATCACTAGAACCTTATTTATAAAGCTTTTTATACTTTTTGGCTTAATCTATTATACATTAAATTACCTAATTTTTCTAAATTAATGACATCCTCTTGATTATACCTTACCAATAAATCTAATGCGTCTTTATTCCCTCTTTTTTCCCAACTATGCCATAACTTAACTGCAGCATACCCATCTACATCAGCTAACTCACTTCCTCTATCTATATCTAAATCTTTCTCAATTTTTTTTAAACCTCCTTTTAGTCCTAACCTGTATCCAACCCATCGTAAATCAATATGTGGCTTGTCCAAGTTAAGCGAAGGAAATTTTTCTTTTATAAAAGGCAAATCAAAAGTATTTCCATTAAAACTAATCAAAACTTTATGCTTTTCAAATTCTTTAATCATATTTTCTTCAGTTAAGTTATCTCCATTAATGTAAGTTCTTGCTTCTTTACCATCCCAAAAACTTATAGTAGTAATTTTATTATAATGTTTACTTAAACCAGTAGTTTCAATATCAACAAATCCAAGATGTTCCTTAAATTCTTGATAAAGTCTCCAATGTTCATCTTTTGGCAAATTATGATAGAAAAAATCATGATTCTTTACTTCTAAATTTCGTTTTGCCTTTGTAAGAAATTCATCACAAGATGATTTCTGTTGAGGAGAAATACCAGGAATATTTGAATTTTGTAAAAAATGATCCCATGAATGTACACCGTTATCCCATAACTTTTTTTCAGAATTTATACTAAACCTAGGTAAAATAACAAAACTCTTTTTTATCATTAAAAAAATGAAAAATTAATGATTTAAATTTTTTTTGTTTTCTTTCTATATTTTAAAGAACTTTCTTCAGGATTCCATTCACTTTTTGGACCTTTTCCGGCCATATAAATATCAATATCTCCAAAATGTTGTTCTTGATGCATATCTACTTTTCTCGCGTTACTTAAATGTAACAATGGAATAAAAGTGTATACTTTATCATCTCTGCTTGGTTGATCAGGTACTAAATGACTAAAACTTAATTTAGATGTATTCTTATGAAAATGTAACTTTATTGATGAAAAAACATCACGTATTACTTGACTTATGTCTACCTTTTTTTTAGGCAAAGAAATATTCATTCCCTCTGGAATTGACCTTTCAACTCTTCTTTTTTTAACTTCTAAAGCTTTCTGTAAAGCATCCATTAAATCATATACTGTAACTTTACGGTTCCTAGGTTGAGGTGTTCTGGGTATAAGTTTAAATTCATTATATTGTTGTTTATTTTTCGCTTCTTCATGAACATCGTCATCAAAATCATCAAAATCTTCTTCTTCAGTTTGTTGTGATTGAGCAAATAAACTATCTAATGCATTCATATCATCCCCCACAAGTTTAGAAGATTTAATCTTTAACAAAATAGCTGCAGCCAATACAACTTTTCCAGAAACATGAAAATCAAATTCTTTAAATTTTTTTAATATTTCAATATATTTTTGAGTTAATAAAGAAACATCAACGTCCCATGGATCAATTTCATTACTTTTAACCAATTCATGAATAAGACTTTGCCAAGTAATATCATCCTTATTCATAAGTAATTTTAATATTTTTTCTTGGGCCACACTATTAATATTCAGTAAATTATATAAAAACTCTTCTATTTATTATATATATGAAAAGAATTATTATGTTAATATTAATATTATTGGTAGGATGTCAAGAAGATAAACCTTTAGACATTATTCCTGAAAAAAGTGACTTTGAATTACTAATAAATGCTAAAAATTTAGATGAATACCATAGCTTTAGCATTACATTTGATAAAGTAAAAATTTACCAAGAGGGTAGTTCTGCAGAATTATTTTTAGATTCATCTGAAATAGAATTAACTGAAATTGAAAATTTAGGGTTTAGTTTACTTAAAATACCTTTAGATAAAGGAGAATATAATAAAATAATATTATTTGTAAGTCAGGTAAATGCATATATTACAGACGTTAAAGAAAATATTAATATACACAACATAACTATTTCTGACAAGTTTAACATAGATAATAGTAAATTACTAATTACTTTTGACTTAAATGGATCTTCTTGGAAAATAGTTGAAAATATTAATACTAAAAGTAATTCTGAATTAAAACCAAAAGGTCCAGGTAAAAAAATTACTATTAAAGAAATTGATTTACCTACAACCCATATTGTAAAATTAAGTAAAGGTAAAGCAGAACCAAATGATTTAACTATTAAGAAAAATGATGTTGTTGTATGGGAAAATATTGGAAGAACAACACATAGAGTTTATGCAAAACAACCATATGGATATTTTAGAAGTGAAATAATAAAACCTAACGAGAAATATAGCTTTACTTTCAAAGAAAAAGGTAAATTTCCTTACACATCAGCTGCATATGCAGAAAGTTTATTGGCAAATATAATAGTCGAGTAAAATTTTGATTTTCAAAACAAATAGATATATAAAAAATAAATTAATTTCTTAATATTATGAAAGTATACGCAAGTACATTAATTTTTGATGAATTTTTAAATGTTTTACTTCAATTTAGAAAAAAATTATATAAATATGAAAATTATTTTAGTTTATGGGGCGGTGGATTAAAAGAAATTGATCACAACCATAAAGAAGGTGCAATTAGAGAATTAAATGAAGAATTAGAAACTTTTTTTGAATATATAGGTAAGGAACAAATTGAAAAAAAATTAGAATATATTGGCGTATTTCAACAAACAGATGCGAATTCAAATTCTTGGATTGAATATGTTTATGCATTAAATGTTAAATCTTTGCCAGAAATATTTAATGAACTAGAAGAAAAATCATTGATTTTAAAAGTAAATGGAAGTTATCAAGTTGAAGAAGGGGTTGCACAAATTCATGATTTATTTGATTTACCCACACCAATGATTGCTAATTTTTCGGAAATTATGATGTTCTCAGTATATGGAATAGCTCCTTCGATTCCATATGGACAAAAATTAGAGGATATAATATGATATCTATAATAATCCCAGTAAAAAGAGAAGGACCTTACCTAGAAGAGTTTCTTAAAAAAATTCCTGAAAATGAAATAATCATAGTTGGAAAAGTTGACCAAGTTAAAGGAAAGTATATTAAAATAAAAAGTTATTCTAGTAATAGAGGGCATTTAATGAATTTGGGAGCTAAAAAATCTACAAATGAAATGTTATTGTTTTTACATCCTGATACCTATATTGATTCTGAGGTTTATAATGAAATAAAAAATTTATCCAATGAATATATTGGAGGCGGAATTGAAATGAAATTTTTTCCATCTAGTTTTTTATTAAATATCAATTCTTACTTTGCTAATATTAGAATGAAATTATTTAATTCGATTTATGGAGATCAATGTATGTTTGTTAGAAAGAAATATTTTGATTATTTTAAGAAATTGGATTTATGTGAGGATATAGAGTTTTCACAAAGATTGAAAAAAAAAGGAAAATTAAAATATTTTAAGTTTTGTAAAACTTCATCTCGAAGATTTAAAAATGGTGTTATTAAACAATCAATATTAAATCAAATTGTTAAACTATTATTTCACCTAGGTGTTAATACTAAAACATTGAGAAAAATGTATGGCAAATAGATATATAATTTCTGGAGCTACTGCTACAGGTAAAAGTACTTTTGCAAAAAAAATAAGTGAAGAAAAAGGAATTCCAATTATTGCAATAAGAGAACATTATAGGAATTACTTAGTTCCATTATTTCTTAAAGAAAATAATTTACCAAAACAAGAATTTAATAGAGAATTAACAATAAAAGCTGCAGATTGGATTTATAAAAAAAAATATGGATATATTAAACAATTTTTGAAAGACATTAAATTGCCGAAGGAATTTATTATTGAAAGTTTAAGAGTTAAAGAAGATGTTGAATATTTAATGAAACTAATTGATTTTAAATGGATCTATTTAGTTGCCGATGAAGAAACAAAATTAAAAAGAATATTAAATGATAAAAATGAAATGTATAAAGGAAAAAGTAAAAAAGAAATATTATCTTTGATGAGGCACGAAATTAAACATTATAAATTAAATGAAACTGAACAATTTGCTATAGAGAAGGGAGCAGAATTCCATTAATCAAAAAAATCGCTTCAAATTCTTTATTATCTTCCCATGAAATACTTTCCAGAAAGGACCAAAGTAAATTATAATTAAAAAACCAACAACAACATAAGTAACAACATCATAAGTTATTCTACTCCAATAATCACAAGTTAAACCATCAGTACCGCAAGTTAATAATAGCCCTATTTCATCTACAATTAACCCGAAACCTACACCATATAATGCTGCAGAAATTCTTTTTAATCTTAAACTATCACTCACCAAAACAACCCATCCTGCAATCAATAATAAGACTATTCCCAAAAAATAATGATGTATTTCATAACTTTCTATTATCCCTAAACCAAGAATGTTAAAGTCAGGGAAAAATAAAACTATAAGCCTTGTAGTAATAAAAGATATTAAAAAAAACACAAATACAATGAAAGGAGTTACTTTATTCCGTTTAATAATATCTCCGATCCATAAACTTTTCAAATCTTGTAATAGCTTAATCATCTTGATCTCTCCATACTTAATGCTTTTTTTAAAGCATCTATTGCTACATGAATTTGTTTATCTGTAGGTTCAGAAGTCGTTATTTTTTGTAATGCCAACCCCGGCCAAACTAATGTTTTAAAAAACCAATTATTTCTTCTTTTATCTCCCATTTTTAATAATTCATATGAAATAGCAGCTATTACAGGCATTAACAAAATTCTAGCAGCTACATTAAAGTACCAAACTACTCCCTTTAATAAAGAAAATACAAATATACTAATTACTAAAACTATAGCAATAAACGCAGTCCCACACCTAGGATGAACAGGATTAAATGGTTTAATATTTTCTACATTTAATTCCTTTTTATTTTCATAACAATGTATTGCTTTATGTTCAGCTCCATGATATTGAAACAACAATTTCACATCATCCATAAAAGAAATTATGTAAATATATAATATGAATATTACAATCCTTACAATACCGTCAATAAAATTAAATAAAAAACCCGTGTCAGGAATAACAATTTTAGTTAAATAAAATGGTAAGGCGACAAATAATAATATTGCAAAGAAAAATGAAACAAAAATTGTCCAAAAAATTTCTTTAGAGCTTAATTGTTCATCTGTTTCTTCAACTTGATTCGCACTCCAAGTTAAAGCTTTTATTCCTACAATTAACATTTCTACTAAATTTACTACCCCCCTAATGAAAGGTAATTTGAAAAATTTTGATTTTTCTTTTAATTCATCTATTTTAGTAACTATTTTATCATCTTTTTTTCTTACAGACACAACAACATAATTAGGACTTTTAATCATTACGCCTTCCATTACTGCTTGCCCACCTACAGGTATCATAAATTATCAAGAAAATAAAATACTATTTAAATCTTAGGAAAAAATTAAATATGAACTACATTTAGAATAGGTACATGGAAGACTTATTGAAAAAATATACTTGGTTAATAATCATTATTGCAGTAATTCTTGGATTTTATATGTCAAATATAGGTATTTTGCTTAAACCATTCCTTATATACATCCTAATGCTATTGATGTTTTTTAGTTGTCTAAACATCAAATTTAAACAAATAATTGAAAAGATTAAAAATTATAGAGAAGAAACAAAAGCATTGGCAATAATACATTTAATATCTCCAATTATTGTTTTTTTATTCCAACCACTGTTTTCAACCGAAATTTATGTAGGATTAATTATAGTCACAGTTATATCATCAGGAATGAGTGTTGTATTTCTTTCAGAACTATATGGTGGCATATCATCAACTTCATTAGTTATAACATCTATGTCAAACATTATTAGCCCAGTAATAGTTCCAGCATTAATCTTATTTTTTACTGGCACAGAAATAAATTTAGATTATTTAGCAATTACTTTAACTCTGATCAAATTAGTAATAATACCAATATTTTTTGCACAAATAATAAGAAAAACTTCAATTTATTATACATTAAATAAAAATAAAACAAATATTTCAATTATTATATTATTTGTATTAATAATAGGAGTTATTGCTCCAGTTAGAGAAATAATTTTAAACAATATCGCATTAACTTTTAAGTTAGGACTTTTTGTTGCAATATTAAGTGTTATAAACTTCACATTAGGATATTTTATTGGGAAAAATAAAAAAGAAAATTTATCGTTTGCTATTTCAACTAGTTATAAAAACTTTACATTGGCAACAGTAGTAGCTTTGACACACTTTGAACCAATTGTAGCTTTGCCTGCAGTTGTATATACTGTTGTTAATAATTTATTATTAATTCCTCTCCAATTCTGGTTAAATCTTAGGAAAAGTTAATATAAAAGTCGTACCCTTTCCTACTTTACTATTTACTTCTATAGTGCCCTTGTGTAAATCAACTATTTTTTTTACAATAGATAACCCTAAACCTGTTCCTTTTACTTTTCTAGTCATATAATCCCCCACTTGATAAAATTTTTCAAATAGTTTAGGTAAGTGTTTTTTTGCAATACCTTGTCCAGAATCTTTAACAATCAAAACCCACTCATTTGATTTAACTATCATTTGTACTTTAATAAAACCTTTTTCAGTAAACTTTGCAGCATTGCTCATTAAATTTATGTAAACTTGTTTAATTTTATCAGGATCACAAGTTACTTTTGCTTTTTTTATAACATTAAATTTAACCACTAATTTCTTTTCTTTCGCCAATCCATAATATATAGGATTTTTTAATTCATTTAAATCAAATTTTGCAAGACATAATTGTACTTTATTTGATTCTAATTTATTTAAATCCAAAATATCGTTAATTAAATTTCCTAGCCTAGTAGTTTCATCACTTAATATATTTAATGCATCATCTTGTTTTTTAGAAGTTTTACCTAACTTTTTATTTTTCATTAAAGAAAGATATAATTTAATTGAAGTTAATGGTGTTCTTAACTCATGACTTACTACAGAAACAAACTCATCCTTCATTGCATTTAATTCTTTTTCCTGTAAATACTTTAAATTAGATTCTTTTAATTTTGATTTCAAATATAATTTATCTACTAATTTTAAATATATAGACCTAGTAAACATTAAAGCTGAAAAAAAAGGCCAAGGTTGAACAAAAACATCCATTCTTGCGCTTGTGCTTTGAAAAAACATATGATTAAATAAACTTACTAAAGGAGAAATTGCATATAAAACAAAAGCTAAGTAAATTAAATGTTTATATTTCATTTTTTTTTCTGTGAAAAAAATATGATATATTGGACTTGCTACAATAAATAATTTTAATACTGTAAATAACCCAAAGCCAGCATATTGATTAAATTGTAAAGATGGATTTTTTATTTTTGCAATCAACCAAAATATTTGTACTAATATAATAAAAAAACTTACTAAAAAGATATTTTGAGTTATTTTTCTTTTTAATGAAAATTCACTATTTGCAATAGGGTATAAAAAAGCGTTAGCCAATAATACTAAACCTACTAATTCAAATGCATGCCCAATTATTGGTATAAAATAGTCAAAAGGAAAATAAGTATGTCCTCGGAAAACAACAAAAAAACCAACAATAACATTAACTGCAGCTTGTAAAGATAATGCCAAAAATGCAACAACTAAATATTTATATTCATGTTTTCTTGTTTTATTATATTCAGAAGCAATCATGTAACTAATTAACATAAATATTAATAGATAAGTAAAATTTTTGAATAAATCCCCTTCTACATTTCCTAAAAATAAAAAAAAAGCATGTATTGCATTAATCATCTTTAGTTAAAGTTAATGCTAAGTTGAGTAAATCTTCTGGTTCAAATGGTTTGGTTAAATATTCATTTGCTCCAACTAACATCCCTTTATCCTCATCTATTTGTTGATCCTTTGCCGTAACCATTAAAATTTTTATATGTTTTAACTCATCATCTTGTCTTAAATGATAACAAACATCGTATCCACCTCTATTCGGCATCATTAAATCTAAAATAATTAAATCAGGAATTATTTCCTTAGCTTTTTTTAATCCTTGTTCTCCATCGTTTGCAATAATGACGTTGAAGTTATCTTGCAAAATTAATTCTTCTGCTTTCGCAATGTTTTCTTCATCCTCGATAATAAGTACATTTTTTTTCATAACAAACACCTCAATGTTAGGTATTTACTAATAGTTTTTAAAATATTTGAAAATTTAATTTTAGAAAAGTATATAACTGAGCGTCACTATTTAGTATATTAATATTGTTAAAATTATTTTAATTTACAAAAAAGAGGTGTTATAATGGTAAAAAAAAGGGGAAGTTCATTAACAGATAAATCACATTTATTATGGTATACAGGAGGGTTCTTAGTATTAGTTTTTGTATTAATGAGTCAAGAGCAAGTAACAGTTGAAGAAGTTGAAATAATTAATGAACTAGGTGAAGTAGAAGCTCAAGATTCAAACGACTTATCGGGACAAGCTTACAGAAGAAGAAGTCGGACATATATTGCATGTTCAGATACAGATAATGGAAATATTAACTCAAAAGGAACAAGAAAATATTCATATAAATATGGAAGAAGATCATATACTAGATCAAACACAGATTATTGTTATAACGGAAGAAGTAGATATTATAGAGGTAAGTTAATGGAATATTCTTGCAATGGAAAAAAACCAAGTTTTAAAGCAGTTACTTGCCCTAAAGGATGTAATAATGGAGCTTGTATATCAGATTCTCCTAGCACAAGTAAACAATCAATATCAAATAATTCATCTAAAATTTGGAAGAAACATAGAAATTATTTGGGACCTCCTTATTGTAATCAACCAAGTAGATTGGGTGGACCAAGTTTATGTAGTAGTCCTAGAAGAAAAACAAATTTAGATGGGAAAGATTGTTCTGCATACAAAACAGGACAAACTGTAAAAACTGCATATACATCAGGATATAACTTTATTTGTACAGAAAAAGTTACAACTACCAAAAAACCTAAAGTGACAACTAAAATAAACATATCTAAACCTAAACCAACTTGTACTGAATCAGATAATGGTATTGATTATTTCAAAAAAGGTACAGTAATGTTAGGTACATCAGGTTATGAAGATACATGTTACCAAGGTGGACTTAGAGAATATTATTGCTTTAAAGGACAAGTGATAACGTATCAAGTAATCTGTGCAAACGGCTGTTCAAAAGGAGCTTGTCTTCAAAAAACAACAACACCAATTAACAACACAAGACAAGCTGTAAGAGGAACAAATACAAGTAATAATTCGTCATTTGTTGCTCAAACTGAATACAACAACCAAACAAATAATAGTACGAAATAAAATGTTCGAACAAAACTTCAAAATTAAATGGGTGGAAGAAAAACACCATGCATTTTTTTTAGCTTTTTTTTATACCTTTTTAGGTTATATTTCAGCAAGATTAATTTTTCCTTCTAGCACTGGATTAATGAGTGTTGCATTTACTTCTGTTTTATTAATACCATCATTGGCAATGTTATTAAAATTAGAAGAAAATGTTGAAATTAGAGAAAAGAAATTTCACATTACACAGTTGTTTAAAGATCATAAAGAAATTTTTAAAGTTTATATTTACATGTTCTTGGGAATATTTCTAGGATTTAGTATCATTACTCTAATAGGAGATGCTAGTGTTTTTGAACCTCAACTTAAAGTTGCAGGATTAACAGGGTATGCATTTAATGATACTTATTTAGGTGGAATTATAATTAATAACTTAATTGTTTTCGCAGTTTGTTTCATATTAAGTTTAGTTTATGGTGCAGGTTCATTGTTATTCTTAACTTGGAATGCATCAGTATGGGGTGTTGTTTTTGCTGCAACTGCAAAAATGTCAATTGGTGGAAACGCTTTCCTTAAATTTGGAACAAATATGTTACCAATTCTCCCACATATGATAACTGAAGCTTTTGCTTATGTGTTTGCTGCAATTGTTGGAGGAGTAGTTTCAGCCGCAGTATTAAGAGAAAAATTAGGATCAAAGAAATTCAAGCATGTACTAACAGATGCTGTAATATTGTTAGTAATAGGAGTTATACTTGTGTTTATTGCAGGTGTAATTGAAATGATAGCTTATACATGAGGTGTAAAAAAATGGTTAAAAAAAAGTCAAGTTCATTAACAAATAAAACACATTTATTATGGTATACAGGAGCATTCTTAGTATTAATTTTTGTATTAATGAGTCAAGAACAAGTAACAGTTGAAGAAGTTGAAATAATTAATGAACTAGGCGAAGTAGAAGCTCAAGATTCAAACGACTTATCAGGACAAGCTTACAGAAGAAGAAGTCGAACATATACCGCTTGTTCAGACACAGATAATGGAAATATTAATTCAAAAGGAAAAAGAAAATATTCATATAAATATGGAAGTAGAACATATACTAGATCAAACACAGATTATTGTTACAACGGAAGAAGCAGATATTATAAAGGTAAATTAATGGAATATTCTTGCAATGGAAAAAAACCAAGTTTTAAAGCAGTTACTTGTCCTAAAGGATGTAGTAACGGAGCTTGTATATCAGATTCTCCTAGCACAAGCAAACAATCAACATTAAGCAGTGGCTCTAAAATTTGGAAGAAGCATAAAAATTACTGGGGACCACCATACTGTAACCAAGCAAGTAGATTAGGAGGACCATCTCTATGTAGTAGCCCTAGAAGAAAAACAAATTTAGATGGGAAAGATTGTTCTGCATATAAAACAGGACAAACTGTTAAAACTGCATATAGTACTGGATATAACTTCATTTGTACTGAGAGTAAAGAAAAACAATCAAAAGATTGGTATACTAAAGGTAAAAACTCTAAAAACACAGGATTTTGGAAACAACATAGAATATCTACCAGTACTAATACTAGATGGAAAGGTAATTCTGATGAAGTCTTTGCAAAATCACTATTAGCAGATTTAGGATTCTATAATTCAGGACCTAATCGATCAGCAGTTACAGAAACTTTGAAAGAAACTATGAAAAAAATCAAAAGTGGACCATACGTGAGAGGTAGTGATGTATGGAGTTTTGTAAAAACCAAAGATGGTAATTATTACTTGTTTTTCAGGAAAAATCTTAATAAAGATAATAGCATTCGTGAAATAATGTGGGTTGCAAGATGGCAAACAGACGGTGGAACACAAGTACACTCACAATTCGATTTACCTTATGCAACTGGAATTAATGACAAGCAAATTAAGGAAGTTAAAGAGGAGTACAAGGACTATATTGCTTATCACATAAACATACACAAATCGATTACACCTAATTGAGTGGTTTAAAACCAAACTCTTTTTTTTATTTTTTTAGTTAAGTATTTAAATCAGTAAAGGATTAATAGACACAATGAAAACAATAAACAAATCACATTTATTATGGTATGTAGGAGGATTCTTAGTATTAATTTTTATTCTTATGAGTCAAGATCAAGTTACTTCTCCATTAGTTGAATACTATGATGAAAATGGAACTATAATTGAAACCACTTCAGATGATTTAGCTGGCCAAGGTTGGGGTGGAAGAAGATATTATAAAACTTCAAAACCTAGGACATCATGGACATACAGAGTTGTAAGTTGTTCCGATAATGATGGAAGTAATTTAGAAAAAAAAGGAAAACTTACTTACAAATATAAAAGTAGAAGAGGTAGGTATTATAATTCAGCTAGAACTGACAAATGTAAAAACTCAAATACTGTTGTAGAAAATTCATGTTCATGGAAAACATATAAAAGAAGAGGAAGAAGTAGAAACTACAATTATAAAAGACATGTGAATTACAAAGCATGTGAATTAGGTTGTAAAGACGGTGCATGCAGAACATTAGAAGATTTTAAAGAGTCTAAAGAACCAGTTATAATAAAATCAAGTAAAAAATACCAAAGTAGTAAATGTAGAACAGGTAATAAAGATTATTTTAAGAAAGAACAAACATATTCTAGGCATAAACATACTAGAAGAACTAGATCATATTACGCTAAAGATCAATGTAAAGATGCAAATACTTTAAATGAGTTTTATTGTGACTCAAATCAAAAATACTATAGATTACAAGAAACTGTTTTCTGTCCTAAAGGATGTAAAGATGGAGCTTGTGTTAAAGAACCAAGTGCATCTAAACAAAGTATTAATAGTCTTCCTGTATACGCATATGATGAAGATGTTTTATTTGAAAACCCAAAACTAAATTGGGAAGATATTCATTTAAATGGTAAAAAGAAATATGTATTCAAAAACCTTGATTTTGCTAAAAAAGCAAATTATGGATTAGGAGTAGAAAGTTTTAGCAATAAAAAAAATTATAGAAGTGAAAATACAGCTAAAATATTTTGTGATGCAAAAGGTTTCACACACATGGTTGCTTATGAAGAACAAGCATTAAGCAACTGTCAACTATCAACACAAGTAGGCTATAATGCAAAAAATGAATTTGTTCACTTGTATGATAAAGTTAGATATACTGGTTGTTTAAAATCTGTTCTTTGTTCTAATGTTAAAACTAGAGATTTAGAAGAGAAACCAACATTGAATAAAAATCAAATGGAAATATCTTCATCAAAATTCGAAAACAGCATCCAAAAAAATAAAAAATATCGTATTGCGGGTGAAGATTATTTCAGCTTACCAAAAAATAAAAGAAAAGGAGTTTCAAGAATGGGATTAGATCAAGCATGTAGACTTCATGCAGGTGGACCTGCAGATTTTTGGAAATCTAATAATTGCTTTGGCTCTGCGGCATATGCATCGAAAGGATGGACTGATGCAACTGGGATATTTGGTGACATGTGTATTGAAACAGCAACATGCCATAGAACGTATGGTGGAGTATTAAATTTAAAAAATAGAATAGAAAGAATAGGAAGTGATGGCAGAGGAGCAAAAAAAGCACAATCTCCTGGCGGAAATACACCACAAGTAATAATAAAACACGATATTCCTAGTGATACAGATGGTGGAGTTAATCAATTAACTAAAGGTGAATTATACTACAAAGGTATAATATACAAAGATAGTTGCGCTACAACTACAGATAGATATGCGAAAAAAGGTGGATCTTTTAATAAAAAAGATTTTGATACTAAATTTACTACAGTTGACAGTTGCACTAAAGATTGTTATCATGCTGAAGCAAGTTATAAGAAGCAAACTGGATTTGATAAATACTATCAAGTAAATAGAGTTAGCAATTGTAAAGATGGAAAAGAAATTAAAGAATTTGATTATATTATCTACGAATATCAACCATATGGAGCTACAGTAAATACTCAAACACATATAGCTAGAGCTGATTTAGTTGCGTTTAATAAATGCGTAAAAAGAAAAACAACACAATTTGACAATACTTATGTTTTAGGACAAAACGTAAAATGGGATAAACTTCAAAAAGGAAATATAATAACTCTACTAGTTTACCAAGACCAAGTTATGTATGCGTTTGATAAATCAAATAATGATATATTAAAGAAAGTTAGAAGTTGTAACAATCATATGAATGTTAAGAAAGGATCAAGAAACCTTTACCCAGTTAAACAAGAAATTGATGTAAAAGATTTAAGTGGAAAAGACATAAACTATTATTTTAAAGTTTAATACAAAATAGCAACTAAAACTCCATGAATTTGATTAAACCTTACTCTATCAGGATCTATTTTTTTATTATTATCTCCTTTTGTTAAAGCATACCAACCTTTATCATCATTACCAATTTGAACAATTCTATGAACAATATAACTATCTTCATATCTATAAGAAATAATATCTCCTACCTTTAACTGCGAAGAAGATGAAGGCCTTAATTCTAAACTATTACTTTCTGAATCAATAAAAGGATCCATACTATTAGTATCTGTAAATTCAGCCCATTCTACATTCGGCAATTCAATTACAATTCTATCTTTATATCCCAAGTTTGACAGTTTACTAACTATTTCATCCTGAATATTCATTTGACAGTT
>CAZPRK010000003.1:0-120490 GCA_964589485.1 uncultured Methanosarcinales archaeon | reverse complement strand
TAACCTAAAACAAACTTAGGACACTTTTCTATTTAACTGTCAAACTTGGGTTCTAAAGTAACGTAATATTTATAAAACATTAAGTGATTTCTTATGTTTTTTTATATGGAGGATGATTTATATGCAAGGATATAGAGGAGCAGGTTTTGTTAAAGGAGGGGGATCTCCATTACCTAAAGGAAATGAAGCAGGTTATTCAAAAAGTCCAACTCATACAATTAAACAGGATGGACAAACACAAGAGCTTACTGGAGATGAAAAGTTTTCACTACCTAATCAAAGTGAAGTATATGTTGTTAGTCTTACTAAAGGGAATTCAAGCTTACCTGAACAAGTAAAAGTTAATCTTGATTTAGCTGAAAAATACCTAAAAAAAGAAGACTATGGTAATTTAGTAATTTCATTACACCAGGCTAAAATTGGAGCAAAAGCTTTGGGTATTAAATTAGACCAAGAAATTAGTTCTTTAGTTAATGGACTTGAAGAAAATATAAAGCAAGCAACAAATAGTGCTCTAGATGGAGATATACCTAGTACATCTAGTTATGTAACTTTGAGTCTACTTCATCGAGATGTTAAAGAACCGTTTCTAAAAGTTGCACAAGATGCGAACTATCTAAGAACTGAACCTATGAGAACAATAGATGATGAACTTTAGTCCTTGCTAAAATAAATTTCAAACATTTTTTCTTTTATTTTTTCTTCAACTTTAGTATGATAGTCTTTAGATTTAGCAAGTTCAAGATTCTTAACTCCACATTTTTCTTTAATAATAGCTTCATCTAGTTTAATTTCACTAGGAATTATTAAACATAAATCGATGTTATCCATTTTTTCAAGTCCAGAAATTTTTCTTGCATTTTGTATCCTTCTAGTTAATTCTCTAGTATACCCTTCATTATCTAATTCTTCAGTTCTATCTGTGTTTACATAAACAACTCCATGTCTAAATTCACTTCCTTCTAAATTAGCAGGAGTTTGTTTTTGAATTATTAAGTGTTCAGAGACTATGTTGAAAGTTTCACCTTCAACTTCTAATTCATATTTTTCGTTTTCTCTTACTGCTTTTATTATACTTTCAGGAGAAATATTTGATAAAGCAGCAATTACTTTTCCTGAATTTTCTCCAAAGTCTGGCTTAAGTTTAGCAAAGTCAGGTTTAACTAATTCTTTTACTCCTTCAACAATTTCAGTTAAAACTATTTCTTTAGTATTAATTTGAGTTTTAATAATTTCATACATTTCCCTTACAGCTTTATTTACTTGATCTGAAGAAGTTTCAATAACTAATTCACCAATTGGCCATCTTAAGCCTAACTTAGCCTTTTCTCTAGCTGCCAAAGATGATTGAATAATCATTTTAGCTATTTCAAAATTATCTTCTAAAGTATTATTTATTGCTCCTGCTTCAACTTCAGGCCAATCAAAATGATGTATACTTTCTTCAGCTATTCCGAATTTATCTTTTAAGTTAAGATACATTTTTTCAGTAATAAATGGAGCTATGGTAGAAAATATTTTTAAAGTTTCAATTAAAACATTATACATTACATAAAGAACTAACTTTTTTTCTTCATCAGTTCCTAATACTGCTTTATCTCTAATTAATTGTATATAAGTTCTAGATAATTCTAAATATAAATTTTCAATATGAACTGGAATTTCTTCAATTTTATATTCTTCAAATAATTGTGTTACTTTTAAAATAGTCGAATCTAATTTAGATAAAATATATTTTTCTTCAAGTGATGCACTTTCTAATATGCTTACATCAAGTTGTAAAGGATTTTCTTGGATTTCTTCAGCATAGTTTATTATATAATTATGAACATTCCAAAGTACAACTAAATTTCTATTTTTAACTTTCATGTCATCAAAATTATAATTAATATCTATTCCAGCTTTTGCTCCACTGATCATGTAATATCTTAAAGTGTCGCTTCCATACTTATCAATTACTTCATAAGGAGAAATAATGTTTCCTAAACTTTTACTCATTTTTCTTCCATCTGAATCTTGAACAAAACCATGCATATATACAGCTTTGTAACTAGGAACATTCATTGAAACCATACTTGCAACAAAAAGTAAATTAAACCAACCTCTAATTTGATCTTTTCCTTCTAAAATAAAATCTGCAGGGAATAATTCATTAAATAAATCTTCTCTTTGAGGATAATCTAAACATGTCCATGAATTTGTACCAGCATCTATCCAAACATCTAATATATCAGGAATTCTAATTTTTTCTCCGCCACATTTACATTTCCATTTAACTTCATCAATCCATGGCCTATGTAATTTTTCTATTTTTTGTCCAGATAATTTTTCTAAATCTTCAACTTTATCAAATACTTCGAATTCATTACAATCATCACATTTCCAAATTGGAACAGGACAACCCCAATATCTTTGCCTAGTAATACTATTGTCTCTTAAATTATCAAGCCAGGAATCAAATTGTCTTGACCCTGCCCAGTCAGGAACCCAATGAACTCTTTCATTTAATTTCCGCATTTCATCCTTTAAATCTTCAATTTTAAAGAACCATTGATTAGTTGTTCTGAATACAACAGGTTGTTTACATCTCCAACAATGAGCATAATCGTGATCAACTTGTGTTGTTTCAATCAAAGCTTTTCTATCTTTTAATTCTTCAATGAAAAATTTATCATCTTTTTTTGCAAACTTACCACCTAATTTTCCCATAGAGTTAGGAAACATACCAAATTCATCAATTTCGTTATATGCAGGTAAACCATTTCTATATCCAACTTCAAAATCTTCAGGTCCACATCCGGGTGCACAATGAACTAAACCGCTTCCTGCAGTAACATCAACATATTCATTACTTAGTACAACTGTGTGTAACTTTTCATGCTTTTCTTTTAATTTTTTAAAATCTTTAATTTGATCAGCTAAAGGATGTTCATATTGTATTCCTTCTAATTGATCTCCATTAAATTCTTCTAAAACTTCATATGTTCTATTTGCAACTGTCTGAATAACAGGAGCAACTAAAGCTTTCGCGATAATCCACACTTCATCTCCAACCTTAGCTTTTACATATTCTAAATCTGGATTTACCATTACAGCTAAATTAAATGGAATTGTCCATGGAGTTGTAGTCCAAATAATTAAAAATTCATTAGTTCCTTTTATTTTAAATTTTAAAAAAATACTGTTATCTCTTATTTCTTTATACTCTAATTCATGTTTTGCTAAAGATGTTGCACATGTTGAACACCAATGCATAGTTCTTTTACCTTCATATAACCTTTCTTTCTCATGAGCTTTCTTTACAAGCCACCATTCACCTTCAATGAATTCTTTAGTAATAGGCATATAAGCATTTTTAAAATCCATCCATACACCAAGTCTTTTAAAATCAATATTCATTTGTTCCATGTTTTCTCTAGCTAAGTTTTCACATTCAGTAACAAATTTATCAACTCCAAATACAGGAATTTCATCTTTATTTTTAATGCCAAATTTAGCTTCTACTTTATGAGCTGTAGGTAAACCATGCATGTCATACCCCGCTCTATCCCATACATCTAAGCCACACATTCTTTTATAACGTAAAACCATATCTTTCATGGATTTATTCCAAGCTTGACCAATATGTATCTTTCCAGAAGTATATGGAGGGCCATCTAAGAAGTAATATTTCTTTTTTCCGTAATTTTTATCTTTAATTTTACTGTATATAGAGTTTTTATCCCAATATTCAATAATTTCTTCTTCTATAAATTGAGCATCATATTTCATTTTAAAAAGAATTAAATTGATGTTTAAAAAGGTTTCTTAAAAGAAGAAAAAAATTAATCCATGTTTTCAATAGATTTTTGTAACATTGGCAAAACAGCTTCAGCTTCTTCCTTAGTTAATCTACCAAGTTTAGCAAACCTATATTGACCTTCTGCATTAGAATTTTCTCTAGAAATTTGAATCTTTTTAACTCCTTCATTGTATTGTTTTACTGAAACGCTTACTTTTGTTCCTTCAAACTCTTTTTCTTCACTATATACCGTTTTATCTAATTCTGGATCGAATGGCATTTTATATCACCTAATATAAAGAATTAAGTTATTATTTAAAAAGATTTCTGCTGTGGTTCAGCAATAGGACATTGAATATCACTATTATACCTTATTAATTTCAATAGATTTTATATTTTCACATTCTGGACAAGTTATATTTCCTTTCATCCCAGATACTCTATATCTTTCTCATCAACCCTTCTTACAGGTTTTTCAGTCGCTTTTTCTTCAACTGCTTGAGCAACTAATCCTGGAGTTCTTGCAATGATGAAAAAACCTTTTCCTACTTCAGGAGAAAAATTCATTTCTAATAATAAAGCAGCAATAACACCATCTACATTTAAACATATTTTTTTACCTTTTTTTTGTTCAAGAACTTTTTCGATTTCTATTGCAATATCTAAAAATTTAGAATTATATTTTAATTCCTTACATAATTTAATTATTCTTTTAGTTCTTGGATCTTCATTATAATGTTTATGACCAAAACCAAATATAATTTTTTTATTATCAACACAATCATTTACAAATTCACTAACATTATCGATTGAAGATAATTGTTTCATTGAATTTTCTAAAGCTCCGCCATGTAAATCACCTAAAGCTAAAACGCCAGCTCCAACAGCTGTGTTTAATGAATTACCTGTAGACATTACAAAACGTGAAGTTAAACTTGATGCAGTTCCCATTCCATGATCAATTACACTAATTAACATAGATTCAAATAATTTTGATTCAACGTCTTTAGCTTTTCTTCCAGATAATAATAAAAATATTGCATCTGAAAATTTGCCTTTCATTAGGTTACTTAATTTTTCATTTCTAATAACTAAATCCTCTTCACCAATTTTACTAATTGAAGTTTTAAATTTCATTTTAACACCTTTTTTATTAAATCTATAATTTCATGATGATAATCTGCAACATGAGCTCCTGATTTTTTTAATAATTCTTTCTTTGAATCACATGTACCAGAACCAAAGTCTAATATTGCTCCAGCATGACCAAAAGCTAAATTTCTTGAGACTGTTTCAACGAATTTTCCAGAGATAAACGCAATTAATGGTTTAGTAAACTTTTTTTCTTTTACAAATTGAGCTGCTTGTTCTTCATATTGGCCTCCTATTTCACCAAACATTACAACTGCTTTAGTATCTGCATCTTGTTCAAATAATTCTAATAAGTCAGCAAAAGAATTACCTATTATAGGATCTCCACCAATACCAATAACTGTACTTTGACCAAAGCCTGAGTTAGTTAACATTAATGCAGTTTCTGAAGACATTCCACCTGATTTACTTATTATTCCTATATTTCCTTCTGAAAATTTTTCTTTTCCATCAATACTTCCTAATGTTCCATGTTTATTCCATACTCCCACGGAACTTGGACCTATTAATCTTATATTTTTTTCTTTTGAAATTGCAACTAACCTTGCAGTATCTTTAATTGGAACATTTTCTGTAATAACAACTATAGTTTCAATTCCTGCATCAATAGCTTCAATTGCTGCATCATATGTCATTAAAGGTGGAACATATATTACTGAAGTGTTTATTTTTTTATCATATTCCTTTGCTTCCTTTACACTATTAAAAATAGGTAAACCATGTACTTCTTGACCTTTTTTTCCTGGAGTTACACCACAAATTACATTTGTACCATTGTCTAACATTTTCTTAGTACTACTACTACCTTCTTTTCCTGTCATCCCTTGGACTACAACTCTAGTATTTTTGTCAACAATCATTTTAATTTCTCCATTAAATGTAATACTGCTTTAGTCATTGGCGTAGTTGCATCAAATAAAGTAATATCAAAATTATTTTCTTTAGCAAACTTTTCCATCATTTCAAAAGCTTCCTTTCTTCTAGGACCATCCCTTCTAATTACAATAGGATACTTTGGATTTACTTCTTTTATACTTTCAGCTATCCCAGATAGTGTTTCATATATATCTGTAAAATTAGCACTTCCGCCTATAATTAAACAACCTTTTAATCCAGGTTTACTTAAAACAATTTTAGATAACTTTTTTACTTTTTCTTTAGGAGGATTTCCACTATATTCAACATAATTTGCTGGTTTTCCACCTGCTTGAATAATTGCATCCATACAAGTTAATGAAGCTCCTCCACCTGAAGCTAAAACTGCAATATCACCATCAAAATCTACATAAGTTTTTCCTGCAACTCCTCTATGATCATTAAGATCAATTCTTCTTGCTTCTAATTCTCTATCATTTAAGAAAGAAGTATCTTCTAAATCAAGAACGTCTTTAAATTCATCTTGTCTACATACAGCGCTATCATCAATAGTAATTTTTGCATCTCCTGCAAATAAAAGTCCTTCTTTTGTTTTTATAATTGGATTTATTTCTAAATTTTTACAATCAAATTTAATAAAACAATTATAAGCTTTTTTTATGAAGTTAGCTAATTGTAACATTTGTTTAGATTCAAACCCAGCTAAAGTAGCTATTTCTCTTGCTTTAAAATCATTAAATTCTTCTAAAACAGGAACATAATATGTTATTGGTTTATTGTCTTTTGAGATTTCTTCAATTTCAATTCCACCTTTATTTGAAAACATGATTAAAATTTGATCATTATGATATTGTATAGATAAAAAATATTCTTCCTTAACATTTAATTTTCTTTCAATTAACAATGTTTTAATTAGAGCATCATTGAATTTTTGTTTATACATTTCATCTATAAATTTTAATGATTCTGCGTAACTATTTGAAGAAACTATTAGATTATTCTTTTTTCTTTTTCCACCAATAACTTGAGCCTTTATTACAACATCTAAATTTTGAAAGAAAAATTCAGTATATTTCTCTTTATGAAAAGATAAATTAATGTAACTTTGATTATTGGTTACAATACTAGGTGGAACTGAAATTCCTACTTTTTTTAGTAAATTTTTACCTTTATATTCTAATAGGTTCATGTTCAGGTAGAAGATACTTTCCGTTTAAAAAGCTTATTGTTTTTTGTAATTATTTTTATAAAGATTTCATATATTCTAAACTTATGTTAAAAATGCAAGAAGTTGTTAATAGTTTGAGCACAATTATTTGGAAAACTGCACCATATATTCAAAGAGAAATTAACTTGGCAAAAGATTTACCTGAGAAACAGAGACATTTTAACTTATATCATATTCTTTATGAATTAGAAAAAGATGGTATAACAGAAAGTAGACACATATCTTTAAACCCTGAAGAAAGAAAAAAGAATAATGAAATGGATATTTTAAGAAATATTCCTTATCAAAAAAATATACTTCCATTAGTATATAGACTTAAATCTGATGGATTAAAGAAATTCGAGGAAGATGAATATTATCAGGTTCATAAAATTTTAGAGTCAGTATAATATTCCTTTATTCTCTTAACCAACGTTCCATTTCCTTCTTTCTTTTACTATGATATCTAAGTTTAATTTGAGCCATTTTTAATAACTGTTCAGAAGTTTGATCTATAAATATTACATAACTATGTGGTCTTGCTTTCAAATATTCACTAATTGGCTTAGGTTCACTAGTTATCCATGTAGATAACTGATCTCTAGGAAGTATCAAAGCAAGAGATGCAGCTTGGATGTGAAAATATTTCTTTGCTTCAACTAAGGTTTCACTTCCTGCAGGGTTTCTTAAGTAATCAACTATAGATTGAACTAAAATGATTTCATTTTTGTTCCTTTTTAATCTAACTATTCTAGGAAAATTAAATCCTTGGAAATTAAAACTAATATCACATGTAGTTTTCGTTAAACCTTCCAATGGTCCTTCTATTATATCATAAGTAATACCTTTTTGCTTTGTAGTATCAAGAAATTTAGTAAATGCTAAACCATATAAATTCTGAATAAAACTTTCTAAAGACTTAACATGACCTTTAAAATCTTTCTTAGCTGGTTTTAACTCTTTGTTACTGAATAAAATTCTTTCACTTGATGGAAGAGAGTCACCTATATTTCCTAACTCATAAATTGTTGTATGCTCGCTATTACGTAAGTACATAATTTGAGATATTAACTAATAAAATATAAACCTATCCAAAAACTTTATAATATAAATCAATTTAATATAAAATATGTCTGAGTTAACAGAAGAACAGAAAAAAGCTTTAGAGGAACAAAAAGCACAATGTCCTTTTTGTCAAATAGTTCAAGGAAAAATTGCTGCTAAAATAGTTTTTGAAGATGATAAAGTTTTAGCTATTCTAGATATTAATCCTGCAAATAAAGGTCATACTTTAGTTATGCCAAAGGAACATTATCCAATAATGCCTTTAATTCCTAAAGATGTTTTTCAACATACTTTTAAAATTGTAAATGAAATGTCAAAATCTATAAGAAAAGCTTTAGTTTCAGAAGGAAGTAGTATCTTTATTGCCAATGGCGGAGTTGCAGGCCAACAGTCTGGACATTTTATGGTTCATGTTATTCCAAGAGATAAAGGGGATAACGTTGGTATTGAATTAAAAAAAGGAAAAGTTGATTCTAAAAAAATAGATGAATTAGAAGGAATGTTGAAACATAATCTTCCATTAATGTTAAGAGAATTTTTAGCTGCACATCCTTTACCCGGGCAACAAGTACCTTCAACTACATTAGGAAAGGAAGAAGTTATTGAAATTATTAAAAAGAATCCAAAAGTAGTTGAATTAATTAAAACTAATCCTGATGCATTTAGAAAAGTTATTCCTACAAATGAACAATTAAAAGCGTTATTTGTAAATGTAGATGTTGAAGATGTTATTGAAGCTTTTTCTGAAAAAGTTGAAATTGAAGAATCTAAAGAACTTAAAAATATTAAAAAAAAAGAACAAAAAAGTCCTAAAAAGAAAAAAGTAACAAAAAAGAAAGCTACGAAAAAAAAGAAAGAAAGTAATTTAGATGATATTGCGAGGTTGTTTGGATGAAAGATAAACTAAAAATAGTTTATGAAGATGCAATTTGTTTTATTGCCTTAGCTGAAAATCCAACAACTGAAGGACATTTACAAGTTTTTCCTCAAAAAGAAATTAAGGAATTAGAACAATTAGATGAAGAAACAAATCAACATATGTTTTTTGCTGCAAGTTATGCTGCAACTGCTTTGTTTGAAGGTTTAAAAGCTCAAGGAACTAACATTGTAGTTAGTAACGTAATCAATCAAAAACATAACCGAGTTTACATTGATGTTATTGCAAGAAATCAAGATGACGGAATTGATATTCTATGGAAACCTAAACAAGTTCAACCTGAAGATTTAGATTCAATTTTAGCTTCAATTAAAGATCAGGCTTTTTATATAGGTAAAACTGAGAAAAAACCAAAAGATATTCCTTTAGATGTTCCTAAAGTTGAAGGAGAAAATTATATGTTAGATCATTTAAACAAGGTTCCCTAAAAAAGAATTTACAGTTTCTTGTAGTTCTTCTAATGAACCATTATTTTTAATCTTAATTGTTTCTAAAGAATCAAAATCTTGATGTTTCATTCTTTTTACAATTTCTTCATGAGTTAAATCACTTCTTTGAGAAATAGTTTTAGATGTAGATTCAACTAAAATAATATTATCACAAATTTCATTTAATTTTAATTTTTCTAAAATTGCACAATCTATAATTATTAAATCTTGATGACAATTTTCAACTAAATCTTTAGCTATTTGAGAAATCACAGGATGAGTTATATTTTCTAATTTTTTAAGTTTATTTTCATCATTAAATACTATTTCTGCAAGTTTTGTTCTATTTATGTGTCCATCTTCTAATATATCCTGTCCAAATTCTTTTACTACATTATTATATTCATTTGTACCTTGTGCAAGAACTTCATATGTTATCTCATCTACGTTAACAACAAAACCTTTCAACATCTTAGAAACAGTTGTTTTACCACAACCATAATATCCAGTAACTCCAATTATCATAAATCTAAAGAAATAGTTCTAATATATTAATTTATTGAATTTATTTCTTCATTAGTTAAATGTCTCCATTGACCTCTTTTTATACCTTCAAGTTTAATTCCTGCAACTTGAATTCTTAATAATGCATATATACCATAACCAAGACTTTCAAATAACCTTTTTACTACCCTATTTAAGCCTTGATGTAAAGTAATTTCATATAACCTATCACCAAGATTAACTAATCTGTCAGGTTTTACTTTCATTTCATCTATCATCATTCCTTTTTTTAATTTATCAAAATCATCACTTGTCAATTCTCTATTTGCTCTTACTAAATATATTTTTTTTATTTTATGTCTTGGATGCATTATTTTATTTGCAAAATCTCCATCATTTGTCATTAAAAGTAATCCTTCAGCCATGTTATCTAATCTTCCAACAGGATAAACTCTAGTATCTAATTTATTAATTAAATCTCTGACTGTTTTTCTTTTTTCAGGATCGTATAATGTAGAAACAACTTTTTTTGGTTTCCATAATGCAATATATACTTTTTCTTTTAATTTGATTAATTTTCCATTTACAGTTATTTTATCTTTTTCTGGGTCTGCTTTATCTCCTATAGTTATTAACTTATTATTTACTTTAACTCTTTTTTCTTCTATTAATGTTTCAGCTCTTCTTCTACTACAATACCCAGAATTTGCAATGATTTTTTGTACTCTTTCTTCCATACTGATTAAAAAATGTGAATGTATTTAAATGTAGTGCAGTTTTATTAATTAATGGAAGAAGAACATGAAGAAGAAAAACCTTCTATTTGGTATAAAATAGTAATTTTATTTATTAGCTTATTCTTAATTTTTCTAATGGTTTCATTTTCTTTTGTATCTTACCCTATAGGAAATATATTACAAGGAATGTTAGTAAGTGAAATGCCAGTTAATAATACTTTAAGTTTTGGAAATATTACATTAATTTTCGAAGGAAATACTTTAGAAAAGTTAGAACAAATTTATTTTGAAAATCAAAAAACTGAATTTAGTGCATGTTTAATTGGTGAAAACTCAATAGTTACTAAGTTATATCAACCTAAATTTTTTGATAAGTCTTTTAGTCATATAACTTCAGAGCCATGTTCAAGTGATTCTATTATAATGTTACATAGTCATCCATATAAAAGTTGTATCCCATCTCAAACTGATTTGAATACTTTAAAGAAAGCTCAAGTAGGTAACCCTGACCTATTGATGATAGTAATGTGTGAACCTAATAGGTTTAATGTTATTTCTTAAATTCAAATAATTCTTCACCTAAAACTGGTTTTATTGGTAAAACTATAAATTGAGTTGTATGTTTGTAAATCCATAATGGAAGGTTAATTAAGAAAGTAGCTTCTTTATCTTCTTTTTTAAGCGGAGTTTCTGGTTGAATATAAAAATTTCTTTTCCTAGGCGCATGTTCAAATGACCTTTTACTTGGAGTTTTTTCTTGTACAGGAATATGAGGATCTCCTTTATATTCTAAAGGAAAGAATCTAGTATAACCAAATGCTTCAGCATCTTTAGCAGGGCCACAACTTATTTCTCTCATATTTTTTGGACTTAATATTCCTTTACTTCCATAAATAAAACATCGATCAGTTAAAGCTTTATACTGTTCTAGGTTATCAGGTGGACATGCCATATGAACACATACATCATAAAACCCTTCAATGTCTCTATATACTGTTACTTTTGCTTGAAGGTTTACTGTTAATAATAATGCAACTCCTGTTTTAATTATTTTTTCTAAAGACATAAAAAATAAACAAAAGTTTTAACCTATATATGTTTTGTTAAAAAAAAAAGCGTTCCGGGCCAGATTTGAACTGGCGACCTGTCGGTTTCTTACACTAACGTATATAACGTTAATTTAACAGCCGACCGCTCTAACCGCTGAGCCACCGGAACATAGCTTAGAGGTTTTGGAGAGTTCTTTTTAAATTTTTCTTTATTAATCTTATAATTAACTTCAAATAAAGTATAATAAACCGTTATTTTTAAAAATAATATATTTTTATCTTTTTTATGGATGTAGATAATATTTTATTTAGTATTTTGGGAACCATATTTATAATTTAGGGAGATAGACAAGCTGAGCCTTTTCTTTATATCAGTGGTTTTATTACTATTGTTTTACAAATATATATTAATCTAAGTAGACAGGAAGAAAAAGTTTATATATTAGAAGCCCAGATAAATACTAAAGATGCTTTGAATAATTTAAAGAGGGATATGGATGATATTAAATCTATTGTGTTGCAAAAAAGGAAGAACTGATATTACAATAATATTACTTATTTTTTTATTAATATACTTTTTAGGTAAGTCTTTTGATTTATGGTAAAAATTAATTTATCCTCTAATTCCATTATACTTACTTTCTATTTTCCTTGCAGCAATAATCAAATAAGATGATTGTTTTAAAGTCGTTTCTTTTACTTCATGCACAAAAAAACCATGATTTGCAAGAAAAGGTTTCAGTTTGCTTGATTGAGATAAATATCTTGTATAAATGAAATCTACTTTACTCATAACTAATTTGATGCTCATATCTTTAAGATAATCTTCAATTAATAATTCACCTGCATAATTATTATCTGTAAAAACTGTGAATTTAGCACCTTTTTCTGGAGCTTTAGGTATTTCCCAATAAGCTTTATTTACAAACCATTCTGCAAAATCTTTATTATCTAATTCATGTTTATCTCTCAAATGTTTCAATACTGTATCAATAATTAATTCTAATCTATTTTCAAATATTGTAGTAATTTTAGATGTTGCACATATAAAACCTATATTTTTTTTATTTTCTTCCGCTATTTGTATATATTCTGGAGCTTTAAAAAATTCGCCTAATATAAAATTTCCTAACTTTTGTTTATCGAAAGAAATTCCTATAGAATCTGCGCATATCTCAAGTAAGGTTTTCTGATCTTCACTTCTATATTCTCTTAAAGTAATCATTTTTTATTTTAAAAAGTAGTTATATTTAAGTTTTATTTCCGTTAAATTTAAATAACTAATACTTAATTTTTTTAATTATATGCTGCGGTGGCACAACCTGGTACTGCGCTAGCCTTGAGAGCTGGTTTCTTCACGGATATCCCGGTTCAAATCCGGGCCGCAGCGTTTTACTTCATGTTCTACGCTCACTCGGGGTGGCGTTGAACTTCAAGTTCAAATCTCCTATATAGGGGCGTTGAACTCCAAGTTCTGGTCTGTATTGTATATCAAAATACGTACAAAAACCGAGTTTCTGTATTAAATGTATTAAAATTTTCATTTATATTAAACCATTAATTTTTAAGTAGACCATTAAGCTATATATTAAAAAACAGAATTATATTTATAATTTTTATACTTTTAATTAAATATGCAAATAAATATAGAAAATTTAACTGCAATCTTCAGTGTTGTAATGGCAGGAATAAGTATTATTGCAGCAATATATATTCATTATGATACTTCTAAAGCAATAAAACCATTTCAGAAGCCAATTTTAAGTTTAAACGAGGTAAAACTTAGTGGAGAAATATTAGACAATTCTGAGTTGAAAATTAATCTACTCATGCTATTCAAGAATTTTGGAAAAGGCATAGCTACTAATATTCATATAAAAGTTTTTGCAGTAAATTCAAGTCCACAAGGTAAAATGGAATTAATTATGGATAAAACAATTGCAAATGAGATTTATCCAGAAGTTTTTTTTAATAAAGCATTTAAATTAAATATTCCTTCTGACTTTTATATGAAAAATGGAAACAAAATTGTATTAAAAAAAGAAGATATTGGATATAATCTAATTATTTTTTTAAATTATGTTGATAAATTTTCAAAAAAAATACAAAAGAACAACTTTTGGATGTTTTATAAAGTAGGTAGTTCTGGAGCATATCATTTAACCATAGAAGAAAAAGAGAAATTATTAACTAAGTACCCAATTTTAAAAAATGAATTAGATAAAAGTTTAATGAACATTAATAGCATTGATTTAAACATATAATTATTATTAATCTAATTTTTTATTTGCGATTTATTCAAAGATATTATCATTTTTTATAAAGCACAGTAAAGGAATATTTAAATATTAAATTAGTTTATTTCACAAAATGAAAGAAAGAGATGAAACAACATATTACAACGATAAAGGTTATCCTTGCTATAAAGATTCTCATGCTCTTTGTCATATAAAAACAGCGAAGAAGAAGTATGGAGAAGATTATTCAAAAACAAACCATATACATCATTTAGATGGAAATAAAGATAATTATAGGCACGATAATTTGGTCATGGTTCACCCTAAAGACCATGAATTATTGGAAAGACGAATTAAAAATATTAAAACAGCATTACAAATTAATGTTATGATTGCTTTATTTTTATTATGGGCATCATTTTATGATATAGATGACAGAGGAATTGGCTTCATAGCAATAATTATATTAGGTTTTAACGGACTTCTTTATTGGAAAATAGGTATTTTTAATTTTCAAGGATCAAAACTCTTAACAGGGGCAAATAAGTAATAGCCTTTATTTACAATCAAACCTCTCCGACCAAGTTTGATACCCTAGTAAAACTGCAGTTTTCTCTTTATTTTCTGTTTTATTTTTTAAAGCAAGGTTTGTTAAAATATGATTACTAGCTACGTAAGTTCCACAAATTGAAGAAGTTAACAAACTTAGCCCTAATATTATCCATTTTGTTTCCATATGAAAGTTATAGAAAAGTTTAGTTATAAAGTGTAACATATTATTATCATATCATTAAGTATGAATAATTTTTTATTATTAAGAAAATTTTAATATTGAATGAATAATAAAGATTGGAATTTAGAAGCACAGACACTTTTATTTAATGAACAATTAAGTAATGTAAAAAATAATCCGGAACCGACAGGTGTGTTTGTTAATTGGAGAGAAGGTATTTATTTTGGATCCATTCAATATATTGAATCAAAGTACTCTAACGAAATTATTTTGTTAAGTAAAACTTCAGACCCTTTAAATGATAATTTAGTTGATGCTATTAAGAGAATTGATAATAAAAGGTTAGATTTAAGTGCACAAAATGAATTGGATTTAACTGGAAGAACACATATTCTTCGAAAAATAGGATATGTATTAGTTAATTTAAATCTAGAACAAACAAAATATATGGTAGCTAATTTTCCTCAAGTTTATGAAATCTAAATAGTTAAACTACTGCTAAGTAGCTAAAAAACAATAACATTTATATATAAGTAATATCAAGTAATACAATGAAGAATCGTATTAGTGTTACAGTAGAAGATGAGACTATATTCTTATTGAGAGATGTTCTAAGAAATTCTGATAAATTCAGGAATAAGAGCCATTTAATAGAAAACGCCGTAAAAGATTTCTGTAGGAGAGTTAAGAAAGATGAGTGACAATCTAGAAAATATTGCTAATACATCTAATAGAGAAAAAGTTTTAGAGTGTGGTAGGGGTATAGATGGGTACAAAAATTTTGCAGAAAAATATACTCGTTCAGATATGGGAGCAGCTTATTTATTTGTTCAAAAATTACTTGGTTCTGAAGTTCCTAAAAAATTAGGTTGGGGGAAACAATTTAATGGAAGTATTGAGTCTTATGAAAAAGCTATTCAAATCGTTGAGACTCTAAAAAAAGAAAAGTGGACTCTTGATGATTTTCTTCTTAATGTTTGTGGTAGAGATTCAGACATTGCAGATTTTGCATTAAGGTTAGTAATGGAACAAGATGCCCTTGAAGATTTGGGTTGGAGTTTAGAAATAAAGAAAAAACCTGAATTAAATACTATCCTTAGAGAAATAACTCTTAACAGATTTGTTGAATCTGATATTTTATTAAAAATAAAAGAACAATATGATATGCAACTTAGTTTACATAAAGAGGTTGAAGTACCCTCTTACAATAAAGTTTTTGTAATAAATGATGAGCTTTTTGGAAAAAGGTATATTTTAAAAATATCAACAGATGAGTTAAAAGCGAAAACTGAAGCAGTAACTAATTATTATTTAGGCCAACATGAAATTTTAGGACAATATGTTCCTCAAGGTTTAATTCCTGAACCAATTAAATTTGGTGAGCTTTATATTACTATTCAAGAAGATTTAGGTGAAAGTGTAGTAGCAAAACCTTTAGAATATTACATGAAAGCTATAGCTATGTTTCATGTTTATGCAGAAGATGCATTGACAAAACATATCGAATCATTTAATAAAACAATTTTTGCAACAAGTACTGAGTTAATTGATAAATTACCTGTTAAAGTGGCAAATCAATTGAATTCAAATGCTGTTTCAAAAACGCAAGATTCTTTTTCATCTTTAATAGAATCCGATGACTTAGTATTAGGTCATGGAGATTTAAAGCCTGACAATATAGGAGGAGAATATTTATTAGATCATGAACAAATAAAAGTTATGCCAAGAGAGTATAGTATAGCCTCTTTTTTAGCTTTAAACTTGCCCAATAACAAAGAAAAGTGGCAGGGATTAATTTCAACATATGTTAAAAGTGTTACAGAAGAAACTTCGCAAGAATTAGATCCAATCGAATTAACAGATAGAGTTTTACAGGTTGCAAATTATAATTTACTTAAAGAATGGGTTAGTTTAAATTCAAATAAGCAAGGAGAAAAGGAACGATTTAAGTCAGAAGCTTATTTACACTCTTTAAGAAATTCAATTAATTTAGAATCTATACCAAAACGCTAACTATTCTTGAAGAAAAGGTAAACAAGTAAGTTACTATCTTACCCTCAATTGCAATTGCTTTTTTTGAAGAAAGTATTTTATCTTTTAGTTTTGCACAATCTTTGTTTAATTTTTGTGCTTCTTTAATTTCTTTTTTAGTTAAAGTATTAGTTAATTCTTTAAAAATAGTGCACATTTCTTTTATTTCTAAGGATGGTTTAATGTCATATTTCATAAGCTCATAAAATCCAGAACTAAATTTTTCTAAGATCATAATAATATTATGATATTCGTAACTTTTGTCACCTTCATAGTTATTTACTTGAATCATACGTTGACAATAATCCCTTGATTTAAGGATGGATAAATGCAGTTCTTCTAATTCAGAGCTAGTTATTTTTTTTTCTAAAACTTCATTTATGAAATAATTGATGGTCATCAAAAATCTATGGATGATTTTATCTACATTTTCAAATTTCTCATTCATTATATTTTCTATGATAACCTTATTTTTACTTTCTTCTGTAACAACATAACCTTGTAAAGAATTGATTATCTTATTTATTTGAACAAAGGAAAAATTTTCTTCTGATTCTAGGATTACTTTATCAAAACCTCTTCTATAAGCGGATGAAATTATTGTTCTTAGTCTTGATTTGTCTTTATTTAAAATAGGTAAAGAACATTGTTTTTTAGTTTTTTCTTTTTGATTCAAAGATACAGTTAGCGTATTATTATCTTCTCTGATACTGACTAAATCCCCTCTAATAATTTTATTATTATCTATCCATTTTTTTGGCAAGTATATTGTAAAACCACCACTTCCTTGTTGAATAACTTTTCTTTGCATAATTTTTGATAGGTTTAGTATATTTATAAATATTATGCAAAATGATATGTTTTTTTATTTATTCATATTAAGAAAAGTATTAATATTAATTTAATAGATGCATTTTTTTATGAAAAATTTGTCTATATTCTCCGTTTGCTACTTGTGATGATTTTATCCTTAAAACTGTCCAACCTTGCTCTGTAAAGTATTGATCTCTAAGGTTGTCTCTATGGGCAGAGTGATAAGGTCCATCAACTTCAATGTTTACCTTTCTTGAAGGTATTGAGAAATCCATTTCAAAACCATTAAAAAATACACTTTGTTCAACTACGTCATCAGTATGTCTTGCTAAGTATTCACTTACTACTCTTTCAGAAACAGTGCTCTTACTTTGAACAACATCGATTATTTCAGTATAATTATTATATTGTCTTTGAATATTTTCTGGAATTGTTATACCAGCTAAACTTAAGCCCATCATTAATTTTGTTAATTCAAAGGACTTAAACCCATCATAATTAGGAAGAGCTTCAACCATGTTAGTTGGTATTTTTTCAGACAATAATGCTAATGCATAAACTGTGTTAGCAAAGCTTCGATTGCCTAAGTGAGTTTTTTTTGCCATTTTTTCAAGATGTGATAAAATAATATCATCTTTCTTGTTTGAAATAGCATATGATAACGCAATACGTGAAAAACTATTATATTGATTTGGTTGAATTTCATCAGAAATAATATTGTTAACTTGTTGAGATATAAATTCAAACATGGAATTGAATTTATCGTTTGTTTTTCTAAAAGAAAAAACCAAATCTTCTAAATCTCTTAGAGAAGGGTTACCTTCATACTTACCACTGATAATTAAATTATTTATGTGTTCATAAAATTCAAAATTGACGAATCCTGCTCTAGATAAAGAACTAGAAACTGAAACTATGTCTTTTATATTTAATTTTTCTTTCTCAGCAATTATTTGATCTTTTATAAAAGGAAATATTTTATCTCGACTAGATTGATTACTAAAAAACTCTGCTAGTTTAACTATTTTTTTTGTGCTAAATTCTGAAGAATATTCGTCAGATGTAATCTTTTTTGAAATAAATGATAATATTTCATGCCTTTTTGATTTTGCACCTATTTTAGCTATGCTTATTAAATCGTCAGAACTATATTTTTGATTTGATTTACCAATTACATCTTCAATCTTATATCCTAAAGTGTTCCATACCTGACCTTTATAATTAATAGTTGATAAGACATCAACTATGTCGGTTATATCTGACGGAGCCAATTGATTGAAGTGTTCAATTAAAGAATCATTTAGTGTATCAATAATTTTGTAAGATTTATGTCGAAGAGTACCAACTTCTTTCAAAGTATCAAAAATAGTTACTATTTCATAGATATCTGCCTTCTTTTGAGTTAGACTGGATAAGATATTATCTAATGTTTTTTCAGAGCTTAACTTTTCTTTTAATTGTTGAATTTCAATAATTTCAACAGTTTTTAAAATTTCTGTTGGTTCTTCTTTAATTTCAGGCAAATGACCAAATAAAGCAGATATTTCTGTATACCCCTCTTCTTCAACTTCATTAAAGTTTTTACCGTAACAAGCTTGAATTGCATTATCAATACTACTAAAACAATGAGATAATACATCATTTAGTTTATGATCTTTAAAATCTTGAATGGTTAAAGAAGTAGCAGCTTCGGCTGGACTTAATTCTAAAATATTACCAATCATATATTTTGTTAATATTACACCTACGTCATTATTCCCTGAAGTGTAAAAACCCTGAGGAAATCTAGAGTCTGTTTCAATAACACGAAGATATTCTTCAATGATTTCCTCTTCTAACAATAATGAAAATTTGTTTTCAACAGTTTCTGCAATTTTCAGTCTCATATCTTCGATAGTATAACCCTCGCTTATATTTGGGTAATTTACTTTTGACATTAACTTTTTAATTCTATTAGATATCTCATTTATATTATCTGACATAAATCCTTCTATGTTTCTGAGGTGATCAAAAGTTGGTAAAACATTTAGATTACGATCCCAGTTAGGGCCTAAAAAAAGAGCAGTGAACATATATTCATTAACAGGTAAGTGTTCTTCTAGATATTCTTTCGCATAAGCCATATTTTTTCTTCCAAGATGTTCTTGTTCTTTATGGAAAAATATTTTTTCACCATCAAATAAATGAGGTTTAGATTCTATGGAATACTCACCGTTTTCTTGAGATACTTCTAAGGATTTCATTTTTTTAATTTGGATTATTTTTATCGTTTAATACTTCATCCCTATCAGTGATATCAGACTAATATGATTACGTTTAAAGTGTACCATCATGCTTCAGATAATATGAAAAGTGTGGGGAGTAGTTCAGTTAGTTTAGAGGATAAATTTCAAGAAGTATTTGAAGTAATTTCACAAGTTGATCAAGCTAGTCAAACCTTAGACTTAGTTACTTCACATGATTTAGTTTTTTCAAACCTTGAAGATCAAATCAAAGAAGCATATAATAATGTAGTTCAAAAAGGTACACTTAAGCTACAAGAAGAAGTTCAGAGGCAAGTAAATATCCCGCTAATACTTTCAGATAATAACACAGTGTTACATGTTCCTGTTAAGAGAGATTCTATTCAAAAAAAGAAATCATTATCTGAAACTTTATACGCTACAGCCTTAGTTCTAAGTAATTATTTAGATGCTGAAGAAGTAGATGCAGATCATGTAGCCTTTAGATTTAAAAATCAAAAAAATACAGATCTAATAGAATGGTTAAGGCAAGGTTTCGAATCTTTAAAAAATAATACAGGTTTTAATTTATCTTTTGATTACGATTTCATTGATGCTTTTGAATTTCAAAAAAAAGAAAGTGTTGGGCATTTAGAAACCGATTTAAAGCCTAGTTTAGAAAGTAAGAAAGAGTTAGAAGTATCTAGAGAATTATTTTTTAAAACCAATGAGAATTTAATTAATGAGATATTAAGGTTTTATTCTAGTAGTACTGATTTTACAGCAACAAATAAAGAAGTAGTTAAATCTATTAAAGAAAGGTTTCCAAATTACACAATAAAAACTTTGAATCAATATATATATCGTACTTTAGAAAGAGGTTTTATTACATCTGTTGGAAAAGGCGTACATAGAATTTCTGATGGATTTATTGTTGAAGCTACAGAAAACACTAATTTTTCTATTTCAGAATCCATATATGATGGTATGAGAAGCAAAGGGTTTAAGGGTATTATTGAGTATCTTTCCAATCAAGAAGGGTTTATTGGAAATGTAAGAAAATTACGTGCAAGTGCCCTGGAAGCTGATCCTTCTCTTCATGAGAGTTCCGTTAAAGCAATGCCTTTCTTTTTGCAAAGAAAAGGTATAATAGACAGGATAGGAAATGGTAATTATAGGATATCTGAAAAGTATATAGTAAAAGATGAGTTATTAATTTCTGAGGAAGAGATAACACAAGAAGTAGAAGAAAATAATTTAGAATCAAGAACAGTAAATCAAAGTATATTTAGGGGTATTAGAAGTCCCTTAAAGCTTGAATTTCTTCATTATTTAGAATCTCAACCAGAATTTACAGCAACTCATGAAGATATAACGGCTCATTTACAAAAAACCTTACCAAATATGTCTTTAAGTTCAATTAAAGTGGCATTTTCTAACCTTGCCAATAAAGCTTTAATACAAAGGTTATGTAGGGGGGTTTATTCCATTCCTGAGCATTATTTAACAGACACAACAAATGAATCTAAATCTCAATTAGACCCATCAATATATTCTGAAATAAATTCCCCTTGC
Organism: uncultured Methanosarcinales archaeon; assembly: GCA_964589485.1. GTDB lineage: Archaea > Nanobdellota > Nanobdellia > Woesearchaeales > CAYSVS01 > CAYSVS01. Next base: position 99,143 of record CAZPRK010000003.1, on the reverse strand, counting down.
TTTAAAACATTTATTGAATATTTTAGTAGCAAGAAAGATTTTTCTGGAAATCTTAAAGATGCAATTGAATATGTAAAAGTAGCTGAACCTAAGCTTTCTGAGATAGAAATTAATATGTTATCTGTTGACTTTATCGCAGAAGATTTTGTGGAAAGAACAAGTAATGGTAATTATAGAATTGTTTCTAAATATATAATTGGAAATGGTGATGATGCAAGGAGTTTAGAAGAAGTTAAACCTGAAAGCCAAGATTTAACCTCTAAGGTTCAAGTTAGTCAAGGTGATAATACAGTTAAACCAAATCAAAGTGATGAAATTAAATCTGAAGAAAAACAAGGTTTCATATCCCTCATTAAATCATTTTCAAAAAAAAGTGAAGTTAACGAAGAGGAAGGTTTAGATAAGTCAAATCAGAAACATATAATTGATTCAAGTATTTATGATTTTGTAGCTAACCCAGGAGTTGAACAAGTAATCAGTTATTTAGGTTCTCAAACTAATTTCCAGAGTGGATATGATGAGCTTGCTAAGGTTTTTAGGACAGTTAAAGGTAATACAAGCCTAGGTAATAATAAAGTTAAACGTATATTTACTCAGTTAGTACAAGAGGGTATATTAAGCGTTCCAAAAAAAGGAACTTATAGAGTTGGTGAAGAATTTATTCTAAAAGAAGGTGAAGCATCTCCTCATAAAGGAACAAACTTATATCAACAAGAAGCTCAGGAAGATGAATCTATAGACACTATCTCAACAGATATTTTAAAACAAACTCAGAATAAAATTGAAGGAGAAGTAATTACATACATTTCACAACAATCATCTTTAGTTTCATTAAAGCAACTTTCTCATCAATTTAAAAAACATCATTCTCAGGATGAAATCAGAGATAATCTTACTAATTTAGTAGCTAAAGGTGTATTAGAATATCGTGGAAAAGGTAAGTATAGCCTTAAAAATAATCAAGACCTTATAAAATGAATAAAGTTTACAACCTAAAAGAAGTTGCAGAACAGTTAGATATAACAAAACATGGAACTAGTTTATCTGAACTTATAAAATTAGTGAAGGAAGGTGTTAATAGTAATGAAATAAAAGCTACACAAGAAGGAATGACTTGGAGTATTCCAGAAACTTCTCTTTCTTGGCTTGAAAGTAAAATTAATGTAGAAGATGTACAAGATGAATCAGTAACTTTTAGTGTACCAGTAGAAGAAAAACTTGAACCTTTTTTGCATGATTCAAAATATTCAAAAATAAAATCAAGATTAATTAGATCATATAAGAGATATGGAATCAAATATAATGTTTTTCAAGTCTTAAGATGGGCAGAAAATATAGTTTCAAAATATGACGTTCTCCATGAAAATAAAGAGCAATATATGATGTTTACAGGATTAGCAGCTCTAGAAGCAGTTTGGAAATATGGTTTTATATTTAATCAGAAGAATGATGAATGTACTCAAATTATTAAAAATTTCATGGAATATGCTGCTTTTATGCTAGATTATTCTGGAAAAGATGTTGATTTGATGGATTTAGATGTAACACCTTTTTTGGATAAAAATGGTTTTTTTGATCAACATAAAGTAATTGGAAGTTTTGAAGATATGTTTACTGAGTTTGATATTAACACAGATGTTAGGAAGATTGTGGCTGAAGAGACTTCAGTATCATTAGATGAATTAATTAATAAAACTATAGAAAAGTCAACTGAGGAATTTGTGCCCTATTTTGTTGTTAATCAAGTGATGAGAGAGCATGGCTTTGAATATGAAGCTATTGTAAAGGATAAGTTATCTAAGAAAAGTATAAAGTCGCGTTTACCTCTTGATAGTTTTAAAAGAGTTGCATATTTTATAAAGTATTCTAAAGAAGATGGAGACATACATTTAGTAGCTAGCCAAGTTAAAAAAAGAACTGGAGTTAATGTAAGTACAACTTTATTAAATTCCATGCTTAGTCATAAAGAAGAAATTTCTGATTTTGTAAATGATGACATTGAAATGGCAACTTCTGATAGTCAGTTTAAAAAAGATGCAAGAAGAGTTCTTATTAAGTTTTATACTGATCCTAATTTTTTAGAAAAATACTCAGAAGGTTGGAGAATTAGTGAATTAATATATACTTTGAATATATCTAAAGGTACTTTATTTCGTCTAGTGCTAACAGAAAAAAGTTTAGAATCTTTAATTGGGCAAAAATTGGAAACCTCATGGAGTCCCAAGATTGTAAATGTATCTCAAAATAGAGTTAAAGAAATTTTTAATTTTTTAAAAAAGAAAAAGAAAGTTCTTGGAGATGAAGAATTTGTTCACATATATGGTTCTTCTTTTGGTATTGAAATTTTAAGAAAAGAAATGAAAAATGCTAACTCTAAAGCTGAATATGAAGATATTGCTCATACTATGATAAGTTTCGATTTAATTAGTTCAGTATTAAATTTAGATGAAAAATACCGAAATTCTTGGGATAACTATTCAACAAAGTTTAGAAATCCTGATGAAGGCATACCTTATTTTTTGACTTTTCAAGGCTCTTTGAAGCCTGAATTTTTAAAACCAATAGACCGCTCTCCTCAAGATAATTCACTCTTCCCATATTTAACATTGGAAGAAAATGTTATTACTTTTGGTAAATTATATGGTTTAAGTTCTAAACAAATTAAAGAACGAATGAATTATTTATTAAATAGGCTAGATTTACGATATAGTAGACATAAAAAAATAAATGAATTGTCAGGTGGTATGCAGAAAAGAGCAGATTTAGCAGTAACGTTAATTCATGATCCTAAGATAATAGTTTTAGATGAACCATTTAACGGGTTAGATATTAGTTTACAAAAATTTATTTGGGAGTTATTAGTAGAATTTTCTAAGGAAGGTAAAATAATTATTATTTCAAGTCATTTGTTGGCAGATATTCAAAAAAGGTGTACACAAATAGGGTTAGTTGAAAAAGGAATTTATTATGATACAAAAGAATTATTAAATACTCTTAAATCTCGAGGAGAAACTTCACTTGAGAGTTTTTTAAGCCAATTATTTTCAAGAAGATGATAAAAACAGTCCCATTAATGAAAGCAAGCTTGAAAAGTTTCATGAGAAACTGGAAAGCTATGGTATTACTAATTTTAGTTCCATTATTTTTAGTTGGGTTAATTTTTTCAAGTTTTAACCCTCTAGGTTTAAAAAAAATCTCAGTTGGAGTTGTAACTGATAATGAATTTAATATTAAGGAATTTGATGTAGTTGTATCTCATTTTGCTTACATGACTGAATTTAATGACGTTGATGGTTGTGTTTCTAGTTTGAAACGATATGAACAATATGTTTGTATAGAGGTTATTGATTCTGGAAATTATTTACTTAATGTATATTTTGATAACACTAAAGAACCAGTTATTTGGGAAGTAATAGCCAGGATTGAAAAAGCTGTTGAATATATGCAAAAGGAAAGGTCAAAAGAAATAGCTGAAGATGTTATAGTTAAAATGAAAAGAACTCTTGACAAATTAACTGACTTTAAACAAAAATTACATTCTACAAATAATAAGATTGATATTTATACTTCAGAAATTATCAATAATCAAAATGAACTTAAAACTGCTAAACAAGATTTAAGTACTTCATTAGATGATATGGATAGGGATATTAGGGATGCAAAAAAAGCAAGAGGAGAAGCAAAAAGTTCTAAAGATGAATATAAAGAAACATCTTTGAAACAAGTTAATGATCTGGATAATACTGTTGACCTTTTTCCTGCATCTGGAATTAAGGATGACGCAAATTTATTAATTAAAGAGGTAAAGAATGAAATTGAATTTTATGATAACGAGATTGATAAAGATTTAAGAAATGTACAAAAAAGAATTGATAAATATGAAGAATCTAGCAAGAAAGGGCGAGGGTTTGTTAAAAAAATAGATAACAATATTAAAGAATTACAAAATATAGAGCAAGATTTAAAAAATTATAAAGTTGAATTATTATTGAGTGAACAAACTTTAGCATCTATTGAGAGGGATTTTAATTTTGTTAAAGATTTAGATCCTGAGCTAGTAGTAAATCCAATAGTAATTAAAAATTATCCTACATATATTCCAAAAGTAGATGAAGAAATTGCTAAAAAATATTTAGACCCAAGTGCATCTAAGGCTGAACAAATCCTTACTGGTTTAAATTTAATAAGCTTACAAACAATTTTTCCAACTTTAATGTTATTGATTACTTTATTTTTATCTTTATTAATATCCAGTTTTGTATGTTTAAGTGAAATTAATAGTTCTGCTAATACCCGTGTTCAGTTGGTTAGGAATGTATTCTTTCATGAATTTCTTTCTGTTTTTATTTCATCAATGACTATAGTAATAATTCCTTTCTTAATAATAATGTTATTGGGAGAATTTATTTTTTTATTAAAAATATTTGAAAATATTGATTTTGTTTTTTTAATTTTCTTTTTATTGTCTGGAGTATTTGTAATGATCGGTATGGGAATTTCTTATTTATTAAGGAAGGAAAGTATAACTTTACTAATTACTACTTTTTTTCTAGTATTTTTAATTTTCTTTTCGGGTTTTTTATTGCCAATAGAAAGAATGACTCCTGTTGCTTCAGAAATAGCTTCAATCTTTCCTGGAAAATTAGCATTAAATATATTTAATAAAATCATTTTATATGGTGGGGATTTTGCTAGTTCTTCAAATGATATATATCTTTTAAGTTTATGGTTTTTGGTAGCTTTTCTTTTAGTTTTAGCTATAAAATACTTTAGAAAGAATTAATCATAAATTATTTAAAGGATTAATTTAATCTTTTTTTTTAATGAAAAGACTATTAGTATTATTGTTAGTAATTCTTGTAGGATGTGGGGGGAAAACAATGGATGTTAAATTAGAAAATGTTAAGTTTGAAACTACAATGGGAGACATTGTAATTGAATTAAGGGACGATATGCCTATTACTTCTGGAAATTTTAAAAAATTAGTAAATGAAGGGTTTTATGATGGTGTTATTTTCCACAGGGTGATTCCTAATTTTATGGTTCAAGGAGGAGATCCTGAAGGAACTGGAAGAGGTGGACCTGGTTATAATATTAAAGATGAATTTACAAATAATAATAAAAATGAACGTGGAACTTTATCTATGGCAAATGCTGGCCCAAATACTGGAGGAAGTCAATTCTTCATTAATGTTGTAAACAATAAACATCTTGATAATAATCATCCTGTTTTTGGTAAAGTAATTGAAGGAATGGATGTTGTTGATAAAATTGTTAATGTAGATAGAAATAGTCAAGATAAACCTTTAACGGATGTAAAGATAATTAAGGCAAGTTTAATTTAATATATTCAAAAGGTTTATATATTTTGAAAACATTTTTAACAGTATGACAATAGTTGAGATTTTCGCATTAGTACTTTTAGGATTAGCCTTAAGTAAAAATTTAGTTGGTTTTTTTGCACCTAGATTTTTAATGAATTTCTCAAAAAATATGCTTAAACGTGATTTGAAAGTTTGGTTTCATTATTTGTTTATAGTTTCTTTAGTTTTATTATATGTTTCTTATATATCAGGCATAAGTTTAGCTCAATGGTTAGTTGCAGGTTATAGTGCAATATTACTTTTTGTATCTTTGTTATTTTTAATTCCAGGAACTATGGATAATTTATTCAATTCAATATTAAAATTAAAACCTTCAAAGTTAAGAACTATTTGTTTAGTAGTAGTTCTTCTTGCTATTATTGGAATTTGTGTAATTTTACGATAAGTTTTTAAATTCTCTATTAAATATATTTTTTATGTCTTTGAAATTACCTAAATCTAGAATTGTTGAAACTAATTGTAGTTTAATTAAACGTTTTTTAGCATTTGTTTTGGATTTAATGATTTTAGATTTTGTTGTGTTTTTTCCTATGAAGAAAGTATTATCAAGTTTAATTCCTCAAAATATGGCTTTATCTTCTAGTTCAATTATATTAGGAAATAATCCTGATTTGTTTAATAAAATATTAATTATAATGGTATATTTATCATTAGTTGCAGTTATATACTTTTCAGTTTTAGAATATAAATTTCAACAAACTATTGGAAAAATGATTTTAAAAATTTATATTAAATCAAATAAGTTAAGTTTTTGGAAGTTTGTGTTAAGTAACCTTACTTTAATTCCAGTATTTCCGTTTATTATTTTATGGGTAGTTGATCCTTTATATTTATTTTTTAAGGGACAGAGATTTATGGAACAAATATCTAATATAACTTTAGTAGAAAGGGTGGCAGTATGAAAAATAAATTAGTTTATATAATATTTTTTTTAGCAGGATTGTGGTTTTTAACATTAATAGTTTCAGGATTATTTTCAACTGATGTTGTAACGGGAAATGTAGCCATTATTCCGATAAAAGGCGTAATTCTAACAGAAGGTGATTCTTATTTAGGAAGTACTGCAATATCTTCTGATTTAATATTGGATTGGATAGATAAAGCAGAAAAGAATCCAAATATTAAAAGTATAATCTTTGAAATTAATTCTCCGGGTGGAACTGCTTTAGCTGGGAAAGAAATTGCTTCACGTATTAAAAAGATAAATAAAACAAGTATTGCTGTAATTAGAGATGTAGGTGCAAGTGCTGGTTATTTAGTTGCAAGTGCAACAGATTACATTTTTGCTGATGAATTAAGCATAACTGGAAGTATTGGTGCAGTATCTTCTTATATTGAATTTAGTGGCTTTTTAGAAAAATATAATCTAACTTATCAAAGGTTAGCTTCAGCAAAATATAAAGAAATGGGAAATCCTTTCAAGAAGTTATCCAATACAGAGCGAGAACTTATATTAAAGCAACTAGATATTGCGCATGCATATTTTGTTAGTGAAGTCTCTGAAAACCGAAATGTTTCAATAAATTTACTAAATTCTTTAGAAGGATCTTTTTTTTTAGGTATTCAAGCAAAAGAATATGGGTTAATTGATGATTTTGGAAATGTTAATTCTGCTAAAAGCTTTTTATCAACAAAGTTGAATTTAGAGGTAGAAGCTTATGAATTTTCGTATAAAAAAACTTTTTTTGATATAATTTCAAATAAATTAGATCAATTTTCAATAAATCTTGGAAAAGGATTTGCGTTTGTTTTATTGTCAGAAAATCAATTAAGAATAAGTTAAAAAAATAAAAATAAAGAAGTTTTATCTTCTCTTCTTTTTAGTAGCCTTTTTTTTAGCTGGTTTTTTCTTTGCAGCTTTCTTAGCGGGCTTTTTTTTAGCAGCTTTTTTCTTAGCCGGTTTTTTTACAGCTTTCTTTTTAGCAGGTTTTTTTACAGCTTTCTTTTTAGCAGGTTTTTTCTTTGCTGCTTTCTTTTTAGCTTTTCTTTTTTTACCGCCTCTTGCCATTTTAGCACAAGAAATGTCTCCGTCCTTATCGACGAAATATAAGAAACCGCTTTCTTTTTTAACTCCAACTTTTGCTACTTTTTTAGGTTTACCACCTTTCTTTCCACCTCTTGCCATCTTAGCGCAAGAAATGTCTCCGTCTTTATCAACGAAGTATAGACATGTTTTGTCTTTTTTAACACCAACTTTTGCAACTTTTTTTGCCATGTATTATCCCTCTTTTAAGTTTTTAGACGATATTGATATTCTGATATATTTAAACTTTTCGATTTTTCCGTCGGAGCTATGACGGAATTTGTTTAATTAATCGGTAAATAATTATTTAATGTTATACTTGGTATGCTTAAAAACAAAAGATTTAAAAGAAAATAGTTTTCCACTATAATAATATTAACAGCCCCGTGGTGTAGTGGCCAATCATCGTGCCCTTTGGAGACTTTGGTTTAACTAAAGTTAAAGCAAGGCATGGACCGCGGTTCGAATCCGCGCGGGGCTATTCTTGGCCCGGCGCTTTATACGAACCTTGTCCTCTTGACTTGCTAATTGAGATAGTTTTTTATTGAATTGTTTGGCAGTATAGCTAAAATTTAAATTTCTCAAAAATGCTATCTCTTAAATTTTAACTATCATGTTAATAGGTGTTAATTGCATAGTTATTTCAAAGAAACTTTTGATTGGGCATCCATTTTTCAGATATTTTTAGTATCTCCGTAGTGGTTAAAAACAATAATGTTTATAAACTTACTAATTATATTAATAAAATGGTAGAACACTTAATTAATTTTGATCCAGAAATAAAGAAACAAAGGGTAGTACAAGTAAACATTAAGGATGAGCTTGTAACGGCTTTTGAAGATTTTGATGGAACATCACATAATAGAATGTTAGAAAATCTTTTGACTAAAGAAGGTATTAACTTTAATTTAGTAGTCTCACCAAACTCATTAGATGTTCCAGGATTAGGTCCTGCAATTAAAGGAGATGATTATGAATTAGTTGGTGCAGGTGCAGTGTTTAAGGGAAGAGATGTATATTTATTTACTGGAAAAAGTACTTTTTATGGAATTCCGATTAACAAAGAACGTGCTAAAGAATTAACAGAATTAACTGATTACAATTTTAAATAAAATCTAATTCATCTGAACTAATAGTTGTTTCTTTAGGTTGTTTTTTAAGAACAAAAGTTTTTTTTTTAACAGGTTCTTCAATTTTAATTTTTTCTGTAACAGGGTCATTAATTTCCATAATTTTATTAAAATTCATACTCCCGCAATTAAAACATTTAAAGAAAACTCCATATTTTCCATCTAGAATATCTACATAATCTCCGCAAACACATTTCAAATCTTTTAATAAAGAATCTTTATGGGATAAACATACAGGAACTTTTTGTTTATTCTGAGATATTGCTTGTTTTCCACAAAAAGGACATTCTTGTTTCTTAGATTGTCCGTATTTTTTTGGAATCCTCATTAATATCTTCTTCTCTGTTTAGAATTATATTTTCCTTGAGAGTTATTTCTTGGTCTAAAACTATTAACTCTAGGACCTAAGTCAAGTTTTAATTTTTCAAAATTTTCTAAAGGAAGTTGTTCAACATCAACAGAGAATCTATGAATTACAGTTCTAAATGCATCATGGTCACGTTCACTTAATAAAGTTATAGCTTTACCTTGTTCACCAGCTCTAGCTGTTCTACCAACTCTATGTATGTACTCTTCAGCATCTTGTGATAAATCATAATTAAATACATGTGTTACAAATTTAATATCTAATCCACGAGCCGCTACTGCAGATGCAATTAAAATATCTATTTTATTGTTATTAAACGCTTCTAAATTTTTAATTCTTTTATTTTGAGTTAATTTTCCATGAATTTTTTCTGCTTTTATTTTTTGTTTTTCTAAATTTCTAGCAACAAATTCAACATTCTTAATGGTAGAACAAAATATAATTGCTTTTTCAATTTTTTCTTTTTTTAATAAATGAACAAGCAAAGAAAATTTATCGTTTGATTTAACGTTATAATAATATTGTTTTAATGCTTCTTTATGAACTTTAATTTCAGCTTTAATAGTTACTGGGTCATTCATGAATTTTGCTTTGATATGCTTTACTTCATTTGAAATAGTTGCTCCAAATAATAACATTTGTTTTTTCTTTGGTGTTGTTTGTAAAATTCTTGTAATATCTTCAATGAATCCCATACTTACCATTTTATCAGCTTCATCTAATACAAAGAATTTAATTGAACTTAAATTTAAGTTTCCTCTTTCTAAGTGATCTAATATTCTTCCAGGTGTACCAACTAAAATTTCTGAAGTTTTCATTTCTTTAATTTGGTTATCATATGCAACTCCACCATAAACTGTAGCTATACTAAATTTCAAATACTTTCCGAATTTATTTAATTCTCTAGAAATTTGCATGGCTAATTCTCTTGTAGGAGCTAATACGCATACTTGTAGTTTTTTATTACTTTCAATTTGTTCTAATAAAGGAATTCCGAATGTTGCAGTTTTACCACTACCTGTTTTGGATATTCCAATAACATCTTTTCCTTCCATAATAACAGGGATTGCTTTTTCTTGAATTTCTGTAGGTTCTTTAATCCCTTCTTCAGATAAAGCTTTAGTTATTTGTTTGTTTATAGTGTTAAATACCATATTTTATTAGTGAAACAGAATAAGCTTTTGACTCTCTGTCTCTATCTATTTACTAAAACATATATAGTAGTATATAAAGATTATTGTTTTATTTGTTTAAAAGTACTTTAATTATATTATTAATTATAGCTTTTATAGTTAAAATGAATAAATCTATTCAATAATTATATAAACCAGTTATTTTCTATTAATATCATGTCTTTTATAAGAATTAAGAAAATTAACAATAAAAATTATGCTTATCTTGTTGAAAATACATGGAAAAAGAGAAAAAAAGCTTCTAGACAGAAATCTTTAAAATATTTAGGAAGAGTTTTTGAAATAGAGAAAAATAAACAAAATAATTTCATATTTAATAGCGATGAATCTTTTCAAGAAAATTTACTTGGAGTAATAAAAAATGAACTAGTAAATTTTGAGTTTGAAAAGAAAAATAATTTATTCATTAAAGATAATTTTGTTATAGATTTTGAAAAAATAAAAGTTTTTTCGAATCAAAATAATAAAAATATTTCTTTGAAGTTAAATGAAGGTTTTTTAAATTCTCATACTTTATCATGTTTAATCAATTATCAACCTAAAGGTGATTCAAACCAAATCGCTTTTAATCTAGCAAATTCTTTTGTTGTAGCAGGAATTCATGTCGAGAAAGAGGATTTTATTGAATTATATTCTAAATTAATAAATGAGCACGGATTAAATTTTGATATCTAAAGCAAAAACTTATAAATAACTATATATCTTAAATAAACTATGGAATTTAAATCAACAAAAGATATTAAAGTTTCTAAAACTATTGTAGATCAAGTTATTGGGCAAGAGGCTGCAGTAAAAGTTATTAAAAAAGCAGCACAACAAAGAAGACATGTTTTGTTAATTGGAGAGCCTGGTACAGGAAAATCTATGATTGGGTTAGCATTAGCACAAATGCTACCTAAAGAAAAATTACAAGATCTTTTAGCATTTGTAAATCCAAATGATGAAAATCAACCTTTAATTAGGGCTGTTCCTGCAGGAAAAGGAAGAGAATTGGTTGCAAATTCTAAATTACAAGCATCAGGGTTATTAAAAAATCAAAATATTATTTTATTTATTTTAGTTATTATTTCTATGATTATGCCATGGTGGGCACGAAGTTATTATAATAGTGATTTAATGTTTACTGCATTTTTTTTGGGAGGAATGATTTTTCTTGCAGCATTTGTAATATTTCTTAACCTTGGAAGAAGGATGCCAATGCAAGCTCAAGCACCTAAACTTATAGTTGATAATTTTGATAAAAAGCAAGCGCCTTTTTTTGATGCTACTGGAAGTCATGCGGGTGCTTTGTTAGGTGATGTTTTGCACGATCCGCTGCAGTCAGGTGGATTAGGAACTCCGGCTCATGAGAGAGTTGTATCTGGAATGATTCATAAAGCAAATAAAGGCGTTTTATTTGTAGATGAAATTGCGACTTTACAACCTCATACCCAGCAAGAACTTTTATCTGCAATCCAAGAAAGAAAATTTGCAATCACTGGTCAAAGTGAAAGAAGTGCAGGAGCTATGGTAAGAACTGAGTCTGCTCCATGTGATTTTATTTTAGTTGCTGCAGGGAATATTGAAACTGTAAAAAATATGCATCCTGCATTAAGGTCAAGAATTAGAGGATATGGTTATGAAGTTTTTATGAAAGAAACTATGAAAGATACTGAAAGTAATAAAGATAAATTAATTCAATTTGTTGCACAAGAAGTTAATAATGATAAAAAAATCCCACATTTTTCAAAGGAAGCAGTTAATGCAATTATACAACAAGCAAGAAAAATGGCAAACAGGAAAGGGCATTTAACTTTAAGGTTAAGAGAATTAGGTGGGCTGGTAAGAGCTTCAGGTGACTTAGCTCTTGAACAGAAAAGTACATTGGTTGAAGCAAAACATGTTAGAGAAGCGAAAACGGTTGCAAGAACTTTAGAGCAACAGATGGCTGACAAATATATTGAACATAAAAAAGAATATGAAGTTATTATTTCTACTGGAAAAGCTATAGGAAGAGTTAATGGATTGGCTGTAATAGGAAGCGGCGGAGCATTATCTGGAATAGTTTTACCAATTGAATCTGCAGTTACACCTGGCGGAAAAGAAAGAGAAATAATTGCAACTGGTAAATTAGGCGAAATTGCAAAAGAGGCAGTTAAAAATGTTTCGGCTATAATTAAGAAATATTTTGGTGAAGATATTAAAGAAAAGTATGATATTTATGTTCAATTTTTGCAAACTTATGAAGGCGTTGAAGGAGATTCTGCATCAATAGCGGTTGCAACTTCAGTAATAAGCGCAATAAAGAAAGTTCCAATACGACAAGATACAGCAATGACTGGTTCATTATCTGTTAGAGGTGAAGTTTTACCTATCGGAGGAGTTACTGCAAAAATAGAAGCTGCAGTTGAAGCTGGAATTAAAAGAGTTCTAGTTCCTAAGAATAATTTGAATGACATTATACTTGATCCAAAAATAAAAAGTGAAATTGAAATTATTCCTGTGTCTACCATTATTGAAGTTTTAAAGGAAGCTTTAGACTGGACTGATAAAAAACAAATTTTAAATAAACTTTTAAAAGATGAAAATTAATATTTTTAGAGATAAAAAGGTTATTTTAATATTAATATTACAGTTAATATTTTTTTCATCCATGGCTTTAATTTTAATTAATTTTGGTCCTAATATTATTACTTCTGCTTCAGAAATAGTTCAAGAGACAGAAAATATTAATTTAGATGGGCAAAACTTAGAAGAATTAGTTAATTCTTTTGATCCTGATAAAATTACACTTTTATATGATGAAATGATTAAATTTATGGTTATTAGTTTAGTTTCATTTATTTTATTGTATTTAGTATTAAATGGTTTATCTTGGTATTTAAGTTATAAAATTTTGAATAAAAATACCAAAGGTTTTTTTAAAAAATATTTGTTTACTTTAATTATTCATATTTTACCTATTTTTATGTTTGCACTTTTTTTATTTAATTCAGAATATGATAAGAATTCAATGGTTGCATTTGCAACATTATCTATTTTATCTTTATTTTTTATGTACTTAGGTCAAAGCAACTTAAACTCATTTTATGGTAAATTAGATAAAAAAACTTTTACTTTATTTTGGGTATGGCTAATAGTTACTTTTGTGATTTTTTGGCAGTTATATTATTTTCAGAATTTTGTTAGTGTTATTGTTATAATTCTTATTCAAACTTGGATGAGAGAATTGTTTTTATTCCATCGGAGTTTGACTCCATAAAGTCCAGTCATTACTAGGTGAATATGCTCCAAATATAAAGTAAGGAGGCTTATCTTGACCAAAGTAACTATGTTGTAAGTTACTCCAATTGTTATGTTGTCCTACTGAACCTCCGCCAGTACTTACATGATCACTTGAAATATGTGCTCCGAATGCTCTCCATGTTTCAGTTAATTGTCTAGTTGGTTCTCCAAAACCTTCTGAATTCATATTTCCAATGTATCCATTTTTCTTTAAATAAGTTACAGCATCTACAACTGGAAACATTCCTTGTCCTGCTGGTAGATGAGTGTGTCCTCTACCCCAACCATCTACAATATGTATATTTCCTAAGATATCATTTTTATGCATATACTCAACTTGTTCCATATACCATTTTTTGAACCTTTCTTCTTTATGTTGTTCAGTTTCTCCAGGTTTTTCTTGGAAATGTTTATACCACATTCCTAAGTGTTGAGTGTCAAATGTAGCTCTAATGTGGTCTCTTGCTAATTTTTTAACTTTATCTGGATTTTTTGCAAGATCTGGATTATAATTAGGATTATCTACTTCTTTGTATGTTTGATTTTGGATATCCCATTCATGGCCTTTTATTTTTTTCTTTGTCATTAAATCAATGAACTTCTTTCTAGCTTCTTGAACCATCTCAACTAATTCTTCAGGATGACTTCCGTAACCCATTTCTGGAAAAATATGTTCAGGTGCTAAGTATATCGGATTCATTTTATCTTTAATACCTTCTTCTCTTCTTCTTTTTTTTTCTTCTTCTGTATTTTTCCATGCAAATATTCCTGTTTTTGCTAAAGTATCTATGCTTTTATCTAATGCATATTTCCTGATAGATTTAGCATGTTCTTGACTAATAAGAGCTTCTTGAGCTTGTTGTTCTTGAGAAGTTGATGCTTGTCTTGCATATTCAATTCCTTTTTTTACTTGAGTGATTTCATGTTCAATTTGTTCTAAAGGATTTTTAACGTCAGGTGGAAGCATTTGACTATACCTAGTTGGAACTAACCTTTTTAATTTCCATTTTTCATCTTCATCTGTTGCTTCTTCAATTTTAGTATAATAATTTTTTAATTCTTTTAACTTTTGTAATGTATCTAATTCTTCTTTAAAATCTCTTGCATAAGTTAAAGCCCATCCTTTTGAATGTCCTTCTTGAATTTGTAAAGTTGCTTTAAAGAAAGCTTCTTCAGGTGTAACTTTTTCTTGCCATGATGGAGCTCTTCCTTGTTTTTCTATAAATTCTTTATTTAATTCTTCAGATTCTTTAACAAAATCATTCCATCCTTGTTTTTCTACTTTAAACCTTCCGTAATTTTCATCATTCGGGTCATCTATAAATATTGGAACTCTATGTTTCAAATCAACTTTATTTCCTTCATAATCAACATAATCATTTTGTTTAACTTCTTTCCCATTATGATCTATATAACTACTACCACTTTTTTCTTTCCATAATGTTTTATCGCTTTCTTCATCAAACCTTTTCCAAACTGGCCTGGAAACTACTTGATTTTTTTTTACAGTCTGCATAATTTGTCCTGTTCTATCATCTACAATATGCATAACTGCTTTATCTTTTTCTTCATCATAAGCTCTAAATATTTCATTTCCTTCTTTATCTTTTGCCCAGGATTGATCAGACATGACTCTTGGGAATTCACCTGTATGAATAACAATTGATCCACCATTTGTAACATCTTTTGCGAATTCAATAGCTTTACTAATTTCTTGAATGGTTTTATCTCTAGTTTCATCTGAAAATCCTTGCTGACCTAACCCTGATAAATTTCCAATTTGTGATGGTGTATGTATACTATTCAAATTAACTTCGTTTACTTTTGCAATTTCTCTAATTGCTTCTCTTGCTTGTGTTCCATAACTTTCAGCACCAACATTCATGTCAGTTCCTTCCATTTGTGTTGCTAATTCAATCTTACATGTTCCTTTTCTAATTGCTGCAGTTACACTTTCTATAAATAATCCACCGCCTGCTCTTCCTTCGGTTACAGTTTGACCTAAATCACTTGTAGTAAAGACAGGTTTTTCAATATTTTGAGTTGTTAAACTATTCTGGTTACTTCCTGCATATTCTCTATCCATTGGATGATAATTGCTATCGTTAAAAATCATATTTTAATATCCTCTGTACATTCCTAAATCATCTAAAAGCTTTTTTGAAACATTTACTTCTTTTTTATCATCAAATTTTTGTTCAGGAGTTGATTGATCTGGTAATTCTGCAGCTGTGCTAGGCACATAATCTGACCCTTCTCCATATAAAATTGGAGTTTCTCCCATTCTTTCAGCAGCATCTCCATATTGAGCAGGCTTAACTTCTTCAACTGGTTTTTCTTTTTCAACTGTATTTTCAAGAGCTTCTTCTTCTAGCTTATTTTCTTTTAATAAATCAGTAATATTTTTTTTTTCATCTGAAATAATTTCATCTTGAGTTCTTTTTTTGATACTTTCTATGTTTTCTTCTTGTTTTTTTGTTTCTATTTCTAGGTTTTTTTTGATAGCATTTAATCTAGCAATTCTTTCTTCTGGTTTAAGGTTTTTTAAACTTTCTAATTCTTTATCTATGTTTTTTGCCATCTACCAAGCTATCATGTTATGGCCCTTTTTAAAGTTTTTGTAACATTCCCACATTCCTGAAAGAGCTTCTTTAGTTCTATCTTCTTCTTGTTTTTTTTCATACTCTGACATAGTTATAGGTTTTGATTTAGATGGTATAACTAGCTTAAACATATCACCTGCACCCTTTACTGCTGCTATGAAAGGATTTCCTGAAATTTCAGTTTTTCTTTCTTTAATTTCTTCTTGTTTTTGAATATCATATTCTTTTCTTCCGGCTTGTTCTAAGTATTTTTCTAGATCTCCTCCTAAAGCAGTCATGGCTGCTTCAACTGATGCAGAAATACTTTTCATTAACTCAAAGTCTTGTTTTTCTCTATATTTTAGAAAACTTTCTATCTGTTCTTTTGTCCAAATATAGTTTCTCATTGTAAGAACAACTCTTCCTAAATGCATTGGACCTTTTTGATATTCTTGTTGATATGACATTACTGGCCGAGTTCTATGCCAGAAATGGCAAAGTATTGCTGCATAATATTTTTTGTTTTGAACACCTTCTTTTTCATAATCAAACGGTAAAACATATGCTAAGAATTCAACTTCTATCATACTTCCTTCAAATGCTCCTACTAAATCTGCAGATGCATTTTTTTCTACATCCATATGCATTCTTTTAATATTATGAAGGTAAGGACGTACCCAACTCATATACATTTTAATAATGTCAAAATGTTGCCATAGGTATTTCAAAGTAAATGTTCTTCTATTTTTTAATTCTTCAAATGTAGTTTCTTTCCATCTAATGAAAGTTTTTAATTTTCTTGCCAATACTTCTTTTACTTTTCTATTAAAATCAAGTTGAGCAACATAAGCCTCAACTTCTTCAGCTTCCATTGCTGGTGAATTAAAAAATAGATCAGGTAAAGTTGTAAATTGAAGTTCTCTTGACATCCCGTATACGGATGCAGGGTTTTTTGCACCTTGTTCAACTAAATCTATCCATATTCCTTTTAATGTAATTTCACTAGGCATGTCTGGCTTTTTTTTAAGTGTATAATTTCCGTCTTTATCGACAAATTTACCCATACTGTTTTGATAGTATGTTAATCTTTCATCTATAATTCTTAATTCTCTAACTATTTGAAATAGTTCTTTTACCATCTTTCCAATAACTGCAAGAAATTGACTTACTTTATCTTGTTGAGCTCCAAGCCTTTGTTGACTTGTTCCAAAGAATGAACTATGTTCAGATGCAGTAAAAATATCTTTAGTTTTAATAACATGGGGATATCCCCAATCTTGAGTTAAATATGTATGAATCCAAAAATAAACTTCTTCAACAGATAAATTAAACGTTTCCCATAATAATCTTAATCTTTTTTTAGGAGTAGGAAATCCAGTTGGAACATATTGATCAATTGCTTCTTCGCCAACTTCTTCTTCAGCATATTTTTTTAATTCAGCATTAGTTAAATGATCAACTGCTTTATTCCATATTTCTTTAAAAGAAGTACTACCTTTTTGATTGCTTTCTTTTAATTGTGCTTTCCAATTTTTTCCAGCTTTAGTTAAAAACCCGTATCTTACTAAATTCCTAGTATCATCAGTATCATCCACTTTTTAGCCTCTCATTAATAATATATTAAATATCCTTTAAATACTTTGTGGAGAGATATATCCCACAAAAGCACAAATTTTAAAAGAGTTAATAGATTTTTTTAAACTAATGGCTTTATTCAAAGATATGCTTAAAAGTGGAGAATCTATTTTTCTTAATCCGATTGCATTAGATTATGATTATCAACCAAAATTAGTTCCATATAGGGAAATGCAACAGAAACAAATTGCAAGTTGTATCAAACCTTTATTTAGTAATATGAATGGAAAAAATATTTTAATTTATGGAAATCCGGGAGTTGGAAAGACTGTTGCCACAAAAAATGTTTTAAATGAATTAGAAGATGAAACTGATGAAATAGTTCCTATTTATATTAATTGTTGGCAAAAAAATACTTTATATAAAATTTCTTTATTTTTATGTGAAGAATTAGGTTATAAATTAACACATAATAAAAGAACAGATGAATTAATTGAAATTGCATCACAATTATTAAATAAAAAATCAGTAGTTTTTTTATTTGATGAAGTAGATAAATTAGAAGATGTTGACATTTTATATACAATAATTGAAAAAATATACAGAAAAACTTTAATTCTTATTACTAATTTTAAAGAATGGATTGAAAATTTAGATATTAGGGTTAAATCTAGGTTAACTCCTGAAGTGATTAGTTTTCCTCAATATAATAAAGATCAAGTAAAAGGAATTCTGAAACAAAGGTTAGATTATGCTTTTGTTGAAAATGTATGGACAGAAGAAGCCTTAAATTTAGTTGCCGATAAAACTTACCAAATTTCAGATTTAAGAGTTGGGTTACATTTAATTAAACAATGTGGATTAACTGCTCAAGATAGGAGTTCTAGGACTGTTGAAGTTGAAGATGTTAATACTTCATTGGAAAAATTACATGAATTTTCTGCAAATGAAAAAGAAGAATTACAAGATGATACTAAAACTGTATTAGAAATAATTAAAGATAATTCTGGTCAAAAGATTGGAGATTTATTTAAGATATATCAACAAAAAGGTAATACTAGAAGTTATAAATCATTTCAAAGGGATGTAAAAAAACTTGAGCAAGGTAAGTTTGTTCAATTAGAAAAAGTTAGTGGCGATGGCGGTAATTCAACTATGATTAAATTTATAGGGAATGAAGTTAAAAGATTGAGTGATTTCTAAAGTATTCTTATTAAATTAAAATAGGTTTTTCCGTTTAATTGTTTTTCTAAATTTACGTGTGCACTTCCTATTGAGTTTATTTTAGTTGAGTACATACTTTCAAAGCTACGTTCAAAATCTTTTTGCATTGAAACTATTATATTTTTTATTAAACTTGCATCTTTATTAACATCTTCACAAAGTATCATTACCAAATTATTAATTATTGATGGTTGATCGTCAATTGAATTTCCAATAATAATCATGTTTTTCATTGCGTCTTTATGCGAAATTCCAAAGTATTTTGTAACATGGGAATAATCTTTTTCTCCTACCGGTGTTCCTAAATCATCTGTAGAAAATATTTCTATGAAATACTTAGTTAAATTAAATTTCTCTAAAACATTTTGCGCATATTTTCTATGAGCCGCTGTTGTTAATACATTTTTAAAGTTTTGTGTATAAAAATATTCTAATACTTTTTCAATATTTGGTCTGAGAAATCCACTATATTCTTTACCATTCTTTGTAAATTCACCTATAGTTTCATCTAAATCCCAATTAATTATTTTATGCATTTACTTTGTAGGAAGTGAATAAATATAAACTTAAGCCTATAATGTATATAAATTAATTTTTTGCCCATTTCCTTCATAACTAAAACTCATTTTTGGATTCTCAGCACATGTTTCTTTTAGAAGTCTTAAACCTTTGCCTTCATTTGTAAATGTTCCTGTTTTTAGGGTATTTCTGAAGTTAAACCCATATCCTGAATCTTCTACACTTAAAAGCCATCCTTTATTTCCTTTTACTACTTCTAACTTTATTGTAAGAGAAGGGTCATAGTTATTGCCGTGTTCTAAAGCGTTTGATGCTATTTCTTCAATTAAATTTCTATGATCTTGTAGAAAATTATTTTCTAATAGTATTGTGTCAATAAAATCTTCAAATTCTTCAAAATTAGTCATTTTATATGTTTTATAATTAGAATCAAATACTCTTGTAGGTCTAAAATGATACTCCGTTTTATATGTTTGATCTATATTAGGAATTACATCTCTCATACTTTTTTCTAAATCTATGTCTATATATTCATCAAAGCTAACTAATATTTTTTCTAATTCTGGCATTAGAGATTAAAAAACAATGGACTATATAATACAAATGTTACTATAATAACAAAATGAAAAATATGACTTTTTTTATATCATAATCATAACTTTTAATCACCACTGGACATTCTAGTTTATAGTCGATGTTATGCTGTATTTTATGCCACTGGACACACTGGACAGGTGTGCGTGAGCTATATAAAAGATTTTGACTATTAGTACTATAGGCATCGGTTGATATAATTGCTCCCAAGCAAAAAATCGTTGCGGTCATAATTCGGGAGGTAAGGTTTCCCCTTTTTTTTCCTTACCTTACTAAAAAAACACGAGGTGCATACAAAATGAGTTCAGTCGATTTAAGTACAGGTACAATACAAGAGTTATTTATGAAACAAATAACAGATTTAACAAAAAAAACAGCTAATGTGAATAGTTTTGATGTACAGTTTTCAGATAGGTGGTTAAGATGAAACCAAAGAAAGCAGAACTTTACACTTTTGAGATGAAAGTTAATCAAAAGTTTACTGATGATTTTTACTCTGAAGAACATATTTACGCAGATTGTGAAGATGATTTGATTAATGTAGCTGAAGAAGGATTTATGTTAGGATATATGAATTCCTAGTTTCATATTCAAGCCTCGCTTGAAATAAAATGCGATAAGCAAAAGAGGTGTGTAATGCATGAAAAACGAAAATATACCTGAAAAAACGTTCAAGAACGGTGTGGTTAGTGCTACAGTCTGGCACAATTTAGGAAAAAATAGTGAAGGAAAGAAAATTTCTTTCAAAATAGTATCTTTTCAAAGAAGATATTGTGACAAAGAAGGAGAATGGCAGTCTACAAAGACTCTCAGAATAAGTGATTTGCCCAAAGCCTCTCTGATTTTGGACGAAGCCTATAAGTATCTTTCTTTGACTGAAAGCGAACTTTATACTTAATTTTTTTTATTTTTTTTGAGGTGATAAAATGTTAGAAGTAAAAATATATGATGTAAAACAAAACATATTTCAAAAAATAATACGAGGTATAAAAAATGTGGTCCCAAATATTAAGCAATCCAAGTACTCTAACCAGGCTAAAATCAAGCAATTTTAGAAGAAAATTTTATTTAAGTAGCAATGAAAAACAATATGTAGTTGAGAATTTTGAAATATTTGATCAATTTATAAAACACGTAATAAACACTAACTTAAAAAATAAACCAATTGATGATGGAAGACAAACTCCTTATTCTGGAAATCCTATTTTTAAGGCACAACATGCAACGGCAACTTGTTGCAGGAAATGTATTTTCAAATGGCATAGAATTCCTTCTTATAAAGAATTAAGTGAAAATGAAATAAATTTACTTACTAATATAATTCTTAAATGGTTAAAGAATAACGTTTCTGATAAATCCAGATAACTTTCCAATATCATTAGGTATGTCGGTAAAAGACCCTTCGACTCCTTTAACATTTTTAAATTGTTCAGGTCTTTCTGGAATAAAACCTAATGCTTCATAAATTGTATTTTCAAAAATTATTTTTTTTACTATATAAACAGCCAGAATAAGTTGGTCTATAAAACCCATGCTTAACTCCTAACTCAATACTATGTTCATAACCATGATTTTCTTTAAAATCTTTTGCAAGAAATTTAATTCCATTTTCTTTTGCTAATTTTTCTCCAATTTGATTAATTAAAAAATGATTTTTATATGGACTAATTGATAACGTTGTTCCAAAATTCTTAAAACTATTATCTTTTGCAAATCTAGCAGACGTTTCCAACCTTAAATCAAAACAAATTTCACATCTCTGTCCACCTTCTGGATCTTTTTCATGTCCTTCTGTTTTATCGAACCAAGTTTCATCATCTTGTTCATGAATGAACAAATCAACGTTAGTTATATCTGCTAATTTTTTAACATCATCTAACCTTTTATCATATTCTTCTTTAGGATGAATATTCGGATTGTAGAAAAACATAGTAATTTCATAGTCTTTTTTTAATTGATTTATGACTTGAATACCACTTGGAGCATCATGTACGTGTAATAATATTTTTTTCATAAAATTAGGAATTGGTACTATTTTTTAAACTTTACGATACTGGAGTAGAACTTAACAATTGATTTACTTTTTTTTGATCCCATCCTTGGTTAATTAAACTAATTTTTATATTTTCTTCCGGTGTATTATGAAACCTTGCAGACATAATATAATACTTAATTTGCGCATTTGTAATTGCTAAATCTATTAAACTATTATTATGTTCAGTCATTGATAAATCTGCTCTAATTTGTTCAGGGTTAATATTATTTTTACATTCATTAAGTGCATGTTCTTCTAATTCATGTTCTTTTAAGTTTCTTAATTTTTTAACTTTGTTAACTCTTTTAAATAAAATACCACCTATTATTAAGAAAATAACACCTACTCCTATGCCAAAGTATAACCATGAATTCGATGGTTCTTTAAATTCTCTAACTAGACTATGTTTTAATCCTGTTATTTTGAAAGATTTACCATTATCAATACAACTATATCCTTTTCTATTTATTCCATCGCATAATAATAAAAATTCATCTGCACCATTACAATTTTTAGTCATATCATTAATCTTTTTAACAGGTTTATCTTTTAAACAAATTGTGTCTGACTTTCTTTGAATTTTATCAACAAAAACAGTTTTAGTTGAACCTTCAGGTAAGTTCATATCTTTAATTAAAGTTGTTCCAAATTTATCTTTTTTAGAATTAGTGAATACATCACCTTCAAGGTTTGAAGTTCCATCAACTTCTACAATAACTCTTCCTTTTTTTCTAATAACTGTCTTAGGTTTAGGTTTTGGAGCTTCTTGTGTAAATAGTTCAACTGCTTCTTCTATTATGCTTTCTTCAGGTTGTAAATTAATTTCTTCATTATGGTTTTCATCAATTATTTCATCTTCTAAGTTTTCTTCAGAATTGTCATTTTGTATAAATTCAGAACATTCAATAAACTCGTTTTGCTCATCAAAACATTCAGTTTGACCTTCTTCCGCTACTTCAGAACATTCCTCTGTTGATTTAACTTCACCATTTTCATCATAACAATCAAATGATTCACCTTCTATATTTCCTTCTTCATAACTTTGGTCATCATCTTCGCCAAAATATTCTCCTTCATCTTCTAAGTAATCCTGTTCATTAGAAAAATCACTTTCTTCATCATATTCAATTTCATCATAATTTTCTTCATCTGAACCAAATTCTGCATCTTGATCAATAGTTTCATTATTTTCTAAATCATCTTGGGTGTCTTCATCGTTAATTGTATAATTGAATTCTGAATCTATACTTTCATTGTTTTCTATTGTTTCATTATATTCTATAATTTCAATATTTTGTTCGTCTATTGCTTGATTAATTATAATTAAAATATCATTCTTAATTATGTCGGATACTTCTGTAACGTCACTTCCATCTACTATAAATTCATTTACTTTTTGAGTAATTGTATTTTTTATTTCAGAAGTAATATATGTTGTATCAATTTCTTCTTCTAATGATTTAATAATCTTTTCAGTAATTTCTTTTTTTATTGTTTCTGAAATATTATCACTCTCTTCTGGGTCTGTATTATTAGTTTCTTCTTCACTATTTTCTGAATTTTCTTCTAAATCAACTTCTAATTTTGCATTATTTATATCAACATTTTCTTCGACTTCCTCTTCATTACTTTCCGGTTCTTCTTCAATTATTGTTTCAACTTCTTCTTCATTACTTTCTGGTTCTTCTTCAACAATTGTTTCAACAACTTCTTTAGGTTCTTCTGTACAAATATAATTGTTTTGTGAATTGTATGCAGTTTTTACAGTTTGTCCTGTTTTATATTGTGAACAATCTTGACCTTCTATATTTACACCATTGACTGATGAACATAAATTAGGCCCACCTAACCTACTACCCTCATTACAATATGGAGGACCCCAATAATCTTTATGTTTTTTCCAAACTTTATTTACATCGCTATCATTTTCAACTGATAAAACAATATTACCTGTAACATTACAACCTACTAAAATTAACAATGATAATAAAATTATTATTTTTTTCATAACAATACACTTGTGAAATATTTATTTACTATGCTAGATGCTAAAAGTAATAATAAAGCTAAACTAAACATTATCAAAGCATCAATAATTATTTTTTTAAATTTTTGAGATGTTATATGTTCATTGTGTGCACCTTTAGATAAAACTCCTCCAGCTATTGTTACTGAAAGAAATGCAATAACTTCAAAAATAAAGTAAGGTAGTAAAACTAATATTATTGAAAAAAAGTAAATAAAAGGATTAGATACTGCAAAATAACTGCTTTTTAAAATAGCACCGAAAGCAGTACCCCATACTGCTGCATTTAATGTAATTAAAAACATTCCTCCTGTTCCATAAAAGAAAGATAAAGCAAATCCAATTAAAAATAATTTCAGATTAGAAATAAAACTTAAGCTATATGTAAAAACTTTTCCTTGTTCTAATAAAATGTTATTTTGAAACATAGAACTTGTTATTAATTTTGGCCAAATTAAAGTAAATAGTGCAAATGCAGAAAATATTCCCAAAAATATGAATAAATATAATTTAAATATTTCTTTATGTTCTTTGTATAATGTTGATATTTTAAAATTAGGTTCATTTTCTATTTTAGTTTCTTCTTTATCTAGTAATTTGTTAAGAGAGTTCATTATTAAAATTACAGTAAAAAATATAGCAGTTAAAGCATAATCTTCAAAAAGTATCATTGATAAAAATAATGCAATTAAAGTATAAACAGAACTTAAAAAGAAAGCGTATTTTTCTTTTTTATTAATCCACTCATTTCTATATAATTGTTCTAACACCATCTTTTTATATTATATATTAAAATTTATATATATAAATTTAACTAATTCCAATCAGTTAAACTAATTTGACCTTTTCTTTTATTTGGTTTAATTGTAACTTTTTCGTTAGGTTGACCTAATTGTTCTTTTATATTTATTGCAAGATTTTTTCCTACTAATTGCGCAATGGTGTTAATATCTATTTTTTTTAAATCACCTAGATTTCTTAATTTATTTTCAAATAATTTTCTAGCTCTCATTCTTCCAATTTTTTTAAGTCCAAGTAAAGGAATAAGTTCTTCCTTTATTCCTTTTTTTAGTCTAAATCTAGTTTTTGAAATTTCTTTAAGCAAACTTTGTTTTTTCATAATTCTACAAATTTCTTCGGATGCATATAATAACCAGTCGCTATTAAGAATTTTAGTATTTAATTCGCCAGGTCTAACATCATATTTGAGTAATAATTCGTCTTCACTTTTTTCATCTATCCAATCTTGCAACAATAACCCTGTCTTTAAACTTGAAATAAAATCTTCATATTCTGATTCAAACTGTGTTGGTTCATCTTCTAAAATAAAGTCATGTAATTTCAGATGAGCTGCTTGTATGTCTTCTAATTCTTTTACTTTAACTCTAAGATGTGGTCGCATTTCTAATGTCCTAGATGTCATTTGAAGAAAAGAAAATGCATTTATTTTTTTATGGTTACTTCTTTCAAGACAATCTATAATAAATTTTGCTGTTAATGGATCTATGTACAACTGTGCAACTCTTTCACCCATTTTTGTTCCAGTATATTTTTCATCTTGTTCTAATTCATTTGCTGAAACAAAGTCTGGTTTTTCACTTTTAATAAAATCAAAATCCTTAAGTAAATTAATCATTTTTTCAATGATTGTAATTAATTTAATTTTATCTTTATATTGTTTAGCCCAAAATGTTTTTTCAAAAAAATCAATTAATTGTTTCTTAGTGCTTACAAATTTTGTTGCTATTAAAGATAAAACATAAGTTCTAAGTACAGGTTCAACTGCTAGTTTACTGTATATATCTTCAGGCTGTCCATATATATATCTAAATTCAATTTCTTCTCTTGAATTTTCAGTTGAAGCAATTGCAATAGCTTCGCCTTCAGTATCGTAAGATGGTCTGCCTGCTCTTCCACACATTTGTAAATATTCTAAAGTTGGAATCCAATCTAAACCTCTAAACCCAAACCTTCGTAAATCTTTAAGAATTACTCTAAATGCAGGAAGATCTAACCCTATTGCTAAAGTTGGCGTAGAACAAATAATTTTAATTACTCCTGCTCTAAAATTATCTTCAATTAAATCTCTTTGTTTACTTGGCAATCCTGCATGATGGAATGCAATTCCTTTTAATATACATCTAGATAACCTTTCACATTGTTTTGTTGGCCTAGATAACGCTTTTAAAACTTTATCAGATAATTCTATCAAATGTTTATTTTTTACATGTTTTGCTATGTCTTCTGCACACTTTTCTGCACTTCTTTTTGAGTTTGCAAATACTAATGCTTGTTTTTTTAGTTTTAAAGTATCTAGTGCTATATTAACAGTAGGGTCTTTAGTTAAATTTTCCATTTTTATTTGAATTTAGTAAGATAGATTTATAACTTTCTTCTTCTATATAAGGTAATGTCTAGGTATTTAAAGAATTTAGCTATCTTAGTTTAAAAAATGAGCCCGCCGTGATTTGAACACGGGACCACTCGATATCTATAATTGTTATTTAAAATAACAATTTATCAGTCGAGCGCTCTAATTGCCCAACAATTCCATAGTGCAATACTATGGGAGTGGTGTTCCGGACTAAGCCACGGGCTCACAGACTTTGAAATTAGGGAGATATTTATAAAGTTTTTGTAGCATTTCTAATGTTTTCTACTGCTTCTTGAATATCTCTAGAATATACTCTTGCTTTTGGCAACTCTCCGCCTGAAATTTTTTCTAAGCTTTTTATAATAGTTTCTAGTATCTTTTCAATTTTACTTATATCTGTTGCTTTATTTTCAAATATTTCTTGTAATCCAAAATGTAAATCATCAATTCTTCTTAAGGTTGCTTCAGCTAATTCTTTTGCATTTTTACATGCTAAGGCCAATTCATGAACTTTTGTTATAGATTCTTTTGAGACTTTGACTAAATTATCTTTGTTACTATGTAAATTAAAAATTGTTTCAAATAATTCTTCAGTTGCAACAATTGTTTTTCTTAAGGCTTGTAATTCATTATCAAAGATTGTAGAATTTTTCTGTAATTTTAATTTTGCTTTAACGATTGACCTCCACTTTTCTTTTAAATCATCTGGAGTAAGGTCTTCTAATTGATTTTTTAGATTATTATAAAATGTAGTAATTTCTATTATTTTAGTTTGTTCACCTTCTACTTGTGCTTCAGTAGGGGAATTCGTTTCTATTATTTCAAGTTCATTTTTTAAATTAATTAAAGCATCTTCAATTGAGATTTTTTTTTTAAATCCCAAAGTTTCTAAAATTCTAAAAAACCATCTAAACATAAACTACATAAAGCACTTCTATATATTTATAGCTTTCTATAACCGCTATATTTTTATATTATCTCTTAATATTCAAATGAATAATGAATATAGAAGAAATGGCAAATTTTTGTAAGCGAAAAGGTATAATTTATCCTTGTTCTGAAATTTATGGCGGATTTAATGGGTTTTTTGATTTTGGGCCTTTAGGTGTTGAAATTAAAAATAATATTAAACAAAGTTTTTGGAAAATTTTTGTTCATAAAAGGGAAGATGTTGTTGGAATGGATGGTGCAATTATATCTAATCCTAAAGTTTGGGAAGCTTCAGGACATGTTGGATGTTTTGAAGACGTTTTAGTTGAATGTAATGAGTGTAAGGCAAGACATAGGGCAGATCAAATAATTGAAGATGCTTTGAATATTTCTGTAGATGGTATGAGTTCAGAAGAAATGCATAAAATAATCCAAGAAAAAGAATTAAGTTGTAATAAATGTCATGCTAAATCTTTTAGTGAACCTAAACAATTTAACTTAATGCTAAGTACAAACATTGGCCCAGTTAGTGGAGAAATTGCTTACTTACGGCCAGAAACAGCTCAAATGATTTTTACTAACTCCAAATTAATAATGGATAATGCCAGGATGAAATTACCATTTGGAATTGCTCAAATTGGAAAAGCTTTCAGGAATGAAATTTCTCCAAGAGATTTTTTGTTTAGAAGTAGAGAATTTGAACAAATGGAAATTGAATTTTTCACACATCCTGATAAAAAAGATAATTGTCCTTATGTAAAAGAAATTTCAGAATTTACTGTTAATTTATTAAGTGCAGTAGCTCAAGAGAAAAAAGAAAATCATAAAGAATTTACTGTAGATAGAATGTTAGAACTTAATATGTTAAGTCAATGGCATGCATATTGGTTAGTGCAAGTGTATCAATGGTTTTTAAATTTAGGAATAAACCCTGATAATTTACGTTTAAGAGAACATTTGAAAGATGAACTTGCACATTATGCTGGGGCATGCTTTGATATTGAATATAAATTCCCTTTCGGATGGAAAGAAATTCATGGGAATGCAGACAGAAAACAATATGATATTACTAAACATGCAGAACATTCTAAAAAAGATTTAAGTGTTTTCGATGAAGAAACTCAACAAAAAGTTATTCCTTATGTTGCATCTGAACCAAGTCAAGGTGTAGATAGAGCTTTTTTAGCTTTTTTATATGACGGATATCATGAAGGAAAAGAAAGAGGAAATGCTTGGTTAAAGTTACATCCAAATATTGCTCCATATAAAGTTGCAATTTTTCCTTTAGTAAATAAAGATGGACTTCCTGAAGTTGCAAGAGAAATATACAATACTTTATTTGATGAATTTGTTTGTATTTATGATAAATCAGGAAGTGTTGGAAGAAGGTACGCACGAAATGATGAAATAGGAACACCTTATTGTATAACTATTGACTATGATAGTTTAGAAAATAAAGATGTAACGATTCGTGATAGAGATTCTACTAAACAAGTAAGAGTTGACATTGAAGATATTCCTAGAGTTATCCGGAAAATGTTGAAGAATGAATTAACTTTCGAAAAAGCTGGACGAGTTATTAATCCATAAGTTTTAAAACTTAATTAGTTTTTTATTTACTTATGTTATTGTACAACGTACCTTTACTAGCTGAAAGAAAAGAAATATCTTTTATCCGTCAAGATAGTAACTTGGAGTTGTTAATATCTGATGTTTTTTTAAATAATTTTAAAAGTCCTTCAGATTTAAAACAAGTCATAAGTAATTTATCTGAAAAAAAATCTAAAGGGATACACTTTTTAATGCCAAAAATTTTTGCACCTATTAATTCAGTAACTAGTGCAAATATAGTTTACATAAGGAAAGGGCAAGATAAATTGACTGAATATATTAGACTTGATTCAATGCCTTCTACTTTAATTCAGCCTGATTTTGAAACAGATTATGTTTTTGGACAAACTCCATTACTTTTTTACTTTAATGTAAGTAAACCAACACTTTATTCTAAATTTTTAAAACGTTTAATGCCATTCAAACCTAAAAATCATAAAGTTCCTCATATGAGAAAATTAGGACTTTATCTTCTTAGCGAAGTTAATGAGATTATTAAATAAATAAGTTTATATATTATAATTATTTATTTCTATATTAAAAAGAGGGTACTTAATGAAAGCGCAAATTCCAAGTAATGTAATTTCAATTATTTTAGGATTAGTCATAATTGGTTCATTAATAGTATTCGGATATAATTCTTTTCAAAGTTTACAAGAAAAACAAGAAACTGCAGAATTTGCTCAATTTAAAGCAGATGTTTCAGGAACAATAAAAAAATTATCTTCTGAACTAGGTTCAAAAAAGTTTAAAGAGTTTAAATTACCGTATCAATATGATGAAATGTGTTTTTTGGATTATCCGGATAGTAATCCTAGCAAACAAGGATGTATAAAGTTAGACGGAAATTTACAAAATCAGAGACATTTAATTATACAAGATTCTAAAAACGGAGAAACAGGCCAAACTGTATTCGTATTTGGAGATAAAGTTCCCCCTAAAACATTATCTGTTCCTAATATTAAATTAGGCGGATGTGAAGCTAAGTGTTTTGAAGCAAAAGATTCTATTGTTTCACTTAAATTATTAGGTGAAGGAGACAGTGTATTAATAGGTGAACAATCTTGAGAAAAACTTTCTTAATTATTTTTTTATTAAGTATGAGTTTTGCAAATGCAATTGTTCCAAGTGAATATTACTTACTTTCATCTTCTAATTTAGACACTTCCACTTCTCCTTTAGATTATTATTCTGGTTCATATGAAAATATTACTTTTAGAAGTATTATTGTATTTAATGAAGTTCAATTATCAGAAAAAGCTACATTAAAAATAAATGTTGAATCAACAAAAACTTTTATTCAACCATATAAAGATAATGAACAAACATTAGATGTTTACAATATTATTGAAAAAGTAGAAAATCCAGGGTGGTTAAATCAACCAAAACTAGGAAGTAAAGTTGGTTCATTAGAAATAACTAATGACGGAGAATATGAACTTGACTTAACTTCTTACATTAATTTTATTAAAAACAATCCTGATAAAAATTTTGGTTTATTTTTTAAGGCAAAAAATGAAAACGATGACGTAAAACAATATACACTTAACTTAGTAATTGATGAAAAAGAAGTTACAGCCTCACAATTAAATATAGAAACTGAAGAAGTAATAATTGAATCAGAAATAATTTCAGATAAGTTTACGTCCGATATTAAAAAATTAACTTGCCAAGATGGAACTCTTAATTATGAATGTTCTAAAGATAGACCTTTATATTGTGATGATGGTAAGTTAATTCAAAAATGTGGAATGTGTGGATGTCCTGGGAATTCTTGTGATAAAGAAAATTCATACACTTGTCAAACTGACGGGTTATGTAAAGAAGCAGTTACAAAGATACAAAGTTTATCTGAAAATTATTTAGTTGAATTTGAAGATTCTTCAGTATTAGGATTTAGAGGAGAAATAGTAGAAGAAATTGAAAATAAAAAAAGTAAAAATTTAGCATATTCAAATAACATAGATTCTATTGAAGTAAAAGGATTAAAGGCAATTTTAACTGGACCATTAAAATTAGTTAAGAAAACTAATCTTTTCTTTAGAGAGAAAAATGTAGCCTTTTTAGAAAATAGGTTACCTTCTAAAGTAAAAACTCATTCAAAAAAATTAGAAAATAAACAAAAAGATACTATTGAACTTATTACTTCAAAAATAGGTAAAAAAAGTCAAGAAAATTTTAAAGATATATTTAATGGTGTGTTAATGGACATAACTCAAAATGAAATTGATACTATTTCAACCTTACCTGGAGTAAAGGCTGTTCATAAAGAAAAAATATTCACACCAAGTGGAATTAGTATGAATGCCGAGTTTAAAGGACAATTTGATAATGTATTAACTGGGCAAGGTGTAAAAGTTGCTGTGATAGACACAGGTGTTGATTATACTAATCCTGATTTACTAGGTTGTCAAAAAAATGAATTTACTGTAAAATTAGATGATAAATTTAATGTTTATGTTGATTATAAACCTATTGAAATATTAGTTACTGAAATATCAAGTAAAGTTGTTTTTAACAATGATATTTCTTGCGAATTAAGTAACAATAAATGTAGTTTAGATATAGATGGTAAAAATTTTCAAATAGAAAAAATAGAAGAAACAATACATGTTACATCAAGTCCTTCATGTAGGGAAATAAAAGGATATGATTTTGCAAATGATGATACAGATCCAATGGATGATGATGGACATGGAACTCATGTTGCAGGGATATTAGGTGCAAATGGAGAAGTTAAAGGTGTTGCACCATTTGTAGATATAATCGCATATAAGGTAAGTTTAGCTAACGGTGAAATGCCAAGTAGCGCTATTCTAAAAGCAATTGAAGCTTCATTAGATCCAAATGGAGATGGAGATTATAGTGATAAAGTTGATATTATTAGTTTAAGTTTAGGAGCTTTTTGTTTAGGTGAAGTAGGAGTATATAGTTCACTTTGCGGTCAAAATGATTTAGAATCTCAAGCATTAAATAATGCTGTACGAAATGGAGTAGTTGCAGTAGTTGCAGGTGGTAATTCTGGAACATATGGAAGTTATTCTATTGCAAGTCCAGGAACTTCAGAAAAAGCTATTACTGTAGGTTCATATAAAAATTCAGTTATTTCTTCATTTAGTTCACAAGGTCCAGTAATGTTACAAGATAAATCTTTTATTAAACCAGATGTTGTTGCTCCAGGTGAAGAGATATATTCAACTTATGTAAGTAAATGTGATTCAGAGCCGTATAAAAAAATTAGTGGAACAAGTATGGCAACTCCTCATGTTTCGGGATTAGTTGCGTTACTGTTAGAACAAAACTCTAAATTAACTCCTGATCAAATTAAATCAAGTTTAATGAGTACAGCTAAAGATTTAGGGTTTTCTTTTAATAAACAAGGTGCAGGAGCTGTTGATTCTTCAGTATTAGAATATAATCCTACTTTATTTACTGATAAACAAAGTATAAGTTTTGGGTTATTGAGTAATAGTTCTTTTGGAAGTCGAGTTAATAGTTTTCAACTTTGGAGAGATAGTTCTAATGAAGTTGATATAGACCTTCAATCACCTATTGGTTCACGTTTCCCTTATTTAAAGTCAGATGGAAAAGAAATATATTCTTTGTCGCATGAGGAAAAAATTCCGCTTTCGATTAACAAAAATAAAATTCCTCTTGTGCTTAACAAAAATAAAATAGCTCAGAAACAAATATTCTTTTTAACTCCAAGAGATGGAAAACCTAAGCAAGGAGATAAAACTTATTTTATGTCTTATTCAGGATATGATAACGAAAACAAAAAATTAATTATATTTAATTATAGTTCACATGAAGAATTATATTTAGATTTTTCAAATGGAGAATCAAAAATAACTTTAAATGGATATGAGTTTATTATTACTAATGCTTCTAAAATTGGCGATCAAGTAAATATTTCTATTTCTGGTGGATCAGACTATCTTATTGATAAAAATAATTTTCTTATATTGATTGAAATTAATGATTCAGTTAAATTTAGTGTTAGTCAAGAATTATTTGGAGAGCCTTACAGTGTATTTAATGTAAGTTTAATATCTAATGAAATTATTAATATAACTAAACCAATAATTTGGAATTCAGATAATAAAAAATTAGATTTAAATTATCAAAGAGATGGAGATATTTATGGTGAAGTACATTTTGACACTAAGTTAAGTTCTAGAAATAATTATTTTGAATTATATTGGTTTGAAGATTATATTAGAACTGAGAAAAGAATCTATAAAGATGAACTTGTTAAATTTTACAATTACGGAGATACTAAATTAGATTTCCCTCGTCAAAGAATTGAAAAAGATTATTATACTATTTCAAGCAATGAATTTTCTATAGAACCTGGTGCAGAAGAAGATGTATGGATTTCATTGAATTATAATTCAGATAGTGTTACTTTAAAATCAGGTCAAGAATATTTAACTTTTGGCGATATTAAAATTCCTGTTTGGTTTAATGTGCAAGAAATTGATTTATTATATGAACAAAAACAAACTAATAAAATTAAAATTTCTGTTAAACCCAACTTACCTATACATTTTACAAGGGCAAATTATGTAATTAGTAAAGATGGAAAAGAAATTGATAGAGTAAATGTCAACGGGGTAAATGTAGATTTAGAGTATAAACCAAAAGAAAGCGGGATTTATGATATAGAAGCACAAGTATTTGTAACAGATAAACAAAGACATGGTAGTTTATTATTTACAAAAAAGGCACAAGTTGAATATACATACGACCCTTTAATAATAAATTTAGAACACTCATATGATAAAAAATTAGAGGTTACTTTAACATCTAATAGAGTTTTAACTACTCATTTTGGTAAATCTGAAAATGTAGTGTATGAACCTAATGAATTGTTAACTTCAAAGTTATCTAATAAAAAAGAATTATATTCTGTTAACAATGTTTATTCAGTAAATGCATTGGGTTTAGCTTATCCTCATTATATTACAACAACTAAATTAGATAATACTAAAGAGAAAACTATATTTGCTGATTCAAAATATTTAGAAGAAAGGTATGGCAATTACCATGGTAATGTAACTTTTATTAATACAAATCCTAACCTTATTATAACTAAAAATGGACAAAAATTAATGGTTTATAATTATGAATCTACAGATGATTATTGTGGGTATAACCGTATTGTTATTGCGAATGGAAATTTTTTTAGGACTGTAGAATATTTTGATAAATGCGAGAGTAGAGATTCAAAATGTTCGAATAAAGAGGAGTATGTTTCTGAATTTTGTTCAACTTCTAAAACTAAATATGTAGATAGAGTATTAAATTTAAATGCAGTAATTGATAGTAAAGATCAAATACATATGATGTGGGAACAGCCTAGATATGTAGAAATGGTTGGAGAGAAGAAAGTTGTTCTAAATGATGTATTTTATCAAGTAACAGATATTAATGGAAGGGATATAAGAAGGAAAGAAGTAATCGCAATAAACTCTTCAATAATTGATTTACAAATTGATGATAAAGATAAGTTACATATTTTAACTCAAAATTCAATTTCAAGTAATTCAATGTATTCTACTGTTGAAAATAATAATATTATAAAATTAGATTTAAAATATAACATTAAACCATTACAAATAGTACATAAAAATAATGAAGTTTATTTACTTTATTTTAAACAAGTACAATCTACCAAAGTAGTTGATTATTTGGCAGTTGGTAAATTACAAGGAGATCAATTAGTTGAATTAAAGCAAGAACAAGTATTTGATTTAAAAGAATCTAAATTTGCAGTTCATGAAAATAATGATATTTTAATTGTTTATACTGTTGAAACTGGATTAAGTTCATCTTTGAAATCTTTATATTATGATTTGAATAAAAATATTTGGACTAAAGAATTGAATGATTTTAATGATCCTTTTAATATAGATGTAGTTAATACTGCAGCTGGTTTTTCTACATATTACCAAACTTATAAAAATTATAATCCAGTTGGAAACCTACTTAACTTATATGTTTCTCCTGAAGTTTATATTGAATATGAAGATGGTGTAAAAGATAATCTTCTTATGGAAGAAGAAAACGGAAAATGGCAAGGAACATTTTCTGATATTAAAGGGTATGGAGAATTACATGCAATAGCGTATGATAAAGAAGATAATAAAGCGGAAGTTACTCAGGAATTAGTTTTAAGTGGTCCAAATGGTAAGTTAACAGTAACTATTCCTGATAATATTAGATTAGGTAAGCTAACTAAATTTAATTATAAAGTAGAGAACTTAGGTACAACTGATTTTACTCCAAAAGTAAGATTAACAGATAAAGCAGATAATTTAAGAGGGTATGAACAATTTTCAGGCTTAATTAAACCTGGTAAAAATGCTATAGGAACATTTGAATGGAATCCTCATAAAGTTGGTGATTTAGAGTTGGATTTCTTTTTAGATATATCAAACGATGTTATTCCTTTTGATAACAGAATTAATAAACTAGTTAATGTAAAACCGCAAGGTGTCGATGTTAAAGCTGAATTAATTTTTCCTGAAAATATATTTTATAGAGTACCATATAATATGAAAATTATAGTAGAAAATCTTGGAACTTTGGATGCTAAAAATGTAAAAGTTGATTTGAAAAATATTGTTGAAGATAAAAGATACCAAGGTTCACATAGTTATTTTATTGAAACAATGCCTTTATTAAAAGCAGGAGAGAAAAGGGAATTTACTCTAGAAAGGGCTGATTATAGTTTAAAATATAATTTAACTACTACTACACTTAATGATTTAGATTTATCTAATAATAATTTTATTATAAATTCAGAATTAAATATTCCTCCTGATATGAACGTTTATGTAAGGCCTTATAGAGAAAGGTATTTAGTGGAAGGAAATGAACAAAAGCTAAGAGTTAATTTTGATTTTGAAAGATCTGCAAATAACATTAATTCTGTACTTTATATAGGAGAGGAAGTAATAAGTAGAGACTTTTTAACTGTTGGAAAAGAATTAGGTTATGATATTAAATTTATAGATTATAATATTGATACTTTTGAAATAACTTTTTCCATAGATGGAAAGAAAATGGTTCAGAACATAAATGAACCTTATGTTAAAGATGGATTATACCATTTTTTCTATATTCATCCTAATACTAGGTGTGATGAACTGTGTATTTTAAATTTTGATACATTTGTTAATGTTGTAAAGAACGTAGAAAAAGTTCAAGATATCCAAGATGTTAATAAAGACATCCCTGATGTATTAGATGTTAACTTATCTGCTGGAGAAAAAATGTTTTTTGGTAGATTAACATACGATGTAGATGGGGTTAAATTAAATTCATTTAGTTATGACACTTTTAACGTTATTAAAGATGGACCTAACCCAGAAGTAGAATGGTTTAGGATAGATAATGTGGAATTAGGGGAAGAAATTAAAATTCCTATTGAAGTTTATAATTACGGGTCACAAGATTCCGATGATGTGAGTGTAAAAGCAACAGTTAGAACCATTTCTAATCATATATCTACAGAAGAAGAATATGTTGAAACTATTAAATTTGAAACTATTAAACCAGGTAAGAGTATTAGTAAAGAAATTACATATGTTCCTGAGAAAATTAGTGAATATCAAATTATTTTAAATTTAAGTTCCGACACTGATGTTTTAGATTATCGTAATTCTAAATTTGATGGGTTTATAGTTCAAAGTAAAGGAGTAGATGTTTTTTCTGAAATAAATTGTAAAAACGCTATATGTTATATTTATATTTTCAATATTGGAAAAAAATTGGCAAATGAAGTAAAAATTAAATTATTTCAAGACGATATGTTGGTAAATGAAACAAGTCATATTTTAGGTAACTCTGATTATTATAATTATGGTTATTATTCACCTGAAAATGTAAGAATACCTTGGAATCCAGGAAAAGGTGGTTTTTACAATATGTCTGTTGTTTTAGAAACTGAAGGTGAAACGCATGCAGATAATAATTATGATTCAACTAAAGCTATATATTCAACACCAAAAGACTTTGATATTAACATTAAAGATAGTAAAGGAGTTCCGCAGAAGTTATTTGTTAATAGGGACTTAATTGATGGGACATTTTCAGGAGAAATTTTATCTCCGCGAAAATCTTTTAGTGTTTCAAATTTTGCTTATAGGGATACACCAATAACATCTAATATTAATTTTATTTTTGGTGTTACTGATTACACCGTTCCTGATGAATTGAATTTAACTTTTGATACATATTTAGATTATTCAGTAAATGGTTATTTAATTAAAGCTCTTCATTATTTACAAGGAGTAGAAAGTAAAGAATATTTTTATACTTTTATAAATATGAGTTTTTTGGAAGATAAATATACACAACTATATTGTGAAGATTGGGATAACACTTTACAATTATGTAATTCTGATTGGATTGAAATGAAACC
Source organism: uncultured Methanosarcinales archaeon (assembly GCA_964589485.1). GTDB lineage: Archaea > Nanobdellota > Nanobdellia > Woesearchaeales > CAYSVS01 > CAYSVS01. The sequence continues at coordinate 61,881 of CAZPRK010000003.1, read as the reverse complement.
AGAGTTATTTATAGATAATGGTCCAGGATTACCTATTTCAGGATATGAAGATAATTTTAAATCAAACAAATTAGTTGCTTTTGGTTTAGGAGAATTAGATTCAGATCATGATAAGATTCCTGATGATATTGATACTGATGATGATAATGATAATATTACTGATAGTGAAGATGTTTTCACATGTGCGGATAATTCCGTGAAAGGAAATATTGGTGTGATGAATGTTTCTCAAGTTTTTCAAGAAACAAATCAAGTAACAATGCATAAAGGAAAAAGGAAAGTATTAGATTTGGATTTAAGTAATAATAAAAAAAGAAACTGTAGAGATTTTGAAGTAACTACTGAAAAATTAGAAGATAAAAATGCAGTTATTGTTAGAGGAATTAATTTATCTGAAGGAGAAACTAAAACAGTTTACTTAGATAGAACATCAGATTTTAATTTATTATGTATTAAAGATGAAGAAATTTTGTCATTGTCAGAAATTTCTCAAGAATGTAATCAAGAAAATGAAGTTTTACTTAAATGCCCTGAAGAGACTGATGGTTATTCTTGTGAATTTGAAAATAATCAATATAAATTATCTGGGTTAAAACATTCGGGAGTTATTGAATTTGGTAAAGAAAAAACTCCAACTCCTCCTAAAGTAAGGTCAAGCGGAGGAGGTAATTCATATGGATATAGTGGAAGTACTCAATATCAAGGAAAAGTTATATCGATTAAACCTCAAAAGTTATATCCTGATGAAAATGTTCAAGAATATAGTTTTACATTGTCTGAAAAAGATAGATTATTTTTAAAGAAAAATAGGTTCCTTCAAGGTTTTAGGATTATAGAAAAAGAAACTAATAGCGTAGTTTTATTTGCACATCAATCATTAAATGTTAAATTAGCTATTGGTGAGACTAAAGGACTTGATTTAAACAAAGACGGAGTTGATGATTATACTATAAGGTTAGAAAGTATTGGCTCTTCGGCTAGTTTTATTTTAAATCCGGTAGGAACTTCGGTTACATCTATAGAACCAAGTACTGAAAATGAAGAATTACTTCCTAATTTAGATGACTCTTTTACTGAAGATGAAGTTTCTAATCAAGAAAAAACAGAAACATTAACAGAAACTAATGAAAAAGGCGGAGTTAATTTTATTTTTATATTTTTCATATTATTAATTTTTGGAATCATTGGTTATTATGTTTATTTGTTAGAAAATAGAAAAAGTTTAAGTCAATATGTTGAAAATATGATGGAGCAAGGTTATTCTGATAAAAATATAAGAGATATGCTGTTTAAAAAAGGTTACTCTGAGAAAGATATTGACCGTGCTTTTAGATAAACGATATATTTATAAAAACAAAGTTTTTCTTTTGGATAAAATGGAAGTTAAAGATTTACAACCAAAACAAGGAAAAGTAGACATCACTTTAGACGTTACTGAAAAAGGCGATGTTAGAGAATTTAATAAATTCGGTACAGCGGGAAGAGTTTGTAATGCAACAGCTAAAGATGCAACTGGAACTATTCAGTTAACACTTTGGAACGAACAAATAGACCAAGTTAATGTTGGAAGCAAGGTTAAGATAACAAATGGTTATGTTAATGAATTTCAAGGCGATAAACAGCTAACTACTGGTAAATTTGGAGAGTTGACAATTTTAGAAGCTGGTGCTTCTACAGAATCAGCAGAAGCTCCAAGTGAAGAAAAAGCTGAAGTTCATCCAGAAGATAGTCCTAAATATGAGGGCGAATTATCTGAAGAAACTCCAAAAACTGAAGAAGAATTTATTAATTAAGATGAATCAAAGCCATTATTATGGCTTGTTTTGTATATTCTTTTCTAGTTAGTTTACCTTTTGTTATAATTCCAATTGCACCTTCGTGTGATCCAACTCTAGGGTTTGTAGTTAAACCTTTTTCTAGAAATGCTTGATTTAAATCATAATTTTTTTCAAAAAGTAATTCGGTTATTTCTTTAGGATATTCATGTAATCCAGAAGTTCCTAAATGTATTTCTTTACCATCAAATATTGCACATACGCAAACGTTCATATAATTCGATTTAGTGTACGGAACTTCCATTATGCCATCTTCAATACCAAAACTTAATTCGCAATTATTAAATGCTGTTTTGGCTCTAGTAATAGCACCTCTAATAGTTTCATCCATTGACTTAGGTTGTTTATCTACTTGAGAATCTACTGAGATAGATTTAACTTCAGAATCTTTAAATTTATCATAATTAATTATAGTTTCTTTTAATGCATTAACTTTAACTTCGTTTGCTGAACCTATGTTGATTATCATGATAAAAATGGGGGCACGGGAATTTGAATCCCGGACACCTACGTCTTCAGCGTAGTGCTCTCCCAGGCTGAGCTATGCCCCCGTATAAATAAAAAAATTAGAAGTATATTTAAATTACTTTCGTTTATTTCTTCTTCTTTTCTTTGAACTTTTTAGTAACGTCCATATTAGCATTACAATGTTGGCATATAACTCTTATCGTAGGAGCTCCTTCTATTGTTTTTCTTTTAAAAGGACCTTCCCATTCGCCATTCTTTGAACATTCTGGGCAAGTGTAAACAGCTTCTGCTATTAGGGTATCTTCGTATTCTTTTTTTTCAATTTCATGATTACATTCAGGGCAAACGTATTCTTTTGCCCTAATTTTAGCTTTTCCTGTTTTAGGATCTTTTGGTTTACCCATTTTTGCTTTTCCACATGAAGGACATTCTTTTCTGTAGACCCATAATCTTATTTGACCTTCATTAGGCAAAACTCTTAAAGTATGATGAACTAATTCATCCATTGATTCAGGTTCATTGACCATTATTCTTCACCCCATTTCTTGATAATAATAAAAGTATTTTTTTGAATAAATAATTTTTACCTGCCAGGTATAACCCTGTAACAAGTAATACCCAACTTAAACTATAATGTAAGACACCTAATGTAAAATAAAATACATCGCTTGTGTGATACCACCAATAATAATATGCTAAATAACCAATTGGGTAATGTGCTAAGAAAATTAAAATACCATATTGAAATAATTTTTTATTTGTTTTACTGGACTTAACTTTTTCAACTAATCTATCTTTTTTACTTTTTATGTTTGTTTTAAACAGTTCTTTTTTTTTTTTAAAATTAACTTTTCTTTTTTCCCAATTTTGTTTAACTTTTTGCCCTTTAGAATTAAATTTAGCTTGAATTTCTTTTATTTTTTTAACTTTAAGTTTAATTGAATTTGAACTTAACTTAGTTTTAATCTTATTTATATTATTCTCTCTATAATTTTTTGCTTTTTCTTTTAATAATTTTAATTTTTCTTTATTCATTGTCTTTTTATCTCGATACTTATTGCGTTTAAATTTGTTCTAATATACCTTGGACACATTGTATATTGATGTTCATTATCTATGCAATATTTAATAAGCTTTTCCTTTTCTTCACCGGTATTATACTCTACAACTACATTAATGCTTTTACTTTCTTTAGATAATATATTATAATTAGAAAGATCTTTTTTAACCTTTTCGGCCGTGTTTATAAATGATTTTATTCTTGTATCAACATTTTTTAATTTTTCATATATTGTACTCAATTGATCTTCATCTATTTTATCCATTTTGAATATTTCTAGGTCTGGAAATTCATTTTTAGCACTAATAAACCCACCATATTCTGCATTAACTGGCTTCCATTTGCCGAAACTACTAATTATAAAATCAGCATATTCTCCTTTACACATTTCTGTTCCGATTGATCCGCTTGCATCTAGGATTACTAAACATCCTGAACTATTACATATTTCATATATTTCTTTCATAGGTTGTTCACAAAAATATCCTCCTGGGTTAGAGTAAATCAAAGCTGAAGACTTTTGTGCAAATTTTTTAAGTTCATCTAAATCAATTATGTTATTATTTGTTTTTAATTCATGTACATTTAAGTTAAATATTTTAGGATATGTTTTGTAGGTTAACCAGCCACCTTCATCAGGAACTAAAAAATAAGCTTTACTGTTTAATTTTTTAGCAAAATATGTTGAAAAGAATATTGCCATATTTCCTCTACAAGTTAGTTTAATGTGGTTGTGATTTGTATATTTTCTAAGTAATTCTAGTATTTGCGCTTTCATTTTGGTGTTTTGTTTTTGGTTGTTTATAAATTTTGAGTTTACCTATTTAGTAAAAGTATATATATTATTATATCTTAAATAACTGTTGATTTTAATTATGTTTTGTTTTTTTTAAGCGTAATTTTGAAAAATATTAAAAAAGAAAAGATATATATATGAGTAGTACTATTTTAATGTTTGAAAGTATATTTAAACTAACAAAATGCCAGCGAAATCAAAACTACAGTTTCCAAACAATAAACAGTACTTAGTTACAATCCCAAAAAGTTTAGTTGAAGCTAAAGGTTGGAAAAAAGGGGATACTATAGAGTTCTATTTTGATGCAAAAGGTAAGTTAGTATTAGATCGGGGTGATAAAAGATGAATTTTATGCAAGATATGGAAAAAACAAGGCTTTTAAGTCAAAAAATTAGTGTAGAACAAGTAAAACACATAAAGGAAGTTCAAAGAATAAAAATGTTGAATTGGGAAGTAAATAATTTAAGTAATCGTTAATTATCGAGTTTATGTCGTATTATAATAAAATAGCAAAGAGCTATGATGAATTACATGGTGAAGAACAACGTAATAAACTTCAAGTTATAAAAAATTTAATTAAGCCAAATAAAACTGACAAATTATTAGATGTTGGTTGTGGCACTGGAATAAGTTCTGATTTTGATTGTGATGTATATTCTTTAGATCCTAGTCATGAATTATTAAACATTCTTAAAAAAAAGAATCAAGATGCAAAAATTATTTTAGCTTCAGCTGAATCTATTCCTTTTCCCGATTTAACATTCGATTACGTAATTTCTTTAACTGCTGTTCAAAATTTTGATGACATTAGAAAAGGATTAACTGAAATAAAAAGAGTGAGTAAAAATACAATAATTTTGTCCTGTTTAAATAAGTCAAATAAAAAAGATGAAATAATTTTAAATTTAAATAAATTATTTACAAATTATGAATTACTTAATACTAATACAGAATTAATATTCTTAATTCAAAATATTTAAATATCATTGGTTCCCTATATTATTTATGATGCAAGAGGATATAGGTGGAGAATTAAGAATTTTTTTTAAAACTTTAGCTAGAGTTTTTGTTCCGAGTCAATATTCTGAATTAAGTAAAAGACATTTGATAACATCATTTAAGTTTTTTGTATCCAGTTTAGCAGTTATTCTTTTTATTGTTATGGCGTTATCTATTCCCAAATTAATGACTTTAACTGGGTCAATTGAACACCAATTAAGTCAATTTAATAATGTCGATTTTAACATGAATGGTCCTGTTTCCATGCCGTCAGTAAATCCTTTTTTTGTGTTTGAAACATCCAATCAATATGCAAATTCTTCAACAGTTCACATTAATACTAATAGAATTAGATTAAATAATTATTTTGTTAGTTTTTCAAACACTCAAGAATTAAGTGAATTTTTATTTTTGATTTTTCTAATGCTTTTACCAGGGTTGATTATATTTTCTTATTTTTATTATTTAGCAAAATATTTAGTTGTTATTCTTATTTTAAGTTTACTCGCCAAAGGAATAACTCATTTTTCAAAATATTATTGTTCATATAAACATTTATTTGTTGCTGGAATTTATAGTATTCCTCTATTAATAATTGTAGACTCAATTAATTTACTATTTATGTATAATTTATATTACGTTCAATATTTGCTTTACTTTATATTTTATTTATTAGTTTGTTTTAAAATTTCAAAACATAAGGCTTTCTAAAATGTTAGATTTAGTATATCCAAGGCAAGTTGTTTTAATTACTACAAGGCATGATATAGAAGACCCTTTTTCTAAAAGAAAAGAAGAAAAAGATGATGTATTTGCATGTGATTGGCATATGCCTTTATCTAGGGAACCTAAAATGTATGCTATTGCAATACATAAAGATAGACTTAGTTTACAGTTAATTCAACAAAGTAAATTTTTTTGTATTAATTTTGTTTCTCATAAATTGGAAGGTGAAGTTATTGAAATTGAAAAACATAATAGTCAACATATTGATAAATTTTCAAAAGCTGATTTGGCTTTAGAAGAATGTGATACTATTACTTGTGGAAGGTTAATCAATGCTGTTGGATATTTTGAATGTGAAGTTGTAGATGAAATTGAAACTGGAGATCATTTCTTAATTATAGCAAAAGTTGCTCATATTGTTGAAAAAGATGACTCCCAAAGATTATTTCAAAAGAATATAAATGGTGAATTTGTTAAATTTTCTTGATAATATCTTGATATATTTCTGGTTTAATAGAACCTCTTATTTCAGCAGGTCCAGAACTTCTTGTTTTTCTTTTAATTACTTTTTTTCTTTCTGATCTTGGTATTTTTGCATATGTACATATTCCTAATTTTTCTTCTACTTCTGAATCGTGTAAAACTCTAGTTAATAAATTACCATAAGTAGGAATTTTTTTATTTTCAATTTCCTCTTTAGTTTTTTCTATTTCTTCTTCTTCAGTTTTTTTTATTTTATATTTTCCTTTAATTGTTCTTATTTTATTTTCTATATAACTTAGAACTGCATCATTATTTGCATATTTAGGTTTAATAAAATCAATTTCTTTTTGGTTTGATATTAATAATTCTTCAGAAATATAGTTATTTTTTGGATTAAAAAAATTAACTTTTTTTCTTCCTGATGCGAAGCTGTATAATATCAATGTAGATGCCATTATTTCAATGAAATCATCTTTTTCAATATTATCTCTAAAGGTTTGAAAATATGACTCTTCTTGTTGCCTTTCTAAAAAAAGTTTAAAGTTATGAACGTCATCTTTAGTATATCCTTTTGTTCTTTCTTCTATACCCATAGATCTTATTTTTTGTACTTTATCCGCTGTTTCAATAATGATATCACTTAGCTCTTGGTTAGTCATATTTTTTGTATTATTTATTAAATTTTTAAAACTTACTCATAAAAAAGCTTATATATCATTCATATTTTAATAATAATGGGTGATGTGAAATGTTTTTTGGTTTTGGATGGATTTTTTGGGCAGTTGTAGTATTTATTTTATCAGGGTTAAAAGTAGTTAATGAATATGAAAGAGGAGTAAAATTTACACTAGGAAAGTATGTCGGTATAATGAAGCCAGGGTTAAATATTGTTATTCCTGTAATACAAAGTTGGAACAGAGTTGATATGAGAGTAAAGGCTGTAGATGTTCCTGATCAAGATGCAATAACTAAAGATAATGTTTCAATTTCCGTAAATGCAGTTTTGTATTATAAAGTAAGTGATCCCGAGAAGGCAATTTTAGAAGTAGAACATTTTAATTATGCAGTTTCTCAATTAGCTCAAACTACAATGAGAGATGTTGTTGGAGAAGTTAGTTTAGATGACTTGTTAAGTAAAAGAGACGAGATAAGTACTAGAATTAAAGGAATTGTTGATTCTGCAACTGACCCATGGGGTATTAAAGTTAATACTGTTGAACTAAAACATGTTGAACTTCCTGGAGATATGAAAAGAATTATAGGGAAAGAAGCTGAAGCAGAAAGAGAAAAAAGAGCTGTTATTATTAAAGCTGAAGGAGAAGTAATTGCGGCAGAAAATATGGGAAAGGCTGCACAAACTTTAGCTAAAGCTGAGGGAGCTTTACATTTAAGAACTTTACAAAGTTTAAACAATATTAGTTCCGATAAAAGTAATACTGTAGTATTTACAGTACCTTTAGAAATTTTAAGATCTTTTCAAGGAAAAAAATAGTTTAAATCATGTATGGATCTTTGGCAAAATAACTTTCATTAAAGTTTTTTGCTTGAGTTCTACTACCACCATAACAACTCATAAACATTTCACATTCTTTACATTTCTTATCAACAAAATCTCTTTTTCCTATTTCTTTAAACGGATTTTTTTCCCAAGATTCAGAAATATTATCTCCTAAATTAATTTCAATTCCAGGCGTAGGCTTATAAAAACCATCTATATCAAAAAACATTCGGTTTACTCCATTACAACTATCGTTAAATTTAATTGTATCTCTTAACTCTTCTGGGAAGAAACAATGCGGATAATTGTTAATGTGAGTAGAAAAATTATTTTTATTATTTGATTCTTTGACTTTTTCAGCAAGTTCTATAATTTCTTCTTTATTAATTTTTAACCAAGGGTATTTTGTATCTTTACCAAATAAAGGTCTATTTAATCCCCATTGAGCAACTCCTGTCGCTTCTATTATTTTTTGAAATTGATCAAAATTATCTAATAAATATCTACTTATTATTGTAGAGATTAAAACTTTTTTAGGGTTAATTTTTGCCAAATTATAAAGTGACTTTACAATTGGTTTAAACAAATCTCCTCTTCCTGTTAAAACTTTTTCACTGTTTTCATTAAAACCTTGCAATGAAATAATAATTAAATCTGCAAAATACATAACTTTTTTGACCATATCTTCATTTTTAAATATCCCGTTAGTGTTAATTATAACATATCTATTTTTTATTCTTGCATATGATAAAATTTCTAGAATATTTTTATGAAGTATTGGATCTCCTCCAAATAATCTTAACACTGGAATATTTTTTAATACCATTTCATCTATTAATTCAAAAATTTTATCTTTTTCTAAAACTTTTTTTTCAGGTGCATTTGCATCATTATAAAAACAAAAATCACATTTAAATGCACAAATCCTATTAACTTCTATTGCAAGTTCAGTTGGTGAACTTCCTATAGGTCTTGGTTCAAATATATCTTTATATTCATCACTAACACCTTTGCATTTTGGCTTTAGTGTACATTGGTTGCATGCTTCTTTATGTTCTCCTGAATATTGAATAATGTTATCTATTTTTTCAGGTAGAAAACAAAATGGAACATTGTGTACTTTAATATCGTATAATTTTTGATTAAATAATTCAATTATTTTTTTTTTAAGAAAAGATGTATCTACGTTTTGTTTAGGGTATATATGAATTTCTCTTTTGTTCTTTTTCAGAGTAAATAATTGAGTTTCCATTATTCAGAAGTATACAAGCTACTATTTATTATTTTCCATCTAATAGGCAAAATATAAAAAGAAAAGGTAATTTAGGCCTTGTATGAAAGTTTTAATCAATATATCTAAGAAAAAGTTATTATATGTTAAAGATCCAAGTAAAGATTATCATTGTGAATTTGGGTTTATTCCTGCAAAAGATTTGAATAACTCAATTGTTGAAACAAATAAAGGGATTAAATTACATGTATTTGATGCTACTGTTGGAGATAAGCTAAATAAAATTAAAAGAGCACCTCAAATAATACCCAAAAAAGATATTGGTTTAATATTAACTGAATGTGGAATAAATAATAAAAGTGTAGTTATTGAATCAGGGAGTGGAAGTGGACATGCTACAATTCAATTAGCTTTACATGCTAAAAAAGTATATAGTTATGACATTCGTGAAGATCATTTGAAAATTGCACAACAAAACGTTGAAACTTTAGGATTAAAAAATGTAATTTTTAAGAACCATAATATTTATGATGGAATTTCTATAAAAAATGTAGATTTATTATTGTTAGATGTTCCTTCTCCATGGGATGTCATAAAACATATGGATAAAATTAAAGCTGGTGGTTATATAGTAAATTATAGTCCTACTATCCCCCAAGTAATGGATTTTGTAAATTCTTTGTCAGAAGATTTGTTTCATGTAAAAACCATTGAATTAGTTCAAAGAGAATGGGAAGTTACTGGAAGAAAAGTAAGGCCTAAGACTTTTCAAGAATTAGGACATAGTGGTTTTCTAAGTTTTGTAAGAAAGTTGTGATATAGCATATAGCAAAACTTTATATATTTTTATTATTTATATATTTAAGGTGATGTCAATGTATGCATTTTTATTAGCTAGTTTTAATCCAGGAACAGAAAGAGATGGTTATGAAGATATTGCTACAATGAAAGAAGTAGTAGAAATAAATTTATTATTTGGAGAATGGGATATTATTGCTAAGGTTGAAGTAGAAAATCCTGGTGAATTGGAATTAGTTGTTATGGATAAAATAAGACAAATACCTGGAATAAAATTAACAAGTACAATGATAGTTGCAAAGTAATCATGAATTCTCTTCATAAATTTGTGCAAAAGTTGTAATGAAGGCTAAAACTAATGGTCCAACAATTACACCAATTAATCCAAATACTTTAATTCCTCCAAGAACTCCTAATAAAACTAAAATAGGATGTACATTGGCTTTATTACCAACTATTTTTGGCCTTAAGATGGTATCTATTGAAGATACAACTATTCCTGTAATTAATATTCCTATTGCTGAAGGTATATGGCCATTATATATTTGAATAATTACAGCTGGAACCCATAATATGGTTGGGCCCATTAATGGAATTAAGGCAAGAAATGAAGTTAATAAACCCCACATCATTGGAGAAGCTATATTAGATAACCAAAAACCAATACTTAAAATTACACCCTCTAATAATCCTACTAAAATTGTTCCATATATTAAAGCATATGTTACTTCTTCTAATTTTCTAATTACTTTATTTTTATGTTTAATACTTATTGGTAATAACCTTTGAAGATTTTTAACTAATTGTCCTCCATCTAGGAAAATATAAAACATTACAAAAATAGTAATGAATAAATCTAAAATTCTTTTTGGAACACTTAATGCAAAGTTTGTAACTCCATTAATTAAATAATTAACACTACTTTTTAATCCTTGATCTAGGTAAAGTAATGTTTTTTGTTTTGATGTAGAATCGGTTAAAAAGAAATTAACTGTTTTACAAACTATTGTAGATTCTTGATTACAATTATTAATTTTTTCAATTGATATTTGTTGTTTTGCAATAATGTATGATGCACTTGCCTCTTGTACTATTGAATTTAATAAAAAAAACATTGGAATTATTATTAACAATATTAATGATATAGATGTTAATAAAGCACCTACTTTTTTATTTTTGAAAAACTTTTCTAATCTTTTATATACAGGAAAGAATACATATGCGATAAAAATTCCAACAAATGCTGGTAATATAAAGTCTTTAACAATGTATAAAGATAAAGCTATAGTTGCGATAAATAATACTAAAATTACATATTTAGAGTGTTCTTTGATGTCCATAGTATCCACCTTTTGCATATTTTATTAAATTTTGTAAATATTCATAAAATTTATTATCTTCTGTAATATTTATTAGTTTAAAAGAATCAGATAATTGAATTGTTTCAGTTCCAAATAAATTATCAAAAAAACTTTTTTTAATACTTACTTTAGCTTGATTTAAATTAAATTCTTCATTATCTGTTTTAATTTTATTTTTAAAAAAATAATATGTGGGTAGCTTGCTAAGTTTTAAACTAATTTCAGTAAAAATTAAAATAGATAAAACTGTTAGTATAATTATATGTGTAGTATTATTAATGCTATATTCTAATAAAAATAAGTTTAAAAGGAGAGCAAAATAAAATACGCTACCTAAACAAAGTAATTTCAAAAATTCAGGAATAATTAACCTAGATTTTTTCGGTTTTAATATATATTGTGGATTTTCCATTTTTTAGTATGGGCCTACCCAGACTTCCATATTATATTTTGAACTGGGGATCCTTTCCAAGTCAAGGAAATGTCATAGCCGGGCTAGACCATAGGCCCTTATGTATACTATTATAGAATCATTCTTTATAAGTGTTTTGGTGGCTATACTTTGACTCTAAGTTAAGTTGAATTTGTAATTGAGGACTATCGTAAGGATTGTAACTTCTTACGCTTCTCTCCCAATCTATTCTTTGAGAAAATAATGGTTTAGAAGCAGGTGCTTCTCTTACATTTAATTCTAATTGAAATTTTTGTTTAGGTTCAGGTCTAGTATGGTGATTTTGATCAACTAATTTTAATATTCCTATTAATAATAATGTTTCCAATGCCATTTTCACCATATTTTGATAAGTTAAATATAAACTTTACTATTAGAGATACATAATCTATTTATATCAATTATTTACTTCATTTTTCTATGACAAAGTTAACTCCTGCAATGCAACAATTTGCTGATGCTAAAAAACAATATCCTGATTGTTTGATTATGTTTAGAATGGGAGATTTTTATGAAATGTTCTACGATGACGCAAAAAATGCTTCGAAAGAATTAGATATAACTTTGACAGCAAGGGGAAAGGGTGAAACAAGAGCACCTTTGGCAGGAATTCCTTATCATAGCATTGAACCATATCTTGCAAAATTAGTTAAGAAAGGGTATAAAGTTGCAATTTGTGAACAAGTTGAAGACCCAAAAAAGGCAGTAGGTGTTGTTAAAAGAGAAGTTGTTAGGGTTGTAACTCCAGGAACATTAATTGACAATGTAATGTTAGATGAAAAGTCAAATAATTATATTGCATCAGTTTATACATATTTGGATAAGTATGGAATATCGTTTGTAGATATTTCAACAGGAGATTTTGTTACTTGTGAAGTTGATTCTGAGCAAAAATTATTAACTGAAATCCAAAGATTTAAACCAAGTGAATGTATTGTTCCAGTTTCCTTAAAAGTTAATACGGAGTTAATTTCTAAAATTAATACTTTTGTTAATGCTTATGATGATAGATTTTTCAAGTTAACTAACGCAAACAAATCATTATTAGAACATTTTGATGTAGTTAGTTTAGAAGGTTTTGGAATTAAAATAAATAGTTTAGCAATTAACTCAGCTGGAGCATTGTTAAGTTATTTGAAAGAAACTCAAATGAAATCTTTAGATTACATTAACTCTTTGAAAACTTATTATGTAGAAGATTACATGGTTTTAGATGCTACAACTCAACGTAACTTAGAGTTACTTAGTACAATAAGTGGAAAAGCAAAAAAAGGAACATTATTTTCAGTATTGGATACAACTATTACTTCAATGGGTTCAAGGTTGATTAAGTCATGGATACTTAGGCCATTAATTAATATAAAAAAAATAAGCAGTAGAGTTGATGCAGTTGAAGAGTTAATTAAAAAAAGTTTTCAAAGGCAAGATTTAAGAGATTTATTACGTGATATTCAAGATATTGAAAGACTTATAAGTAGAGTTAATTATGGAAATGCAAATGCTAGAGATTTAATTAGCATAAAAAAATCATTGGAAGTATTACCTAAAATAAATTCTCAGTTATCTGAATTAACTTCTTTTTTAATTAATAAAAAAATGAATGAATTTAGCGACATAAACAAATTAATAACTGATGCTATAAAAGATGAACCTGCATTTACTTTAAGAGATGGAAACATTATAAAAAAAGGTTATAATGAAGAATTAGATAAATTACATGGCATTGCACATGGAGGAAAAGATTGGATTGTAAAACTTCAGGAAGAGGAAAGAAAAAAAACTAATATTAATTCTTTAAAGATAGGGTATAATAGAGTTTTTGGTTATTATATTGAAGTAAGTAATACAAATAAAAATTTAGTTCCAGAGTATTATATTAGAAAACAAACTTTAGTTAATGGTGAACGTTATATTACTCCTGAGTTAAAGGAACAGGAAAGTTTAATTCTAAATGCACAAGAAAAAATAAACGAATTAGAGGTACAATTATTTTTAGAAATTGTTGAAAAAATTAAGTTAGAAACTAAATCTTTACAAAATTTATCTAAAGAAATAGCACAGTTAGATGTATTATTAAGTTTTGCAAATGTTTCTGTAAACAATGAGTACTGTAAACCAACTTTATCATCTGAAAATGTTTTAATAATTAAAGATGGAAGGCATCCGGTAGTTGAACAATTAGAAGAAATGTATGTTCCAAATGATATTTTATTAGATGAAAAAAAAAGAGTAATGATAATTACAGGTCCTAATATGTCCGGAAAATCAACAGTCATGAGACAAGTTGCATTAATTCAGTTGATAGCTCAAATTGGATGTTTTGTTCCTGCTTCTTCTGCCATATTAGGTATTGCTGATAAAATATTTACTAGGGTTGGAGCTCATGATGATTTAACAATGGGTCAAAGTACTTTTATGGTTGAAATGAACGAAACTGCAAACATTTTAAACAATGCAACTGATAAATCTTTAATTATTTTAGATGAAATTGGAAGAGGAACTTCTACATTTGATGGAATAAGTATAGCTTGGGCAACAGCTGAACATATTGCTGAAGGGATTAATGCAAAAACTATGTTTGCGACACATTATCATCAAATGAATAAATTAGCTGAAAAGTATAATCAAATTGTTAACTTTAATGTAGGCGTAAAGGAAGAAAAAGACGATATTATTTTTTTACATAAATTAATTGAAGGTGGAACTGATAAAAGCTATGGAATACAAGTAGCTAAACTTGGAGGGATGCCTAAGTCTGTAATTGAAAGAAGCCGTCAAATTATGAATAAATTAGAAATTGAAGACGAAATCGCAGAAAGGATTCATAAAGATTTCAAAAGAAAAGTTACTTTGAAGGAAAGTAAAGTAAAACCTGAAGAAGTTAATTTAGTTCAAAAAACATTGTTGGAGATTTGAATGATAAATAAATTAGATCAAAATTTAATTAATAAAATTGCAGCAGGTGAAGTAATAGAAAGACCTTCTTCTGTTGTAAAAGAATTAATTGAAAATTCAATAGATGCAAAAGCTACAAAAATATTTGTTGAAATAGATGATTCGGGATTTGGTTTAATCAGAATAAAAGATAATGGAGTTGGAATGTCTGATGAAGATGCTGAACTTAGTATTGAAAGGCATGCTACAAGTAAATTAAAAAATGTAGATGATTTATTTAAAATTCAAACCTTAGGTTTTAGGGGAGAAGCTTTATCTAGCATTTCTAGCGTAAGTAATATGATTCTTACTACAAAATGTAAGGATGATGATACTGCAATAAGATTAAAAATAGAAGCAGGGAAAATTTATGATAAAATTAACATTGGTTATGAAGATGGAACTACAATTGAAGTAAAAGATTTATTTTTTAATGTTCCTGCAAGAAAAAAGTTTTTAAAAAATTTAAAATTAGAGTTCCAAAGTATTGTCGACGTTATTACTAAATATAGTTTAATCCATCCTGATATTTTTTTTAAATTAATTCATAATAAAAAGGAAATTTTAATGTGTCCTATTTCAGATTGGAAAGGAAGAGTTTTAGATATATATGATTCAGAAGTTGCTAAAAGTTTAATTGAAGTGAAGTATGAAAAAGGTCCATATAAAATAACAGGCTTTATAGGTAAGCCACATTTAACAAGGAGTGATACTTCACATCAATCTTTATATGTAAATAATAGGTATATTAAAAATCCTATAATTAGTAGTGCTATTTATGATGCTTACCATACTTTACTTTTTAAACATAGGCATCCTTTTATTATATTATCAATCGAAATTGACCCTTCATTAATAGATGTAAATGTACATCCTACTAAAAAAGAAATTAGAATAAATAGAGAAGCTGAAATGAAAGATATAGTTTTTACAGCTTTACGTCAAACTTTAGATAGTGAAAATCTTTTTCCTGAAAACATAGATACTCAACAAAATATTTTTATTGAAGACGTAAAAGTAAGTGCACCAATTCCTAGAAAAAAAGTAGAAAAAACAACTCAAAGTGAACTTGCATTTACTGAACCAAAAGAAGAGCTTAATGTAAGAATATTGGGAAAAGTACATAATTGTTTTGTTATAATTGAAACAGAAGATGGAATTTGTTTATTAGATCAACATGCTGCAGATGAAAGAGTTAATTATGATAAGTTTATGGATATGTATATGTCTAAATCTATTGAAGTACAACAATTATTAACTCCATTAGTGTTAAATGTTTCACCTCAAGAAAAAGTATTAATTGAATCTAGTTTAGAATTATTTAAGGAACTTGGATTTACAATAGAAGATTTCGGTGAAGATAGTTTTATTTTAAGATCTTTGCCTATAATGTTGAAAAGACTTCAAAGTAAAGAAATTTTTATGGATATGTTAAGTGATATAAACAATTTGGATAAAAAGAAAGAAGCTATTGTTACAAGTATGGCTTGTCGAGGGTCAATCATGAAAGGTGATGACTTGTCTTATACTCAGTTAAAAGATTTATTGATAAGGTTAGATAAAACAAAAAGCCCATATACTTGTCCTCATGGTAGACCTACTAAGATTTTTATGACTTTAAGTGAAATTGAAAAAAAGTTTAAAAGAAGAACGTAAAGTATTTAAATTGAAAAATTCTTAATTACCTATGTTACCTAATTACAAAGATGGAAGTATTGTTAATGTTGTTTCTTCTATAATGAAATCATTTGGAGTAAAGACGCCTTATGGTGAATGTAAATTACTTAAAAATAAAGATATTAAAAAATATAAACATGTTGTTTTAATGTGTCTTGATGGATTTGGTTATGATTTAATTAAGATGCATTGTAAATCTGTAATAAAAGAAAATTCGTTAGGTAAAATAACAACAGTCTTTCCAAGTACAACCACTGCAGCATTAACATCTTTTGCAACAGGGTTAGCTCCCAAACAACATGCATTAGTTGCATGGAATTTATATATTAAAGAATTCGGGACAATATTTAAACCGTTACATTTTGTCCCAAGAATGGAAGGTGTATTAAATATAGATGGAATTAAATGGTTTGATTTTAAGTCTACAACAAGTAAAATTAAGAACTCATTCTCTGTTATTCCTGCTGATTTAATAAATAGTCCTTATACATATAAGTCAATTAAAGGAACAAAGTGCGCTCCATATGAAACTTTAGTTGAAGGGTTTAATAAATTGTTAGCTATAATTTCTAAAGATACAAAATCTTTTACTTATTTTTATTGGCCAGGAGTTGATTCATTATCTCATGCTTATGGTAAAGAAAATGGTAAAGTAAAAAAACATATTGGAGAAATAGAAAATTTATTTCATTTACTTCAACAAAATATGAAAGATACATGTATAATTGTTACTAGTGATCATGGCCAAATAACTTCTTCGCCCAGTGAATTGATTAATTTAAATAAAATACCTGGGTTTATGGATTGTTTAACAATGCCTATTTCAGGTGAACCTAGAGCAGCTTTTTGTTACGTAAGGCCAAGTAAAGTTAAACAATTTAAGATAATTTATTCTAAATATTTAAAGAAATTTTGTTCTTTGGTTTCATATGAAACTTTGATTAAAAAGAATTATTTTGGTATAGGTAAAGAACATAAAGAATTATTTTCTAGAGTTGGAGATTATGTTTTAATTGCAAAGAAAAATTACATTCTAAAGGATTATTTGTTTAATGAAAAAGCTAAATTTAAGTTAAAAGGAAACCATGGTGGAACAAGTAAAGAAGAAATGGAAGTTCCTTTGATTTTTATTACAAACAAGTAATTTTTTAAATTAAGTTATTTTTCTTTTGTAAATGAACTTCAATAAAAAAATTATACTTTCACCAATGGCAAAGGTAAATGACATTGCATTTAGGGTTTTATGTAAAAAATATGGTGCTGATATAGTTTATTCTGAGATGACTAATACTGATGCATTGTTAAGAGGAAATGAAAAAACTATAGAAATGACAAAAACTGTCAAGGAAGAAAAACCAAATGGAATTCAATTATTCGGAACTAATTTAAAAAGTATAGCTTACGGGACTAAGTTCGTTCAAGATAAGTGTGATGTTATTGATTTTAATTTTGGTTGTCCTGCTCCAAAAATAACAAAACAAGGCGCAGGATCTGCATTAATGTTAGAACCAAAGAAAGTTTATAATATAGTTAAAACAATGGTTAATAATAGTTCAATTCCAGTTACATCAAAGATAAGGGCTGGTTATTCTGAAAAAAATTATTTAGAAGTTGCAAGAATGATTGAAAAAGCAGGAGCATCTGCAATTATCATACACCCTAGAACAAAGGTTCAAGGATATTCTGGAAAAGCAGATTGGAATTGTATTAAAGAGTTAAAAAATAACTTATCAATCCCAGTTATAGGTAATGGGGATGTAACTTCAAAAGAAGATGCTGATAGAATGTATAATGAAGTTGGTTGTGATAGTATAATGATTGCTAGGGGAGCTTTAGGAAATCCTTTAGTGTTTCAGAAAATTAAAGGTAAAAATGTAAGTATAGATAAAAAAGCTAAAATTAAGTTATTTAAAGAATATTTAAAATTATTTCAAAAATACGGTTTAACTGAGTTTAGTCAAATTAAAATGCAAGCTTTATATTTTTTGAAAGGTTTTGAAGGTGGTTCTAAATTAAGAGATACTATTTCAAGAACAAATAACATAGATGAAGTTTTAGACATACTTGGCTAAATCTTTTTCTCTTCTAGGGTTTTCAGATTCTTTCAATGTTCCGTTAATAAACATATTATTACAATCATTAAGTATTTGAGTAAACTCAATATTTTTACATATTGATTGGTTCATACTTAATCTTGCTACTTTTTTATAACAAATCATTTTTCCTGGAACATCTCCAAAAGCCATGTTACAATTTTTACTCTTTTGGTCTTTATATGCGTGGTAAAAGAAACATTTATTTTGTTTATTTTTATCTGCAATAGGGTTACAATTTAAGAAATTTGTTTTAATTGCAATATTATATTGACAATCTATTTTTCTGTTTGTATCTGTAATATTTTCACATTTAGGGAAATCATTATTTTTTTCTGCAAAATGTTTAAGGCAAGTGTCACTAAATCCATCAAATTTTAATAAATTACACAATTCTTCTTTACTTTGATTAATTGCAATGTGATTAATACATTGGTCTTTTGTATTTCCTTCTAGATTGTTACATAATTCAATATTGTTAGTATTTTGAGCAACTCTTAATATACACGCGTCTTTTAATGAACCTTTAATATCTTCACAATATTCTGCATTGTTTTCTTTTACTGCATTATTATAACATTCTTCGCCACAATCAGAAACACAACCAGCTAATACAACCAATGCTAAAATTATAATTATTTTTTTCATTGACTTTAATAAATAATACTTTTTAATAAAGGTTGCGCAAAGTATTTAAATAGAAAAAATAACTTTTTACACAATGCCTCTAAATTATAAGACTAAGGAAATTCCTAGAACTCATATCATTAGATATACTGGTATATTTGATTTTGAAGGGTTGTATAAAGCAATGGTTGGATATATTAAGGCAAGAAGATATTGGTTCCATGAAGATACTTATAAACATAAACCAGGGGGACCTTTTGGAAAAGAATTAGAAATTAAATGGATTGCAGATAAGAATGTGACTGAATTCTATCAACATATTATTACTGTTTTTTTTCACGTTTGGGATCTTACTGATGTTGAAGTAATTAAAAATGGAAAAAAAACTAAAATGCAGAAGGCTAGAATGGAGATTCATATCGATAGTGACTTGATTGTAGAATATCAAGATAAATGGGCTCAAAATAAATTTACAAAAGCTTTACTTGTTTTTTACTCAAAATATATAATTAAGCGTGAAATTGAATCTATTTGGTGGGATACTACTTATTATAGAACTTTTAAATTTCAATCATTTATTAAGAATTATTTAAATATGCAAACAAAAGGAAATGAATATTCTGGATATTTAGGTGATAATTAATGTCTGAAAAAAAATTAGTTGTTGATAATCTTAATTTTACTTATAATGGTGTATTTAGTGTAACTGAATTATATAAAGAGTTAACTAACTGGTTATATGAAAGAGGATATGACCTTTTTGAAAAAAAAAATGCAGAAAATATTACACCAACAGGAAGAAATATTGAATTTGAATTCAGACCTTATAAAAAAATAACAAATTATGCTAAGAATGAAATTAGAATAAAGATTTTTATGCATGATATTAAAGTAATTGAAGTTGAAAAAGATAAAATTAAAAGGAAATTAAATGAAGGAGAAGTTGAAATCATTCTTGATGGGTATGTTGAGACTGACTATGAAAACAGATGGGAAAATAAACCTTTTTTTTACTTTTTCAGAAGTTTAATAGATAAATTTGTTTATAGGATTTATACTGATAAATTTGAAACTATGGTTGCAAATGATGTATATAATATTCAAACACGTATTAAAACATTTTTAAATTTGTATAGGTATTAAAATGAGTGAAAAAAGATTAGTCATTGATCAACTACGTATGAATTACGATGGGTTATTTAATGTACATGATTATTTTTCATTAATTATGGCATGGTTTTATGAAAGAGGTTATGATATGTTTGAGCGCCGTAATCATGAAATTTCAACTCCCAAAGGAAAAGTTTTAGAGTTAGAGATTTGTCCTTGGAAGAAAACAACAGATTATGCTAAATCGGAATTTAGATTAAGAATTTTCATAAAAGAATTAAAAGATGTGGAAGTAACAAAAGACGGAGCAAAAGTTAAAGTACAGCAAGGAAATTTACAATTTATTATGGATGGTTATTTGGTTACAGATTATCAAGACAGACTTGAACATAAACCTTATTTTTATTTTCTTAGAGCTTTAGTAGATAAGTATATTTTCAGTCAATATACTGATAAATTTGAAAGTATGTTGATAAATGATGCACATATGTTACATACAAGACTTAAGGCGTTCTTTAACATGTATAATTACTAAAATGACTAAAACTAATGAAGAAAATAAAAATTTATGTGCTAATTGCAATAAATGTTGTGTTTATGTAGCGATAGGTATTGATACTCCTAGATCAAAGGAAGATTTTCATAATATAATGTGGTATTTATTACATGAAAATATTTTAGTTTGTATTGATCATGACAATGATTGGATTGTTGAATTTAAAACTAAATGTAAAGCTTTACAAGATGATGGTTTGTGTGGAGTATATGAAACAAGACCAAATGTTTGCAGGGAATATAGTCAAGATGGTTGTGAAAAATACGGTGAAGGTTTTCCGTATAAGAAAGTATTTACTAATAGAGAACAGTTGATTAAATGGGTTTATTCTAATACTATAATTAAGAATTTGTTTTAAGTTAATAATCATATTATCCTCAGTAACATTTTTAAAGCTATACCTTTTAAACACTATTAATGACTGATAAAATACTAGTTGTTTGTGCACATTCAGATGATCAGATATTAGGTCCAGGTGGAACATTGGCAAAGTACGCCAAACAGGGTAAAAAAATTAAGACTATAATAGTTTCATATGGTGAAAGTTCTCACCCTCATTTAAAGAATGAAGTAACTATGAAAATAAGGTCAAATGAAGCAATTGAAGCAGATAATATTATTGGTGGGAATGGAGTTAATTTTATTGGTATAAAAGAAGGATCGTTTTTAAAAAACCAATCAACTATTAAAAAATCTATACTTAATTTTTTGAATAACTATAAACCAAATAAAATTTTTACACATTCGGATGAAGACCCTCATCCTGATCATAGAGCGGTTACTAAAATTTTGTTATCTCAAATGGATGCTTTAGATTATGATGCTGACGTTTACATGTTTGACGTTTGGAATATCTTTAGAATTCGAAAAAGAGATTTACCAAAAATGTATGAAGATATTTCTTCAACTTTTTCAATTAAATTAAAAGCTTTAAAATGTTTTTCAAGTCAATGGTTAACTATGATTTTTTTACTTTGGACAATATATCTTAGAGCTATTAAAAATGGTTTTGTAGTTAGGAAAAGGTTCGCAGAGAGGTTTTATAAAATCAGATGAAAAAAATAGTCATTGCTACAGATAACTTTTTACCAAGATGGGATGGTATTTCTAGGTTTTTAGATGAAGTAGTTCCTGGATTAGTTGGTGATTTTGATATAACTATACTTGCACCTAAATTTGATAATAATCAAGTAGAAATGGATAATGTTACAGTTATTAGATTTCCTACTTTTAATTTTCAGATAGGAGATTTTACACCAACCAAACCCCCTTTTTTAAAAATAAGAAAATATATTAAAGAAGCGGATATAGTTTGGGTTCAAAGTATTGGTCCTATTGGTTCTCTTGCAGCTATGTATGCAGATAAGTATAAAAAAAATTTAGTTGCATATGTCCATTCAGTAGAATGGGAATTAGTTCCTAGTAGTATTACTCATAAAAAATTTAAGGGATTTTTGATTAAACATTTTATTAAATTTTTTTCTAGGTATATTTACAATAAATGTGATGTTTTAATGATGCCTAGTAGATTAATTGCTGAAAAATTTATTGAGAATAAAATAACTTCACCTAAAGCTATAATAAAATTAGGAACAAATGTTAAAAAATTCATTCCTCCTTTAAATAAAGATGATGCAAAAAGAAATATTAACATTGATCCTAAAAATAATGTAATTGGTTTTGTTGGACGAATTGGAAGAGAAAAAGATCTAATGACTTTATATCGTGCATTTGTTCAATTAAAAAAAAGACTTCAGAATGCTGTATTATTAATTGTTGGAACTGGAGTAAAAGATTTATTAGATACTTTTGGAAAAAGAAAGGATGTTATTGCTGTAGGTTCTAAGGATGACGTTGTTCCCTATCTTCAAGCGATGGATGTTTATGTTTTACCTTCTTTGACTGAGACAACTTCATTGTCTACAATTGAGGCAATGTCATGTGGTTGTGCAGTAATTGCAACAAAAGTAGGAAGAATTCCTGAATATATTCAACCAGGAAAAAATGGTTTTTTCTTTCCAATGGGAAATATTTATGTTCTTAGAATGAAACTTCAAAAAATATTAAATAACTCTCAATTAATGTCAAAAGTAGGCGAAAAAGCAAGACAAAGTGTAATAAATAGTTTTTCTTGGGAAAATACTATTTATGGAATAGAAAAAGTTTTTGATGGTTTTAAGGATAGTGAATCATAATTTAATACTAGTCACATTAGTCATTCCATGTTCATTCATACTAACTCCGTATAAGTTATCTGCTTCTGAGATCATTGCATCATTATGGCTAATAACAACATATTGAGCTCTGTGAACATATTGTCTAATTAATTTAGCTAAAGTTTCTGCATTTCTTTTATCTAATGCTGCATCAACTTCATCTAACACATAAAAACTATGAGGGTCATGTTCTTGTATAGCGAAAATAAAAGCTAATGCAGTCATAGTTTTTTCTCCGCCAGATAAACTTCGTATATCCATAAATTTTGTCCCAGATAACCTTACTAAAACTCTCACTCCATCATCAAACGGATTTTCGGGATTGTCTAATTTTAAAAATGCTTCTCCTTTGGTTGAAATATTTTTAAAAATATCTTTGAAGTTATTATTTATTACTTCAAATGTTTCTAAGAACTTTTCTTTCTTTTTAATTTCAATTTCATCTATTAATGCAAGAACGTCATCTTTTTCTTCGCCTAATTTATTTCTTTTTTCAATAAGTGAATTATATTCAAGTTCAACTTTATCATAAATTTCTAATGCTTTCATATTTACTGCACCCATATCTGAAGCTAATCTTTCAAATTTATCTACTTCGGATTTAAGTTGACTTTCTGACTTATTAGTGTATAGTTCATAATCTTTGAATTCTTTAAATTCATGTTCTAATCCACTTAATTCTGCTATGATTCTTGCGTTTTCTAATCCTTGAGTATTCATTTTAATTTCAACTTTTCTACTTTCTTCACTTTTTCTTTCAATATTATTTGAAGCTTTATTCATTTCATCTGCAAGTTTATTTCTTTCATTGAACAGTTGTTTATATTTAGCATAGAACTCTTTACTTTGTTTTTCTTTTACCTTTAAATCTTCTTTATCTTCACTTATTTTTGAATTTAATTTATTAATTTCTTCTTGAAACTTTTCTAACTCCTTGTCGTGTTGTTTTAAAATATTTTGAATTTTATCACTTTCAGGGTTACTTATTTCTAATTGGTTGTTAAGATTTCTAAGGTCTGCTTCAATATGTATAATGTCTTCTTTAAGTTTAGTTTTTTTATCATCAAATGCATTCATTTCTGCAACAATTCTTGGATTTCTTAATTGGTTTACTTTTGTTTTTAATTCTTGTTTTTTTATTTTATTTGTAGCTAATTCTCTATTTATTTTCGATATTTCACTTTGAACTTCATTAATTGAATCTTCAACTTTCTTTAAATCTTCTCTTAAAGTATTTTTTTTCATTTTACTTGCGTCTAAGTCACCTGAATCCAAATGTAAACTTTTTTCTTTTGTTATTATTTCTCCTTCAAGTTCAGCTTTTTCTTTTCTCAAGCTAATTATTTTACTTTCATTATCTGTTCTTTTTCTTTCATAACTTGACATTATAGAACTTAATTCACCTACTTCAGCTTCAGTTGTGCTTAAATCTTTAACAACTTCTTCTTCAGTAAACCCTAGACCTCTAGATTTAGTTCTAAATCCACCTTTCATACTTCCTGAAATATCAGCTAAATCTCCATCTAAAGTAACCATTTTAGCTTTTCCTATTCCAATGTTTCTTGCAGTATTAATATCATCAACAACTAAAATATTACCAAAAACATATGAAAATACATCTTGGAATTTTCTATCGAATGATATTAAATCCAATCCCATTCCATGAACTCTGTTCTTTTTCACTAATGACTCAACTTCCGGTCTTTTAATTGCTGACCTTATTTTATTTAAAGGAATGAATGTAGCAACTCCTAATTTATTCTTTTTCAAGTAATCTATGCATTCAGATGCAACTTTATCATTTTCAACAACTATATTCTTTATTTTATTTCCTGCAGCTATTTCTAAAGCAGTACTATATTTCTTAGATACTTTTCCTAACTCAGAGACAGTTCCATAAATTCCATTTATTTTATTCTTAAGCTCTAATATTTTTTTTAATGCCATGTCTGCAGATGCATAATGGTGAATAGAATTTTGTTTTGCTTGTAATTTATGTAACTTTTCGGATGCAATGTTCATTCTTTTTCTAGCATCTCCTATTTTTGCAGCAAAGCTACTATCTTCTGTAAGAGA
The DNA here is from genome assembly GCA_964589485.1 of uncultured Methanosarcinales archaeon. Taxonomy (GTDB): domain Archaea; phylum Nanobdellota; class Nanobdellia; order Woesearchaeales; family CAYSVS01; genus CAYSVS01. Next base: position 36,886 of record CAZPRK010000003.1, on the reverse strand, counting down.
TTTATTTAAATCCAATGTAGCTTTTTTGAACCTTTCTTTCATGTTTTGTAAATTTTTAATTTCACTTTTATGTTCTTTAGAAATTTCCATTACTTTTGCAATTTTATCATCTAAATTTTGAATTAAATATTCAATTTTATCTCTTTCTCTGAAAAATTCTTGTTGTTTTTCTCTTATTAGATTAATATTTTTTTGATTATTTTCTGCATTTTTATCAAGATTATCAATTTCTGAATCTATATCTGAAGCATCTGATATTTTATTTTTTTGTCTAAATTTATCTATTTCATTTTGAACGTGATTTAAATCTTTTTCTCTCTGTATTTTTAATTTATCTAACCTTGATTTTTCTTGAACTAAATCATTACTTCTATCTTTAAATGCATTTAATTCTGCCTTTAGTTCTAATTTTCTTTGATTTACACGTTGAATTTCATTGTTTAAGTTATCTATTCTGCTATTGTTTGTTGCTAAATCTATTTTTAATTGTTCAACTTGTTTATGGATTTCTACTTGTTCCTTTTCTCCTTTTTGTTCAATTTCTTTACTAATTTTCTCAGACTTAGATCTTAAATCAACTAAATTTTGTTTAAGAGAATTTACTTCTTTTTCTAACGTTTCAAAGGTTTGTTTTGACTCACCAATTTCTTTATCGAATTTTTCTTTTTCTGAATTTTTTCTAGTAATTTGAATATTTAATAAAGTTGCTTTATTACTTCCCAATTTATCTTTTAATTCTTTAAATTTAAGGGCTTGATCTCTTTCTTTTTTTAATTCTTTTAGGTAAGAATTTCTTTCAGTAAGTATAATTTCAGCTTCATTTAATTTATCATCAACTTTTTCTAAATCTCTTAATGCTTTTAATTTTCTTTCTTCATATACTCCAATTCCTGATATGCCTTCCATTGTTTGTCTTCTTTCTACGCCTGACATTTCTACAAATTTAACAATATCTCCTTGAAGAATTATATTATATCCATCTGGGTCAATATTACCATGACTTAGTAAATCTAATATTCCTTGTCTAGTTGAATTTTGATCATTTATTCTGTAAACACTTTGTCCAGATCTTTTAATTATTCTAGTAATTTTAACTTCATCTGCTTCAATAGGAAATATTTTTTCGCTATTATCAAAAACAATAGAAACTTCACCATCTTTTGCAGGATTTTTACTTTTTCCTCCATTATAAATTAAATTGGAAGATTTTTCTGCTCGCATTGACTTTGCACTTCCTCTTCCTAGTACGAAACATAAAGAATCTAAAACATTACTATTGTGTACAAAAAAGTTGTTAGCTATGAAATTATGATGTTCTTCAACACATAAGTCATATACCCATTCCTCGTTTGATTCTATTTGTTCAATAGAAGTTATTTCATCCCAAAATATATCTGAGTTAACAAATAGTTCAAGCATTTGCATTTCTTTTGTTTTTTGCTTTGTTTTCTTTTTGAATAGAGTTAATAACTGCTGAACACCTGCTCTAGAAGGCGTACATTGATTATAACAATATGCATCTAATTTAGGATATTCTTTTCTTAATTGTTTAATATTAAGACCTATATCGTTAGATATTTTTTTAACAAGTGAATTAACTTCTATTAAATCTTTATTTGGATTTGCTTTTTTTGGAACCCATTCATTTATTCTATTTCTTTTGAGTTCATGAGCAAATTCAAAATTTTCTTTAAATTTAGTAAAATTATTTGTTCCATAAATATTTATTTGTTTATACTTTCCAGAAAAGCCTGAATTTGTTGCAATTTTTACTATATCTTTTGTATTTGTAATAATTCCTAACCTTAAAAAAATTGTAGCAACATCTTGTGCTAATTGTGGGCTTTTTGTAACTAATTCTATGCTATTTTTAGAAACATAACCATCTCCTGAGTATAAACCGTTTATCAATTGCCAAAAATTTTCATTTGAAGAATGCTTAATGAAAATATTACTTATGGATTTATTTTTAGTTTCGCCCATGCCAAACTTTTTGAGAATAGTAATAATAGGGTTAGAATATGCTAAAACATCCCAACAATTTTGTTTATATTCATTTATTGTAGCTTTTAATCCAAATATTGTCTGAATTAAGGAATGATAATCTTTTATAATGTTTTCTTGACCATTTGTAAACCATATTTGATTACTTTCAGTTAATCTTCCTTCTGCTATTAAATAACCAAGAAATCTACTAAATTCAGGTGAATTTTCCCAAGGAATTTTGTACTTAATACTACTTGTTTTACCTTTAACTTTAGGTATTAACGAAATTATTTCATTATCTTTAATTTGATTATATCTAAGTAATTTAACTAAATATGTAAAATTAATTGATTGTTTATCTTTGTAACCTTTTAATGCTAAATATGGAATTTTTGTTTCATTAGATATTTTTTTCCATGTTTTGATTTTTAATTTTTCAAATGTTTTTTCATCATATGGAACATATAGTTTATCTTTTACTTTAATTTCATCTAACAATTCATGAAATATTTTATTTTTTGGTTTGATATTTATATTTCTTGGAATAGCTATTTTTTCTCCTTCTTTTAATTCTTCTGACTTTATACTTCTTATTTTACCGTCTTTCAACACAAATAAAGGATGATACTTTGTAGCTGTTATATTCTTACCACTCGAAGTAGTAATTTTCATTAAATTTTTTGGGCTTGTACGTTTAACAAAAGCTTTTACATTTTTTTCTACGACTTTTAATGTATTTGTATCAAGACATAAAATTTTTGCATTATTATTGTAAGAAATAACTCCATCTTCAAGTTTTTCAATAACACCTTTATCGATATTTTTATCAATTAAATCTTTTATTTTTATTTGACTACCATCGGATAATTGTACTAATGTATCCCCAGTTACACACTTTCCGCTTCCATTTGGCCCAAGAATACAATTGAATTTATTTTCAAATACAAACTCTGTACGTTTAGCAAAGGATTTAAATCCACGCATAGCCATTCTTTTAATCAGAGTCATTATTATATTAAGATTATATTCTATTTATATAGTTTGCGGATGATTGATAAAAATATTTAATTAATATATATAGTATTCTCAAGTTAAGAGCAAAAATTTTGAACATTTCTAAAATGTAATTTAACATATTTCTTGAATTTATCTTTAGGAATTTGCATTAAACCTTCTTTAACATTTGTACTTCCTTTAGGAACTTCAAATTTTAATTCTTTAGACATTTTTTTAAATTGTTTTAGAGTTTCAAACCTTGCTAAAATACTAGCTGCTGCAACTTCTATATACTTACTTTCTGCTTTAGTTAAAGCTGTAGCATTAACTTGACATCCAGGGTATTTATCTACGATAGCCAAGTCATGAAAATCTAATTTATCTATGCATTGTTGATGCATTCTGTTAAGTAATTTTGTTACACTCCCTAATTCTTCAATTAAAATATTATATTGATTTGCAGATAAAGAAATTATATGATGAGAACAAACTTCTTTAATTCTTTTTGCAATTGAAGCAATATCTTCATCTTTTATTTTTTTAGAATCAGCAACGCCTATTAGTTTTAAGCTCTCTCGAGTAACTTTGTTTGCTTTAACTCCTGCAACAATAATTCCACCGAAAGTATCACCTTTCATGGCCTCATCTGTTCCTATTATTACACCTTTTTCTTCTACAAAGTCAATGGGTTTAACGTATTCTCCTATTTTTTTCTCTATCAAAAAAGAAACTAATTCTTTAACTTCGTTTTCTTTTCCTTGTACAAATAATTTATTAGAATTAAATAAAACTAGTGTACATTTTCCTTTCATTCGAGTTATTTCATATTGAGTTTTAACGTCATCAAAATAATATCCTAAATTTTGTAAAACTTCTAACTCTTTTTTTTTAACATTTTTGAATGTAGGCATGATTAGAAATTAATTATTGAACTATAAAAATCTATCTCAAAAATCAAATAATTTCTTTTGTTTTTTACCATCAACAACGTTCTTATAAGTTTGCCAAGTTTTTCTAAAAAAATTATAATCTTGGTAATGTTTCTTAACAAACTCTTGAGTTTTTTCATCACTTGGATATCCTGAACCAAAATCTACATTAAACTCTTTATGTAACTTTTCTATTTCTTCATCTCTAGTTACTTTTGCTAAAATTGAAGCTGCTGAAACTATTGGGTAATTAACGTCAGCTTTATGTTCAGCAATAACTTTAATTTTTTTATCTAAATGTTCAACAATTAATGAAGCATAACCAGCAGTATCTTTTGCAGGACAATCAACTATAACTGAATCGGGTTTTAATTTATTAATGATTTTAGCAGAAGTTAAAGCTTCCAATTTGTTTAAATTCATACTAGAATCCTTTAAAGCAGAATCTATTATAGAAGGAGATAATATTGAAATTTCATAATCAACTAATGCAATTATTTTATTAAATAGTTCTTTTCTTTGTAAATGAGATAATAATTTACTATCTTTTACTCCTATTTTTTTTAATAATTGTTCATCTTTTGCTTTAATGGTACAACCTACCATGATCATTGGACCGATGACAGGACCACGACCGGCTTCTTCTATACCGCAAATTATCTTAGTTTTCATTCATACTCTTCATCACATTTTTGTGAACAAAACTTTAATATTTGTCCATTAACATCTCTTTCAAAGACATTATCGGTTTCATCAAATATTTTTTCACACTTTGCACATTTAGCATTTTTGTCTCCATGTCTTTCTCCTTCCATGAATCCTTCTTCTTCTGGAGAGATTTCATCATCTTCTTGTAAACTTTCTAAACCTTCATCAGAATATACGTCAGCTTCCTTATTTCCTGTTTCAAAATCTACTTCTTTTTTTTCTTCTTCACCTAAACTTTCTTTAGTAACTTCTTCTTCATTCATAATAAACACACTCCATTGTTTTTTATTTTGTTATATTAAAGTTGTATATATAGTTTATGAAAATAGAAACTTTTATATATTCAATTTAAAATAATATCATTAATGGCAAAAGAGAGTGTATTTAGAGGCATAATTGAATTCTTTGATGATATAGGGATTTACGATGTAGTTTTACCATTTATTTTAGTTTTTACAATTGTTTTTGCAATTTTAGAAAAAACAAGAATATTAGGGTCAGACATGATTGAAGATCGACCTTATAGTAAGAAAAATTTAAATGCAATGGTTGCTTTTACAATAGCATTTTTAGTTGTGGCTTCTTCAAGATTAGTTGCTACTATTAATGAAGCAATGGCAAATATTGTAGTATTACTATTATTGGGAATTGGTTTTTTATTATTGATAGGTGTTTTCTTTAAAGAAAAAGAAGAAGTTGTATTAGAAGGAGCACAAAGATATTTTGCTATGGTTATAATGTTTATAGGAATTGTTTTAATTTTTCTTCACGCGATTAGAACTGAAAATAATAAAAGTTGGTTAGAATGGTTCTGGTCTTATTTAACAGATAATTGGTCATCAAATTTAGCAGGATCAATAATTTTAATTATAGTAATAGTTTTGTTTATGTTGTATATTGTAAAAGGTGAGGGCACTAGCTCTAAACCAACTAAATCAGATTAAGAGGTGTTATTATGGCTACATATCAAGAAATAATTTATCAATTGGAAAGTTACGGATTTACTGATGTATTATTACCGTTTTTACTTATCTTTACTATAATTTTTGCTGTTCTTGAGAAAAGTGAAATTTTAGGAAAAGATAAAAGGAATTTTAGTGTGGTTGTAGCTTTAGTTATTGCTTTAACTGTAGTTATTCCTCATACTACTGGAGATTACCCTCAAGGGTATGATGCAGTAGAAATAATTAATAGTGCACTTCCAAGCATTTCATTGTTAGCAATAGCGGCTATATCTTTTTTAATAATAGTTGGTGTTTTTGGTGCTCAAACAAAATGGATCGGTGCATCTCTTTCAGGTTGGATGGCCATACTGGCATTTATTGCAATAGTTGTTGTTTTTGGTAGTGCTGCAGGTTGGGGAGATTTTTATGTTTCAGATTATATAGATGATGATACTCTTACTTTAGTAATAATAATTTTAGTTTTCGCAATTTTGGTTTGGTACATTACTGCTGAACCAGGTAAAGGTGAGAAAACTAAAGTCTTAGATAGAATTCGCGATGTAGGAGAATATTTCGGCGGGGCTAAATAAGAATGGCTAATGCTTTAGATATTGGGTTATTTGAATATTTTGAAGTTATCTTTCCTTTTATTTTAGCTACAGTTTTAGTTTATGCATTGTTACAAAAAACTAAATTTGTTAGCGAAAATGCATCTATTAATGCTATAATTGGTTTAGTTTCTGGAGTTTTATTAATGTTATCAAGTAAGGCAATATTAGTAGTTAAATTTATTACACCTTGGTTTGTTCTTCTTTTTATATTTTTAATGTTAATGTTGATGCTTTTCAAAATGTTTGGAGCAACAGATGAAGACATTAGACAAACCTTAATGGGTGGTAAGCATGGAGACGATAAGACTATTCCTTATTGGGTTATTATAATTTCTAGCTTAGTGCTAGTTGTTGGTTTAGGTGCAGTTTATGGACCTGATTTAAGCCCTATAACTGACGATACTCAAGATGGAGATGGTTTTGAAGCTGCTGCATGGAGTGCATTTTTTCATCCAAAAGTAATTGGGTTAATTTTTATTAGTCTTGTTGGAGTTTTTACAATAAAACTTCTTGCAGGAGAAACTGTAAAACCACAAAGATAATTTTATTTTTTCTTATTCATACTAGAAGTAATTCTACTTAGTTCATTAACATTTTCAGTAAATGTTGGTAATATTTTCTGGAAAACTTTTTCTAAAGCTTTAATTTCAGTTCCAACATTTGTTAATCCTTCATCATATTCACTTATTTTACCTAGAACGCCTTTATGCAACTTATCAAAATTTTCAGTAATATTTTTTATTTGTAAATCAATTTGTGTCATTTTTTTTTCTGTACTTTCTTTCCAATCAACAATTTTTTTCACATCTTTAACTAATTCTTCCCATTTTTCGGCAATTATAGTTTCAACTACTTCTTCCATTTGTTCTTTATCATTTGAAATGCTAGTTGGTTGTTCAAATTGTTGAGCTTGATTCATTGTTGGCATTGGAGGTTGACTCATCATTTCACTTTCTTGCATTGGAGGCTGAGTCATAGTCATTTCATTTTCAGGTTGTGCCATAGATGGATTCTCTGAGTTTACTGGTGCAACATTTCCTTTAATATCTGCTTGATTCATTGCATCAAAAATATCATGGCTCTTGTAACCTTCTCTTTGTAAACTTTGTACTATTTGATTATTACTATATCCTTGACTTCTCATTTTTAGAACTAAGTCAGTTGGTGGACCGCTTGGTGGCGGTGCTTGTTCTTCTTCATTGTTGCCAAATAATGCCATTGTATATTACATCTCTTTATTTTTTTATAAACTTTTTGATTTTTTACTTTCAATTGCTCTTTGAACTATTTTTTCTACTTCATTTTGAGTTACAAAATTCATAGGTTCCCACAGGTTAATATATTTTTGCAAAACACTTACATCTTCTTTTTTTGCAAGTAACTTTATTTCTTTAATTATTAAATCCATTGTATTTTTAACTTTATCTAAAGTTTTTTTCAGTTCCATTATTTCTTCGTCTATAGTTCTAAATTCTGAATTAACCTTTTTGAATTGACTTAAACTATTTTGATCGCTTAATTGATTTCTTCTGCTTAAATTACTAAACCTTTCTTCAGAAACCCTAATTCTTCTAGTTAAATCATTAAGACTACCATTAAATAAATTAATTTTATCATTTAATTCCTTTGAATTATCTTTATGGCCAAATATTCCGCCTTCTTTTTTAGGTTCTGTTGGTTTGTTTGTGTTTGTTTGATCCATTTTATAGCAATCTTTATATATTCCTTTTTAATGTTGTATTACTTAAATTATTTAAATCTTGTTAATTTAAAGAGAGGTTAATAGATGGCAGATGGATCTTGTTTTAGTTATGATGTTTTACACGAAGGTGATGAGAACATTCTTCGCTTTGATTGCGAAAAATGTGCATTTTTGCCTTCATTAGAAGATAACACTATAACTATGTCAAAGACAATTGATGTATTGTCTGAAGTAAATGATATTAATAGGATAGTTTATGTACAAAAACGTGACTATGAATATGAACATTTTCAAACAGGTTTATTAGTTGAAATAGCTCATGTATATAAAAAATTAATAAAGCAAAGAAGTTTATTTAGTTTTGATCAATTATCATCAGATCCTAATTGTAAAACTTTTGCAACAAGATGGCATTCTGAAATTCAATATTTAGTTTTAAGACTTTTTAAAAATGATCCTTTAGGTGCATATGTAGAATTAAAGAGAACAGAAAGGCGTGAAAGAATAGCTTTAGATACATTAAGCGATAAAAAGTTTGAGAATTGTATTCAAAAATATATTCAATTATTAAATTATTTTATTTCTCATCTTGAAGCTACAAAGTTAATAACAATTGCTAAGCCACATTTGCCAGGATATAAAATAGGGGATAGAAGTGTTTATCGTAAAATTTTCCAACCAAGTATTAAACCTGATTTTATGTATACAAAATTAATGTCTAATTTCCCAAATGATGGGGAAGAAATTGATAGTTATGAATTAACTGAAGAATCAGATGTAACAATTTTTAAATTCCCAGATAGTGTAAGGTATTTATATCATTTGATGCCGCCTGAATTTAAGTTAAGCGAGGAACAATATGAAATTTTAGATCTTGCAAGAAAAATTTTAGCAGAACATAAACCAAAACGTTCAGAGTTTGTAGATCCTGAACGAATGAGAGAAGTTTTTTTTAATGTTGGTAAAGATTTAGTTGAAGAATTAATGGAATACAGGCATTATAAACCACGTGGAAAAGAAGTTAGTATGCTTGCAAACATTTTAGTTAGGTATACTGTTGGTTTTGGTTTAATTGAAGTTTTATTATCTGATGAAAAAATTCAAGACATTTCAGTTAATTCTCCGTATGGAGATACTCCTATTTACGTAGTTCATAGTGATTATGATGATTGTTATACTAATATAATTCCAACAAGTCAAGAAGCTGAAAGTTGGGCATCAAAACTTAGAATGGTGTCTGGTAGACCTTTAGATGAAGCAAATCAAATATTAGATACTGAAATCGAATTACCCGTAGCTAGTTCAAGAGTTAGCGTTATAACTGAGCCTTTAGATCCAACAGGGTTAGCTTTTAGTTTTAGAAGACATAGGGATAAACCTTGGACACTTCCACTTTTTATGAAAAATAAAATGATTAGTCCCTTAGCTGCAGGTTGTCTTAGTTTTTTAATTGATGGAACACGAACAATGCTTATAGCAGGAACTAGAAGTTCTGGTAAGTCATCTTTCTTAGGGTCAATGTTAGTTGAAATAATGAGAAGGTATAGAATGTTGACTATTGAAGACACTTTAGAGCTACCAACAAATGCTTTACGAAAACTAGGGTACAATGTACAACCTATGAAAGTTGCAAGTGCATTAGCTAAGGGAACTTCTGAGATGGATGCATCTGATGGAATTAGAGCAACATTAAGATTAGGTGATAGTGCATTAATTGTAGGAGAAGTTAGATCAAAGGAAGCTGTAGCTTTATATGAAGCAATGAGAGTTGGTGCTGCTGCAAATGTAGTAGCTGGAACAATACATAGTGATAGTCCTTACGGTGTTTATGATAGGGTTGTTAACGATATAGGTGTACCTAAAACTTCTTTTAAGGCAACAGATATAATAATAGTTGCAAACCCAGTTAAAAGCGCTTCAGGAATGAAAAAATTAAGAAGAGTAACTCAAATAACTGAAGTTAGAAAAAATTGGGAGAATGATCCTATGTCTGAAGGAGGATTTATGGATTTGTTTAAATATGATGCAAAGAAAGATTTATTAGAACCAACATCTGATTTAATTAATGGTGATAGCGAAATATTAAAAAACATTGCAGGGAATATAAAAGAGTTTGCCGGAAATTGGGATGCAGTATGGGATAATATTAACTTGCGAGCAAAAATTAAAGAAACACTTGTTAATTATGCTGAACAAACTCAAGACTTTGATTTGCTTGAGGCTGAATTTGTCATAAAATGTAATGATAGGTATCATAATTTATGTGACTCTGTTCATAGTGAAGTTGGATCTTTGGATCCAAAAAGAATATTTTTTGAATGGGAAGAATGGCTTAAACATGAATTGAAAAAGAGGAAAAAGAATGAGTGAATTTGAAAAAGATGAAATAAAAGATCTTGCATCTAAATTTAAAGATAAATTAAATTCCGAATTAGATTATTCTGAAACTGACGCATCTGTTTCTATGGCTGGCGGAGGTCAACCTCAACCTGTAACTAGTAGAGAATATAATGAATTTAAAAAAGCATTTTTGCCAAAACAAATGACATGGTATGAAAAAGCTTGTAATTATTCTGAGAAAATTTTTAAAATTAAACCTAGCGATAAAGATGCTCAAGTTTGGCAAGATGCAATTGATACTATTCATATTAATATAACACCTTCTGGTGTAGCTTCGTTTGCAATTTTAGGTCCTTTGTTAATTTTTTTAATTGGAGCATTAGTTTTTAGTGCTCTTATACCGATTCTTTTTGGAAGTGGACCAATAATGTTTTTTGTAATGTTTTTTGCAGTTGTTGCTCTTATTATTTATGCTCCATTAAGACAATTACCGGTGTTTATGTCTAATAATTGGAAAATGAAAGCTAGTAGTCAAATGGTTTTATGTATTTTTTATGTAGTTACATATATGAGGCATACTTCTAATTTGGAACTTGCTGTTGAGTTTGCAAGTCAACATCTTAGTGCTCCTCTTAATCTTGACCTTAGGAAAGTTTTATGGGATGTTGAAACTGAAAAATATGGAACAATTCAAGATTCATTAGCTGCATACCTTGACAATTGGAAAGAAACAAATATGGAATTTGTAGAATCTTTTCATTTGATAGAGGGAAGTTTATTGGAATCAGATGAAGATAGACGTGTTAGTTTATTAGATAAATCATTATCAACTATGCTTGATGAAACATATGAAAAAATGTTGCATTATGCACAAAATTTACAACAACCAATTACTATGTTAAATATGATGGGAATTATTCTTCCTATTTTGGGTTTAGTTATTTTACCTTTGGTTGTTAGTTTTATGGAAGAAGTAAAATGGTATCATATTTCAACTTTATATAACATATTTTTACCAATATTAGTATATTATTTAGGAACAACCATTTTAGCTTCTAGACCTTCGGGATATGGACAAACAGATATTGCAGATAACCCAGCTTTACAATCTTTTCAAGGAAAAAAAATATTAGGAGTAGTTATGAAACCATTACATATTTCAATTATTGTAGCTGTATTTTTTTTATTAATTGGAGTTTTACCTTTAATATTAAATTTTGTTAATCCTACTTGGGATATTGTATACCTTGAAAATCGTGGATTTACTGTACTTAACTCAATTCCTGAATTACCTCCTAAGTTTGCATTCCTTGAATATAAATGTCCAGTTGGACAATCTGATTGTAATACTGGAGATTTAATAGGACCGTTTGGTTTGTTTGCTACTTTGTTAAGTTTATCGGTTACTTTAGCCATAGGTGTTGGTTTTGGTCTTTACTATCATTTAAAATCTGCAAATATAATTGAAATTAGAAATGAATCTAAGAAGTTAGAAAAAGAATTTGCTTCCGCGTTATTCCAATTAGGTAATACTTTAGGGGATGGTTTTCCTGCAGAAATGGCTTTTGGAAAAGTTGCACAAACAATGGAAGGAACTATTTCAGGGAAATTTTTCGAGCTAGCTTCCAATAATGTAAAGCGTTTAGGAATGAGTGTTGAACAAGCTGTTTTTGATCCGAATGCTGGAGCTTTAGCAATGTATCCATCTAATTTAATAGAAAGTTCTATGAAAGTTTTAACTGAGAGTGTGAAAAAAGGACCAAAGGTAGCAGCACAAGCATTAATTAACATTTCTCAATATATTAAAGAAATGCATAAAGTAAATGAAAGATTACAAGATTTAATGGCAGAAAATATAGCTAGTATTAAAGGTCAAATTAAATTTTTAACTCCTGCCATTGCTGGGATTGTTATTGGTATTACATCAATGGTAACAACAATTCTAGGAAAATTAACTGCACAAATATCTAAGATTACTTCTGAAGGAGGAACTGCAGCAGGAGGAATGGGAGGTTTAGTTGAAATGTTTAAAACTCCAAGTGTTCCAACGTATTATTTTCAAATTGTAGTTGGGCTATATGTTGTTCAGATTATTTATATTTTGACAGTTTTAGCTAATGGTATTGAGAATGGAGCAGATAAATTAAGTGAAAGATATGAAGTAGGAAAAAATTTGTTAAACAGTACTGCGTTATATGTAGGAATAGGTTTTGTTGTAATTTTTTTGTTTAATTTAATAGCAGCTTCAATTTTAAGAGGAGGAGTTTAAGGTTTATTTAACCATTTAATTTCATCATCATTTAATTCTAATTGCCCAATTAATTCTTTATTGTTTTTTAAAATTACTTTATATATTTCAAAATCATTGGTAATTCTTTTAGTAGAAGTATGTGTTAATGTAGCTATTTTTTCAGCTATACTTTTTTTCTTTGCATTACTCATATTTGCTTGCCATATTCTTAATAATCTCATTGTTGGTTTATATTGAATAAATTCTTTATATTTTTCATCTTTTGCTGTTGCAACTCCAACAGTAAGAAATGTATTTACATAAACTAAAAATCTCCAATATTGCCATCTTCTAATTCTACTTCTAAAGATGTCAGCTAATGCAAGTGACCTATATGCTTTTTCAAGGTCTTTCTTTTTTTTATATTCTTTTGGTAAGTTTTCATCAATCCATAAAAAACTTTGATCTAAATCTTCTTCAACATTATCAAATGCCGATAAAGCTATTTCTGCACTTGTAGTTTTGAATATTTTTACTAATGCTTGCAACATACTTTCGGTTTGTTTTCTTCCATATAATTCATCTAACATTTCTGAATTAATTGTTTTTTTACCAGCTGAAAGAATTTCTAAATCAATAAGTGCACCTCTTAAATCTCCTCCACTTCTATGAGAAAGTCCTTTTAAAGATTTCTCATCATATTTTATATTTTCTTTTTCACAAATTTGTTTAAGAAATGAAAATATATAATTATGATCTAATGTTTCATATTGAATTAAGTCTGTTTTTTTCCTTACATTTTTAAATTTTTGATCATATGGATTTTGAGCAGTTAAAATTAAAGGAAATTTAGTTTCATCTATTATTCTTACTATTTCGACAATTCCGCCTCTATCTTTTTGTCCAGATAAGCCATCTATTTCATCAACGAGTATTATTTTGTTTTTCATAAATAAAGACATTTGTTGAGATGCATTTCCTATGGTTGCGTTTATCATATCTTTATTTCTAAAATCAGATGCATTAACTTCAATTAACTCTAAATTTAATTCATTTGCTACTGCGTATACGCTACTAGTTTTCCCACATCCTGGAGGTCCATATAATACAATTGCTTTATTTTTCTGATTTTTAAAGTCAAGAATAAAACTTTTTAAATTTGCAACTGGACCATCTTGACCTACAACTTCATTTGAATGTTTAGGTTCATATTTTTTAACAAATGGAATCATGGATTAAAGAAATAATAAGTTATTAATAAGTTTTTGGCACTAATATTTTCTATTTTTATGAACGTTTCTCATATTTTCAAGAGTTTCAGATGTGTAAAAATCAACAGTTAATTGATGATACTCTACTCTATTGGCTTCAAAAGGAAAAACCTCCCAACCATTTTCTTTATATAGTTCAAAAACTTCTTTAGCTTCATTTAAATAACCACTTGGAACATTAAGAATTACTTGAGCCTTCGTATCTCCAGGTTTTCCCTGTAATTGAATACTTAAATCAATATCAATTTTTTCTATTAAGTTTTCTTTAAAATTACTAAGATCTAAAACAAAATCTGAAATTTCTTGTGGTCTGATTGGCATAAAAATATTATTTTATGGTTATTTATAAATATTTATGTTTTACAATTTGACCAAAAACATTTAAATAAGACATAATAATTCTATCTCTTATGGAAATTCCTAATAAATATGATCCAAAAATTGAAGAACCAGAAATTCAAAAATTCTGGGAAGGTAATAAGATTTTTGCATTTGATGTTAATTCAAAAAAGAAAATCTATAGTATTGATACACCTCCGCCAACAGTTTCTGGAAAAATGCATATGGGACATGCATTTGGTAATTCTCAACAAGATTTTGTTGCAAGATATAGAAGAATGAAGGGATTTAATGTTTTGCAACCATTTGGAACAGATGATAATGGATTGCCTACTCAAACTTTAATTCAAAAAATGAAAAAAGTTAAAGCTAGTAGAATGGATAGAGAGGAATTTATTAAATTATGTAATGATACTTTAGCTAAAGAATTAAGACCAAAGTATTTATCGGATTGGAAAAGACTAGGAATAAGTTGTGATTGGGATGCAAGTTATTCAACAATAGATGACCATTGCAGAAAAATAAGTCAATGGAGTTTTATTGATTTATATGAAAAAGGGAAAGCTTACAGAAAAGAAGCTCCTGTAATTTGGTGTACTTCTTGTCAAACTGCAGTTGCACAAGTTGAATTACAAGATGAAGAATTAAAATCATCATTTAACGATATTATTTTCAAAGTAGATGGAAAAGATTTAGTTGTTGCTACAACTAGACCTGAATTATTATCTGCATGTGTTGCAATATTTTTTCATCCTGAAGATAAAAGGTATAAAAAATATGAAGGAAAAAAAGCTACTGTTCCTTTATTTAATTTTGAAGTTCCGATATTGCCAGATGAAAAGGCAGACCCAGAAAAAGGAACAGGGATTGTAATGTGTTGTACGTTTGGTGATCAAACAGATATAGAATGGCAAAAACAACACGATTTACCTATTAAAATGGCTATTTCTCGTGATGGAAAAATGACAGAAATAGCTAATGGTTATCAAGGGTTAAAAGTAAAAGAAGCTAGAGAAAAGATTATTGAAGGTTTGAAAGAAAACAAACTATTAGTTAATCAAAAAGAAATAACTCACGCTGTAAATACACATGAAAGATGTGGGAGTGAAGTAGAATTTGTTCATAGTAAACAATGGTTTATTCAATATTTAGATTTAAAGGAAGATATGTTAAAATGGGGAAACGAATTACAATGGTTCCCTATGCACATGAAAAACCGTTATGATAACTGGGTAAACGGATTACAATGGGATTGGTGTATTAGTAGACAAATTTATTTTGGAATTCCTTTTCCAGTTTGGTATTGTGAATGTGGTGAAATATATTTAGCAAAGGAAAAAGATTTACCTGTAGATCCATTAAATGACAAACCACCAGTTAAGGAATGTGTTAAATGTAAAAGTAAAAAGTTTATTGGTGAGAAAGATATTATTAACACTTGGGCTACTTCATCATTGACGCCTTTAATTGTAAAAGATTTGTTTAAAGGAACACCTATATATGATAAATTAATAAAACAACCTATGGACCTTAGACCTCAAGGACATGATATAATTTCTTTTTGGTTATTTAATACTGTTGTTAAGAGTAAATTACATTTTAAACAAAAGCCATGGAATGATTGTTTTATTAATGGCTGGATGTTAGACTCAAAAGGAAAAAAGATGTCTAAGAAATTAGGTAATATAGTTGAACCTCAAGGTATGATTGAAAAATATTCAGCAGATGCTTTAAGGTTTATGTCGGCTGGATGTAAATTAGGAGAAGATTTTCCTTTCCAAGAAAAAGATTTAGTAACAGGAGTTAAAATAACTAATAAAATTTGGAATGCGAGTAAGTTTAGTTTTATGCATTTAGAAGATTTTGATATTAAGTTAAAACCTAAGTTACAGTTAATGGATAGATGGATTTTAAGTAAGGTGCATAAATTAATAGATTTTTGCACTGACAGTTTTGAAAAACATGATTTTTCTAAGGCTAAATTAGAAACTGAAAAATTCTTCTATCAAATTTTATGTGATCAATATTTAGAAATAGTAAAAGATAGGTTATATAATCCTGATACAAGGGGAAAAGAAGAAAAACAAGCTGCTCAATTTGCATTATATCGTTCTTTATTATATTCAATGAAGCTTTTATCACCAATTATGCCATTTATTACTGAAAAAATATATAAATTATTTTTTGAAGCATTTGAAGGAGAAAATTCAATTCATATTTCAGAGTGGCCTAAATTTGAAAAGAAATATATTGACAATGATTCAGAAGAAGCAGGAGATGCTATAATTGAAGTAATTAGCTTTGTTAGAAAATATAAAAGTGATAATAAGATGTCTTTAAAAATTGAAATAGATAAATTAACAATTCCTAATAAGTATGAAAAGTTGATTTCTACTGCCTTAGATGATATTAAAGCAACAACTAGAGCTAAAGAAATAGTATTTGGAAAAGAAGTTAAGGTTGAGTAATTACTTTAGAACCATTTTTATTTATTTCTATAACTATCATTGATCCATTTGAAAAGTTATTATGTGGGTTTTCTTTTTCAACTTTATTTAAGTTAAAACATTGAGTTGGTCCTATATTAAATTCGGTATATTGATTTCTATGTCCTGAAAAACTATATTTTGGTTGAATTTCTTCAATTGCTTCTTTTAATAATTGAGATCCATTTTTTGCTCCTGCTGGAGGCATATGTGATAAAATAATATCAATATTTTGACACATAGTCATTTTAATAATCTCTTCTTCTGTAAAAGCTATTCTTGAATCTTTAGCATAAGCTTTAGGTCTATCTTCAGAATCTATTCCGCCTATTCCGGATAATTTTACTTTTTCATTATATTTTTCTAAGATTATTGGTGATGTAGAACTTATATAAAAAATGTTGTTTGCGATTTCTATTAGGCCTTGATCTGAATGTTCATTAGTTAATCTTTCAAGTCCATCTTGATCATCATGATTTCCATCAACAAAATATAAAGGCGCTAAAATTCCTTTTTGAATTCTAGTTAATTTTCTTGGATTTTGAAGTGCTAAATATAATTCAAGTTCTGATGTGTCTTTTTTAGAACGTTTCAATGTTACACTGTCTATTTTACTTTTATCTGAAAAATAGCCTATATCTCCTGCTTGTAAAATGAAATCTATTTTTAAACCATTTATATTTTCCCATCTTTGAACTGATTCATATAAAGCACCAATTCTACCGTGTATATCTCCAAAAGCTGCTATTCTCATTTTATTGAACCTCATTAACATATAGTTCTAGTTTTACTGTTTCAACTTCACTTTTTGGGTTTATGCTTTTTATATTATATGTGTCTCTAGCAAATTGGTGACTTTTTGGAACATTAATAAATTGTGTTCTAATTTCTCCTATTATATTTTTTAAAAAGAATCTTAAATGTTCTCCGTTTTCTTTTTTACTAGGTTTACATTTATATTTTTCTTGATCTCTTGTTATTGCTGAATCAAATTCTAGTTCAAGTATTGGAAGATTTTCATTGTCAATATAATCTTTATTAACTGAGCTAATCTGAAAGCCTTGACTATATTTTAACATTAATTTATATTCTTCTGATACTTCTTTTGAACCAACTACAGCTTTTCTATTTAACATTCCTTTAATTCCTTCTTCAATAAATTCACAAATTTTTAGTAAAGGATCTACTTCCATAGATTGATCTAGTTCATCATTGATATGTGTTTCGAGTTGTGTAGCGTATAAGAATAATTCTTCTTTTAATTCATTAAAAATATGTGCCATCATATCTCTGTGATGAATTTCACTAGTTGTATCCCAGAACGCAATCATTTTACCATCATTAATATTAAAATGTTTAAAAAATGGATTTTCTTTTAGTCTTGTTTTAATTCCTTCAATTTCTCTTGTTTCATCTTTTTCAGAAAAATAATCATTTTCATCATTAGGAAATTGTCTTTGATAGATTTCGTTAATATATCCTTTCAAGTCTACTGTTACAGCTTTAGTACCCATAATTTCTTCTTTATTTTTTCTATATGGTTTGAATACTTTGCTTTCTTCTGTATTACTGTCACTATTAACAAAATGGGTTATAAAAGTAGGTACTTCTTTCTTGCCATCATTTACTATTATATCTAAGCTCATATCAACTACTCTTCAGTGGCACTACTATATAAGCTTTTCGCAGTTTTTTAATATATTGGTATACTTTTTAATATATTGCGGCAGTTTAAGATAAATCATACCATTTTAAATACTAGGACATTAATAAATAACACATGCTTAAAATAGGTCACAGGGGAGCTATGGGTTACGAGCCAGAAAATTCTATGAAAGCTTTCAAGAAAGCTATTGAATTAAAAGTTGATATGATTGAACTTGATTTGAGAAAATGTAAATCAGGTGAATTAGTTGTCATTCACGATTACAAGTTAAAGGGTAAGTATAAACGAAGAAAAGTATCTGATTTTACATTAAAAGAATTACAAAAGATATATTCTGGAAAAAATGAACATGTGTTGAAATTAGAAGAAGCTTTAGATTGTGTAAAAAGAAAAGCTAAAATAAATATAGAATTAAAATCACAAAATATTGCTAAAAGACTTATGAAAATAATAGATACTTATGTTGAAAATTATAAATGGAAATATTCTGATTTTTTGATTTCATCATATAATCATGTTGAGTTAAATAAAATTAAAAAAATCAATCCAAAATTAAAATTAGGTTTAATCATTTGCGGAATTCCTGTAAGTAAAGCAAAATTTGCAGAAAATTTTGGAGCGCACGCAATTCATTTAGATTATGAGTTCATAAATAAAGGTTTTATTACAGATGCACATAAAAGAAACATTAAAGTAATAGTTTACACAGTAGATGATCCACAAGATATTAAAAAAATGAAAAGATGGGGAGTAGATGGTATTATTTCTGACTACCCAGACAGGATTTAATCCAATTATAATATTCTTTATTAGCTTTCGCATCTAATTCTAATATGCAAGGTATTTCATATGAATGTAATTCTTTTACTTTATTCTTTAATTCGTTTACTTTACTTTCATCTGTTTTTAATATTAATACCATTTCGTCATCATTTTGAATTTCATTGTTCCATTCATATATTGATGAAATTGAAAAAATATTCCCACATGCAGCTAATTTATTTTTAACACATTTGTTAGCTAAATATTTAGCTTCTTCTTCATTTTTACAAGTAATGTATAATATTTTCATAAGAATTAACAATTGAAAGAAGTATTTAATTTTTGTGAATTAAGTTTAAATATAACTAGTTTTTAATGTGTAAGATGAATATAGTTAGTCCATCTGATAGTGAACATTTTTTAAATTTATATAGATCATATAATATTGCAAGGAAAAAATGGGAAAGTATTCCTTCAACTGAGAAATTAGAAAGTGTAGTTGAAACATATACTAGAAATAAAAATGCGATTATTCACAAACATGGTTTTGTTACTTTTAATAATAACGGTCAAGTTGGACAAATCGAAAATTTATTTGTTGAAACTAGTAATAGGGGAGAAGGATTAGGAACTAAACTTATTTTAAGTGCTGAATTGGAACTTTTAAATAGAGGGTGTGTAACTAGTTTTTTATTTAATTCTTTAAATAATTCTCAAATTAATCAATTATATCTTAAATTAGGTTATAATTTAGTAGAAACTGGCCGTGATGTATACAAATTCACCAAAAAGCTTTAAATACAAACATACTTAATCAGCATAAATGTCAGAGAAATATCTAATTAGTAATTTTCTAGGAACTTTTGTTTTTGATGAACAGTTTAATGTAGTTGAAAGGATAGAAAATAATTCTAATAACTGTGCAGAATGGTTAGAAGAAGAAAAAAAGTTAATTAAAAAGTATAAAGATAAATTATTTTACATTGGTTATAAAAAAGATAAAATAGATGGAATTAAACTTAGTAACGATACTAAGAAATTAAAAGCAATTTCTGATTATTTTAGACAAAATTTTGTTGATTTTTATACTGTTAATCTAGAATTAACTAAGAAAAAAGTAAAAGCTTCAGTAAAGGAAGATTCTTTAATTTTACAAACTATCAGAAATATTGAAGAATTAAATAAGATTGCAAATAATATGTCAAAAAGATTAAGGGAATGGTATGAATTATATTTGCCAGAGTTTTCTAAAAAATGTCCAGATCATGAAACTTTTATAATAACTATTTTAGAAAAAAATAAAGCAGAATTGCTAAAAGAAATTAAACTTTCTAAAGATAGAACTATGGGACAAGACTTAGATGTACAGGACGTTAGACCTATATTAAATTTAGCAAAGGAAATTAATTCTTTATATAAACTAAGATCTAACCATGAAAAGTATTTAGAAGATAAAATGAAAAAATATTGTCCTAATTTATTGGCAATTGCAGGATCAACAATTGGAGGTAATTTATTATCTCATGCTGGGGATATGAAGAGGTTAATGTTAATGCCAGCTTCAACTATACAATTACTTGGAGCAGAAAAAGCTTTATTTAGACATATTAAAACTGGAGCTAGACCACCTAAATATGGAGTTTTATTAAATCATCCTCTGGTTGCAAATTCAAAAGAAAAAGGTAAGGCTGCCAGGAAATTAGCAGATAAAATTACTATAGCAATTAAAATAGATTATTATAAAGGTGAATTTATTGGAGATAAATTGCGAAAACAAGTAGAGGATCAATTAAAATGATACTTAAACAAAAAAATAAAATATTTACTAAAAACTTGACTCCAACTAAAAAAGTTTATACTGAAAAGTTAATTAATGTTAATGGCGAAGAATATAGAGAATGGGATCCACGAAAAAGTAAATTAGGTGCAGGGGTATTAAAAAACATTAAGGAAGTAGGATTTTATGAAGGTGATACTGTTTTATATCTAGGAGCAGCTTCTGGAACTACAGTAAGTCATGTTTCAGATATACTTGGAAAAGATGGATTTGTATTTGCATTAGATTTTGCTCCAAGAGTTGTAAGAGATTTAGTCTATGTTTCAGAGGAAAGGAAAAATATAATTCCTATGATGTTTGATGCAAATCAACCAAATGAATATCAACATTTACTTCTTCCTCAAGTAGATTTTTTGTTTATGGATATTGCTCAAAAAAACCAAAGTGAAATATTTATAAAAAATGTTAAAAGATTTGTAAAAAAAAGTAAATTTGCAATGATCGCAGTTAAAGCTAGAAGTGTTGATGTTACAAAAAAACCTAAACAAATATATAACCAAGTAAGAGAAGAATTAAAACAACATTTTCAAATTGTAGATGAAAAAGTATTAGATCCTTTTGAGAAAGATCATATTTTGTTTCTAGTGAGGAAATTAAATTGAAATTTATTGGTTTGCTTCATATAGGGCCAGAGTTTAAAAATTTTAGTTTAAGTGAAAGTTTAAAACATCAAAATAAAGCTCATGAAGGGTGGGAACCAATTGGTCACTATTTCTGGAGCGGAAACCATGCAGATATAAAAAAATATAGTAAAAAAAGTATAACTCATTCTTGTTTTGTATACAATGTTAGCTTAGAGTTAAAAAAACCTTTAGTTATTGATGGAACATTTGATATAGATGTTAAGAACTATATTCAAAAGGAATATATTAAGAGTGCTTGGATAAAATTTTTTAGTTTAGGCTTAGGTTTTGGTTTAGGAACTTTAAGGCATAGAATCACAGAAAATTTAAAACAAAAAGGTTATGATGGAATTGTTTCAAATGACCAAGTAGTATGTTTTAATGATGATATTAAGATAAATAGTAAAACTAAATATACTTTAATAAATAATAGATTAATTGAAGATAGGGCTTAATTCAACAACAAAGTTTATATAAATAATATTATTTCATTTTGATATGACATTAAAACTCTATAATACACTTACTAACAAAAAAGAGGTTCTCAAACCATTAAAAGGTAATCAAGTAAGAATGTATTGTTGTGGTCCAACTGTATATAACTATGTACATATTGGGAACCTTAGAGCTTATATGTTTAATGATTTACTTAGAAGATACATCAAATATAAAGGTTTTAAGTTAAAACATGTAATGAATATAACTGACGTTGATGACAAAACTATAACAAATTCAAAAAAAGAAAAAAAATCTTTAATTGAATTTACTCAATTTTATACAAATGAATTTTTAACAGATTTAAAAACCTTAAATATACAAATTCCTGAATATATGCCAAAGGCAACTGAAACTATTCCTGAAATGGTTGAATTAGTTAAAAAGATTCAAAAAGAAGGTTTCGCATATGAGAGTAAAGGAGATATTTATTTTAGCATAAGTAAATTCATTTGTTATGGAAAATTAGCAAATTTATCTGACAAAAATTTAAAGAAAAATGCTGATGGTAGATTGAATAATTCTGATGAATATGGAAAAGAAAATGTAAGAGATTTTGCTCTTTGGAAGAAATATCATAAAGGAGATGGAGATGTATTTTGGGAAACTGAGCTAGGGAAAGGAAGACCGGGATGGCATTTGGAATGTAGTGCAATGTCTAGAAAATTCTTAGGACAACCTTTTGATATTCATACAGGTGGAGTTGATTTAATTTTCCCTCATCATACTAACGAAATTGCTCAAAGCGAATCAGCATATGGTAATAAATTTTGTAATTTTTTTCTTCATAATGAACATTTATTAGTTAATGGAGAAAAAATGTCAAAAAGTCTTGGTAATTTTTATACTTTAAGAGATTTAGAAAAGTATGACTCTTCTGCAATAAGATATGCATTGTTATCTGTACATTATAGACAACAATTAAATTTTACTGAAGCTTCATTAAAACAAATTCCAAACACTTTACAAAGAATATATGATTTTTTAGAAATGTTGGATGAAAAAAACGCTAAAGGTTTTAATATTATTAAATTAATAAACCAAACTAAATTTAAATTTGAAAAATGTATGGATGATGATTTAAATATTTCAGGTGCTTTAGGTGCAATATTTGAATTTATTACTGAAGTTAATAAAATAAAAGAAAATCTATCTAAACAAAATGTTAAAAAAATAAAAGAATTTATGTGTAAAGTAGATTCAGTTTTAGGTATAATGGAAAGAGAAAAGGAAGAAATTCCTAAAGATATTATTGAATTAGCCAATAAACGAGTAGAAGCAAGAAAAAATAAAGACTTTGAATTATCTGATCAATTGAGGGAAGAAATCAAAAATAAAGGTTTTCAAATTGATGATAAAGAAAACGGTTATAAATTAAAAAAATGTTAAAGAAATTTTATCTTTTAACTATTCTGAAACAAAAGAATATGTATGCAAATGTTTATACAGATAAGAAATCTTTAGTTGCATCAATTAAAACTTTAACTGACTTTCCACTAAGATTATTTGTATTAACAGAAACAAAGTCAGATAAATTTGATTTATGTGTAATAAAAGTTAAGGGTAAATATATTGCTGCATTAGGTGCAAAAGAAAAAATACAAAATGATGAATATTTTACTAAATGTTTAAAAAAAGAAATTTCTATTAAGGATTTAAGTAAATCTTAAATATTATTTATTTTTTGAATATTTTTTATGCGAGAGCAAATATTAAGAGACGAAAATATAATTGATTTTTGTTTGTATTGTAATAATGAATTAGATTCTAAATGGAATTCTGTTTTTTGTGGAGATGAGCATTATAAAACTACGAATTGTGAATGTGGAAAAAATATTAGTATCAGAGTTACGATTGATTCTGACTTAGAAAAAAAACTTAATTAATTATAGTACTTTTTGACTTTTTATTATTTAATATGTTATTTAAATTTTCTAAATCATTACCATTAGATAGAATTACTTTTATTTTATTTTCTTTACAGAATTGAGTTGCTATAGGGTCAAAAGGAGCATTTAGACCTGGTTTCCATTTAGTTCCTACTATTTTTTGCATTTCGTTCCAAGTTAATTTTTCAAATGGTTTAGCATCTTTAAATTTAGGATCTTTATCATATACATAATATATGTTTGATAAATTTAAAACAAATTCTGCATTAACTTTTTTTGCAATTAAACATGCAACTTGATCTGTACTTTGACCTGGTTTGTGTCCAGAAGCAATCATAATTTTTTCAGTTACTTGAAATTTATCAGGATCTTCTATTATATCAGATTTAATATTCAAGCATACTCTAACTAATTCTGCGTTTAATTTTGTAGCTCTAATTCCAATTAAGTCTTTATTGTTATCATTAGAACCAAATTTATCTGACGCTTCAATATATTTCCGTGCAGTTTTACCTCCACCAACAACTATTATACATTCTTTATCTTTGATCAAATTTTTAAAATTTTTAATAAAATTAGTATCAATTTTATCAGGAACTACAATTGATCCGCCTAAAGAAATTACTATCATGGTAAAATAAAAATTAGTTAGTCTATTTAAAATTATTGAATATTAAATTTTTCTACAAAGTATTTTGTTACTTCTTTTGAAAATCGTAGATGTAAACTTTCTTCTGTATTGTGATTTTTGTAATCTATAGTAAGGTTAGCTTCATTTAACTTTTCTTCTAGTTCATTCGCAAAACTATCTCCATTAACTTGTAAAACTAATCTTTCTCTAACAAAATGGTGGTTTAAGCTAAGTAATCCATATACAAAATGCTCAAGTTGACTTTTATTTAAGTTTACTGTTGGCATTCCACCTTCTTGAAAACTTAAACACTCAGTTAAATATGTACAAATAGCTGGTGAGTTTTTGGTATGCGTTATACCTTCAAAATGTACTTCTTTTCCTTGATAATCGTAATGGGAAATGTAATTAACATCTACTAATTCAGTATTAAAATGCTGTAAAAATGATTTTTTAAATCTATCTCTTACTTTAGTTTGTTTAGATGTAAATCCGATATGAAATCTTCCTAATATGCTATGATTATACCCAACAATACCTTTTTTCCACAATACACCTAACATTTGAGAAAAATCATCCGACATTTCTTTAGGCAAAGTAATATCAGATTTCCAATCATCTCCACTTATATTTCTACCTTCAAAGTAATCAGGGTTAAAATTAAACGGAAATGTGTTTTCTTGAATAAAAGAAGTTAAATTACCTTTGTATAAACCTTCATGTATTTTAACTCTAGTTATAGTTGGAATTTCAATTTTTTTGTTTTTTTCAGATGTTGGAATATAAATTTCAGGTGTGTTTTCAGATATTACTCTTGTTAATTTTTTTGATGCAGCATTTCTTTCTTTTTTTGACAAGTTAGGAAATATATAATCAACTACTTCAGTTAAGTTTCTTATTTTCTTTTCTTTAAATACATTAACAATAGATTGATATAAATCATGACTCATTTACCTACAAGTGGTTATTATTTTATAAATCTAATCCTTTAGAATTAATTCAATCATTGCTGCATATGCTGGTCTAGCAATAAATACTCCAAATGTAACTCCTACAATGGTTGTAATTGCAAATCCTTTTAACATACCTGCTCCGGCATACCATAAAGGAATCATTGCAACAATTGTTGTTACATAAGCTGCAGTAATGATAAAAATAGCTTTTTTAAGTAAATCTTTCCAGTTTGTAAATTGTGATTGTTCTCCTTTAAGAGTTTCATCTGTGATAACTATTAAATGATCTACTCCAGTTCCAACTACAATAATAATTCCAGCTACTGCTGCAATGTCAATATTCCATCCTACCAAGGATGCAAATCCCATCAATAGAATAATTTCAGAGAGTAAAGTAATTACTAATGGAGCAATTATTTTGAATTTTCTATACCTTAATAAAATTATTAATGCAACTGCTAATATTGAATATATACCGATTTTTAAAGAATTTTGAAGAAACTCTTTACCTAATGCTGGGGATATATTATCTGTTTTTACTATTGTTAATTTAACTGGTAAACTACCTGTGATTAATATTGTTTGTAATTTTTTCATGTTATTTAATGAATTTAAAACTGCTTCTTGCTCAGTCACTCCTTGACCTGCTCCTGATATTGAAATTTCAGTAACAGCTCTTCCTTTTAAGTCTGCACCAATTTGTAATTCATCAACTTTAGAATTATCTAAATAAAGTGATAACGGTTCAGATAAATAACTATTGCCACTAGTTCCTTCAACTGTTAATTTATTAGTTTCTTCAGCTTGGTTTTCCGCTGCTTCTTGAGATAAAGTAATACTAAACCTAAATCTACATAACCAATGATCTCCATTTCTTCCACAACCTGAATTAGGATCTATTCCAGCGCATTCTGCACTCCTACATACATATACTATATCTTTCCCGCCACTAAATACAGTATTATTAATTATTTTTGCTTCAAACTTACCTTGTTTTCCAAGTAATTCTTTAACTTCTTCTTCATTTGCTCCAGCTATTTCAACTAATATGAATTGTTTTCCGCTTCCGAAAGGTTCAGGTAATTCATTTACTTGTTTAATTACAATATCAGTTAAACCAAATACATTTAATCTTCTTTTCATGTTATCAATTAAGAATTCCGTATCTTCTGGACTTAATTTATTTTCAGGTTCTAATAAAACTCTGGTTCCACCTTGTAACTCTAATCCTTTTTTTAAGTTAGTTTTAGGTGAATCATAAACAGTTAATCCTAATTCTTTAGTTCCAATTACTTCAGTTAAAGTTTTATTAACCATTATAGTTTTGTTTATTGTATGGTTACTAGAATTTGTTATTGAAATAATTTTTTCTTCAAGTTCATTTAAAGTTGTAATATTAACTAATGGTTGTGTAATTAAACTATAATCTCTTCTATTAGTTTTAATATAAACAGTTCTGTTAGGTTTAAGGTTTGTTATAAAATTATGATATTCTTGAGCATTGTTAATTTCAATATTATTCATCATAAGGATTCTTTCCCTAGACATAGGCCTTGCATTAGGGCTACTACTTGAAACTCCTGCTAAGTTTGCAGACGAATTTTCTTCAACTGTTCTAATTGTAGCTCCATCATTCCATGGGTTAGGATAAATTGAAAATAAAGCTAGAACTAAAAATATTAATAATAACAAAATTCTAGTATTTTTTAAGTATTTACTAACTTTCATTATGTTTTTTCTCCATATACCATCTTAAAATTCCTGCATTTTGTATCCATGTATTCATTATATCTATTACTAATCCAATTAATAGTATAGTCATTATTTGACTTAGAACTGGTGAGTTAGAAAAATATAATGCAACTAATAAAGCTGAAAGTGTTGTCAGATTCATGGTTAATCCTGTTTTAAGTGCACTGATAACTCTATCGTATATTGTTCCTTCTTTTCTTTTTAAAACTCTTGTTGAAAGTAAAATATCTGTATCTACACTGTATCCTATTAACATTAAGAATGCAGCAATTCCAGCAGTACCTACTTTAATATCTAATAAATTTACTATTGCTATGCTAACAACAATATCTGAAAATGCGGCAAGTATTACAGCAAGGCTAGGTATTGGTATTCTAAAATAATAAAAAACAACTATACCCATAAATAAAAATGCAAAAATCATTGCCTTTATAGTATCTTTAAAGAAACTTTCTCCAAGGCTAGATCCTATATTTTCTACAGTATAATCTTTTAATTTACCTTGTTTTGTTTCAATTGAATTAATAATAATTAAAACTTCATCTGAGGTTATAGTTTCAGAATCAATTATAATTCCTAAATTTACGTTACTGCTAGAAAGGGTTCTAACATTAATTTCTTTATTTGGTAGGTTTTGATTAATTATATCTTTTATTTCATCGATGTTTAAGTTTTCAGAAATAGTGATAGTAGTTCCGCCTTTAAGGCTTATTCCTTTATTAATAAAATCACCAGTAGTTGCAATTTGTGTAGAAATTTGAATAAGAGCTAATAGCAATATTAACATAGGTATAATAAGTAACTTTTTGTAATGATTTTTGTATATGTTTTCCAAAAACTTCATTTTATAATTAAAATTCTTATTCTGTTTAAAAAAGTTACTGTTCTTGTAAAGATATATAGGCAGTTTCAGTAACTTCTAGCTCTTCATCGGTTTTTTCTAATTCTTTACTAGCTATTTTGTTAAGGTTAAGTATTTTTAGAATATTTGTTAAATCCTTGTGTGCAGCTATTATATACTTATTACTAATAATTAGGCTATTTTGAGTAATATTTTGTTTTTGTAGTTCTTGTTTAGCTAAAAATGTATTCATACTAAATGAACTAAGTTCATCATCTATTTTTAGATCTACTTGTTTTTGTTTTATGTTAAATAAAATTAAGTCTAATCTTGGTTCAAGTCTTTCAGCTCTTACTATAACTTCGGATAATTTTTTTATTACAGACTGTTGTGAGAAGTGAATTATTTTTTCTTTTACTTTTTTCCAAGTTTTTATTGAATTATTTTTTGATTTAAATAATTCTAATTTATTTACTGATGATTCTATTTCGTTTCTATTAAGCTCTATCTGTTTTAGTAAACTTTCTGCTTCATTTGATAATTTTAATCTTTCTTCTTCTTTAAAGTTAGAATTAGTATTGATTCTTGATTGTGATTTTTTTACGATTGAATGTATTTGGTCAATATAATATAATAATATGTTTTTGTAATTGGTTCTTATTTCAATTTTAATATCTTTACATTCTTTACAATATACTAATTTTTTTTTGTTTTCTTGCAAGTTATTTCTACTATTCATATACTTATTTTTACTGTTTTTCATAAGATTATCTGCTTTAAAATATTCTTTTCTGGCTTTTGATATTTTTGATAAATTAATATTATTTTTTAATAATGAATTCTCTCTAAATTGTTCTTTTTCTTTAATAAAATAGTATATTTCGAGATTAGACAGGTCTTTATCAAGAATGTACTGGATTTCAGCTCTACTTAATTTTGAAATGATGATTGAATTATTTATTTTATTAATTATATCTTTCCCTGCTTTAATTGAATTTTTACCTTTAATTGGGCTATTTTCATTTATTATTAAGCTAGTATTGATTTTAGAAATTACAGCTTGGCATTCTTTAATTGCTCTTTCTTTGACCATTCTTGGATACTTTTCTAGTAACTTATTTGTACATTTTTCTATTTCTTGGCCGTTTACTGGAATAAGCAATATTAAGAAAATCGTAATAATTAAGAATTTTTTATTCATATTAATTTCTCCAAAAAATAAAAAAAATAAAAACCCTTCGCCCAAAGGGTACAAAAGTTATCTTTGCAGTTATTAAAGTGTCACAAGTTCTTTATAAAGATACTTTCTATTTATTTTCCATTAAAACTTTACGAAGTAGTTTAACACTTTACGGAGCCTTATTTTGCTTTTTTTTAACAAATAAAAAGATTTAAATACTTGGATTGCGATTCTAAGGTGAAAATGAAGAAATTACTATTCATAATTTTATTTTTGATACTATTTAGTTCATTTGTGTCAGGTGCTTTAATTAGAGGATCCGTGTATGATATGTCTCTTGATAAAAAGTCACATGTCATAGTAACGGTTAACAGTAATCCTAAGCAAGCAATAATAGCCGAGAATGGAAATTATGAATTTTCTTTACCAACTGGAAATTATACAATAAAAGCAGATTATTATGAGAATCAAGTACTTCATTCTAGTTCAAATGAACCTATTTTAATTAATAATGATAAAGGTTTTTATAAGTTAGATTTAGTTTTACTTCCAATTATTGAAAATGAAGTAACAAAGTTAGACTTAAAAGAAGAAAGTTATTTATTGGAAATTACTTTAGTTTTCTTATTATTAATAATTCTAGTTGCTTTAGGTTATTTTATATATTATAGAAAAAATAAACAATTTGTAGTATATAGTACTGTTAATCAACCACAAGTTTCAGTTGGTTATGAGGCAGAGGAAGATGAAGTTAAACCTGAAATAAAGGATGAAAAAAGTTTTCATGAATCTTTAGTAGAACAAATTATTAATTTTATTAAAGATCAAGGTGGAAGTACAACTCAAAAGGAAATTAGAAAAAATATTACTAGCTCAGAAGCAAAAATTAGTCTAGTTGTTGCAGAATTGGTTCATAAGGGAACTATAGATAAAATTAAAAAAGGAAGAGGTAATATTATTGTATTGAAAGATGAGTCACTCAATAAGGAACTTAAAGAATAAAATTGAAGAAGTTGAAAACTCTGAAAAAATAATTGATTCAATTTTAAAGTTAAGTAAAAATAATTTAGATTTGTATTTTACTTTATCTGAATTAAAAGAAAAAAGTATTTTATTAGAAAGTTTGCCAAGTTATATACATTATTTATCTTTATTGAAAATTTCTATGTTGAGTGAAGATAAAGTTGCATCAAAACAAATTTTAGTTAAGTTATCAAAAGTTATTAGGTTAAGTAATATAGTAAAACAAGTATCTTCTTTCGACAATATGGTTAAAGATGTTAAAAAAAAATCTAAAGGTATGAAATTAAATCATGAAATAAATAAATTATCAGATATTTCTAAACAACAAAAAGATATTGTTGTATTAACTGCTAAAATATTTTCAAATTCTTTGTCTACTTTTGTAAATAAATGTAGTTAGCTTTATAAGTTTGCTTTACTTTACTTTTTCATGGATCTTAGAAGTTGTATTAATTGCGGGATTGAAGTGAAAAGTTATTCACCGATGAGAAAATATTGTTTTGATTGTAGAATTTCTATGAGACAAACTTGGGCAGAAAATACTAAAACTAATAAAATCTAAATTATATCGTCTGCATCAACAATTGGTAAAGTTCTTTCCATCATATCATCATAACTTATTCTTGGGCATGCAGTATTAACCCAACATTGAATAAATGGAAAGTTCTCAAATTGATTAAATTCAACGTTATCACATAAAAACATGTAAATATTTTTTTTATCTTTATATTTTTCTTGAACTACTTCTGCTTTTCTTATTTGATTTTGTCCTGGTTTAATTGTAACTATAATTCCTATTTCATCGCTCATGTGAAATTTAGATATACTTACTTTTTGCATTTTTTTTAACTTTTCAAAATCTGCAAGTTGTTTCATTTGTTTTGTAAATGGATCATAACAAAAAACATCAATTTCATTTCTTAGAATGATAGCTTTCGGATGAAAAACTCCATCTCCAATGTATAAAAAAGCTTCAACATTTAGATTTTCCATTCCATGTAAAACATCACAACCTAAAATTTGACCCATATGTTTAGAATGTCTTCCTTGAATTAATTTAACTTCTCTTCCACTTTCTTCTAATTGTTTTTTTATTGGTTCAATTGAATTAAGAAATTGAATACTGCCACAAAGTCCAATTGTTTTTGGCAAATGTTCAAAATTTTCTAATACGAATATTTCATCACACCTTGCTTCTAGGAATACTGATTTCATTATTGGTCTGAATTAGAGTTTATTTAAAAAAGTTTATGTTTTAATATCATAAATTTATTATAATGCATTACTTTTTCACATTATATGGACAAATATATTGAACAAAGACCATGGGGAAACTTTGAAAGATTTACCGATAATCAAATTTCTACTGTGAAATTACTTAATGTAAAACCAAATTCTAAGTTATCTTATCAATTTCATCATAAAAGAGATGAATTTTGGAGAGTTGTTGATGGTAATGGTTTTATTATTTTGAATGATAAAGAAATTCAAGTTAAAAAAGGAGATGAATTCTTTATTCCTAAAGAAACAAAGCATAGGATATTTACTAAAGATGATAGTTTAACTATCTTAGAAATTTCTTTTGGTGAATTTGATGAAGATGATATTGTTAGAATTGAAGATGATTATGGGAGAGAATAAACCACTAGACACACTGGACAGATACGCGTGAGATATATAAAGGAGTTATTGTATTCTATATAATAAAATGAATAAAGCACTTGTTGTATTTGAAGATAAAAAAATCAGAAGAATTTGGCATAAAGAAGAATGGTATTACTCAGTTATTGATGTAGTACAAGCTTTAACGGGTTCACCAAACCCTAGAAATTATTGGAGTATGCTTAAAAAAAGGGAAGCAGAGCATGAAGTTGAGTTGTCCACATTTTGTGTACAACTGAAATTAACCTCTACAGATGATAAATTCTATATTACGGACTGCGCCAACACAGAATCTCTCTTTAGAATAATTCAGTCTGTTCCATCTCGTAAAGCAGAGCCGTTTAAACGTTGGTTGGCTAAAGTGGGTTATCAGAGAGTTCAAGAAATTGAAGATCCTGAATTGGCTCAAAAGCGAATGAAAGAAATTTATAAAGCTAAAGGGTATTCTGATGATTGGATAGAAAAACGAGTTCGTGGGATAGCAATTAGAGATGAGTTAACTGAAGAGTGGAGTAATAGAGGAGTAAAAACACAAAAAGAATATTCAATTTTAACATCCGAGATAAGTAAGGCAACTTTTGGAATGACTCCTAATGAATATAAAAATCATAAAGGTCTCAAAAGTGAAAATCTTAGAGATCATATGAATGACTTAGAACTTATTTTTTCAATGTTAGGAGAAAGAGTTTCTACAGAAATTACTAGGACTAAAGATGCACAAGGTTTCGATGAAAATAAAGATGCTGCAAAAGCTGGTGGAGATGTAGCTGGCAATGCACGAAAAGATGCTGAAAAAAGAATTGGAAAGCCTATAATCAATGATCAAAATTATCTTTCTGTAACTGAAAAGAAAAAAAAGTTAGTTAACTAGAAATTACTTATTAGTTTCAAATATAAAAATGCGAATTTATTTTAAATTTAACTTCCCTCATAAACCTTTATAAACTTCTATTCTTGACTTCCTAAAATGTGCGGAATAGGTGGAGTCTTTAATGCAAAGAATGCAAAGGATGTAGTTAATAAACAAGTAGATTTATTAAAATCAAGGGGAAGAGATGGACATGGAATACAAGGAGATCATGAAAATTTCATTTGCCATACTTTACATGCAGTAGTTAATAGAGTAAATCAACCTTTTCAAGGAAAAGGACAATTAACAACAAATTGTGAAATCTATAATTGGAAAGAATTAGATACATTTAATTCCAGAAATGACGCAGAATTATTATTTAATTTATTGGAAAATGAAAAAATTGAAGATGTTTTGCCTAAATTAGATGGAGTTTATGCTTTAGCTTATTGGAAAGGTAATAAATTATTTCTTGCAAGAGATATAATTGGAGAAAAACCTTTATTTTATTATTATGATACTGAATTACATTTTGCTTCTGAAAAGAAAGTTCTTTTAGCTTGTCTTCCGAAAGATAAACATTATATGGTTGAAGAACTTAATCCAAGGATTATTTTAGAATACAATATAGATTCTAAAGAACTTAAAAAAAGAAAAAGACCTTTTTTCGAATTAGGTGAGGAATTAACTGAAAGTGAAGAAGAAATAATTCAAACTTTAATTATAAAAATTAAAAACGCTATTAAGAAAAGGATTCCAAAATCTAAGTTTGGTATTTTATTTTCAGGAGGAATTGATTCTACTTTGATAGCATATATTTGTAAACAAATGGGGTTAGATTTTGTTTGTTATACTGCAGCTTTAGAAGGTGGTAATTTCAGCGTAAGTTCAGATTTAGAATTTTCTAGAGAAATTGCTGAAAAATATAATTTAAATTTAAAAATAGCAACATTAAGTTTGGAAGAAGTTAAACAAAAATTAAAAATTCTATGTCCTTTAATTGAATCTAATACTGTGGTTAAGGTTGGCGTAGGTTTAACTATGTTTGCGGCCTGCGAAGAAGCTCAAAAAGATGGAGTTAAAGTTATTTTTTCAGGGATAGGAAGTGAAGAACTTTTTGCAGGCTATGAAAGGCATAGGATGACTTCTTATGTTAATAAGGAATGTTTATCTGGGTTATTAAAAATATATGAAAGGGATGCATATAGAGATGATGTTATTACTATGTTTCATGGACAAGAATTAAGAAGTCCTTTTTTAGATTTAGATTTAATAGAATATTCATTAAAAATTCCTACTAAATATAAGTTAGATGAAAATGAAAGTAAATTAATATTAAGAAAAGCTTCTTCTAAGCTAGGTTTAGATCATAAATTTGCATTTAGAAAAAAAGTTGCAGCTCAATATGGAAGTAAATTTGATAAAGCATTATCTAAGTTATCTGGTGATATTTCTAAAGCAGAATATTTAAAGCAATATTATGAAATTCCTAATCAAAAGTTAGCAGTTTTATTTAGTGGAGGGAAAGATAGCACTTTTGCTGCTTATACTATGTATAAAATGAACTATGAATTATCTTGTTTAATTTCAATTAAAAGTTTAAATCCTGATAGTTATATGTTTCATACGCCAAATATTGATTTAACTGTTAATCAAGCAGAAAAAATGAACATTCCTTTAATACAGTTTGAAACTAAAGGAGAAAAAGAAATAGAATTAGAAGATTTAAAAAAAGCACTTTTATTGGCAAAAGAAAAATATAATGTGGATGGAGTTGTTACTGGAGCATTATTTAGTTCATATCAAAGAGATAGGATTGATAAAATTTGTGATGAATTAGGATTAAAGAATTTTTGTCCATTATGGCACATGGATCAAGAATTATTAATGAGAAGTTTAATTAAAAATAACTTTAAATTTATTATTAGTAGTATAGCTGCAGATGGATTAGATAAAAGTTGGTTAGGAAAAGAAATTTCAAATAAAGAAATAGATAAATTAATAAAAATAAATAAAAAGAACGGACTTAATATTGCTTTTGAAGGAGGAGAAGCTGAAAGCTTAGTTTTAGATTGTCCTTTATTTAATAATGAATTGATAATAAAAGATGCAGAAATAATTATGGAGAATAACTATTGCGGGAAGTATGTTATAAATGAATTAGAATGAGTTTAGAAAATACTTTAAAAAGTTTAAGTAACATGCTTGAAGATTTTAAATTTAGAGATTATTTGATTATTTTAAAGGAAATTAAAAATAAATATCCTAACGATCCTAAAGTTAAAGAACATATTGAACAAACTTTAGATTATTTTCTTGAACAAATGCATGAAGCTTATGAGATTGAAGATGATATTTCTTTAAACTATTTGGCAACTGAAGCTGTAAAATTATATCCCCATAGTGAAGATTTGGAAGTTTTTTTATATAGTGTTGAGGATAAACTTGATATTTTTGTTAAAGATAGAAAGAATTTAGTTAATTATATTTCATTTGTTTTAAATTATAGAAGTGAGTTAGAACATTTAAATGATTCTGGTAAGGATTATAGTGATTTATTTTCACAATGGGTTTTGGAAGCTATTAACATTTCTCCGGATAGATTAGATTTATGTTTAGATGCGGTAGTATATTTTTCAGATAAAGGGGATTTTGAAATGGTACAAAAAATATCAGAAGAATTATTTAAAAATAAGGCATTAAATAAATTTATGAATTACCCTTTAGCTAGTGAAATTATAACTTGTTTAGATCATGAAGAAGTGGAAAATATTTCAAATTATATTTTACAATCAGTTATACATTAACCTATATAATCTGTATTATTAATTTTTCTATTAATTTTATTTAAAGCATTTTCTCTAGATGCGTTGCTAAGTTCACTTACTTTTTTTACACTTTCAGTTTCAATTTTTTTAATTTCACTTTCTAATTTATTCATGTTTAAATTTAAGTTTAGTTTTTTATCTAATATTTTTAAAATTTCTTTACTTCCTCTTATACCTAAATACATCGGATGTGCGAATGTTTCTGATAGTATGGCAATTCCTTGCATATTTCTTTTTTTAGATAATCCAACTAATAACCCAGTTACACCAACAATTGGTCCAACTATTCCATATATTTTAGTAGACATCTTAGTATCTTTACTATACTTATTAGTTATTTCTTTATCGTTAGAAGTACAATATAATTTTGGAGTTTCAGGCATTGTTTGTAACCCTATTCCGCCTAAAGTAATTATTTCTTTACACTTTAAAGTTTCACAAATATTTAAAACTGCATCACAAAAATCATAACTGCTTACTTCATCTATTGGTTGAACATCTCCTACTAACAGAATTAAATCATTTTTGTTCTTAGTTTTCGCATAATAAATTTCAATTGTTGGTAATTCAACAATGTTTTTATCATTTACAAAGACAGAATGCGGAAAATGGTTAGAAAATAAATCATATAATTTTTCTGCTTTTAGTTCTTCTTTGATGAAATCAACAGTAATTTTACCAACATTTCCAATTCCAGGTAAACCTTCTATTAGAACAGGGTCTTTTAATTTGGGTAATGTTTTAGGAATTTGAGTTATTTTCCAGCTCATATTGTTTATTAATTGCAGTGTTTTAAATACTTAATTATTTGCAATATTGAAAGTAAATAAGTACTACTTACAAGTGGCGAAAAGTTTAAATACTGGGTTATTATTCTTATAATAAAATTAAAAGGTGATTATAATATGAATGTAAGTTTCAAATATGATGTACGTCTGGCAGCAGGGATTACTCCGGTGTTTACAAATAGAGAAATATCTGATACGGTGACAAAGGAAGAATTGGCTAATGATATGCATGCAAAAGGCTTTGTAGCAATTTGTCAATATGGTGATCCTTTAGAAAAATCAAATTTAGATGGAACTTTTAAACCAAACCAAACATACAGGGTTATTTCCAAAGATATTAGATTAACTGATGAATATTTTAAAAAAACGAGTGAGTAGAATTGAAAAAAATAGCATTAAGTTTAATTTTAGTGAGTATCTTAGCTATAGGTTGGATTAGTTTAGATGTAAGTTCAGAAAGAGAAAAACCAAGTCCTAGCGATTGGATTAAAAAAGATCAAATTAAAGTATATAACCCAAGTTTGACAGTTAAATAGAAAAGTGTCCTAAGTTTGTTTTAGGTTA
>CAZPRK010000002.1:0-121911 GCA_964589485.1 uncultured Methanosarcinales archaeon | reverse complement strand
ATCTAATTCAATCTCCTGCCATTTATTATCCAAATAAACATAAGCTAGCTTCCAAACAAAAGCTCCATAATCAACTTCTAAATCAAGTTGTATTTCTTGTTAAGGATTCTCAATAATTAATGAATTAGGTGAAACAGAAAACTTACCATCAGGCGGTGCATATGCATTTTCATAAGACCTAGTAGCTGCACTTGCTTGTCCGACTGTTACTCCACCAGGTGCTCCTGGTTCAGGTGGTAATTCAGTATTACTACATGCAACTACTAAAAATAATGCTAAAATCAGAATTATCTTTTTCATTTTATCTAGTTCTTATACCCATTCTAATTTACTTAGCTCTCGATCTCCCTACAACAGTTCCACCTGTTGAAGTTCCCCTTCTTGATCTCCCTGTAACAACCCCACTAGTTGGATTACTTGGACTTACCGGAGTAGCAATTTCATGAATTACGTTTATTTTTTGCATTTTCCATTTATTAGAATTACAATCAGTTAAGCCATTACAAGAATAAACTAAAACGGGGTATTCGCCTTCGGAATAATCGCTTTTAGACAAAGTTAGTCTTTTATTTACTTTATTAAATATCCAATTAGTTGATTTGTACGCAGACTCATCAAAATTAAATTTTTCCCAAACATTATTTTTTTGAATATACCCGTAATTTAAAATAAATTCGTCATTTACTTCTAAGTCTAGATTCAAATCTGCACCAGAAACTAAAAACTCTAATTGAGTTGAACTTAAGCTAAGTTTATTATTTATAGAAGCAAATGAAGTTAAACTAACAATCTGTCCAGGTAAACTAGGAGTTGAAGGAGTAGCTATTTCATGAACTACTTCAAAAGGATATAACATCCATTTTCCATCATTACAATCCCACCCAGCATCATTCTTTTTACAAGCATATGCAATTACATAATGCTCATCTTCTGGAAAATCTTGTTTTGATAAAATTAAAGTTTTACTTGCTGTTCCAATAATCCAATTAGTTTCTTTATAATCATCCTCATCAAAACTAAACTTCTCCCAAGCTCCATTTTTTAAAATATATCCATCTTTCCAAACAAAAGCATCGTAATCTATTTCTGTTACTAAAGGCAAATTTCCACCAGATACTAAAAATTCCAATTCATCAGAACTTAAAGTTAATTTATTATCAGGAACAACGTAATTAGAGTCAACTTCCGAAAGTGATGCACTTGCTTGTCCAACTGTTATTCCACCAGGTGCTCCTGGTTCAGGTGGTAGGTCAGTATTACTACACGCAACTACTAAAAACATCATAAATATTATCATTATCTTTTTCATTGCAATATCACCTTTTTACTTTTAAATCATACACATTAATATACTTTTCTATTTTTTTCTACGTTTTGTCCTTTTTTTGTTTACTTTTTTCTTTTTTCTATGAAATTCAAAATATGCTAGTAAAGCTAACAATGCTAAAGCTAAGAAAAATATAAAATTATTATTTGCACAAACATTTGCTATAAATAATTTTTTAGATAATTCAACTTCAATTATTGCTGCTATTGCTAAAACAACTATTCCTAATATTAGTAAAGTAAATGAATCTTTCAATATAATCTTAAAACTTTTTGACATAAATTTTTCTTTATTAAATGCTTTAGATAAAACTCCTCCTGATATAGCTGCCAAAAAGTATCCTGCTAATTCTGGCAACATATGAAAAAACATTATAGCCGTATTGCAAGATAAAAATGAAAAAGTGGAAAATAAAGCAGAGTCTGTTAACCTTGCTCTAACTGATTGAGCCAATGCAGCTGCAAATATTGAACCGTTTAATGAAATTAGAAAAACTGCACCCGATCCATAAAATAAAGATAAAACAAATGAAACTAACATCACCATCAAGTTATTCAAAAATATTGATTGCACTAAACTTCCTGAAACCACAGGAGGAGGAGGTAAATTTGTACTTGTAACTGCAATCTCCGCTTTCTTATGTGTTAATCCAGACAATACTAATTGAGGTGAAATAAAAGATATAACTAAAAATACTAAAAAAACACCTATAAAAAAATAAATGAAAAAATCAAATATTGTTTCGTGTTTTTCTAAAAAACTTTTCTTAGTTTTCTCTAACTTTTCTTCCATATTAAACAAATTATTAATTGATGGAAGTGTTAATATTACAATAAAAAGAATTGTTGATATACCTATAAAGTTAGGCGATCTATTAAATAAAATCAACGCTGTAATAAATGAAACCAAAGTATAAAATACACCCATATAAAAACTATAGATATGTTTTTTTTCTAACCATTTTTCTTTAAATAATCTTTCTATCATACTAACACCTCTTGAATTGTTTCAATATTATATCCTGATATTAATAACTTTTCTTTAATTAATTCCGAAGGATAACCTTGTTGCTTCAAAGAATTCACATAATTTTTTAATTCCGTTGAAGCTTTTGAAGGTTTTTTCATAAAATAATTATAACTAAATATAGCTATAAATGTAAAAATAGAACCCAAAACAAATGAAATAAAAATAAAGAAATAATTTGTTTTTGAATTTTCACTTTGTACATCTGGAGATCTTTCTAAAACAGAACTTGATAGTTCTTGAGTATTTGCTTCACTTTTACTATTTGCAGTAGTTTGTTGCGAACTTGAAGAGCTTCCTGAATTTGAAGAGCTAATTGGACTTGATGAGCTTCCAGAATTACCCATTGAATTTGACGAACTTCCTGAAGTAGAAGAACCACTTGAACCCGGATCATTCGGATCTTCTGGTAGATCAACTGTTCCATCATTAGCAGTAGTACTTTGGTCACCCATACTTTGAATGGAAGAAGTTCCACTAGTTCCATCAGTTGAAACAGAATCAAAACCCCCAGGAGTTTCTGGTGGAGGAGGTAAAGCTGAATTTACAATTAAAGAAAAACTAATTAAAATTAATAAATACGTATTTAATCCAAAATAATTCATACCTAAACCTCTTTTTTTTATTTAGCAGCTAACTTGACATCTCCTGCTTTAATAGTTTTTCTTCCTGCGTGTAATGCTAACTTAACACTTTGTTGTGCTATCTCTTCAGCAATTTCTTCAATTACTACCTTAAGTGCTTCTTTAGCTTTATCACTAATTCTTTCTGCTCCTGCATTTTTCAATATTTTTTCCATTGCAGCCAATGGTAGTAATTTCTGCGACATCTTCATATACCTCCTAAAATCCACCAATAACAAGAATATATAAATCTTTCTGAAAAACAAAGCCTAATTAAGCTTTCTTAACAATTTAATGAATAGATTATCCTTATTTTTAGAATTAAAGCGATTATTAAGGGATTTTTCAACAAATTCATAATTTTCAAACTGTTTTTCTCTTTCCCTAAATTCTTTAGTATGATAAGTACTCTTTCCATCCTTTGAATGAAATTTTAGAGCTTTATGTAACATTTCATGAAACATAACATAATCAAGACATTCTAAATCTTTTTTTTGTAAAGCTAAATTCATAGAAATAATATCAGTTTTATAGTCATAAAAACCCCATGCTCGTTTATTTGAATGCCATTTAAAGTTAGGCATCTCTACTTTTTCTGTAAAATATTTTTCATTTACTCTATCGAAAGATTGTGCTAAAGTTTCATCATAATGCACTTTTGGAACTGCAATATGTAAATTTTTCAAATATGCATTATACAAGTCAATATAAAATAAAGTACTTGGATTTTTAGTCTTAAATATTTTTATAAATAAAGAATGTAATAATCCAATGATTATACTTTCATTTACACCTATCCATTTTTTTGATATCGAAAAAGTAATATTATTCATTCGATAAGTTACATTTGCTCCAAAGTCAGAAAACTTTCCAGAATATTTTAATCCTAAATTATAAGAGTTAACATTTCTATTTGGATAAAGTGAAATAAAAGCTTTTCTTACTAAGTTTGACATAAGATTAAATTAATCTAATTAATATAAAAAACCTATGCTTCATATCTCAATATAGCTGCAACTTTCCCTATATCTCTTAATTGAACACCTTCTCTAGTGTCTGTAGAAATAATTTTAACTTCAGTTCCTAATTCATCTGCTTTTGCTTCAAAACCTTCAATAACATCATCTTCAAGATCTTCAGATAACAATAAAACATCTACTGCACCTATGTCAAGTTTATTTTTAACTTGTTCCGTACCATAATCAACCATCTTAGGCTTAGTGCTAAGTAAATCAAAAAACTTTTGCATAATTTTTTTTTCATCTGCAACTTCTTCTGTAGCTAAAACATCCTGACTTTTATCTAAAAGTTCTTGCAATCCAAAATCTCCAGTATAACTTAAATCTTTTATTGCAATTACTTTTTTTTTAAGTTCATTCGTAATAAACCCACCATCAACAAAATCATATTTTGTTGGACCTGGTCCTCCTACTAATATCCCTTTAAGATCTTTATTCATTAAAAATTGTTCTTTCATATAATCTGCAACTTTTTTATAATGTTGTTTTGCAGCTAATTCTCTATTCTGTGCAAATCGGTATGCACTTTGTCCACCTGCTTTAAATTTACCAGGAACTTCAGAATGAGTTTTTAATAAAGGAACAATTGCCTTACCCCTTAATTCTGCAATATCTGCATCTCTTCTATCCATAACAACCATTCCAAAAACAGTTCTATCTTGAGTCATTCCCTCTAAATCTTCTATTACAAATCTTTTATCACATCTATAAATTCTAACATTTAATGGGACAGGCGGTTCAAAACTCCACACTTTAACGTCACTTTGTCCTTCCCTTTCTGCAACATTCCCTGAAAATACAGCTAATCCATTAGGAGGAGTTTGTTTAAATAACCTTAAATGTTGAATCATTCTTTCTAATGCATCTTGTACATTCTTTCTAGTAGCAGTTGACTTAATATTACTTGCAGTTCCTTGTTCTTGAGAAAGATGATTAATAATTTTATTAAGGTCATACCCAGTTGGCACTAATACTGTAACTAATTCAGTATGCCTTCCTCTATATGTACTTAGTTCCTTTAAAGTTTTCTTCAAATGAAACTTATCTTTAGCTGAAACTGCCATATTTACCCAAAAATAGAGTTAGTTTATAAATTTTTGTTAACCGTAACCTTTAAATATACACCTAAATTTCAAGAGTCAATTCACGGGGCTATAGTGTAGCTTGGTCTATCATTTATGGTTTGGGACCATAAGACCCCAGTTCGAATTTAAAATACGAAAATCTGGGTAGCCCCATCCTTTTAGGTGAAATAAAAAAATGGCAAAGAAAAAAACTGGAACAGGATCCGCAAAAAGATATACTACAAGATACGGTAAAAGTAATAGACAAAAAGTAGGTAATATTGAAGCAGAATCTAGAAAAAAACATAAATGTCCTTATTGTAATGCATTAAGAGTTAAAAGAATTACTTATGGAATATGGAATTGTACAAAGTGTGAAAAAAAGTTCAGCGGAAAAGCATATATTCCTGCTAAAATAAAAACTCAAACTGCAGAGGTAGAAAATGGTAACATATAAATGTTTTAAATGCGATAAAAAAGTTAGCAAGGAATACCTTAGAAAAAGTATTAGATGTCCTTATTGTGGAAGTAAAATGCTTTTTAAGCCGAGGGTTAATTCAACCACCGTAAAAGCAATATGAAATATGAAGCTACTATAACATGCGATGCAGATGATTTTGCTTTTGACAGTCTTGAAATTGAAAAAACAGGAAGATCAGAAGTCAAAATAAACAAAAAAGAAAAAAAAATTGAAATAACTGCACCCGATAGTGTTGCATTAAGAGCAACTTTAAACGCAATTACAAAGTTATTCACAACATACGAAAAAATAAAAAAGATATAAAATGGAAGAAAATAAAACACAAGAAAAATTACAACAAATGCAAATGATTGAACAAAGCATTCAACAGTTCGCATTACAAAGACAACAATTCCAATCTCAACTTCTTGAAATAAATTCAGCATTAGAAGAATTAGACAAATCAGAAAAAAGTTATAAAATCATAGGAAATATTATGATTAATACCGATAAAGAAACTTTAAAAAAAGATTTAGCTCAAAAAAAAGAAAGTGCTGAAATAAGAATTAAAACTTTAGAAAATCAAGAAGTTAAAATGAAAGAAAAATCCAAAGAAATGCAAAGCGAAGTTATGGATAAATTGAAAAAATAAAGGAGTTTAGAATGAGTTCAACTGAAGAGAGTATTAAAGAAGTCATTAATGTTTTGCATGAACTTCAAGAAGATTTAACTGTTCCTAGAAATATAAAAAATAAAATTCAAACAACTATAGATTCTTTAAAAGAAGATAAAGAACATTCCATCAGAATCAATAAAGCTCTTCACGAATTAGATGAGATAAGTGATGATACTAATATAGACCAATATGCAAGAACACAAATTTGGAATGTTGTTACTATTTTGGAAAATCTTTAACTAAAAGTTTATTCTTCATAACAACTGAATTTGGCAAATAAATTACATCTTTATTTTTATCTTTAATTTGAGTTTCTAAAAAAGAAATATGAACAATTTTTCCTTCAATTCCATTAATTTCAATATAATCACCAACTTTAAATAATTTTTTTCTAAAAATAACAATACCACCTACAAAATTAGGAATAAAATCTTTCACAGATAATAAAATTGCAATTACTAAAAATACCACACCACCTGCAACAATTATATGTAATACAGTAGTAGCTATCCCTAATTTGCCTAAAGTCATTACTATAGCAATAAAATATACACCGTAAGAAATCGCATGTGAAATAAAAGATTCTAATGAAAATTTCAATCCTGCCGCTTTCCCAATCAAACCATCTAAATCTAAAGTTCTAAGAAATTTACTTGTAAACTTTTCCACAATTCTTCCAATAAGTAACCCAATTAATAAAATAATTAAAGCTACCAAA
Organism: uncultured Methanosarcinales archaeon; assembly: GCA_964589485.1. Classification (GTDB taxonomy): domain Archaea; phylum Nanobdellota; class Nanobdellia; order Woesearchaeales; family CAYSVS01; genus CAYSVS01. The sequence continues at coordinate 114,998 of CAZPRK010000002.1, read as the reverse complement.
AAATCCCCAAAAAATGTAGAAAACAAATTTTGAAAAAAATCAAAATAAGTTAAGATTATGTCCTTCATTTATATGTTATAAGTAAATGTATTTATAAAAGTTTGCCAGATATATATAATTAAATTTATATACAATAGATTTAGTTCTTGTTACATGACCATTAGAATCACAAAAAAAAGATTAAAGCAATTGGAAAAAGAAAAAAAAGGTATAGTTTCTAAAAAAGAAGAAACTCCAGATATTTCTCAAATAAAAGAAGATAGAGAAAAAGTTGAAGAAGAAAAAATTTTAAATAAAAAAAAGAAAAAAGTAGAAAAAGGAAAACCAGTAGAAGATAAAGACAGTAAAAATAAAAGAGATAAAATTTTAGATGAAATTAAAGAGCTTGAAAAAAGAATTTCTACTACTAAATATAACAAAAAAACTCAACATGCAATCGGGTTATATAAAGCAAAACTAGCAAGGTTAAAGGACAGATTAAGCCAAAGAGCTTCATCAGGAAATAAAGGTCAAGGATATACAGTTAAAAAATCAGGAGACGCTTCAGTTATTTTAATTGGTTTTCCTTCAGTAGGAAAATCCACATTATTAAACAAATTAACTAACGCTAATAGTGAAATTGGAGCATATGAATTTACAACATTAGATGTTATTCCAGGAATGTTAAATTATAAAGATGCTAAAATACAAATATTAGATGTTCCAGGAATAGTTGAAGGTGCTGCAGTAGGAACAGGAAGAGGTAAAGAAGTTTTAAGTGTAATGCAAAATGCAGACTTAATATTATTTTTAGTAGATGCAACTAGACCAAATAATTATAAAGTTATACAAAAAGAAGTATACGATACTCATATAAGAGTAAATCAAAAAAAACCAGATGTAAAAATAAAAAAAGTTGAAAAAGGCGGTATTGACTTTGGTTGTACAGTTAAATTAACTAAACTTACTAAAGAAACAGTTAAAGATATTTTAAGAGAATATAAAATTGCAAATGCGCAAGTAGTTGTAAGAAATGATATTTCCCCTGATGAATTAATTGATGTAATTGAAAAAAATAAAGCATACATTCCTGGAATTACTGTAATTAATAAAATCGATATGGTTAGTGAAAAAGAGTTAGAAAAAATAAAAAAAGACATAGAGCCAAATCTATGTATTTCAGCCAATAGCGATGTTAATATAAATAAACTAAAAGATGTTATTTTTGATAAATTAGATTTTATCAGAATATTCACTAAAGAAATCAATAAAAAACCAGATATGAAAGAACCTATGATTATGAAGAGAGGATCCACAATTAAAGATTTTTGTGAAAAATTACATAGAGATTTTGTTAATAAATTTAAATTTGCAAAAGTTTGGGGCAAAAGTGCAAAATTTGATGGTCAAGTTCTCCATTTAGGGCATAAAATTCAAGATAAAGATATTATTGAAATACATTTAAAATAAAAGCAAGTTTTAAATACCCTTACATTTTATTCAAAATATGGACTGTAAAAAATGCGAAACAGAAATGTACAAAAAGGAAACTTTAAACATAAGTAATGCCGAATATGACATATTTGAATGTAAAGTTTGTGGCGAAGAAAAAACTCATTGTAAAGGTGTAGTAGATTGATTGAACCAAAAGAAAATGAAATTAAATTAGTGGAATCTGATATACAACTAAATCTTAATTTAGTTCAACTTGATACTAATATTATAATCAATCAACTTGAACATAACAGAAAAGTAAGATTAACTACAAAAAATATGTTTGAAGTTCTTAAATAAGTTTATAGTTTACAGTAAAACATTCTTTCATATCAATTACATCTAAAAAAGCATTTAATTTAGATGAAATATTATTTATATTTATTTTTGAATCTAATTTTTCATCAAAGTCAACTAAAATATAATCTACTTTTTCATAACTCACAAAATCACTTGGATGAGAAATTATCCTTAAATCTTTATTAATTGTAAAAAATGATTCTTGCCTTTGTAATATATCTTGTTCTATAAATTCATTCACAAAAGTTTCAATTTGATGCATAGGAAAATTTAAGTCTTTAAATAATGCAACTAAATCAAAACTAACTAAATGTAAAGCTTTCTCCAAGAAAGTTAACTCTTCACTTGAAAATTTATTCAAATCAACTAATTTTATTCTTTCTTCAGAATTCAAATCAGGAATTACTTTTCCTTCAACTAAATCTATTAAAAAATTAAATTCATTAGTTCCTCTCTTACATTTAATTAATACAGTTGGAATTAATTGAGTTATTACTTTAACATCTTTATCATGCATTAATTTAAAATCATTTAAACTTAGTTTTGGTTTAATTATAGGTAAGTTTTCTTGATATCTTTTACTTTCTTCAACAAAATCTTGAGCAGAAAACAACTGTACAGCTTCTCCGCCATGTTTAGTTCTTCTTTCACGAATTTTAACAAATAGAGGCATTTCAGAAATCCCAGTAATCATTGAAGTTCCTATAGGAAGGTTTACAATTTCATTTTCACTTTCTGCATTAACACCTTCCGCTGATGTAATAATTGCTCTTAAATCATGAGGGTTAGTTACTTTTAAAATAATTTGAGTTGAACATTGACTTAATACAGATTTTTGAATTCTAGCTGGCCGTTGACTTACCACACACAACCCTAATCCAAATTTTCTTCCTTCACTTGCAATATTAATAATAACATTTGAACTTTTTGCTTCACCGAAAGTTTTTTCTGGAACATAATTATGAGCTTCTTCAATTACTAATAAAAAAGGTGAAATCGTTTCATTTTTTCTTGCTTCAAATAAATCAGATAAAAGTTTATATACAATTATTTGTTGCACTTCTTGATCAATTCCTTTTAAGTTTACAATGCTACATTTTCCACTTTGAACTAAATCATTTGGATTAATAGGATTTGTTGAAAAAATATCCAATCTTTTCAAATAATCTAATATCGCAATAACATTAAATTTACTTGGGTTTTCTACCTTATTTAATTCACTAATCAAGTCAGTCAAAGAAAGTTCTTCCATATCTTTTATTATAGAATATAACAAAGCTTCTTGATTTGATGTTAATTTTGATGGCATTATATTTAACAATTCTCTTGAAGTTAATTTTTCAGGAATTTTAAGTTCTTTAAAATTTTTATTAAACTTAACATCGCCATACTCTACTATTTGATCAAAATAACCTTTTCCAGTTTCATCCTTAGGAAATTTCAAAGAATAATATTCTCCATGTGGATCAATTACAACAACCGATAGTTTTTTTTCTAATATTTCTTCTAATAAAACAGAAACAGCATAACTCTTACCGCTTCCTGATTTTGCCAATACTGCAACATGTTTAGTTAATAATTGTTGTAAATCAAGATTTACTTTAATTTCTCTTCCTTCTAACTTACCAATATATGCTGAATTTTTTGAATTATTTGCAAGAATTTTTTCAATCATAGAATCTTCAGCAGATAAAACTTCTACATTTATTTCAAAAGGTGTTCTAATTTGAGAAATTTTATTTTCATCATTATATCCAATAATATTACAATAAGCAATACTTTTTTCATAATCAGAAACAATTTCTATAATTTGACATAAAACATATCCATTTTCTTTATGATAAACTTGTACATATTGAAACTTCTTAGCTTCCCCACTTACTTCAAAAGAAAATTTAATAGTTGATGCTTTACCAATAACTCTTCCTAAAATCATAAAGAAATAATATTTATAGTCTGTTTATTAAGATTTAGTAATAAGAATATATATTTGTGGTTTTAAGCCAATCATGAAAAAAAGGATCTTGTATTACATATTCAGAATAAAGTATTTTTTTATCTTTAACTTTTTTTACTTTTTCTATTTTTTCTATTACTGCCTTATGTTGAAGATTTAAAAGAAAAACGCTAACAGAATTTTCTTTTTCTCCAACCTCTCTAGCTATATTTGAAGGTCTAACTAATCCCTTTCTTGCCATTGCTAAAAGAATTTTTCGTTCCTTTGAAGAAGAATGTCTAAAATCTCCATTAAAAAGAACTTCTCCATATTCTTTAAGAATATTATTATACTCCGTTCTAACATTTTTTTCATTAATAACTTTATATTTCCTAGATAAAAATTTTCCTAAATATTGAATATAGTAAGGAACACCCTTAGTAATAGCAAAAATTTCTTCCATAGCTTCAGAAGATACTTCGCAATCAATACAAGTCATAAAAAGTTGTTTAGTATATTTAAAATCTAAAGGTTTAACCTCTTTTATTATTAATTGTTTAAAAAAAGGTGAAATTTTAGATATACATACAGCATCCATTGTATGCTTAAATGAACCAGAAATACAAAGAGCTACGTTTTTTTGTTCTTCACAAAGCGTTCTCAAATGACGAATCATGTTTATTCCAACCTGTTTTCCATTTTGTAATTCCATTATTGAAGGAAATTCATCAATCATTAGAACACATTTAGTATTTATTTCTTTTGCAATACTTTCAGGTATTTTAAAAGCATTGTCTATTATATTTTTATAATCTTTTTTATTCTCACCAATTCTAAATACAAATTCAATCATGTCATAAATTTTAATGCCAAATCCAATATTTTCAAATATTTTTCTTAAAGTTTGAGGATTATCTATACTTAATAAATCATCAAAATCATAATTAAGCTTTAATTTCTTATTATATGCACTTAAAACTTTTCTTATAAGTAATTCTGAAAATTTTTTGATTGAATTATCTGCTAAATCCCATACAGACATATAAACAACAACTACCTTTTTTTCTTTATTTAAAACCCGTTCCAATTCCCTCAATATTGAAGTTTTTCCTATTTTTCTAACTCCGTATAAAGCATACCCCACGTTAGTTTTTATGTCTTTAAAATCCAAAAACATATCTCTAACTAATTCTTTCCTATCTACAAATCCTTTACCAGATATAGGCTTTAATGTAAAACAATCCATACTAATCTAAATTAGTATAATTTGCATTAGTATTTAAAGGTTACGGATTAATTCACCCAAAAATATATAAACAAACCACTATACAATTAATATAGGTGATATTATGACAAAAAAAGCTTCAAATGATGAACAAATTGGATTTCATAAAGGTGCTTTAGCAACTCTTGCAAAGGAAAGAGAAGAAATGCAAAAGATATTAGGAATAGTTGAACAATTAATGCAAATGCACATTAAAGGATTAAAAGATTTAGGTGTTGATTTAGAAAAAATGGCTAAAGAAGCTAGTAAAGCTCAATCTAAAAAAGATAGCAAACCAATTGAAGATATTCTGAAATGAAAATAACTATTCTAGGTTCTGGGCCTAGTTTAGGCGTTCCAGAAATAAATTGTATATGCAAAGTATGTAAGTCTGGAGGAAAAAATAATAGATTAAGAAGTTCTATTTTAATTTCAATAAATGATAAAAACATTTTAATTGACACCTCTCCAGATTTTAGACAACAAGCATTAAATAATAATATTAAAAGAATAGATGCAGTCTTATTTACACATGCTCATGCAGATCACATTTTTGGATTTGATGATTTAAGGATATTTAACAAATTACAAAATTCATCAATTCCAATATATGGAGATAAACAAACAATAAAAGTTATTAAAGAAACTTTTCCATATGCAATAACTTCCAATAAAGAATGGCATGAAAATACTAAATCTACAAAAAACTATAAATTTACTCCTCAATTAATTCCTAATGAAATTAAAGATACAATTAAATTATTTGGAATTACAATTAAAAGATTAAAATTAATGCACGGTAAAAATGAAATCTCTGGATTTAAAATAAATAATATAATTTATATTACAGATTGTAACCATATTCCAAAAGAAACAGAAAATAGTTTAAAAAATTTAGATTTAGCCATCATTACTGGATTAACCAAACAAAAACATCCTACACATTTTTCTTTATTTGAATCAATAGATATATGTAACAAGTTTAAAATTAAAAAAGGAGTTATTACTCATATGACTCACTCAATAGATTATTATGATCAAGACTTACCTGAAAATATTTCACTTGCATATGATGGAATGGAGATAAAAGTATGAAATTTACATGTAAAGGTCACAAAAACATTTTATCTCTACACAGAAATACTTTTGAATTTACAAAAAATACTGAATTAAGTTTAAACGGAGATTGTATAATAGGAGTTGAATGTGATTTTTCAAATTTAAATGAAATTTTAAAATGGAATAAAGCAAAAATGATTATTAAAACAAAAAATAATCAAGATGAAATAATTTTTGAAGTTAATAAAGAATTCAATGATAAAAATGAAATAGTAATTAGAACTACAAATTTTATTTCAAATAGAACTCTAGGAATTAATTCTAACAAAGCTGCAAAAGATTTAAACCAAGAATTAATTAATGAACTAAAAAATCCAGAAACTATATTAATGGTAGAAATAAATGAAAATACTTAGAAAAAAAGAAATTAAAGAAATAAATGAAAAAATCAAAAATGAATTTAATATAGATAATTTTTTTGACAAAAAAGATAAAGTTACTTTAGATGAAGATTTAATTTCTAAAAATAATGAAGTTGTTTTCTTTTATCATAAAAATAAATTAATTCCATCAATTAAATTATTACAATCAAATAACTTATTACCTTCTATAACAGTCGATATGGGTGCAGTTAAATTTGTAATTTCGGGTGCAGACATTATGCGCCCAGGTATTACAAAAGTTGATAAATTTGATGAAAATTCAATTGTTGCAATAGTAGATGAAACTCATAAAAAAATTTTAGCTATCGGTATTTCATCATTAAATTCAAACGATTTAATGAACCAAAAAAAAGGAAAATTCATAAAAAATATCCATTATGTTGGGGATAACATATACAAAATATAGAAAATATCCCTCAAAGTTATAAGGAAAATCTAGAAATTGTAGTAAAACGTATATTGAAATAGAGTTTAATGTACTAAAAAACAAAAAGGTTTATATATTAAGAACGCCTATAACCTATTATGAATACTAACAATCATTGTCCAATGTGGAAGAGAGTGTTAGTGTTAGCTATTTTCAAATATATTTAATTCTGCCTCAGCAAAAAAACACTAGCGTGTGATGTTGGGGCCACGGTGATTGTAATGAATAATCAGAAGGCTATACGGATGGAGAAGTTTTAGAATGGTAGTTGGCAGAGTAACAAGTTTAAGTTTAGAAGACTTAGATAACAAAATTTTAAATCCATTCAAAAAAGAAGGAAATACATCAGAGTCAATAGTTAAACACAATAGTCAAATTATTGCAGAAAGTGCACGAAGTGGACAAATAAGTGGAATTACTACAGCATTAGAACAAAAACTTGATGAAACTTTTAAAAAAAATAGCATAAACATCCCAATCGAATTAGATAATTATATGGTTGAATTAACAATTCAAAACCCAGAAGGTAGTTCATTATATTCAGGCCTTCCACCAGAACAGGAAGTAGCAAACAATATAGCTAATATACCCCAATACCTTGTAACTCTTAAATTAAAAGATAAAGGACAAAATACATTTGCAGATAAATTAAAAACATTAGAAGAAATTGTAGAAAATAACAAAGAAGATAGATTTTTTGTTCCAATTAGTTCAGAAAAAAGAAAATTAATTGTAGATTTATTTAAAGAAAAATACGGACCAGGACATCAAATGGAAATTTTAAATACATATTTAGAACAACCATTTTTTCAACAAGGAATGGTTAAAGAAGGCGATCAATTTAGTACAAGATATAACTTTATTATACGGCCTAATCAATCAATACCTGAGATAGAACATGATCCACAAAGTGTTTATGAATTCACTAATAAATTAAGAGAGATTAGAAAAGAGTTCATACATTGCGAAGAAAGTTCATATATGCTTAATAAAATGATTAGCTCTTTAGAAAATACAGAAGTTAGAAATTATTCCTTTAAAAATCAAGAGCAAGCTGCTGAATTTTTAGAAAGAAATGGAGCAATCAAGAAAGATGATTCAAAACATATTGATATTTATGTTAATGGAGAAGTTGTTTTACAATTTTATGGACCAAGGGAAGACATAATGAAAACTGTTAATAAGTTCGATGAATTACTTTCATTGGCTAGTTTAAAAACTATTCAAGATAAAGGATATGTAACTCCAATAGAATTAGAATAAATTTATTCTTCTTACTTTTCCAACATAATTAAGTAATTTTTTATCTTTTATTTTCCCACAGCCACAAAAATCTTTATTATTTTTAATAATTACAAATGCATTTCTATCATCATCAACTTCAAAGTCAGTGCCTTTAAACCATAATTTAATTTGTTCATCATCTAGTTCAAAAATGTTTTTAGTTGCTTTTTTTCCAATAATTTGACTTCCTTCTATGCTTAACCTTATTTCACCAGTATCTAATTCTTCACCAAAATATACACCTAATGAATTTATTCTTATTTTAGTTAAATCAATTGAATTTATGTCTTTATTAGCCAAATATAGTTTATTTTTATTAGTCTTAATAAACACATAATTCAAATCACCATATCCGAATTGATCAATTAAAGCTGTTTTTATTGCCTTTATTTGCTTTGAATTTAATATTTTTAAGTTCATAAAGTTACTTTTATTAAGAAATATATAAAGGTTAGTTATGGTTTATTTTCAATATGGAAATGAAGAAGTAACCACGAAATAGTAATTAACTCAGAAAATTTTATAAATATAGTTAACATATCAACAAAATGAAGAAATTGATGCAAGAGTTACAGAATAAAACTCCTTATGAATTATTAAATCTACTATTATCGCACAATGCCAGTGCAATCCAAGTTGCTTTAAGTAAATTAGATGTAAGCCCAGATAAAGTAAGTCTTCTTGACATAAATTTCCATGCATCTGGTAATTATAAAAAATCATACAAAATAGATATTGTTACAGAAGATCAACGTAAATTAGAAGTTGCATTATTATATGGTTTTGAAACACAAAAAAAAGAAAGAGATTTTGAAGTAGTTCAAGAAGAATTTGAAGTTCTATGTAGTTTATACAATAATGCACAAACCCAGACATTTTTTCCACAACCAATATTTGCATATTATATGACTATAGATAACAATAATACACAAATTGCATATTTTGATGAATTTATCAATGGAGAAAATATCGGAAGTTACATTAGAGGAAAATCTGAAAAAAAACTTAAAAAATTATCAAAATTAGAAGGATTTATGATGGGTAAAATTTACAAAGAATTTGGTAAATTTTTAGAAGACCCTAAAGACGATAATATAAAAGTTATTCAAAATAATAGAGGTGAAATCTCATTAAAAATAGTTGATGTTGGGCACATGGTTAATTACACTCCTTCTGATTTAATAAGAGTATATTGTAAAGGAAACGAAGAAAATAAATATCCAGATGATAAAGAATTAGATAAAAAAGGAATTAAAAATTATTATGGCAATTTAAGTAGACCAGAAATAATAGAGTTTCCTGAATATTTTATAATGGGGCTTAAAGAAGGAATGGGTAAATCTCATTTTAATTTATTTACTTCAATTTTTGAAGCCGAAATGATGTTTCCTTTTGATTCAGAAGACAATGAATTTTTACATGATATGCTTAGAATTTTACAAAAAAATAAATCAAATGGTTACATTGATTTAAAACATAAATTCACAAATCTTGAAAAAAAACATCACCCTTGGACACCATTTGTTAAATTCGCAATAGATTATTGCATTCCAAAGCACTAAACTCCCCAAACTGGGTTTTCTTTCCTCATAATAGAACAAATTTCTTTTAACAATTCTTTTTCTTTATCAGATAATAAATGTTTATTTTCTTTAAATTGCCTAAATTCTGTTTCGGTTAAAAAACTAAATAAAGTATCACCTTCATTAACTTGCCTTCCAACAGTCACATCAACCATTGCAATTGCAGCTTGTTCATTTTGTTTTAATTCTTTTGCGCTATCTTTTTCTTTCTGCATACTTTTAATTGTAGTTATTGCAACACCATTATCTTTCATTAACTGCATACCAACCTTTGCTTTTCCAGATAACACATGACACCCAATAATTGCAGGGTTATTTTGCCTAAACACATATCCTTTCAAAACTTCAATTTTACATGGAAAAGTTAATTCTTCTAAACTTTTTAATTCCATTTTCTTTTTTTGTTCTTTTACAAACTCGTCAAGGTCATCAACTAATTTGTAAATTACATCACTAGTAATAACTTGTATATCATCTGAAACTTTTACATCTGGCATTAAATAAACATTAAATCCTATAACTAAAGCAGTCAAGGGATCTTTTTCTAAATTACTTTCAGCATCTACAATATCTTTCTTAGTTATTGGTCCAACTGAAGCTTTTCTAACTTTATATCCTTGTTCTCTAACTAAATTAGTTAATGCTTCTAAACTTCCTAAAGTATCTGCTTTAAGAATAATTCCATCATCTTCAGTTTGAACTAAAACTTCTTCAACTTCATTTTGAATTTCTTTTGCAACTTTTTCAACATCACATTTATCTGCACTTCTAATAGGCATTCCTGAAATAATATTATTTAATTCTGGAGCACTAATTTTTACACCAGTTGCGGCAACTGCTTCCTTTACAGATAAAAATTTACCTTTTTTATCTCTCATTTCCTTTAAAGGTTGTGGTTCAAATAAAGCTCTTACTTTTGTAATTGTAGCTTTTTCAACCCCACCTATAATAATAGTATCATTTACTTTTAGAGTACCGTCATAAAGAATAGCATCAGCAGTAATTCCCAAACCTTTTTCTTCTTTAATTTCTAATATTGTTCCTTTAGCTGATCCTTTTACATTACATTGTAAACATTGTTCTAAAAATCTTTGAGCCAATCCGCTAATAACCATCAATAACTCAGGAATACCTTCGCCAGTGTGTGCACTTACTGGAACAATTGCAATTTGTTTAGTATAGTCTTCAACTCTATCAAACCTTTCACTTTCTAAACCAAATTCAGATAACTTACCAACAAGTTCATATAATTTAGTTTCAACAGTTTTTAACACATCTGGGTTTTGTAATTGAATATTTTTTAATATACTTCCACTTCCTTGCTTCCAACCAGGCAATAAATCAATTTTATTTGCTGCAACTATAAAAGGTGTTTTATAACTCTTTAATATTTCAATAGATTCTATAGTTTGAGGTTTAAATCCTTCTTTAATATCAACAACTAAAATTGCAATATCAGCTAAATTCCCTCCTCTTTTTCTTAAGTGAGTAAATGCCGCATGCCCAGGTGTATCTATAAATAAAAGCCCAGGAATAGTGAAATTCATTTTAGTGGTTTCTAACAATTCTCCACAAATAGTTTTTATATTTTTTAAAGGAATAATACTAGCTCCGATATGTTGAGTTATTTTTCCTGCCTCTCCTGCAACAATATTACTTCTTCTAATGTTATCTAGAATACTTGACTTACCATGGTCTACATGACCAACTACTGTACATATTGGACTTCTAAGTGACATAAGAGTATAGAAAAAGTGTTGTTTTTTAAATGTTTTGCAGCAATCCTGAATTTTTTAAATATCCAGTAATTTTATCAATAGATTCATCTAAACTTTCTTCATCTGTTTTAACTGAAATATTTGGGTTTTCAGGAGCTTCATAAGGAGCACTTATACCAATAAAATTTTCAATTTCACCAGCAACAGCTTTCTTATATAACCCTTTAACATCTCTTTCTTTACACACTTCCAATGAAGAATTAATAAACAATTCAATAAAATCTTCACCAATTAAAGCTGAAGCCATTTGTCTATCTTCCTTGAAAGGCGAAATTATTGGAACTAATATATAATCAAATTTATTTTGATGTTCTTTACATATTTCTGAAATAATACTATTATTTTCTCTTATATCTTCTCTTGAGAATCCTAAATGTTTATTAAAACTATTTCTAACAATATCTCCATCAACAATAATTACACTTTTCCCAAAAAATTCTAATTTTTCTTTTAATGAATTAGCAATTGTACTTTTTCCGCTCCCACTTAATCCAGTAAACCAAATAACTTTTCCTTTATTTTGTTCTTTTACAAAAACTTCTTCATTATTTCTTACAGAATCTATAATCATTGATGAAATTCTAGACCTTATAAACCATTCAGGTGGAGTTTCTTGATTTTCAAACATTTTCCTTGCTTGAGTTCCACTTATATGTAATTTATCTTCTTCTTCATGAGAATCATCTTCTTTTTCATGTACATGTTCATTTATTTTTTCTGAATAAAACACTTTATCAAATTTTACTGGTTTAATTCCTAAATCTAAAAAATTATCAAAAATCATATGAGATGCGTGCGGATGATAAAAATCTCCAACTCCAGTATGATCTCTTCCAACAATAAAATGTGAACATCCAAAATTCTTTCTACATATTGCAGTAAATAAAGCTTCCCTTGGTCCACCATACCTTGAAAAAGTAGAAAAAGTAGAAAAAATAACTTTATTTTTAGGATAATAATGTTTTTTCATTAATTCATAACTTTTAATAATATATTGAGAATTAAAGTCACCTTTTTTCTTTTTACCTATGACAGGATGTACAAATAACCCATCACAATTTTCATTCTCCATTGCTTTTAACTGAATAAATTCATGACTTCTATGTATTACATTCCGTGTATGAAATCCAACAATTTTAGACCAATTTCTTTCTTCAAATAACCTTCTAACTTGCCTAGGAGTCATTTCATATTCTTTAAATTCAGATTCTTTTCTTTTAATTAAATTAATTTTCCCTGCTAAAAAAATAGATTTCATTTGTAAAACCATTCTAACTCCAGGGTGTTTTTCATCTAATGTCCCGTATACTTTTTGTGCTAATTCTTTTTTATCAAACTTATATTTTTCCTCAATATCCATAGTTGCAATTTTTTCTCCAATGGAATTAACTAACAATATTTCCTCGCCCTCATTAATAGATTTAGCTTTAGATTCGGTTACATCCAATAAAATTGGCAATGGCCATATTACACCATTACTTAATCTCATATTATCTAATACAGATTGTAAATCATTTTTTCCCATAAACCCTTCCAAAGGACTAAATGTCCCTACTGCAATTTGTTCAACATCCATTTGTTTATTATCATCAATAATTATTTTAGATAAATTTTCATTTATAACTTTATTAGAAATCCTATTTACTAACTTTCCACCATGAGGTGGAACTAAAGCTGAAGATAACTTATTATCTAAATAATTATTTTTTTCTAACTCTTCTAAAACATTTCCTTCATGAACCCATTGTAAATAATGATTAATTAGCTTTTGCAAAATATTAATACATTCAAAAGGATATTTTCCTATTGCTGTTTCAGCTGCTAAAGTTAAACCTTTTGCCCCATCTAATAAAGTATTCATTACATCATTAACTTCTGCTCTTGTTGGCTTTTTATGTAAAATCATAGTTTCAAGTAAATTAGTTGCAACAAAAACTTCTTTATTTCCTGCTTTTTTAATAATTAATTTTTGTAAAAAAGGTAACATATCTAAAGGAACTTCTTTACTTAAATCTCCCCTATCTATTAATATATAATCAGTCTCATCAATTATTTCTTGTAAATTATCTAATGCATCTCTACATTCAACTTTAGAAATAATTTTCATTTTTCCTTGGCTTAATTCTCTTACTTTCTTAACATCACTTCCTCTTCTCATAAATGATGCAGCAATATGTTCAACATTATATTTTAAACCTAATTCTATTGCACCTAAATCTTTTTCACTCAAAATAGGAAGTTTCAAAGTTCTATCTCTTCCTAAATCAAATGCAATTCCTTTATTAATTCCTAAATATCCACCAGTTACGGCTACTGATTTTATACTTCCATTAATAGCATTTGAAACATCAGAAACACGTAAAATTAAAGTATCAAAATCACAATGTAAAATATCTCCCACTTCTAATTGATTAATTATAGTTCCTGGGTTTAAAGTAATATTTTTTTCATCTCCTTTGATTGCTTTAGAATGAAGTACAACTTCATCCCCTTCATTAATTATAATTTTATTATGAACTAAATCTCCAGATCTTACCTGACTTCCTTCAGTATCAACAATAAAAGGAATTCCTACCTTTTTTGCCATTAAAATATATTTTTCTAAATCTTGTAAAGAACTATGACTCATATTAATCCTAACAAAATCTACTCCTTTAGCTTTAATCTTCCTTAAATCATCTTCTGTTGAAGTACTAGGACCTAATGAAACTATAATTTTTGACTTAGACATATTCCTGTAGAAAAGGTATTTCTTTTATAAAAATAACTGATAAAATAGATAATATTTAGGTAAGTATTTTAGTATAAATATCTTCATAATTATTGATATTATCTCGTATTAAAAAGAATTTTTTTTTCGATTTTTTGTACTTGTTATTATAAGCATCAATTATTCCATTTGCTATAGCTTCTGAATTCCCAGGTTCTACTAATGTATACTTCCCAGAAACAACTTCTGGAAGTGAAGTAGTGTTACTTGCAACCACAATTTTATTCATTGCACAACTTTCAGCTGCAGTAAACCCAAACCCTTCAGTTAAGCTTGGAACAATTACACAATTAACCATAGAAATATAATTTGGCAAATCAACATATTTCACAGGGTCATTAAATATACATTTATCTTTTATTCCTAACTTATTTACTAACCTCAAAATATACTTATATCTTGAAGAATATGCTTTATCTTTACTAACAATACCAAAAAACTTTGCATTTGGAATTTTAGAAAACACTATTGGTAAAGCTTTAATTAAAAATTCTAAACCTTTACTAATTCCAGGTCTTCCATAAAATAAAATTACAAAATTATCTTGAAGTTTTAATTTTTTTCTTAAACCAATATCATTCTTTTTAGGGTTCCATAACCTATAATCAACTCCATTATAAACAGTTTGAACTTTATTTTCTTCAACATTACAATTCAAAACCTGTTGCCTTGTGGAATTTGAAACAGTTAAATAATAATCAAAATTTAATTTAATAATTAAAAATTCCAAAAATCTTAATATTGTAGATTGAAAAAAACCAACACCTGTACTTCTCCATAACTGTCCTAAAACTTCATGAACAGTTATTATTACTGGTTTTTTATTTATTATAGATGCAATTTTTGCAGGAAAAGCACCATTGTAAGTTGTAGTATGTATAATGTCACAATCTTTAGAACGTTTAATAACTTCAAAAATAGATGTAAAAGTAAAAATATGCCTTGATGATAAACTTTCTACTCTATATATCTTCACACCATTTATTTCTTCAAATTTTTTAGTACCTTTAATTCTATGAGTAACTATTTCAACTTGATGACCTTTCTTAACTAATCCTTCAGCTAATATTTTAAAAACAATTTCAACACCACCAATATGTGGGATGTAATTTTCTAATACAAATAAAATTTTCATTTTTTCAATCCGTTAATTTTACGTTCTAACCTATCCATTCTTTTAAATAATTCTTTAACATAAGGACTTCTATCTTCATTTAACTTTTTTTCTTCCCTATGAAACCCAAGTTTATCCTCGATAAAACCAAACAAAATCAATAACAAAAAAAATAATAAATATATTGGAATAATCCAATAAGTTATATATATTTTATAGCCATAATCTTGTAATTTACTTAACACTAAAAATAAAATCATTCCTGCATTTGCCATGCTAAGCCATGACATTGTTCTTTGTAAATATACTTTACTATGTGTAACTTTCTTTCTTAAATCTTTAAATTTGTACATGAGAATTAAAAAGAAAAAGCAATTTATAAACTTTACTTATCTTTTAATGATATTTCTCGTACAATTTTCTCAATATTCTTTTCGTTCTTTTTAGTTACAAAATAATTATGATAAGTTAAACCTATCAAAAATAAAAAACCCATAACTGTTAAAAAGTCCATTGTTCTTACTAAATTTAAAGTTGTAGCTATAAAATCTAAACTATTTGGGAAAATTGTTAAAAATACAAAAAAAATCCAAACAATAAACCAAATTGAAAATTCAAAATTTTTCATTTCTTTTCTTTTAAAATGAATAAATGCAAAATATAACATAAGTAACCCAAATAAAATACCAACCATTTGTATTCCTAATATCATTTAAATAACCTCCAAATAAACATGTTTAATACAATCCTTATTCCATCTAAAACAGTAGTTCCCTTATATTTGTTACTATAAATTGTATCAATTGGAATTTGAACATACTTTAATTTAGCTCTTCCAGCTTTTGCAACCATCTCAGATTCCATAAAATAATCAACTGCTTCCCATTTAACTAATTTATATGCATTACTTGTAAACCCTCTGTATCCACATTGAGTATCTTTTAATTTTAATCCAAATAAGAAATAAGATACAGTATTAATAACCCAATTCCCAAAACGTAATACTAAAGGCATAACATCCCTTTGAGTCCTATAACTAAAAACAATATCATTAGTTTCTAGAGCTTTCAAAAAATCAGGAATATTTTCAGGTTTATGTTGTCCATCTGAATCAATAACTATAATTTTATTTGCCTTTTTCTTTAAAGCAAAGTCACACCCTGTCTTTAATGCTGCGCCCTTTCCTAAGTTAAACATATGTTTTAATACAATTACACCTAAACCTTCAGAAATTTTAACAGTATTATCTTTACTTCCATCATCAACCAAAATAATATTATTAGTATATTTTTTAATATCATTAAGAACTAAAGAAATATGTTGTTCCTCATTACAAGCCGGAACCACAACCCAAACATCATTTGAATCCATTTTCCTCTACAGATCCTCTCCGCTTAGCATTTATCTTAATTATATGATATCCAAATTGTGTTAATACTGGCTCAGATATTTCTCCAATTTCTAAAGCATATGCAGCTTCTTCAAAAGGTTTAACCATCATACCTTTAGAAAACCAACCTAATTCACCCTTAGTTGCATTAGTTGGACCTTGAGAATACTTTGTTGCCAAATCCCCAAAATCAGAAGTAAGAGCTAAATTTCTTATTTCAGTTATTCTTTTTAAAGATTCATTATCACTTGATTTTAATAAAATATGTTGAGCGCTTAATTCTAAAGGCGGTAATAAATTTTCATCAATAACTTTTTCCCCACCTTGAAAATCTATTTTATAAGTATAAATATTTAATCCGTTAAATGTTCTAGTTCTACTAAAAGGTTGAAAATGTTTTAAACCATGTCCACCTAAAAAATAAAGTCTGGAAAACATTGATCCAGTTTGTTCTGGTGAAGTTAATACTGAATTAAAACTATTTCCGTTAGGAATTAATATAGCTCCAAAGTTAACTTCAGGATCAAATTCTTTTAATTGATATTCGTTATTATTGTCAATATAAGCTAAACTTTTAATACGTGATTTTCCTTGTTGAGGATAAACAAAAGCATCAAATGTATCTAAGTTAACTTCTAAACCATTTCCACATTTAACTAAATTATCAGTCTTTGAACATGAAGAAACACCTGACGCATATCCAGGCCAAGGACTTATCCACCTATCAGGGTCTTGATTCTTAATTTCATAAAAATATCTATCTGCTAAATCATCACTTAAACCAAATTCATTTGATAAAATAGAAACTCCATCATTATATTCTAAAGTTCTAACTTGGTTATACATTGCAGCTTTATCAAAATCCCAACTACCAAAATGTCCCCATACTCCTGACTTTCCAACCATATCTTGTGAAGTAATGTAATAATTATCTATTAAATCATTACAATGAGTTAAAGTTAAAACTTCATTTGATCGTTCTTCAGTTAAACCTTTCTCAATTAACTTTAATTTTGCACTTTTATCATCCAACATAATAATTTCTTTTAATAATTTAACAGCAACATATTCACTTCCCATATATTCAGATAATAACTCTTCACCTTTTTCTTGTCCACAATTTAACATTCTTAATATTGCATTTGCTTCAGTTTCATCATCTGTTAATAAACTCCTACCAACCCAATGAATTCTTTTTCCTTGATCTCCACCATCAAACGTAACTCTTGTATTTCCCATTGCAACAAACCAATGACCAAAGTCCCACCAAGATGTTATAATAGAATCTTCAGATGCTTTTTTTATTTTAGTTAACTCGTTATTCCACCCATCATTAAAAGAAGGAATTTCATTTAAACTAATTCCGTATGCTGTTTTTACTGGACCTATTAATAATAAGGCTAGAATTAAAAATAAAACAGTTTGAGATAACCTTTTATTCACATTAAGTTCACTGGATAACCAACTACTTAACTTTGTATAAACTACACCAATAGTTACACCTAAAGCTATAGCGAATGCAGGCACCATCAATAATGCAAATCTAGTTCCTCTAGTAAACGCAAATGTTGTTCCAATAAACCAAATTGCCAACAAAAAGAAATATCCAACATCTCTATGATTATTTTTATCTTTTTTAAGTAATGCTAAAAAAATACCAATCACTGATAAGAAAAATAAAAACCTACCACCCATTTGACTCATTATATTAGAAATATTGACAACATTAAATTCAGCAACTGTTGTCATTACATTTGGCCATACACTATCTACAGCAACAGCTTTAATATTAATAAATTTCAATGGTTTTAATAACGCTGCAGTATATGTTTTATATGAAGAAAATAATGTAACAAAAACACCTGAAGCCAATAAATAAGTAACCCCAAGTTGAATAAACCCTATAACTTTAAAATCTTTAAATAAATTCCTAAATGTTAAATGTTTTCTATTAACAAACACATAATATACAAAAGTTACACCTAATGTAGCTAAAACAAAGTCATACATAAATCCCCATCCTGACCAAGCCCAAGCAAATAACCCAGTTACTAATCCAGATAATGTAGCAAATAAAATTTTAAAGCTATGTTTTTCTGCATCTAAAGCTTCCAATAACATCCATGCAATAAATGCAGGAAATAATACATTATATGGGTCAGTATCAGCAAAACCTGCAGGAGTTCTAGCTAATAACGCACCATTAACTGAAAAAATAATTCCAGCAAATAACCCTCCAAAATTTCCTGCCAATTTTCGTGTAATAAAGAAAATAGGAATTACTGCCAAAGTAACCAAAAGCATTGGCAAATAAAATGCAGCTTTAAACAAAGTTACATCCCTGTTAAAAAAATTCATAATTTTATATAAATAAAACATTGCTACTGGATTTAATGCTTGCGGAACTTTTTTATCAATTCTTCCATCTCTTAATGTATAAACACTATCTTTATTTTCATTAAATTTATCTCCATAATGACCATTATTTACTTTATTTCTGGCCAAGCCATACCAATAATAAGGATCAATTGCCAATAAATAAGTTTGACCATTTTCGTCTTGTAATTGGGCCTTTAAACCTTGACTTATTTGTTGCTTTTGTTGTTCAATTGCAGCTCCATGTTGTTGATATGTTTTTGCAACTTCTGCGTCAATTAAAGAAACTTTATTTTCATCAGGAAGGTTAGGATATTGTCTATCTATTTGTCCTTTCACTTGACTTCTTATTCCACTATCGATGTTACTTGCAGCCCATCTATCTGTAATTGGTAAATAATCAGGTTGAATTCTCATAAATATACTAAAAGACATAGCAATAATTAAACATAAAACAGGAATAATCCAAGTTTTATTATTCTTAAAAAAAGTCATAAATGGAGGATTTTTAAAATAGTCTTTAGTCTTCCCTAGAACTTTTTTAAAGTCAATATTTTCTTCTTTTTTCTCTTCATGATTCTCCATTATAATTTCCCCTTAGTAAAACCAAAAAAGAAGTCCATTTATAAATCTTTTGCTAAATTTATAGTCGAAGTTTAACTAGTTATAGCAAGTAAAGTTACACCAACAATTATTAAAAAAATCCCTGCCCATTTATAAGTATTCATTTTTTCATTTAACTTCCGCTTAGATAAAAAAGCAATCCAAATGTAACTAGTTGAAACTATAGGATATAATACTGAAATTTCTCCCCCTCTCATTGCAATCATAAATAAAAAAAGAGATATACCATAAATTAAAACTCCAAATATTAAATAATGATTTCTATGAATAGTTTTTAAGTTTAAAATATCAGTTCCTTTTTTAACATATATTGGCCCTAAACTTCCGATTAAAGAAGAAAATAAAGTTAACAATATAGCCCATAATTCAGTCAATTGGCTCAGCCTCACTATACATTTTTCTACCACCTTTGGTAACAAAAAAAATTCCAGTAATTATTAACAATATAGATGCAATTTTATAAAATGTAAATGCTTCATCAAGAAAAAATACAGATAATAATAAAACCCAAATATAACTAGTGGCAAAAACAGGATAAATAACAGTTACTTCTCCACCTTTAAAACTAATTATCAATAATACTGCACCTAATGCATAAATAACCAACCCACCTATTAATGTATAATTTGTCAATAAAGAACTTAAATTAAAGTTATTTATTCCAGTTTTTAGTAAAATTTGAGCAGTTGATGTGAATAAAGTACAAAAAAGTACAACAAAAATTGCCCATAACTTTGTTTCCGACATAAAATCACATTCCTTTTATTATTTAAATAACTTTGGTAAAAAAGAAATTAACCTTGGTTGTGCGATAGCCATTTTAAAAGCTAATTTAACGACATCATCACGAGAAGTTTCACCCATAACTTTAACAACTTTTTCAGTGGACATTAAATTAACTAACTTTTCATAATCACTATTAGAAAATTTATCTAAAACATTTCGTATTTTTAAATGTAAATTAAGTCCCAATTTTCTTTTCCAATTTACATCATAATTTGAATTATTTTCAATTGAATCAGTTAAATATTTTACAGCATTCATCCCTGGAACAATTCCGCCACCAGTAGTTGCTTTTACTTGTAATGCAGCATCTCCGATTAAATAAGCGTTATCTTTCTGAGAAACTATACTTCTATCGTACATAGGAATTAAACCACATTGATATTCAACTATATCTTTTACACCTAATTCTTTTAACAATTCTTCAAAAGCTTTTTTTGGCCTTATTCCTGCTACTCCAACCCGAGAATAAGTTTCATCTTCAGGAACTTGCCAAGCAAAAAAGCCAGGGTATTTTTCTTGATCAAAATAAACAACATATTCATCAGGATTACTTTCAAGTTTAACTTTAGCTTGCATACCCATCCAAAATTCTCTCTTTCCACCCATTTCAAATTGTTTTGCTACACTACTTCTAGGTCCATCGGAACCAATTACAAAATCATATTTTTGTTTAACTCCATTTTCAAAATAAATATATTCATCATCTTTAGAAATAAATTTATGATGAGAAAATAAATTTACTCCATTATTTTGAGCTCTTTTAACAAGATAACTATCAAACAAAGTTCGATCTACTATATATTCATTTACCGGAATAGTAAAACTTTCTCCACTAACAATTCTAATATTTTTTATTTTATTAACAACAAAATCATCTAATTCATAATTTTTAAAATATTTTAAGAAATCTTTAGTTAACAAACCCGTACATTGAACTGGTTTCCCTATAGCTTTATCTTCTTCATAAAGATTAACATCAAAACCTTTTTCAGATAAAGATTGAGCCGCAAAAGCTCCAACTGGACCTGCTCCTATTACATTTATCATTAAATAGCAGCTCTAAGTTTAATCTTTATTAACCTTTTTGTATTTTTTTACTTTACTCCAAGGTTCAGGTATATCAGTTTTCTTTTTTGCTACTTTCTTAGTAACTTTTTTAGATTTAACTTCCTTAGGAACTTCTGTTTTAATTTTTTTAGGTTTTACTTTCACAGGTTCTTCAGTCTTTACTTCTACTTTTTCTATTTCAAAAAAGAAATTCAAAACAAAATCAAAAAAGTTAGATTTTTTCTTTGTTACTTCTTCCACTTTCACATCACGTTTTTTACTTACCAATAAGCTTTTAAATTTATTTCTCTTCTCAAAAATGAATATTAGGGTAAACAATATAATTAAACCCACTATTAAATACAAACCATATAACTTCAAAAATAAAATAACATAATTTACGCCTATACTTAAAGAATTCCCTAAATCATGTAATAATAGTTCTGAATTTTTTGATAATTTTGAAAATAATTCTCCATAATCCACATTTCTTAAATAATTAAAGAATTTTAATCCGAATTTTTGATAAAATAAATATAACAAATAACCTAATAAAACTATTAAAAATGAAATAGTAAATATTTTTTTAAAATTTCTTTTAGACTTTTGAATTTTTTTTCTTACAAAATTCAATATTAAAAGTAAAATAATTAATCCTATGAAGCCATAAGTATACATTGCAACTTTTGATTTATGAACATCACCAACTACAAATAAAAATTCTTGTTCATAATTTTGATCCTTAGAAACTGCACTAAACAAAACTGAATAAATACCAGTATCATCTTTAGTTAAAGAAAAAGGAACACTAAAACTTTTACCAGGTTCTAAAACAACATTTCTTATGTTAAATGTAACTAAATCTACAGGATAAGCATTTATTTTATAAGAAGCTCTTTTTATTCCAGTATTAATGACATCTAAAGTAAACCTTTTACTTTCATCGTTAGTAAACTTAAATTTATTTACTTTAAATTCAGCTTGTTTACATTTATAAGGAGAATAAATGTTTAAAATTGTTGAATTTTTTTTTCTAATTTCTCCATTAGATGTAGCAATAGATTGTATTTCTCCAGTTCCAATACTTGAACAAGGAATATCTAAATCAAAATCATAAGTTACTTTATTTTTTGTATTTAATAAGATACTTTTTTGTTTATGAAAATTTATTTTTTCTGAAAATACATCTAAAACCAAATCATCTTTATTACCTTTATTCTGAATAATTAAATCATATTTTTCCTTATTACACGCACAAACATCTTTTCTAATTTCAGACTTAATATCTAAATCATAACATTCAATTGACTTAATTTTCACTACTTTATTTACTTCTTTTCCAAATGCTTTACCGGATAAAGTAATATTTGTTTCTTGAGCTTTATCAGAATTAATTTCAACATTTACAAACTTATTAGAATTTCCTTCTAAATTCACATTCTTACTATTAAGTTTAACCCAATAAGGTGAATTTAATTCTAAATCAACTTTTGTATTTAAACTAGCTAAATTATTAACAGTAAATGTAATGTTTTGTTTATCATTATTACACACTTGAACATTATTATTTGCTTTAATATCAAAGTTATAACAGTTGTTTATTTTAATAGGAATTTCTAATTTAGAAATTAATCCAGATTTCAATGCTTTAACTTTAATTGTAATTGTTTTATTTCCAAAAAAATCTTTAGGTAAATTATTAGAATATACAACAGATAAACTTTCACTTGGTTTTAATTTAAAATTATTCTTACTAAAATTTTCTTCACCAAAAGCATCAACAGATAAAAAATATTCTTCCTCAAATACACCTCTATTAGTAATTTCTAAAGGAATTTCTATATATTTCCCTGCACATGCACCTACACCTGCTTTTTTCGCAATTAATTGAACATTAATACACTTATCAACAATAATTTTCTTTTTTAGAACTTTAGGTAAACCGAAATCAGGGTAAACTATAATATCAAAATCATATGCTCCTGTTGGTGCTTCACTAAATAAATTAATTAACTGAGTAGATCCACTTGGAAGGAAAAATTTATTAGGATAAACTTTAGACCATTTATTATCTCCAGATAATTTTATTTGATAATTTGAAGCAGATGTTCCTATATTTTGTACTCCTAACACATCAATGTTACTTGGATTATATTCACACGTCATCATTTCAGAATTAGTTGAATAAAAATTAAAATCTGCACTAACACTAACACTTAAAATAGATACAATAATTAAGAATATTAAGATATTACGCATTTAACCCCCTCAAAATAAATATATTAAAAAAAAAAAAATTAATAGTAAGTTTGTCCAGATTCAGAATCGTCTTCATCAGATTTTAATCTGTTAAAGCCAATGATTAATCCTAAAACAACTAACAATACTACTAAAACAACTAATCCAACTTCTAAGCCTTTCTTAAGCTTTGATCCACTAGCAGTAGCAGGTTCAACAACATTAGATTTCAAAGGTATTTCCTTTAAAACTTGATCGCCTGACTTAACGCTTAATGCAAACATTTGCTCACCAGCAACTGCGTTATCATTTGCGCTAACTTGCACGTAAACAGCTTTAGCTTCATTTGGACCTAAAACAACTACATTGCTTGGGGACATTTGAACATTAGCCCAATTTCCTGCTTCTACACCAACTGTAAAAGTTTTGGAAGTTGCTCCTAAATTGTTCAAAGTTAGTGAATAAACTGATCCACTCTGACCTTTAACAACATCTTGGATTTGTGGTCCTACGTTGATAATTGTTTTTGATTCGCTTGTTGAACTTCCAGCTTCACATACTCCTGCATCTTGAACCCTAATAGTGGATTCTTCAGTTGAAGTTTTGAAACCTTCGTCAAATTCTACAGTTGTAACAACAGTGTAATCTTTTGGTTCAGCACACTTAGGTATTTGTAACAAAATTTCTTCTGTAGTTTCAGTGTCTTCTGCTTCAAGTTCATCTAAATAAACTCTATTTGAAATTCCTAATTCTGGAATTGCTGCTCTTACACTAATACCTTCTTCATCTTGCATACCTGTGTTCTTAATCCTTGCCATAACAAACAAAGCTCTTCCTTGTTTAACTTTTGACTCAGGACTTAGAATTACATCTTTAATAGTTACATCTTTTTCCTTTGATTCAACTTTTAAATTGTAAGTAAATTCTGTTGCGATTGATCCTCTATCTGCTAAGTAAACTCTTAACAAATATTGGTCTTTATCTGCTTTCTCTGGTATATCAATTGTTAACTTTTCTTGGTAAGTTACACCTTCTTCTAAATTTAAGAAAAACTCAGAATCTGATGTACTTTCTCTATTACTGTATTCATACCCAGCAATAAAAGCTCTTAGATCGACATTACTAACATTACTATCAGCAGTCATCTTAAAAGATATTTCTAATTCTTCGCCTCTTTCTACTTTTACAGTTTCACCTGTATTGTACACATGGCCATTTAATTTAACTTCTACTCCTGTAACAGGGATTGCTGATGCAATGCCAACAGTCGCCAAAGTTAATAAGACGAACATTGTGAAAATTTTCACTCCTTTCATTTGTTTTCCCTCCAAATTTGGTTTTTTTGATCGTTTAATGTCGCGTAATACCCTGTAGTATTTAAATGTTTCTGCATTTCAACATACAAGAGTAGTTACACAATTTAACTAAAAATAAGTAAATCATTCTATGAAAATATACCTATATTTAGTCCTAATATTTTCTCCTCCTTGGCTAATACTAAACTTAACCAAGTAACTATCTGATTGTGCATCACCAGGAACATTCAATAGTAACTGTTTAGTTTCACTATCTCCATCATCTAAATCGAAAGTTCCAGTACTGTCATATACAAATAACTCAGGAATAAATGCTTTAATTCTAACATTTTCTAAATCCAAGTCACCAGTATTTTCTAGCTTAACTTTGAAAGATGTAACATCTCCAGCATATGCAATTCCTCCACCTAAAGATGAAATTCTTGAGATTTTTAATTCTCTCTTTTCCTTACTAGGTTGAGGTTGCGCTATAATTCGAGCATCTACATTTGCTTCTGTTTGAGAAGTATGCGTTAACCCATTTTGATCAGTAACTGTTAAAGTAACTACAAATCTTCCCACGTTCCCATAAGTATGAGATACTTGAGATCCTTCAGCCACAGAACCATCTCCAAAAGTCCACTGATATTTTACAATATCACCTAATGAAGAACTTCCATCGAAGTTAATTATTTCATTTACAAATCCACTATAAGGTCCTTTTGCATTAGCAGTTGGACTTACTTCAGATTCAGTTACAGTTATGCCTATTTTACTTGTACTAGATTGACCACTTTCATCAGTAACAGTAAGAGATACTATATATCCACCCGGACTTGTAAAAGTATGTCCTACTTGTTCTTTATCTGAAAAAGTATTATCTCCAAAATTCCATAGATAAGATTCAATTGTTCCATCATCTGTAGATTCAGATGCATCAAAATTAACAACTTCTCCTACTTTAACAGTAGTCTTATCAGCTTTTGCAATTGCAATAGGAAAATCATCTTCAACTACAGTAATTATAATATTTTGTCTTGCTACATTTAAACTTGTATCTGTAACAGTTAAAGTTACGTTATAAATTCCTTCATCATCAAATGAATGAATTGGCGTCTTACTAAAACTTAATTTATTATCTCCAAAAAACCAAGCATAAACTAAAAAGTCATCTTCAGGATCACTTGAATCAGTTGCATCAAATTGAATATTTTCATTAACTCTTACAGTAGTTTTATCCGCCTTTGCTACAGCAATAGGTGGTTGATTTGCTTGAGCATTTACAGTAATTGTAATACTATCATTATTAGTTGCACCATCATTATCAGTTACTGTTAAAATTGCAGTATACTGTCCAGGTTGACTATAACTGTATAAAGGTCCAGCTAAAGTTGAAGTACTTCCATCTCCAAAATCCCAGAAATAACTTACAATATTTCCATCAGGGTCAAAGGAATCATCATCAAACTGAATATTCTCATTCACTAAAACTATAGTTTTATCAGCCTGTGCTTCCGCAACAGGTGCTTGATTTGTACTTAATACAACAACAGTTTTCGTTAACTGTGAACTTGTTCCTGCGTCATCAGTAACAGTTAAAGTTACATCATAATTTCCTGAATTTGAATAAAGATACTCAGGTTCTATTCCAGAAGCTTGTACCCCATTTCCAAAATCCCAAACATATGAAACAATTGTTCCATCATCATTTGATAAAGATGCATCGAATGTGATAAACTCATTTATATTAGCAGGATTAGGACTTATTGTAAAATCTACATTCGGTCTTAAATCTAAATTAAATTCCCAATCAAAACTTGCATCATTATCATTAGTATCTTCTATACGAACTTCAACTCTATGCTCGCCTTTTAATAAAATATTACTATCAACTAAATATTTAATTTGTCCATTTTCAAAAATAGGATTAAAATATCTTCCATCTAACCATAAATCTGCAGAACCTTCATTTATACCAACATTATCAGTAACATCTATAGTTATCCAAAAAGGTTCTTCAGTAACTAAAGAATCTTGCGCAGGCATAGGATTACTAAAAGTAGGCTTAATTATATCTGCTCCGTCTTTTACATCCATATTAACAATTCTTTTAATTATTCCTTGATTATCATAAACAAAAGATCTTGATATTCCATTATCATCACTTACTGTAAATTCCCAAGCTCTTTCATTATTGTTATATGTTCCAGTAGTTGTAAATTCCCCACTAGTTAAAGTACAATCATTCCCACCACAAGTAATAATTTTTTCATCTACATATAAAAAATCATTCAAATCTTCATAATCTTTGTGAGTATATTTTATTCCAAAAGCTTCATTTGAAGGAACTGTTAACTCAGGTTTATCATTTTGCTTACTAACTCCATTAATTTCAACAGTAATGTCATCAATTTCGTCATTAAACTCATTTAATGCCCCTGTTCTAAATCTGTAATAATCTGCTTTAATTGGTTTTAGCGAAACAGTATCCCAAGCAGCATTAATACCAGTATCGAAAACAAAGTTACTTATTTCGCTACCATCTTTAAATACACTACAAGTACTTCCAGAACAAGAAGTACTATACCCTGCTTCATTTTCTTCCAATTCACAAGCATTACCACAAGTAGTTAACCTAGAGTCAAGGTAATAATTTATAGCTAAATCTTCAAATACACCAAAACCATCATTCTTACTTATTTTTGCAGAATATAAAGTATCAGGTGAAATAATAAAATGAACCTCATTACCATGTTCGAAATTAGTTGATTTAGTTATACCCCCTAAAGTAACAGTAAAATCATCAAAAAAAACACCATTTGCTTCATTTTTTCCATTAATCAATAAATTAAATTGATCAGCAGCACTATTCTTTTTCAAATAGTTTATTCTTTTAAAATTACTATCATCAAAATCATATACATAATAATCAGTACCAGTTCCATCAGTTATGCTACATTCTAAAGCATTTTCTGCATCATTTTTACTACAAGAAGTTGATACACCGTTACTTTCAAATTCACAATCTCCATTTACACAAGTAGGAACTCCTGAATCAAAGTATAAAACATCAGTTTCTGATCCGTAATTTTCTGCAGAATAAGTTATATAATATAAAGTATCTAGTTCTATATCATATGCAACAGAAGTTTCATCATCTTCAGCTCTAACTATGTTATTCTTACTATCCGTTAATACTGAAAGAAACTCTATCATTTCACCAGTATCAACATCTTGAACTCCAGTAATAAAATCATATTCAAAACGTAAAGCAGGAATCATTCTTACAACTCTTTTAACAACATTATCATCTAAATCATAAACATATGATCTAGAAATACTATTAACATCAGTTACAGTAAATTCCCAAGCATTTTCATTATTATTAAA
The DNA here is from genome assembly GCA_964589485.1 of uncultured Methanosarcinales archaeon. Classification (GTDB taxonomy): domain Archaea; phylum Nanobdellota; class Nanobdellia; order Woesearchaeales; family CAYSVS01; genus CAYSVS01. Next base: position 86,421 of record CAZPRK010000002.1, on the reverse strand, counting down.
TACACCAGTAGTTGTAAATCCATTACTTTCAACATCACATGTTGACCCATTACAAGATAAAATACCAGAGTCTACATAAATAAAATCTACATAATTTTGATACCCGTTTGCAAAATGAGTTATTGTAACAACTTCATTTAATGGTAAGTCAAAAGTATTAACACTAGATTCTCTTTCTCCTAGAATCGCAATATCCGATTGTAACATTTCGTCAGTTGTTGCACTTAAGGATCCAGTTTTAAAATTAATAGTTTGAGTTTGTTTTTTTTGTAAAATTGATTCAAAATTTATTTCAATATTTCCATCAAGATAATAAACTAATCCATTTGAAACTTCACATTTTTTTCTATCAGATGCAACATTCCAACAAGTAGTTTCATAACCATTACTTACGTGATCACAATTCCCTTCACAAGCTGTTATATCAGAATCAAAATAAAGTTCTTGACTAAATTTTTCATGTCCAGATTGATCAATTGTTAAATCATACTTAGTATCAGATGATACAATAAAATATGCATTTCTTCCTGAAGTTTTAATTCCATTTATAATTGCACTATCGATATGGTCAACCATACCATCTTCATTCTCAGCCCTAACATTAATTAAAAATTCGTCACTTTTTCCAAAATGTTTCAAATAATTTACTCTTTTATAATCATTTTCTTCAATATCATATACAAAATAAGAAGTTCCAGTTCCATCGCTTACACTACATTCAAATGCATTTTGTGCATAGTTCATATCACATTTAGTTATAATTTGTTCTCTTTGAAAAGTACAAGACTCATCAGTACAAAAAGGAATTCTAGAATCAAAATAAACAATATCAGTATCCGTGTTATAATCATCCGCACCATAAACTACATAATACAAAGTATCAAGATCAACATCATAAAAACGATTTCTTGAACCACCTCTAGTCTCAATTTCTCCAGTTTCAGAATTTAATAAAACTACATTTCCATTTATTAATTCATTTGTATCAATGTCAATTGACCCAGTAATAAACTCAGGTTGATGATTTGCTGATACACTTAATGAAAATAAAATAAAAAATAATAGTGTAATTGATTTTAGATTTTTCATTTTTGTAAACCTCTTACTTACAAATCGTGAGCTGGTCCTTGATTTGAATCATTATGATCTTTTGAACCACCAGTAAATCCACCAAAACCTTGACCTTTGTTACCAGGTTGTTCACCAGGTAAAGGTAAAGTAGGAGTTTTTACATTTGAACTTCCGCTGTTTCCACCGCTTCCGCCAAATAAAGAGTCTAACAATTTATAACCTACAACACCAGCTACAATAGTCTTAGCTCCTTTTTGCCAAGTATCGAAGCCAAAATGTTTTTTCCAAAAATTTTGTTTTTCTTCTTCAGTACTTGAGTTAAGAACTCTAGAATCTAAAGTAGCATGTGCTTCATCTAACTTTTTCTGATCTCCACCATCAACGATTTCACTAATAGTTTTATAATCTCCAGTTAATTTAGTTTTCAATAAATCTTTTTTTGGGCCTTCTTCCATTGAAGAATAAGTTTGAGCAGATCTAGCATAAGCTGAAACTATCTTTTCGTTCATAATTTTATTAGAACCATTAGCTCCAACAACTTTACTTTCTACTGTAGTTCCAGTTGAACTTGGAGTAGAAACAGTATCAATAACTTTAAAATATTCTTGGTTACCACTTTTATCTTGTGTTCGAATAAAAGCATCCTTATCTTTAGTATATTTATTTAATATAGTCTTACCTTTTAATTTGCTTTGAATAGCTTCTGGCATTTTTTCAACTTGATAAACACCATGATTTGTAGAACCTAAAATAGCAGTACGACCAACTTTTTGTAATTCAGCACCATTAACAGGAGCATATAAAGCCGCAGCAAGTATAACATTTTTTGCAATATTTGAATATTTCATTTGATTAACCCTCCGTAAAGTTAAAACACCCCATAACTACTTTAAAATAGTTGTGTTAAGACCAAGTCGTATATAAAGCTTTCGCATAACACCATCCCTCAAGAGTAACAACTATTTCGAAAAAAAGCCTAAACTTTTTCCAAAATTTCTAAACCCAGCTCCCAATTTTCCTAAACTAAATGCACTTTCTTTTTCAACTACTATTTCTCCAATAGTTGCTTTTTTTCTTGAAACAGCACCTATTGTTTTATCAATAATAAAATCAATTTTATCTCGAACTAATTCATTAGTTTTCAATATATCAGTTCGCGTAAACACATCTTCCATATCATAATCAAAAGGTATGCATCCTAAATATTCAACATCTAAACCGGATTGTTTTATGATAGGTTTTTCCAAAATTTTTTGAATTTTTTTCTCCCATAAATCATGAAGATAATTAAACTCTAAAATGCTTATGAAATCTTCAAAAAAGTCTTTCCTAACCTCACTAATTTCACCAGATTGTATTGCTGATACATATGTTTCCAAACGTTCATCGAACTTTGAGTCTAATCCTCTAAAACTAGAATATCTTTCTAATTCATTTTTAAAAAATTCAACAGTACTTTTATGTGCCACTTTAGAATCAATACCAAAAAGCCCTTTATTTTTCTGACGTATTTTACTTCTTTCATTAACCCAATCTTGAAGAACTCCATTTTTGGATGATTTAAATGAAGAATACACTTCTGCAATTAATGCAAACACGCCTTTTTCAACTCGACTTTCATCTCCACTAAAAAATTGCGGATGAGAATCTTTTTTTTCAGAATATTCATCATTCAATAAAGTTCCAATATCACTTAATTCTTTAGAAGGCATAACTTTATTTGCAATAAAAAAAAAATTTGTTTTTCCTGTGCTAACTTTAGTTTTACTTCTAAGTATTTCATTATACGCATTTCTCGTGTGTTTAAACAAGCTGTTTATATACTGCAAACCGGAATCCTTTGTTACTAAATTTAAAGAATTTAAAAAACCAGAACCTTGATTTTTCATATCTCTTAACTCTTCATCTAATTCAACATACTCTTTAATTAACTCTTTAAATTTTGGTTTAGATTTTAATTGACGATAATAAAAAAACCTATCTTCAAATGTTTCTCCTAATCTTTCAAATTGAACTTGATTTAAGCTCTGTTTAACTAAAGAATCTATATTATCTTCTAAAGTGCTTAATTCTGCTTCAGTTTCCATTATTTCCCCGGAACTAACCTCACGCACTTTATCTTGTTTTAATTTTTGTTTTAATTCATTTAATAAATAATCTTCAGAAATACCAATCCTTGCAAAAGATCTTGCTAACTCCTCTAAAGTTAAGTTTTCTTGAACAATACCTACATCAATTTCTTTCATCAATACTTCTATAACTTTATTTTTAGTTAGAAGCAAATCAGAATCTAAAACATCATCTAAAGTTTTCTTAAACAGTCCATTGTTAATTTGTTCAGGCGTAACACCAATACTTGCTAATGCAGACAATTGTGAAATAATTTGAGCAGGACTTTGTTTAGTTAATTGACTAAATTTTAAAATTTCATCGTAATGTAAATTATATTCAGGCTTAACAATACGTCTATAATTCCCAATTATATCTGCTTTCCTTAAATCAGGTACTACTTCAGGAGATAAATTTGTTAACTTAATGTAAGTCACAGATTCAACTTCCCTATTATTAAAATAATGTACTAAAAAATTTCTTAAATTTCTAGAATCTTCTTTAAAAATAGCTTTATATTCTTTTTCAGCTTCTTCCATAAAATCATCATCACCAAATTTTAAATTTTTATTTGACATTAATTTTGCATAAACTTTTGCATATTTTATTACATTAGAAACAATAGTTTCTTCTTCAATCATTTGATTTAAAGTAAGTCTTAAACTGTTTCTAAAATCTTCCTCAACTGTGAATTCTAATCTTTGCTTAATTTCAGTTAAGCCTTGACTTTCTGAAGCCATTAATATGACCGAATCAGCCATAGCACAAGGTATACTTTTAGATGCATAGTTCCATCCACCTGCGAAATCAAAAATCCTAACACTATAATTTGGTTTCAGATATTGAAACAAATTAATTAATTTATGTAACTTATTTTCATCCCATTCATAGACTTCATCTTTTCCACTACCTCCAAGCAAAGTATGTAAAGTTGAATTTTCAAGTCTAACCTTTTCAAGATATCCTTGTAATTTTAATCCATTAACATTTCCATTAATACTAACACAATCATCTATTGCATCAAAACTAGTTTTTTTAGAAATAACTTGTTTATATTCACTATAACCACATTTACCATCAAAGGATAAATATAACATATCTTGTGGTTTTATTTCAGATAACCTTTCAAATAACAAATAAGTTAAAAAAGTTTTACCTGATGATCCTTTCCCTGCAAATGCAACAGTAACTGAATTGTTATTTGATGTAGATCCAATAGGTTTCAAATCATATTGAACTTTAACTTGAGGTTGCACAATAAAATCACCTAGCAGCTTGAGTTCCCATTAAATCAAATAAATCATTCATATCATTATCATTTTTCTGCATAGTTTCTCTAAGCTTTTTACGTAACTTATACGAATCACTCATAATTAGTTGTGCAGTACTTGTAGTTTTATCAATTCTTGCTTGAGAAGAAGTTGCCAAATCTGTTGCAGTTTGAGAAACTGAGCTTAGAGTCTGAACTGATTCTTCTTTCATAGCAGTAACTTTTTGCTTTGTTTCGTTATTTGAATCTTTAACTTCATCAGATAATTTTGCATTTGAATAGCCTAAATAACTTAAACCAATAATCCCTAAAACTCCTAAAGCAACTAAATTTTTTCTATTAGCTCTTTTATAATCATTTAATTCAATGGTATGTTGTTCCTTCATATCATGTAAAACAACTTCAAATTGACCTTGCATACCTTGAACAATTTCTTGAACATCGTAATGTTTTGGCTCATTTGAAATTTCAACAAGATCCTTAGTTTGAGATTCTTGTTCAAAAGAAGGTTCATATGTTGGTAAATCATTATTATCGATACTTTCATTTCTTTGTGCAATATCTTGAAAATTTCTAATCATATTATCTAAATTGCCTGTATTAAATCCACCAACAATAATAGAATCTATCGTAGGATCTACATCTAAAACTTTCGCGTATTTTTCAGTTTCAACTTTACAAGCAAATATTGAATCATCATCCCCAGAATATCTTAAAGCATCATCTAATTGAACCAAAGCATCAGCTTGAGTAAATTGAAGAGTACTTGTTATATTTTCACCATTAACTAAAACAGAAGAAACCTCAGGAATTTGAATCATAGCTTTTATAATAGGTTCATAAACATTTGTCATTAATTTTTTAACTGCTCTATTACCTTTTTTATCATTAGTACTAGTAGTATGAATTTGTTTTAAATAGTGTATAACTTGATTTTTTGCATCAGTGTATAATTGATCTTTAATTTCTTCCATTGTGAAACCCTCCGAATTGAATCATTTTTGCAAGTAAAGATAAGTTACTTATAAAACTAACTTTTTACATTACTGTTTAGTAACTACAACAATCTTTTCAAAATATCTTCCAAATTATCTGAATTTTCTATATGCCCAACATACCAATCAAGATAATCACGATGCATAGTTCCAGAAACATATGTTGAAATTAAACTATTCGCCATAGTTAAACTTTTTTTATCATACATTTGACTAACAACATCTAATAAATTTATACCTACTATTTTTGCCCCTTCTGAAGAATCTAATGTAGTTAAAGGAACTCCATTTAAACTATAACTCTCATTATCAAAAACCATGTGTTTTAATTTACTTGGAATTTTCAAAATCGCTTGAGCACTTCTTATCGGATCATCTATTAATACAGATTTCACAGTCTTAATAGGATCATAATCATTTCTTTCAAAATTTCTTACTGTCCTTAACCCTTTTAATAATTCAAACGTGTTTGGTATTCCTAATAAATTTCCAAATAAACTTAATTGTCCTAGATTAGTTGAAAAAATTGTATCTTTTGCTAAATTTGTAAAACTTTTACTATGCTTATGAACTTCATGAGTTACGTCCTCTATTGCTTTAATAGATTCAGCATATTCTTCAACAGTATCTATTACCCCATTAGTTCCAGATATTTTTGGTTTAACTTTAGACAATTCAGGAGCATCCATTACAGTATTAAAAAAATCACTTAACTCATAATGAAGTTTATCTAATTCAGCATTGTCTAAACCAAGATTAAGTTTATTTAAACTATAATATACTCTAGAGAAAAAAGAAAAATTCCCTTGACTTAAATTACCTAAATGTTTATTTGCACGTTTATTTATTAATTCTTCCAAAGTAATTGGTTGAGTTTCTTTGTATACCCTATCTAATGAAATATTTCTATTAGTTTTAATTTCAGAAATAGGCATATCTAAATCTCCTAACTCACTTTTTACTTTACTTTTTATTTCTTCAGTAGCATAAAGCTTTGCAATATTAAGTTCAATATTTTCTTGAAGAGTATCAGAATTATTTAATTCATAATTAGCAATATTTGGCAACAATACAATCCTAACAAAATCATGACTACTATCTATACCTCTTCTTAAATAAGTTAATGACCTATTAGATATTCTTTCAAGATCAAGTTTCACATTTAATAAATCATACTCAGGTGTACTCAATTGATCAACTGGTAAATTAGCCACATTAGTTCCAGTTACAATTTTATGTACTTGTTGTAATTTTTCATAAGTTTCAGAAAAAACAGAATACTCTTTTAATTCGGGTAATTTAGTTAATTCTTCACCAAAATAAGTAAACATTTCATCAAAATATTTTAATTTTTTAATTGTCAATGAATCTTTCATAAACCAATCTTTACCCAAAACACCTGCTTGAAACAATTCAAACATAAAATTATCAAATCCCTTATTATCTAAAACATTTCTTGATGAATTAATTAATTGAGCAGATTCAATAAAAGACTGGTGCTTCTCAGAAGAAACATTTTCTAATACTTTAAAAATATTATAAGTATCAGTTATTTGTTTAATATCTTCATCTAAATCATCTCTTGAATTTAATAAATCTTCTAAATATTTTTGATTAGATTCATAACTTTGAATCAGATGAGAATAATTTACATTTTCTGGTAACAATAAAGCTTGACTAAATTTAGAAGAAGATTCGTCAAGTTTAGAAGCTAAAAAAACTTTTTTTCCAAAATCAATAAAGCTACTTTCTATAGAATCATTCATTACTTTTCTATTTTTTTCAAAATAATCAAAAGCGGAAATATTGATTTGTGAAAATTCTTCTTTAGTTTTGGCTTGATTAAAATCTAATACATATTCCTTTAATTTCAATTCATGATCTCTATCACCATCTACTTCAATAAAACCTGGATCGTCATTATTTCCATTACCATCTTGATTAGAACCTTTTTGAAGATTAGGTTCATTATGATTAGAAACTTTAGCATTAACATTTTCACCCAAACCATACAATTGTTTAATATGCATTACTTCTGCTTCAGATAATTCTTGAGGAACTACACTTTCCCTTTTTACAGGCTCAGCCATTCCATATAATTCTTTTATTTGTTGTACTTTAGCATCCGTTAATTCATTTTTATCAATATTAGTTTTAGTTAAAATATCAGTTTCTAGGGAGACAGCTGGAACGTTGTCTCCACTAGAAACGTGAGTATAAAATTTAAATAAATTACCAACAACAGAAGGTATTTCTTTTCCAGCTAATACACTATCTAATGCTCTTGATCCAAAAACCCCATAGGAAACAACTTCTGAACCTTTCGCAATACACCCTGCAAGTTTACTTAATAAATCATTTTTAGTTTTTTTCTCAACAGTGTTAGCAACAGCTCCACTTGCTGACAATCCTGCTAATTCCCAGTCACCAATGTGTGCAAAATATAAAGCCATTTCTAATTGAGTTAAGTTTTGATCAAGAAATTCAGTTACTTTATTTGTTCCACATTTTTCTTTTACTTTATCTTTTAATCCATTTGCTGCACCAACTACAGTTCCAACTTCTGCTCCTACAATAGCTCTTCCTATAAAATAATGTCCTAAACTTCCTAAACCACCTGAAGAATATATTGCAGGCAAAGTTAAAGTTTTAGTTTCACTTCCCATTGTAAGCAAATTCTTTTTAGTCCAGTCTAAGACTTTAGCTAATTTAGTTTCACCTTCTGCTTTGTATATAGATAAAGGTCCATAAGTTGTAACATTTTTAGATTTTATTTCACTATCATCAACATAAGAAAAATCTTCACTTGAAACAATTTGTTTAGTTGCTTCTTTTGCAACTTCACTTGATCCCGTATATTGTTCAATTATATCTGCAGCTTCACTTCCAGTTACTTTTCTATTACTTTCTTTAGAGTATTTTTTAATTGCACTTAATGCATTATTTACTAAAACTTTTTTATTTCCTGCAACTCTACCAATTTGAAAAAAGTCAGTAATAGGACTTATTGTACTTTGACAAACATTTTCTAAAAAACTTTTTTGTTCTACTTTAATATCTTCAACATCATCGATAGAATTATATCCTAAAGCAGTTTGAGCTTGTTCACCTAATGTTTGATAACCTATTTTTTTAAATCCATCAGAAAGTGTTTTAGATAAATTATTTTTAACACCTTGATAAGTTTTAACAACCTTATTTACTTTATCTTTAGTAGTTTGAATTAAAGAATTATAATTTTCACTTATAACGTCAGTTAAAGTTCTATCTAATGTTCCAGCACTATTCATTTACCAGAGAAAACAAAGTAATATTTAAATGTAACTAATAAGTGACGAAAAATGGGGGCACTGGGATTTGAACCCAGATTTCAGCTTCCAATACGATAGTTATTGGAATCAACTGGTGTATCCCAAGGCTTAATCATCGGCCGAAGCCTCATCGCTCCATGTTTGGAGCCAGCTATTCTAGCCAGGTTATACTATGCCCCCATAGTAAGATAAATGTGTTTTGGTCAAACTTTATTATAAATAAAAATATTTGCTATATAAAATTATCCAAAAAATAAGTACGAAATTCCAACAAAGAAAACTAATATTAAAGCTACTCCACGTACTTTAAATCTTCCTAAAGTATATTCAGGAACACGATCTCCTAATTTCTGTGCTTGCCAAAACATTAAAACTATGAGAATTCCTTCTATACCCCCAGATAAAGTTCCTACAAACCCTATTGTTTTAGTAAAGTCAGTAATCCCAGAAAGAATAAAAATTAAAGTTACTAAAGAAACTAAAAAAAAACTATAAAATTTACTAAATTTACAATCATAATTATAAAACTCAGATAATGCAATTCCTACAGCTGTGAAACTAGTTATCATTGCAATTAATGCAAACAAATTCGCCAACAAAATCATATTAGAACCAAATAATTCACCAAATCCAATTGTAACTATTTGAGTCGTATTAACGCCAAAAACTCCAACTACAGATAAAGAAAATATAAAATAAGTTACTAATGGAATTAAAGTTCCAATAATAATTGCTTTTTTTAATTGATCTTTATGAAAAGCTAACTCTTCTTTCATTTCAGGAATAGCTATTGCTCCTAAAAAGGAAAACAATATTACTCCAAAAGGAAAAAGTAAATTATAAAAATTAAATGTAATTAAATTTTCTACTAAAAAACTAGGAGACTTTAAAGAAACTGCAATCATAATTGCAAGAAAACTTAACATTATAATTCCAAATACAAATTCTACTTTTTCAAGTACATGTATACCATAATAAATTACGACAGTTGCGAAAGCAAAAAAAACTAAAGATAATATTAAAGGACTTGCCACGTTAAAAATCGCAAATAAAGATTGACCAGCTGCTATAGTGTAAGCTATTAATGCACCATATAATCCTATAACCATAGAAAGTGACATTAAATACTTCCCCCATTTCCCCAAATATCTTTCTGCATACCCTGCAAGTTGATGATTTCCTTTAGTACGAAGAACTACTTCACCTAAAGCTAAATTAAGCCCCATCATTAAAAGCCCTAAACATACTATTAATAAAGTCCCTGTTAAAAACCCAGACTTAGCTATTACATAAGGCATTCCAAGAATTCCTGCACCCATTGTAGTCCCTATTAAAGTTGCTACAGCTGAATAAAATAATTTATTTCTCATTAACTTAAACCCTAATAAAACTCATTTATAATAGTTTTGATTTTACAAAAGTTAATTAAATCATTTAAATATCCTGAATTCATGCTAATTGTAGATGGAAAAGAAGGTGGAGGACAAGTAATAAGAACAGCATTAGCCTTATCAACATTAATTAATAAACCTTTCAAAGCCATTAATATTAGAAAAAATAGAGATAAACCAGGATTAAAAGCACAACATCTTACTTGTATTGATGCTTTAAAAAAACTTTGTAATGCTGAAGTTAAAGGAGATAGTCTAGGATCATTAGAGTTAGAATATTATCCTAAAAGTTATGAAGCTCAAGACTTGGAAATTGACATTGGAACTGCAGGAAGTATTACTTTATTAATGCAATCTTTACTTCTCCCAATTATTTGTGGAAAGAAAAAAATTACATTAAACATTACTGGAGGAACTCATGGATTAAATCAAATGCCAATTGAATATTTCAAAGAAGTTTTTGCTCCTCATCTAGAAAAATATGTTGAAAAAATTGAAATTATTTTATTAAGAAGAGGTTATTATCCTAAAGGTCAAGGTAATGTTGACATTATCATTAAACCTAAAGAAGAACCTGAAGGATTTATTAATTTACTTAACATTGGAAAATTAATTCAAATTAAAGGAATTTCTCATGCTTCTAAAGATTTAGAAAAAAATAAAGTTGCAGAAAGACAAAGTAAAACTGCAAGATTAAATTTATCTAAATTAAAATATCCTATTAATTTAATTGAAGAATATCAAGATACTTCAAGTACGGGTTCAGGAATGACTTTATTCGCAATACATAGTTTATATGATGACGAAATTGATTTTAGAAACCCAATAATATTAGGAGCAGATGTTAATGGTAAGAAAGGAATAAAGTCAGAAAATATTGGAAATAAATGTTCAAATGAACTTATTAAAATAATTAAATCAAAATGTCCTGTAGATAAACATTTAGCTGATAATTTAATCCCATTTCTTGCAATATTTGGAGGCAAAATAAAAGTTGAAGAAATTACAGAACATACATTAAATAACATTAAAACATGTGAATTATTCTTAAACAAAAAAATAAATGTTGAAAATAATATTATTAGTTTAGAAATTTAATGAATTTTTTATTTAATTTAGTTTTTGAAAAAAGTTTAGTATTTCCATCAGTAACGATACTTGTTGACTTAAAAAAAGGAATATTCTCGCCATACCTATCAAAATAATCTGAAATAACGGCCAAAGCATTCCCAGAATCATTCATTATACCTAATCTAAAATTAGAATCTAACAATACTCCACCATAATTTAATTCATACTCTAAATCCGAAATTACACGTTTTTTAGTTTCATCCATATATAAATCAAACATATTCACTCCAAAATTAATTGCACCTGCAAGTCCAATTATGAAATTAGTAGGACACATTCCAAATGCAGCTCCATGAATTCTAAAAGAATCACCTTGATGCAATCCTTTTGTTTTTTCAAAAAATAATCCAAGATTAGAATTATTCAAATAACCAGTTGCACCTTTTTTATGTCTAATTGTTTCTACTCCGTTAAATTTAGAAAAATTAGAATCATCAAAATGTAACAATATAGGGTTTTCACTTGTTTTGTAAGCTTGCTTAATTCTTTCCAAATAAACTGGTTCGTTATCATATCCAAAATCAATATGAACAAAAACATCATGATTTATTGGAGTTCTATTTGCACCAATTTCTTGAGCATTAAGCACCAAAGAACAAATTTGATAATTTTCCCTACCCATTTTTATTGCATACCTAAAGATATTTATAAAATTTATTATTGGGAAACTTTTATAAATTAAATACAACCTTTAATGAAAATGAAAATATTAATAGCCAGTGAGTTTTATCATCCCATAATTAAAGGTGGCGGTGAAATCAATATTAAGTTAATAGCAGAAGCTCTAGCTAAAAATAATGAGGTATATTTACTGACCTCTTGTTTTGATCAAAAAGATGAAACTATAAACAATGTAAAAGTTATAAGAAAATTTGAAACTTCTCAAAATGTAGAATCTTTATTTGGAAATATGTTTAGAAGTTTAATATTCCCTTTTTCATTAAAAAAGAAGTTAAAAGAAACAATTAATGAACTTAATCCCGACATTGTACATCTTACAGGTAATACAATATTAGCTGCAAAAGATATTAAAAAATATTATTCTGGGAAAATTTTTGCTACAATTGAAAGCTATATTACATTATGTCCTAAAGGAGATTTATTGTATAAAGGAAAAACTGAATGTAAATTTTATTGTAATTTTTCAAGGTTCATCCAATGTTTTATAAAAAGTGATGAATTGGGAAAAATGAAAAATAAATTTTATTTGAAATACAATCCTTTATTTTGGATATATCTATTTTCACATCATTTAAGATTAAGAAGATCAATGAATTACGTAAAACCTATAGCAATAAGTACTTATGTAAATAATGTAATTCAAAGATATTCAAAAAAAGGAAAAGTTTTACCTAACATTATAAACCCATTTAGCAAAACTAAAACTAGAAGTAAAAAATTAAGAATTTTATATTTAGGATCTTATAATAAATTTAAAGGACCTCAAATTTTAATTAAAGCTTTAGGTGGTTTACAAAACTATGAATGTAATTTATATGGCGAAGGTCCATTAAAGGAAGAATTAATTCAAATGTCAAAAGAAATGAATGTAAATATTAATGGAAAAGTAAATTATAACCAAATTAAAGAAATATATAACAACCATGACATTGTAGTTTTTCCAAGTATATGGCCTGAACCTTTCGGAAGAATAAGTGTTGAAGGGATGTCTTCTGGAACTGTAGTTATTGCCTCAGATATTGCAGGAATAAAAGAAACTTCACAAACACAATTAACTTTTGAACCAGGAAATTATAAAGAATTACATAAAAAAATTATAGAAGCATCAAATAACATCCCTAAATATGTTACAAAAGGAATTGAAGAAAGTAAAGAATATACTGAAGAAAAAGTAATACAAAAACTAATTAAAATATACAATGACGCCCAATAATATTAAAAAAGTAATAGATGTTTTTAATAAACATAAATTAAAATATATTCTATTCAAATGTGAACATATATTTAATGGAGAAAATAAAAACCTAGATATTCTTTTTGAAACAACACAAGATTATAATAAAGCATCAATAATTTTAGAAGAATTAAATTTTAAATTATATATGGATGAAAACATTGAAAAATACAAAAGAATGTATGTTAACCTGACAAATGAAGTTACAGCAATACATTTACATAGAGAAATTGCATGGCATGGCGTTATAGCTATAGATAAAAAAGATGTTTTTGAAAATATGAAAAACCACATCCCGTCTAAAGAAAATTCATTAATAATTCATGTTGCTCATGCATTATTTGAAAACTATAAAATAAAACCATTCCATAAAGATTTAATTAACAAAATTAATACTAATGACTTAAACTGGAATTTCATTAATCAAAAATTAACAAAATATAAATGGAAAAAACCGTTCTATGAAGTTTTAAAAAATTTAGATAAAATAAGTAAGCTAAGTATAATAAGAGCACTTTTTTCAAGGTTAAACGTATTTAATTTTATTTACTTAATATTAAAAATAATTAAATCCATTTTAAGAAAATTAAATCCATCTAGAAAAGGTTTTTTAATAACTTTAAACGGAGTAAATGGAAGTGGCAAAAGTAGTTTAAGTAAAAATTTAATTAAATCATTAGAAGATTTAGCAAAATTCAAGGGAGTTAACATTAATGCTTATTACTTTGGTTGGAAACCTTATTTGTCTGTAACAAAAATTATTTCGAAAAACCTTAAGAAAAAAGGAACTAAGTTATTTAAGGAAAAAGAACAAAAACAACAATCAAACATAATTAAAAATCTAATTTATGTTTACACATTTTTTGAATACTTAGCAAGATACGTATTTGAAATATATCCTAAATTAAGAAAAGGTGAAATTATTATTACTGATAGATATTATTATGATAATTACGGACAATATTCTAATGCGGATAAAAGTTTTATTTTAAAAATATTAATCTACTTATTTCCAAGTCCAGATAAAGTTTTTGTTTTAGATGCTGATATTGAAGCTTTAATGACAAGAGACAAAGGACAAAGAATTTATGAAAAAGAAACAAAAGAAAGAGAAGTAGCTCCAAAGGTATATTTATTAGAACAAAAACAAAGATACATTAAATTAAGCAAATTACTTAATTGTGAGGTAATTAACACAAACAATACTTTAGAAAATACAACTAAAAATGTATTAAATAAAATTTGGAAAAAATTACTTTAAACTTTCATATAACTGTAAATATTTCTTAAACATAACATTTTCATCATAACTGTTTACAATTCTTTGTCTTGCATTTTCACCTAACTTTTTTCTTAAACTTTCATCTTTTGCTAAACTATTTACAGCATCTGCAATTTGTTTTGGTGAAAAAGGATCAACTAAATAACAAGAATCTTGTACTATCTCAGTATATTCTTTCAAATTAGTTGTTATTATGCATTTCCCTGAAGACATTGCTTCCAACAACACTAACGGATTAGCTACTGTTCCTAATGACATTCTATATGGCAAAACAACAATGTCAACTGAATTGTAAACTGCCACTATGTCCTCCACATAACCCATTAACTTAATTCTTGGGTTAGTTGCAACTAATGCTTTTAATTTTTCATTTACAACACTTGGATATAATTCAATGTCAACTTCTTCTGAAAAATGTTTAGATGCTTCAATAAAATCATTCATTCCTTTAAATGTACTAGGATGACCAAAATAAGCTACCTTAACCTTTTTATTTTCATTTTTACTAGGAATGAATTTATTCACATCAACCCCAAAAGAAATTACTTCTGTATTTGAAAACAATTTTTGTTTCATATAATTTAACGGAACAACTAATTTATCTAACTTTTTTAAAAAAATACTTCTAAATTTTAAAGGAATTATTGCAGAATAACTTAATAATCCATTAGTTGCAGTTTTTGAAAAATATTTTCTTTGATCATAAAAATTAATAATATGATTAATAGGATGAGTTTCAGCTGTTGAATATAAAGTATAAATACAAGGTTTATTTAACTGTTTCTTTAATTTATATGCACGATAAGATTCAAATACCCCACTACTATGAAAATGTAAAATATCAGCTTCATTTGGATTATTAGTTATGTCATGACCATTTTGCATTAAAAAATCCCTTAATCCTACTGAAAGTTTAGTTCGACCTTCAAATTTTCTTGGATCTAAATCAAGATTAAAATATATTTTCATTTTTCAGTTCTCATATTAAGATGTTGAACAAAAATAATTACAAACCAATACAAATTACCAAATATTGCCCAAAATAATAATACATACATTGGATGATTTAAAATTAAAGCAATAGGTAAAAACAAATAAAAAAAATTTGAACCATATACATACCTTAACCATTCAAATTTTCCATTTATATGAATATTTTTATTATTCCCTTGAATTTCCGACTTGTAAAAATGTACAATTAAATAATGCGTTTGATAACTAACAATTGCCAACATACCTATCACTGCAGCTAAATATGTTTGCATTCCATACGCTAATGTAAATATTAAATAAGGAAATACAAAAAAGTCAATCATTGCATCTAACCATTTCCCATATAAAGAAGTTTCACGCCTTGCTCTAGCAATTCTTCCATCAATCATATCAAATAAATTATATAAAAATGCAAATAATCCACCTATAACTTGATTTTGATATCCTCCCTTAAAAAGAAAAAAACCTCCAATTAAAGCAAATATAAATGAAAGAATTGAAGTTTGATTTGCACTTATTTTAGTATATTTTACCAAAAATACAGCAAGTGGATTGCCTATAATATCAAACACATAAGTACTCCATTCTTTATGATAACTGCTTGCAGCCTTAAAATCAAATTTTTCTTCCATGTAAATTCAGAAAATAAAGTAGTTTATAAAGTTTTCTTGGTAATAATATCAATAGCTCTTTTAGATGCATTTCCGTCAATTTTTCCACAAATTGATTCAACTGCTTTTTTTCTTTTTTCAACTAAACTATCATCAGTCATTAACTCTTTAATTGATATAGTTAAATTATCTATTTCAATTTCCATTGTTGCTTTACTTTTCTTAATTATTTCATAATTTCCTGTCCCAGAACTTAAATTTATTGTTATTACTGGTTTATCTAAAATCATAGCTTCTATTGCAACAGTAGACCCAAATTCAATTATAATATTAGAATTATTTATTGCTTCATATAACACATTTACTCCAACTTGATTAATAATTTCAACATTACTCAAACTACATTCTTTAATTAATTTAACATATTTATCATATAACTTTTCACTAGGATGCATCTTAATCTTAACTTGAATGTTTATTGGAATGCTTAACAATATTTTTTTAATACTTTCAAAGTAAAAACCTTCATCCAACATATTCCTTTCAACAAAAGGTTCAGTTACTAACAATATTTGATTACTTGGCTTAGACTTACCAATAAAGGAATTTATTTCATCAAATATTATAGGCCCTACAATTTCAATATTTTTTTCAGTTATACCAAAACTCATTAACCTTTTTTTATACATGTCAGAAAAAACTAAAAATTTAGTACTTTCTGTTGCATTAGGATTTGCAGTTCCTGCTCCAGTTCCATGTTGAATTATATAACAAGGTTTATTTAATTTATGAGAAGCCATCATAATACATCTTTCATATAAACTATTATGAGAGGATAATACGCTTGCTTTTTGATTTATTAATAATTTATTTACAACGTTATAATATAAAACAATAAGGTATAAAAATTCTTTTGACATAAAAAAATTTAATGCATGTTCAATGTAACTATATAAATCTCCAAATATTTCTTTTTTATTTATTGTGTTCCACTTTGTATTAAGTTCAGTTGAAATTTTATCTGCTATTTTCATTGATTCTTCATCTACAAAATCATAAATCATATGATCTATTTCTTTAAATTTAGATGTTTTTACATTACTCATTGTATCACAAACAACAACTAAATTATCTTCAGTTAACGAAATTAATTTACCTAGTCTAAATATTGAAGAATCATCTTTAAAATTAGGAATGTGATTAGTATAAGTTAAAAATAAAATTTTATTTTCTTCTAACTTCTTATTTCTTAAATTAATTTTTCGTTTTTCATTAAACAATAAAAATTTAGATAAAGTTTTAGATAATGTTTTGTAATATATTTTTTTAATAGGATTTAATTCTTTTTTTAGCATATAATTTTCATGTAAAATATTTAAAATGTTAAATGTAGAAGGAATATTATTCACTGCAAAAAATCGATCTAAAAACCAAGAAACTGGAACGTCATTTATTTGAAATTCTTTATCAAAAACAAACCCATTAACATCTTTAGTATTCCAATCTTTAGCGAAATGATCTAAAATATTCTCATAATTAAAATAATAATCAAGATTATGTTTCATTTAATTCGCAGAATTATATAAGGTATTAAAAGGTTATGGAATTAACTCCTAACTCGCCATTGCATACTTTCACCAGTTTTTTCATTAAACCAAGTTTTACAATTCAAACAAAAAAAGCGCGCAATCCCATTTCTTTCCTTACCTCTTTTTAAGATATTAAACTTACCATTTACCTTTTGTCTGATAGAATTACAATTAGAACATGCTACATATAACAATTTTGCGTCGAAAACTTTTCCTTGCTTTAGCATTTTAACAAAAATGTATTTTACATTTATAAAGGTTGCGTAAATTCAAGAAAAAAGCGCGCAAAATAAAGAAAATTTTATAAGCCAATACTAAATTCTCCAACAATATCAAAATCTTAGAAAGGTGAATCATATGAATTTAAAAGAAAAATTAAAAAACGGAAATAAAAAAATTGGTGTTTGGGGATTAGGTTACATTGGTTTCTCATCTATTTCATATTTTGCAAAAGCAGGAGTAAAATGTGTTGGAACAGATCTTAATTTAGAAAGAGTAGATGATGTTAATCATGGAAGAGTCACTATACCGAATTTTGAATTTTGGCTTGGTTTTGATGTACGAAAATTAGCAAAAGATAAACGTATGATTGCAACAACTAACTGGGAAGAATTAATCCATGAAGATGTAGCTGTACATTTAATTACAATCCCTACTGAAATGAACGGAAAACCGTTCCATGATATTCTTAAAGACGTTATTCTTAAAATTACAAATATAAAAAAATTAAACTTAGATCATCCTCCTTTAATTATTGTTGAAAGTACATTAACTCCTACAGTAACAGATAATATAGTCATACCTTTACTTGAAAGTAATGGTTTAAAGGTAGGAGTAGATATTTTGTTAGGAATTGCACCAAGAAGAGATTGGTTCACAGAATCAGATAAAACATTAAAAACTCTTCCAAGGGTTGTTGGCGGAACCACAACTAAAACAACTAAATTAATGGCAGAAGTTTTAAACATAATTTGCGATACAATTTTAGAAGCAAAAGATCATAAACATGCCGCAATTGTTAAAAGTATAGAAAACGCATATAGGCAATTAGACATTACTTTTGCAAACCAATTAAGTTTAGCTTACCCTGACATGAATATGACTGAAGTTTTAAAAATGGCAGGAACTAAATGGAACATCGGAACATTCCATCCAAGTTTCGGAACAGGTGGATATTGTATCCCATTAGCTCCACAATATGTTCTAGAGGGAGCAAAATATCCAGAAAAATTAACTTTAATTAAAGAATCACTTAAAACTGATTTTATGCAACCTGAAACAGTTGTAAATAGTTTAATAAAAAGAGGAGTTAAAAAAGTTACTTTATTAGGAATTGCATATACAGGAGATTTAAAAGTACACACATTAAGTCCAGCAATTCCGATTGCAAAAAAATTAAAAGAACAAGGAATTGAAGTAAAAGTAAATGATCCTTATTATTCTGATGAAGAAATAAAAAGTATTACAGGATGTGAAAGTGTTTCATTCCCTGACGGATTGGAAGGAAGCGATACAATTTTACTTGTTGCCCCGCACATGCAATATACTTACACTACTTATTCTGAAATTTTAGAAAAAACAAAAGATGTAAAATTAATATTAGATAACATGGGTACTTGGAAAGAAATTGAATTTCCAGAAACAGTTGAATACCATGAAGCTGGAGATGCACACTGGTTAGAATGAATATAGGCATAGCTCAAATTAACCCCATAGTGGGAAACATTGAAAAAAATAAAGAAAAAATATTAAGTTATTTAGATAAAACAGATTTAGTTGTTTTTCCTGAATTAGCATTAACTGGATACCCTCCAAAAGATTTACTTGTTAAAAATAAATTTATTGAAACTAATTTAAAAGCATTAAATGAAATTGCTTCTCATTGCAAAAAATATGCAATCATTGGATTTGTTGATAAAATTGAAGATAAATTATACAATGCTGCAGCTTTAATCCACGATGGTAAAATAATCCATATAGAACATAAAAAATCACTTCCAAATTATGATGTTTTTGATGAAAAAAGATACTTTACGCCAGGTGAAAAAAGTAACATTGTAGAAATTTTTGGGAAAAAAATAGGAATTAATATTTGTGAAGATATTTGGATTGATAAAGTTTGTCAAGATCAATGTAACCAAGGAGCTGAATTAATAATAAATATTTCTGCATCTCCATTTAATCATGGAAAATATAAATTAAGGGAAACTATTTTGTCAGAAAAAGCAAAAAAACATAATGTCCCTGTAGTTTATGTTAACTTAGTAGGAGGGCAAGACGATTTAGTGTTTGATGGAAAAAGTTATGTTTTTTCTAAAGAAGGGAAAATAGTTTTTCAAGCAAATAGTTTTGAAGAAAGTTTTAAAATTATAAATGATTTTGAAAAAGAGATAGAATTTAATAAAGATTTTGAAGAAGAAGAAATCAAAAAAGCTTTAGTTCTTGGATTAAAAGATTACGTTCATAAAAATGGTTTTTCTAAGGTAGTTTTAGGATTAAGTGGAGGAATAGATTCTGCCTTAACTTGCGCATTAGCAGTCGAAGCATTAGGAAAAGAAAATGTAATAGGAATAAGTATGCCAAGTAAATTTTCTAGTAGCGGAAGTGTAGATGATTCAGAAAAATTAGCCAATAATTTAGGAATTGAATTTGACGTAATAAGTATAAAAAATATTTTTGATAGTTATATTGAAAGTTTAAATAAACAATTTCAAAATACACAATTTAATGTTGCTGAAGAAAATATCCAAGCAAGAATTAGAGGAAATTTATTAATGGCATTATCTAATAAATTTGGATATTTAGTTCTTGCAACAGGAAATAAATCTGAAACTTCAGTTGGATATGCAACATTATATGGAGACATGTCTGGTGGATTATCAGTTATTTCAGATGTATTCAAAACAAAAGTATATGCAATTTGTAAACATATCAATAAAGAAAAAGAAATTATTCCAAATGAAATTATTACGAAGGAACCTAGTGCTGAACTTAGAGAAGACCAAAAAGATAGTGACTCTCTCCCAGAATATAATATTTTAGATCCAATATTAAAAAGTTACATTGAAAATGATAAAGGTTTTGATGAAATTGTTAATAATGGCTATGATAAAGAAATCGTAAGAAAAATAATTAATTTAGTAGATAGAAATGAATATAAAAGACAACAAGCAGCTACTGGAATTAGAATTACTCATAGAGCTTTCGGAACAGGAAGACGAATGCCTATAACTAATGGGTGGAAGGAATGAACATTGGAAAAAAAGAAATTGGAAAAAGTACATTCATTATAGCAGAAATAGGCATGAATCATAACGGAGACATTGAGTTAGCTAAAGAAATAATTAAATCTGCAGCAGAATGTGGATGCGATGCTGCGAAATTTCAAATTTTCACTGCTGAAAAATTAGTTACCAAAGATGCTAAAACTTACGGAAACGATGGACACCTTCCTGAATATCAACAAGAAATGTATAAAAAATATGAATTAACACATGGTCAGTATTTAGAATTAAAAAAATATTGTAATTCTCTTGGACTTGAATTTTTTGCATCAGTATGGGATGAAGAAAATGCAGACATGTTAGAAAAATTAGATGGAGCTTGTTTCAAATTAGGATCAGCTGACATTACACACATCCCGTTAATAAAGCATATTGCAAAGAAAAATAAACCAATTATAATGTCTACAGGTATGGCTACATTTGAAGAAATAGAAGAAGCAGTTAATGCAATTAAAAATGAAGGTAATAATCAAATTGTTCTACTTCATTGCATTTCAGGATATCCTACAAAAATAGAAGATAGTAACTTAAAATTCATTCAAACATTACAAAGAAAATTTCCGTTTTCTATTGGATTTTCAGATCATACACCTGGTCCTTTTTCTTCAGTTGCAGCAGTTACATTAGGCGCAAAAGTTATAGAAAAACATTTCACTATAGATAAAAATTTAGAAGGTGTAGATCATCATTTATCCATGAACCCAAGTGAAATGAAACAAATGTGTGATGAAATAAGGTTAATGGAAAAAGCATTAGGAGATGGAACTCAACATTTAACTGAAAAAGAAAAAGAAACAAGAGAAATGGCAAGAAGAAGTATTATTGCTAATGTTGATATCAATAAAGATTCAATAATAACTGAAGAGATGTTAGTAATAAAAAGACCAGGAACAGGATTAAAACCAAATAAATTAAATCAAGTTATTGGCAAGGTTGTAAATAAAAATATATTAAAAGATTCATTAATTTCAGAAGAAGATTTATTCTCAGAATGTCAAATTTGTAAATCAAATAAAACTAAATTATTTCATACAATTACCGAAGATAGGTATACAAAAGAAAAAGTTTCATACTACACTTGTGATGAATGTAATGTTAGATTTGTTTTTCCACAAAATTGGAAAAAATTAGAAGAATTATATAAAAATAAGTTTAGAGATAAAATTAGTTTTAAACAACATATAGTATTTAGACTCCCCTTTTCTAAAAGACATGAAAATACTTTCAAATTCTTAGAAAACTTAGAAAAAGGAAAATTACTTGACATTGGTGCAGGCGAAGGTAAATTTTCTTGGCTAATGCAAAAGAAAGGTTGGAAAGTTACTGCAATTGAACCAACAACGCATTATGCGGAATTTGCAAGAAAAACATATAACTTAAAGGTTGAAAATATATTCATTGATGACTTTAAAACTGAAGAAAAATTTGATTTAATTAACTTTTCTGCTATTTTAGAACACTTACCTGATCCATTAAAGGCATTACATAGATTAAAAACACTATTAAACGAAAACGGAAGAATATTTATTCGTGTCCCTCACGAAACTTCAGAATGGTTTGCGAGTACACATTTATTTTTATTTTCAAAAAAGTCATTAAAAATATTATTTAAAAATGCAAATTTAAATATTGAAAAAATTGAAAAAATCGGAAAGGAGTATTTTATATTAGTAAAATGAAAATATTAGTTACAGGTGGAGCAGGGTTTATTGGAAGTCATATTGTTGACAAACTAGTTGATCAACATGAAGTTATTGTAATTGATAACTTATCTAGTGGGAAATTAAGTAATGTTAACTCCAAAGCAACTTTTTTTAACATGGATATTTCTTCAGATGAAATTGAAAAATTATTTCCTTTAGATGTAATTATACATCAAGCTGCCCAAGTAGATGTAAATAAAAGTATAAATGATCCTTTATTTGATGCCCAAGTGAATATTATAGGAGGATTAAAATTATTAGAATTAGCAAGAAAATATAATTCTAAATTTATTTATGGAAATAGTGGTGGTGCAACAATTGGAGAAGCTGAATATTATCCTGTTGATGAAAAACATCCTAAAAACCCTTTAGTTCCTTATGGATTATCTAAATTAACTTTTCAAAAATATTTAGAAATTTATTCTAAATTGTTTAATTTAAAATATGTTTCATTAAACTATGCAAATGTATACGGTCCAAGGCAAGATCCTTTTGGCGAAGGTGGAGTTGTTGCAATTTTTGCAAATAAAGTTAGTAAAAATGAAAACCCAATAATATTTGGTGACGGTAAACAAACAAGAGACTTTGTTTATGTTGAAGATGTAGCAAATGCTAATATTATGGCAATTGATTGGGATAATGATTCATTAAACGTTTCAACTGGACTGGAAACATCATTACTTGATTTAATTCAAGTATATAAAGAAATTAGCGGAAAAGAAATAACTTCTGAATTTAAAAATCCAAGAAAAGGAGATATATTTAGAAGTGTATTAGATTGTAAAAAAATTAAAAATTTAGGATGGAATAATTTAACATCTTTAAATGAAGGAATTAAAAAAACATTTGAATGGGTTGAAAATGAAAATAGGTCTAGTTAGTGATTTAGCAAATTATAAAGAATACTTTAATAAATTTAAAGGAGACAAAATACTAGAAATACATCTATTAAAATCAGATTTAGATAAAGATTTTCTAAATAAGTTATTAGAATTAAGACAATTTATTCAAGATAATGAAATTGAAAAAATTGCATTCCATACAGTAGATAACATTATTCAAAATGTTTTATTTGAAGAATATAAAGATGAAGATTTAGAATTATATAATAACATGGTTAATTCTATTAAAACTTTTAGTAACTTCCATAGAAAAGAAGTTATTTTAATTGTTCATTTAGGTTATAAAACAAATAAACTACAAGATATCACTGAACTAAGAAAACAATTATTAATTAAATCAAAAAAAGCTTACGATAAGATATTAAAAGATTGTGAAAACTCTTATATTGAAGTTTGTCTTGAAAATTCACCTCCTGCATGTGCTTCATCAGATGAACATCATGTTATAGATGTTTGTTTTGAAGATATTAATTCTAGACTTGGGAATCATGGATTTGTATTAGATATAAGTCATTTCAAATTAGCAGAATTATATTACAAACAAAACGAAATTACATTTCCTGCAATGGATATAATAAACCCCTATTCTTTAAAAAATATTAAAAATTACATTAAAATGGCAGGAAATAGAATTAAATGGGTTCATGTTTCCGATTCAACTGGTTGTAAGGGTGAAGATGAGGGCAAGGTTGTTGGTGAAGGATTAATTAATTTTAACCAAGTTATAAGAGAAATTGAAAAATACGCACCTAATGCTTCAGGTGTATTAGAAATCCTTAACAGTCATAACAATTTTAAGTTAATTGAAGATAGTTATAATAATTATAATAACTTAACAAAAACATTTATTGGAAATAAAGAAATTTCAAATAAAAGATGTTATGTTATTGCTGAAGTTGCTTCTTCACATTGCGGAGATAAAGAGAAATTAAAACAAATTATTGCTTTACATTCAAAGGTAGATGGAATTAAATTTCAATTATTTAATGCAGATAAACTATGTAGTACAAGACATCCTGGATATAAAGACTTAAAAAACATTCAAATTGAAGATTGGAATGAAATATTAGAATATGCTAAAACTTTTGACGTTGATATATTAACAGATGTTTTTGATGAAAATATGGCAAATTTGGCTGAAAAATATGTTGCTGCATATAGTATTCATGCAAGCGACATAAGTAATCATACTTTACTTGAACATGTAGCAAAGAAAGGAAAAACAATTTTATTATATTTAGGTGGTTCAACTATTGATGAAATTAGAGATGCTATTAATGTTATTGAAAAATATAAAGTTGGATTAATTTTAGTATACGGATTACAAAATTTTCCAACAACTCCTGAAGATGTTAATCTAAACCGAATTAAATATTTAAAACAAGAGTTTAACTTACCAGTTTGTTATCACGATCATACTGATGCTGAAACTGAACTATCTAAAGATATTGCAGTAAACGCTTTTGCATTCGGAGCAAACTTAATAGAAAAACATGTTACAGACGACAGGAGTTTGAAAGGGTTTGATTATATGTCTAGCCTTAACCCAAGTGAATTAAATAATGTTATAACTAAAATTAGAGAATTTGAACGTACATTAGGCAACGATAATATGGATTTACATTCTGGAGACTTGGAATATAGAAAAAAAATGAAAAAATATATTGTAGCTTCTAAAGATTTAAAGAAAGGCCACGTATTAACTTCAGGTGATATTTCATTCAAAAGAACATTAGAAGGAAATGTTAAACCAAGTGAAAGTTCACTTTTAATTAACAGAGAATTAAATAGAGACATTGCTTTTGATGAAGGTATAAATTATAATGACGTTAAAAGAAAAATAGTTACTTTAATTCCAGTAAGGTTAAAATCTAAACGTTTACCAATGAAAGCTAAAGCTGAAATTGAAGGTGAAACTTCAATAGGGTTAATGTTAGAAAGGTTGAAACAATCTAAGTTATCAGAAGTTATACTATGTACTTCTGATTTAGATGAGGATAAAGAATTACTTGAAATTGCTTCTCAAAAAAATGTTAAATCATTTAGCGGGTCAGCAATAGATGTCATGGATAGATTTTTAAAATGCGTTGAAATTGAAGATGCAGAAATTATCGTAAGAACTACAGGAGATAATCCTTTAATGGATGCTTCATTTATAGATAGAATGATTGAATTCCATTTAAAAGAAAAAGCAGATTATACTGGTGTTGAAGATGTCCCTATTGGATTTAATGCGGAAATTTTTAATGTTTCTTGTCTTAAAAAAGCTCAAACTTATGTTAAAGAAGCAAAAGATACAGAATATATGACTTGGTTTTTAAAAGATCCTTCAATGTTTAAAATAGCTTTATTTGAAGCAAATGAAAATGAAAAAGGTCAATTTAGGTTAACTCTAGATACTCCTGAAGACTTAAAAGTTATTAGAGAAACATTTAAAGCTCTAGGGAAAAATTGTACATTAAGTGAAACAATTACTTTTTTGAAACAACATTCTGAAATAACTAATTTAAATCAAAATTATAGGCAAATTAAAAGTCCAACTAAATTAAAATGAAATTAACTTTTATAGGAATTGATGGAGCATCATGGGAAGTTATAAATTCATTAGATTTACCTAACTTTAAGAAACTAATTAATGAAGGAACTACAGCTTCATTGAAAAGCCTTCCAGGATATAAAAGCCCTGCAATTTGGAACTCTATTATTACTGGAAGAACTCCAGAAGAATCAGGAATATCTTATTTTACAAATTTATTTTTAAATAAAAAAGATATTTCTTCTAACTTTTTAATAGACTGGCCAAATAGATTATCTAATAAATTTAATTCACGTTTTTTAAAAAAAGCATACATTTACTCAATGTTAAAATATGGAAATTTATTTGAAAAACTTGGAATTGGTGGAAATTATTTAACTACAAGTTCTTTCAGAAAATGTAAAACTGTATGGGAAATTTTATCTGAAAATAATGTTAAATGTGGAGTTACTGGATTTTTAACAACATGGCCAGTTAAACCTATCAATGAATATATAATTTCAGAAAAAGTAATAGAAACCACTAAAGCATATTATAAAAATAAAAAATCAATTTCTAATGGTGAAGAATTTTATCCAATTAGTTTAAGTAACTTAATTGATAAAAAGAAAGAATCAGTTTTTAATTCTTCCCTTTCTTCAATTCCATCTTTTTTTAATTCATTTAATGATGAAGATAAAGAAAAAATTAAAAACAAAGAACTTATTAAAAATGAGAGAATTAATTTTTTTGCGCAAGCATACAGGTCAGATTTATTTGTTTCTGAGATTAGTTCTGAGTTTAATGTTGAATTTAATGCATTATATTTATCAGGATTGGATGCTATTCAACATATTTTCTGGCAATATCATAAACCCGAAGATTTTAAATTTGCAGATTTATCTTTACTTGATAAATATAAAGATATAATTAGCAAATATTATAAATTTTTAGATGAACAAATTGGAAAGTTCATTAAAGAAGGTCATACTTTAGTTATAGTTTCAGATCATGGAATTTCATCAATAAAGGAAAAGGATTATAACGATAAAAGTATTAGATCAGGTGAACACGAAGATTCTCCAGATGGAATTTTTATTGCATTTGGTAAAGGAATTAAAAAAGATCATAGAATAGATGCACATGTATTAGATGTTACTCCCACAATTCTTCAAATTATGAAAAACCCAATAGATAATAATATGTCTGGAAAAGTTTTAGATCTTTTTGAAAATTCTTTTACAATTGTTAAAAAAGATTACGAAAAAATTCAAAATAAAGATAAACAATTTTATTCTAAAGATGAAGAAGAAGACGTTAAGCTACGTTTAAAAGAATTAGGATACCTTGATTAAATTTTTTCCTTCTAAATTATGTTTTATTTCATAAATATTTAATATTGTAGGTAATATATCTAAAATATCCGCGTTAATATTTTCTTCAGTTATAGAATTATGATTTAATAAAAATAATCCGTTTGGGGCATGTCCTGCATCATCACTCCCTTTAGTAGTTTTTTCTGAATACAATCCTTCATTCCCTACATCATTATTAACTCCCCATCTTAAGTTATCAAAAAACACATACAAATCAGGTGAACTTTCTAGATATTCTCCAGAATAAACTTCTTTAGGTTTATGAAACACTGTATCCATTTCTTCTCCTCTATCATTTTTAATATGTTTTAATTTTTCTATTAATTCATCTTGAATATCTACTTTATTAAAATATATTCTTCCAAAGTAAGCTCCAACTGCATAAGCTTTAGTTTTATCCCAATTAACTTTTTTAAAGTCAAGTTTTTCTTGATTTTGTATATCTTCTTTCATTACAAGATATCCTTCCTGAATTAACCAATCATTTAAATTAAACCTTCCGTCCATTCTATCAAACCCATGATCAGATAAAATAAAAAAATAAGTATCTTCATCTAACTGAGATTTTAAATCTCCTATCTCCCTATCTAAGTATTTATAATAATCTTTAATAGAATCTTTAAATTCACTTTCTTCATACCTTCTATGTTTTTCATCCATAAATCTCCACATTGTATGTTGCATTCTATCTGAACCAATTAACACAGTCATAAAAAAATCCCATTCTTTTTTAAGAAAATCTTTAGTAATTTTAAGTTGTTGCATAGTCATTTTATTTACTGCAGTTATCATTTGTTTAGATTCAATGTTTTTGTATCCTGCCAATCCCACTCCTACATCAAAAGCATAATCATGAAACTGAGATAAAATTTCATTCTTAATTTCTAAAGGGTATACAGCTTTTTCGTTAAATTTTGGAGTTAAAAACCCACTTAACATTATACCATTTACTTCTTCTACAGGATAAGTTAACGGAATGTTAAGTAAAATTGATTTTTTATTATTTTCATCCATATATTTCCAAATCCTTTTATCTTTTACATTTTTAGAGTTAGTTAACACAGAATTATTATGTTCATCTTTTGTAGTGTAACTATAAACATCAAAATGACTTGGATCTTTCCCTGTTAACATTGAACTCCATGCAACTATAGTAGAAGGAGGAATACTACTTTTTAACTTTCCATATACACTATTTTTCATTAATGATTTAATATTAGGCAATTCATCAATCCATTTATCAAAAACTAATTCTGGAGGAGCTCCATCTATTCCTAATACAAAAACTTTCTTTTTTCCAAATAATTTCTTAATAAATTTAAACATACTTTGGCAAATCCAGAGTAGTATATAAAATTACAGGTTTTTTTAGAATGATTTAAAAACAACCACATTCTCCAACCTATTATGAAAATTGCATTAATCAGTTCAAGTCATTTAAGTAATAAAAAAGAAGCTACTTGGCTTACATTGAAACATTTATCTGAATATTATTCAAGTAAAGGACATGAAGTAGTTATAATTGCAAGAAAACATAAAAATTTGCCAGAAGTTGAAGGAAACGTATATAGGTTATACAATAACATATTATTCGGATATAAAACAATAAAAAAGATTAACATTGATTTTGATATTATACATGGATTTAGTTCAAGCCCAATCATGTCTTTAGCTACATATATATCAAGTAAAGCTTGCACAAATCCAAAATTAATACATACATTAAAATCATACTCTAAATCAAAAATACTTAATTCATTAATGAAATCCCCATTAAACTTAATGGACATTGTTACAATTCCAACAATATTGGCAAGAAATAAACTTAACTTAAAAAAAGAAGTAAAAATAATTCATTCTAATATAGATATTTTAAATTTTAAACCAAGAAATAAAGAAAAATTAAAACAAAAATATAACATTAAAGGTAAAGTTATTTTTTATTATGGTGCTATGAGGATTAATAAAGGTATAGATTACTTAATTCAAGCCTTACCAAAAGTAAAAGAAAATGTAATTTGTATAATGGCATTTAGATCTTTCACTGATGAAAAAATTAACTTTTATAATAACATGTTAAAAGAATTAAACATTAAGAATACTCAATTTATATTTAATGATATTAACATTTACGAATATGTTTCTATGGCTGATGTTGTAGTTCTAGCATATCCTAGTATTGAGGGAACTGAAGGAAACCCATCATGTTTATTAGAATCAATGGCATCTAAAACTCCAGTCATTACTACGTTTATCCCAGAAATTATAGAAATCACTAAAAATAGTGTTAATTTAGTTCCGCCTAAAGATATAAATTTACTTGCAAAAGAAATAGATTTAGTGTTAAAAAACCCAAGTAAAATTAAAATTGAACAAGCATTCAAAATATCTCAAGAATTTTCAAATAAAAAAATTGCAGAAAAATATTTAAAATTATATTAAAACCATTCTTTTAAAATATATGAATACGATTTAGTTAAAATATTTAGTTTATCTTTATCATAATTCTCAGTTTTAATTTTAATTGCATCCATATAATTACTTAGTTCATTATACATTGATAATTGGTAGTTTAAATTATCTAAATCTTCATTCGGTCTTCGTTTTAATAAAACTGAAGTATCTTGGTACAAATAAAAAGTTAAATTTGGTTTAGGAAATAAACTTAAAAAAAACTTTTTCATAAACAAAGGAACATTTTTCATTAAATATATATCTGAACAATACCTATCCGTAATAACAATTTTCCCTAATCTCCTTGGAATAAACACTTTAAACACATATCTTAACAATAAATCTAATGTAAACATAAATGAACTTATTATATATAATGTATTTTTAAAAAAATAGTTATGTTTCATATTTTTTTCTTTTTTCTTATATACTCTTCCCAATTTAGTTATTGGCAGAATATTTTTTCTTCCTCTTCCTGAATAAAAATAACATATTTGTCTATTTTCACTTTCTAAAAAGCTAATTAAATTCCTAGTAGCAGAACTTTTCCCGCTTCCATCCGGACCAATAAAACTTATTAAAGGCCTAGAAAATAAAAATTTCTTCCATTTAATCCATCTAAAAAATAACAATATAAATATTTTAATATGGCTTACTTTATTAAATATAAATTTTAAACAAAGTAAATAAAAATTCAATTTAAAATCATTCTTATTTATTTTATCAAGAATACTTTTAGCATTATTTCCAAAAACTTTAGTCAACTGAATTAGAACGTAATCTTGACCAAAATTAGTATTAGAAATAATTTGTTTATATTCTGGCTTAAAAAACCTTTTTCCTAGTATGGAATGACATATTAACATAACAATCATGTCATCATTTGAAGGAACATAAAAAAAAGATTTTTTTACTCTATTTTCTAATACATTAAAATAACACATATCATTCCAATGAACTCCGTTAATTTGTACATCAAAACTAACTAAATCTAACCCATTAAATGTAAAATAAGATACATGTTTTAATGAAAATGAAGGTTTTCTTTTTTGAAACCCTAAGTCAATCATTACTTTATCAAACAAATCAATATTTTCTACAACAATATCAATACTTCTTTCACTTTTACTTACATTAAATCTATTCTGCAGAAGAAAATCATAATTTCTCAATATACAATATTTAATTGATTTAGAATCTAACTTAACTAATACAGATTTAATAAATTCAATTCTATTCATTTCACTAACCTTGCATATTTGGTCACTTCTTTTATATCTATTGCTTTTGTTAAAAATAATACTAAAATATAAACAATAAAAGAAACACTTAAAGTTACTAATATTTCAACCCAAATATTAACAAATAAAATTTGTCTTAAATATAAAGCTGTAAAAATAAAACTAAAAGCTCCAAATAAACCTTTACTCCATTCTACGATAGGCCACTTTATTTTAATAAACTTAACAACTTTCCCAGTAGATAAAATTAATGCTAACAAATAAGATAAAGTTGTTGCTATAGCTGCTCCATTTAATCCATATAAAGGAATTAATATAAAATTTAAAACTATGTTTAAAATAGCACTTCCCATAATAATTTTAGTCACTTCGAATGGTTTACCAATCCCTGAAATTAAGTTATGGTTTATTACGGCAATTGAATAAAATAATACTCCCACTAATAAAATTTGAAGTGCAATAACCCCACTTAAATATTCTTTCCCAAAAAATAAATTAATAAAGAATTCAGAAAAAATAAATAAAGAAAATACTAAAGGAATAATTAAAAGAAACAAATATTTGTATATTAATTTCATTCCTGCTGAAAGTCTAACTAAATCCTTTTTCGCAAATAATTCAGATGAAATAGGCAATGAAATTGAAGCTAAAGTATTCCCTAGAAATAACATTACTAATGCAGAAGGTAAAACAACGTTATACACTCCAACTTCAGCTAACGGTCTAAAGTAAGTTAATATTAAAGTATCCACATATCCTATAATTTTACTTCCTACTGAAGTTGCAAACATTGGTAAACCAAACCAAAATATTTTTTTAGAAACTGGAACAACATTTTTTATTTTATATTTAAATAAATTAAATCGTTTTAATAATAAAGGAAAATATAATAAAACTATAATCGGAGATACTAATGCATATGCAATCATTGGAGCTAAAGGTGTAGTAGAAAAGGATAATCCTATTAAAACTAAAACTAATATGGTAAAAGCTTTAACAAACTCCATTGATGCAAATACAAATACACTTTGAAACCCGTGAAAAACTTTCCTAAATAAAATATAAAAAATACTAAAAAATACATAAATAGACATTAATTGTAATAAACCTACAGCTGAAGAATCACGAAAATATGAAACAGCTAATTTATCTGCAATTAGCCAAATAATTAAAATAAATATCATTGAACTTACAACTTGCATTGAAATTACTGAAAAAATTGAAGTTTTAATTTCATTATATTTCTTAGATAACCTTAATTCTGGTATAAATTTCAATAAAGCTGAACCTTGTCCTAAATCTCTAAAAAATAAAAAAAATATAACAAATGTAAATACAGAGTAAAATAATCCTAATTCTGTCGGAGTTAAATTTCTAGCTAATACAATTCTAGTTAAATATGATAATAAGTCTGAAAATACATGAAATAACATAATAAAACTAGCTCCAAATATTGCACGTTTAGTATAACTCATAATTGTCTATAGATAATTTTTATTTTTAAATCTATCGCATGAATAAGTATAATTCTATATCTTTAAAGGATTTAGTAGATTGAAGCGTAAATTGTTTATTGTACTTAGAAAACACTTCATCTTTATTCTTAATATTCCTTGATGAAATTAACCAAAAGTTTTCAGTAGGGTCTTCTAATACATTATATCCTTTAGAATAATATTCAAAAATAAAAACATTACTCCCTTCTCTATCAAAGACTACATTTTTTGTAAATGTATTTAGATCTAAATAATCTACAGCATTATCCCATTGAGGTTTATTTGGTTCTTCATAATATTGCCATAATGCAAATGAATTAAGTAATAAAAATAATAAAATAAACATTGATTTATGTTTTAGTTTAAGTAAATTGACTGCTATAAATATATATAATATTGGAACCATAAAATAAGAATGTCTTACTAAAGTAAAAGATCTAGATAAAGTATCTAATAAAAACAAATAACCTAGCCCCGATAATATTAAAAAAACAATAAAATATTTCAAATCAAATTTAATTCTATCTTTATAACGAATAAGTAATAATAAACCTACTACACATAACCCTAAAGGGATTAAAAAAAATAATATTCCTAACTTTGCAACAGATAAAGGAACTCCGAATTTAGGTAAAACTTCAACCCAAGAAAAATATTTATTAGTAACTTGAAAAAAAACTAAAGGAATTAACGGAATAAAAGCTATACTACATGAAATAACTGCAGTAATCCATTCTTTAACATATTTTTGTTCATAGTAATAATATAACCCTATTCCTTGAAATAATAAAAGAAAAGATGCGAAATAATTAGTATAAAATGATAAAACTAAAGTTAAAATATATAAATTAAAATATTTTTTTTCTTTAACGTACATAACCAAAAAGTAAGTTGAAAGTAACGCTAAAAACCCAAACATAGCATAAGGTCTTGCTTCCTGCGAATATACAACTTGTAGCATTGAAGTAGACATTAACAATGAAGATAATAATGCGACTTTCTTGTTAAAAAAAACTTTTCCTAATAAAAACATTACAAGTATAGATAATACCCCAAATATAGCTGAAGGTAGACGTAAAGATAATTCTGAAGTACCAAACAAGTTAATCCAATAATGCATAAAAAAATGATAACCGTAAGGCATTACTTCAGTTTGTTTAACTTGATCATATATTTCATTTATTGGTCTATCTATTTCCATTAAAGTAACTGCTTCATCTGTCCAAATATTTTCATTTTCTATTGCATACAATCTAAGAAAAATCCCAGTTAATAATATAACTAAAAACAATATACGTAAATTACTTTTCATACTATAAAGAAAAACAAAAACCTTTATAAAATATTCCTAAGCTTAACATATTCATGAAAGAAGTTATTATTGTTTTATCTGAAGATATGTATGGTGAAGTTATATTTAGAGAAATAATTAAAAAATTTCCTAATAATATTGCAGCTGTAATATATACTAAAGGCGTAACTGGACCACTATATTCTAGAATTAAAAAAAACTTTAATTTAATTAAAAAAACAGGACTAAAATTTGCAATTTACAAATTAATTGAAACTTTATTCCATAGAATTTATATTAGTTTATTTAAGAAAACAGTTTCAAAAATCGCAAAAGAAAATAACATTGAAACTCTTAATGTATTAGACATTTCACAAGAATATGATAAATTAAATTCATACAATGCAAAATACATTTTTAATGCTTCCACTCAAATATATAAAAAAGATTTTTTTGATAGAGTTAATCTAAAAGTAATAAATGCACACGGTTCACTTTTACCTAAATATAGAGGTGCCTCACAATATATCTGGTATTTAATAGAAAATTTAACTAAAGCAGGCGTTACATTGCATTTTATGGAACCGGGATTAGATAAAGGTAATATTATATTACAAAAAGAGTTTAATTTTGTAAATGTATCTGCGTATGAATTACATTACTTACTAGCTAAAAATTTATCAGAATTATTTTCTGAGTTAATGTATAAAATAAATGAAGAAATTCCTTCAATTAAACAAGATGAAAATCAAGCTACTTATGTTTCTCTTCCAACTTCAAAAGATATGAATAAAGTTAAAAAATTAATAAGAATAAAAGATTTTTTTACTTTCTATTAAACCTTAAAGATAAAACTTTCA
Organism: uncultured Methanosarcinales archaeon; assembly: GCA_964589485.1. GTDB lineage: Archaea > Nanobdellota > Nanobdellia > Woesearchaeales > CAYSVS01 > CAYSVS01. The sequence goes on along the minus strand of CAZPRK010000002.1, from coordinate 51,631 downwards.
TAACATATATAAATCCATATTTTAATATACTTGTTAAATATTGAGCAGACTTAGATTCGCCTTTAATTCTTTCCCTAAATATATAAGGAACTTCTTTAATTTTATATCCTTTCCTTCCAGCATTATATAAAAATTCAATACAATATTCTCCATGTCCTTTTGGAGTAAATCCAACTGCATCAAAAACTTCTTTTTTTGTTGCTACAAATCCACTATCATAATCTAATACTTTAAAGTTTAAAACAATATTAGTAAATACATTAATCATTCTACTTGTTACAATCCTCATTAAAGATCTTTTATCTGCTCCTCCTTTAACATACCTTGATCCGACAATAACATCATAAGTAGAAAGTAAAGAAACCATTTTTGGCAATAATTCAACTGGCATTGTTAAATCTGCATCCATCCAAATTATTATTTCACCTTTTGCAATTTTAATTCCGTCATATATTGAAGGCCCGACACCTTTATTTTTATACCTTCTAACAACTCTTACATTTTTCAATTTAGCATCATTAACAACTTTCCAAGTTAAATCTGGACTATCGTCATCAGATACAATTACTTCAGCATCAGGTAAAAAATCTCTTATTTTAGAAATCATTTGTAAAATATTCATACTTTCTTCATAAGTTGGAAGAATAACTGAAACTTTCATTGTAACCCCTTTATACATTCAACAATATAATCAATATTTTCTTCAGTTAAATGACTTGCCGATGGTAAGTAAAACCCATGTTCAGATAAATGTTCAGAAACAGGATATTCTCCCTTAAAATTAAACATTGGTTGTTTATGCATTGGAACAAAAAAAGTTCTAGTTTCAATTCCTTTTTCATTTAATTTTTCCATAACTTCCTTTGCAGACATTCCAAATTCTTTTTCAATTAATATACCATACATCCAATAAACATTTTTTACATTACTCTGTTCAGGAGGTAAAATCACTCCCTTTACATCTTTTAATTTTTGATTATACAATTGAGCATTTTTTATTCTTGCTTCAACTAACTTATCAACATTTTCAACTTGTGCTAACCCAATTGCAGCTTGAATGTTAGTCATTCTATAATTAAACCCAATTTCATGATGAACAAATCTAGGTTTAGTAAAGGCGTGATTTTTCAATAACTTTGCTCTTTCTGCATATTTTTCATTATTTGTTACAATCATCCCACCTTCTCCAGTAGTAATAATTTTATTCGCATAAAAACTAAAACAAGCAATGTCGGATAAAGAACCAATTTTTTTTCCATTAAATTCTGCACCGTGAGCTTCAGCTGCATCTTCAATTACAAATAAATTATGTTTTTTTGCAATTTCATTTACTTTTTCCATGTTAATTGGATGTCCATATGTATGAACAACCATTATTACTTTTGTTTTTTCTGTAATTTTTTCTTCAATTTTATCAACATCCATATTCCAAGATTGCATTTCTGAATCAACAACAATTGGTTTAGCTCCAGTATATAATACTGAATTTATAGTTGCAATCATTGTAAAATCAGGAATTATAACTTCATCATCCTTTCCAATGTTTAATACCGCTAATGCTAAATGTAATGCAGTTGTTCCATTTGAACAAGAAACTCCATATTTCACGTTACAAAATTCTGCAAATTTAGTTTCAAATAATTCAATATACTTTCCGTTTGAAGAAATCCAATTAGTATCTAAACAATCTAAAACATATTTCTTTTCATTTCCATTTAATGTTGGTTCACATACTGGTATCATTTTAAAAATATTTTATCTTCACTCTTTCCTCTATATGGTCCTTGCTTAAGCTCCATCATTTCTGAATTTTCCAAAAATTCAACAGAATGCCCACAATTTAATAAAATCATATCTCCTTGTTCTAATATACAAGAATCTATTAATTCTTTTTTATGATATAATTCAACTTTTACCTTTCCTTTTCTTACTAAAAAAAATTCTTGACTTTCTAATTTATCTACATTTAATAAAGGCGGATGTTCATGTGGCTCCGAAATAAAACCCTTTTTATGGTTATGCATCCCCAATTGAAAAGGAAATTCATCAGGTGTTACAAAATTTAATCCATCTTCTGAATAATTTGACTTAATTAATATAGCCAATAATTCCCCATCTTTAGTAAATTTATTTATACTCATTATTTTCCAAAAATACACAATATTTTTAAAGATTGTCTTTTTATCAGAAACGAAAATGAAAAAAGCATTAATTACAGGAATTACAGGGCAAGATGGATCATATTTAGCAGATTTTTTATTAAAAAAAGGATATAAGGTATATGGTATAGTTAGAAGGTCAAGTACATTTAATAGGGGTAGAATTGATGAAATGTATACTTTCCATAATGAAGAAAATTTTCAATTAATATATGGAGATTTATGCGATTCTAGCAGTATTAATAAAATAATAAACAAAGTTAAACCAGATGAAGTTTATAATTTAGGAGCACAAAGTCATGTTCAAATTAGTTTTGATATGCCAGAATATACAACCGATACTATTGCATTAGGTACATTAAGGTTACTTGAAGCATTAAATGGTTTAGATAAAGATGTAAAATTCTATCAAGCGTCTAGCAGTGAAATGTTTGGAGAAGTTAAAGAAACTCCTCAAACTGAAAAAACTCCTTTCCATCCTAGAAGTCCTTATGGATGTGCAAAAGTATTTGGATATTGGATTACAATTAATTTTAGAGAAAGTTATAACATGTTTGCATGTAACGGAATTCTATTTAATCATGAAAGTCCTAAAAGGGGAAGAAATTTTGTTACAAGAAAAATAACTCAAGCTATTGCTGAAATTAAAAAAGGAGAACAAGATATTTTACATTTAGGTAACTTAGACGCGAAAAGGGATTGGGGTTACACTCCAGATTACGTTGAAGCTATGTGGTTAATGTTACAACAAGATAAACCAGAAGATTATGTTATTGCAACTGGTGAAACTCATTCAGTTAGAGAATTTCTAGAAGAAGCTTTCAAACACGCAGGATTTAATATTAAAAGTAATGGTAAAAAAGGAGTAGATGAAGAATATATTAACATTGAAACTAATAAACCAGTTGTAAAAATAAGTAAACAATTTTTCAGGCCAGCTGAAGTTGATTTATTGTTAGGAGATCCTTCAAAAGCTAAAACAAACTTAAATTGGGAACCAAAGGTTAAATTTAAAGAACTTGTACAAAAAATGGTAGATGCAGACTTAGAATTAATTGAAAAATATGGAGGCAATGCGCCTTTCTGAAAATGTCTAAAGTAATAATTACTATTCCCGCATATAATGAAGAACAAGATTTAGGAAGAGTTCTAGATGAAATTAAATCAGTAATGATTAATACTAATTATAACTATGAAATTTTAGTTTATGATGACGGAAGTAAAGATAAAACTGTAGAAATTGCAAAACAACATGGAGCTTTAGTTTTTTCTAACAAAAGAAATATGGGTTTAGCTGAAACTTTCAGGAATGAAATGAAAAAATGTATTGAATTAAATGCAGATATTATTATTCATACTGATGCTGACGGCCAATACAAACCAGAGTACATTCCTAAATTAATTGAAAAATTAAATGAAGGATATGATTTAGTTTTAGGAAGTAGATTTGCAGGAAAAATTGAAGAAATGCCTTTCCTAAAAAGGTTTGGAAATATTGCATTTTCTATAGTGTTAAGTAAAATGACAGGAGTAAAATTAACAGATACAACTACTGGATTTAGAGCATTCACAAAACAAATAGCTCAAGAAATTAAATATATTAATACATTCACTTATACCCAAGAACAAATAATTAAAGCTGCAAAGCAAAGATTTAAAATTGCAGAGATTCCAATTGAAGCAAGAAAAACAAGAGATAGTAGATTATTCAAAAATCCATTTGATTATGCAATAAAGGCATGGATTAATATTTTTAGAATTTATCGTGACTACGAACCATTAAAATTTTTTGGTAGAATTGGAGCAATATTTTTAATTATTGGTTTTGGAATTGGGATTTGGTTATTATATAGATTAGTTACTCTTGGATTTATTGGGCGCCTTCCATCAACTATATTGAGCATGTTATTAATTTTAATAGGAATTCAAGTTATTTTATTTGGATTTTTCGCAGACATGATGAAAAAATGATTTTTAAAATAATATTTACATTAATTTTACTTGAAATAGTTTCATATTTTATTATTAATTATTTAAGAAAAGATTTTCAATGGTTAATTACATCAAAAGATGAAACTCCAGAACTAAGTAAAGAAGGATTAAATAAATTTTTTACACATGGCTGGGATTCTAAATTAGGTTGGATTAGAAAACCTAACACTTCAAAAACAGAAATTAGTAAAATTGGAACTTCTACTTTTAATATTAATGAAAAAGGATCTAGACTTAATCCAGGACATGAAAACTTACCAATTAAAATTTCTTGTTATGGAGATTCATTTACTTTTGCAAGACAAGTTAACGATAACCAAACATTTTCATGGCAACTTTCAGAATTAACTAAATCCAATGTATTAAATTTTGGAGTTGGAAATTATGGTTTAGATCAAAGTTTATTAAGATTAAAAAAAGAATTTCCTAAAAACAAATCTGAAACAGTAATAATGGGAGTTGTCCCTTCAACTATTGTAAGAGTTTTGTGTGTATGGAAACATTATAATGAATTTGGCAATACATTTGGTTTTAAACCTAGATATATTATTGAAAATAATGAATTAAAATTAATTAATAATATAATCAATACTAAAGATAAATTCTACAATTATACACAATATTTAGATGAAATAAAAAAATACGATTCATTCTATGAAACTAAATTTAAAAAAGAAATGATTAAGTTCCCTTATTTATTTTCAATATTGAAAAAAAGAAATTTAAAGTTAATTTATTCAGTTACCAAATATAAATTTAACAAAAAAGAAATTGGCGGATACCCCGAACCAATGAAAGTTATAATGGATATTAACCGTAAATTAAGAGTAGATTTATACAATGATAAAAATGCAGTTAATTTAATGACAAAATTAGTTCAAGAATTCAAATCTTATGCAAAAAAACAAAATTTTACACCTATATTTTTATGGATGCCTCAAAAAGATGACATTACTTATATCCAAGAAAACTCTAATTTTTACTCTGAATTTATTGATAAAATCAAAAACAACATAAAAGTTGTTGATTTAACACAGGAATTACTTAATTACCCTAATTTAAATGAATTATTCTCAGATGATAATCAATATGGTGGTCATTTTAGCGTAAAAGGTAACAAATTAGTTGCAGATATTCTCAAAAAAGCTATTTGAAGAGTCAAATTTATATATGTCCTACTATTGACACTAGTACTATGAAAAAAATAGTATGGCAAAATAAGTCCAATGGACAATTATGCATCACTGTTCCTAAAGAATCAGGCATAAAAGAGGGAGATGTTGTTGAAATTACCAATAGCCCCATTAAAAAAATAGCTTATTTAGGAGTAGTTGGAGACTTATTTCACTACGGGCACTTAAATTCCATTAAATTTGCTAAATCTGTTGCAGATTACTTAATTTGCGGTGTAATTACAGATGAAGGCGTAGAAAAATATAGAATGAAACCTATTGCTAATTTACAAGAAAGAAAAGCTATAATTTCTAGTTTAAATTTTGTAGATAAAGTTATAGTACAAAAAAATCGTGATCCTACTGAAAATTTACAAAAAATCCACGAAGAATTTCCAAATGCAGAATTAATTCTAGTTCACGGGTCAGATATTAAAAATGTTCATGGAAAAGAATTCATTAAAGAAATTAATGGCAATATTGTTCAACATCCTTATTATGAAAGGTTATCAACTACAAAAATAATTAACTACATTATAGAAAATCAAACTAAAGTAAAAGATATTGCAGATTTTTCACAAATAATTGAAGGAAAACAAGATATAGATTCAGAATTAATTAAAGGAAATAAAACTATAATTTCAACAAAAGCTAAAACATTAATGGCATTAAAACCATTATTAAAAAAATCTAAAATAGAAGAAGCATTAGTAATTAATGTTAAAGAATGGTTTAATAAAAAGGAAGAGATTTTAGATAAAGCTAGAGATTTCTTTAAAGGAAAAAATATTGTAGTTAGAAGTTCTGCAATGAACGAAGATACAATGACAGAATCAAATGCAGGATGTTTTGAAAGTATTTTAAATGTAGATTCTAACGATAAAAAAGAAATTGAAAATGCAGTTAAAGAAGTAATTAAATCATATAAAGGAAAAAATTCAGAAAGTTCATTCAACCAAGTATTGTTACAAAATCAAACTAAAAATATTTCCATATCAGGCGTATTATTTACTAGAACTTTAGAAAAAAGTTCCCCTTATTATGTTATCAATTACGATGATTCAACAGGAACTTCAGATAGTGTTACTAAAGGAATTGAAAATAAAAGTATTAAAATTTCACGTTTCTCTAAAGAAATTCCTAACAAGTTTGTTAAATTAATAGATTCAGTTAAAGAAATAGAATCTTTACTTCCTTCATTAGCATTAGATATTGAATTTGCAATAAATAAAAACGATGAAGTAATAATTTTCCAAGTACGTCCATTAACTACAGCATTATCTGAAAATAATGATGAAGAAGTTAAAGAACTAAAAGAAAATTTAAAAATACAATTTAATTCTTATTCTGAGCCAAAAAAACATTTATCAGGGCAAAATACAATTTTTGCAGACATGCCAGATTGGAACCCTGCCGAAATTATTGGAGATACTCCTAATTATTTAGACTATTCTTTATACGATTACATAATAACCAATACTGCATGGCACGAGGCAAGAACTTCTCAAGGATATTATAATGTTAATCCTGCACAATTAGTTGTATTATTTGGAAACAAACCATATATTGACGTTCGGCATAGCTTTAATTCATTCATTCCTAATACTTTAGATCATGAATTAAGAGAAAAACTAGTCAATTTCTATTTAGATAAATTAGAAAATAATCCAGAACTCCAAGATAAAGTTGAATTTGAAATTTTATTCACATGTTTTGATTTTTCTTTTAGCGATAGAGCCAAAGAACTTATCTCAAATGGTTTTACCGAAGATGAAGTTAATAAATTAAAAACATCTTTACTTAACATAACTAATACTAATATAATCAACAATACTATTAATAAAGATTTCGAAGCTTTAAAGGAATTAGAAAAAAATAGAAATAATTGTTTAAATAAAATAAATTCATCTTCTTCAGTTAAAGAGTTACTTAACTCTGCTAAATATTTGTTAGATGATTGTAAAAATTTAGGAACAGTACAATTTTCTCGTTTAGCAAGACTTGGTTTTAAAGCAAAAATTATTTTAAAAAGTTTAGTTACATCTAATGTAATCACTCAAGAATATTTTGATAACTTTATGAATTCAATTTCAACTGTTGCAACCGACATTAATTTAGATTTTAAAAAAGTATGCAACAATATTATTTCAAAAGAAGATTTTATTAAAAAATATTATCACTTAAGACCTGGAACTTATGATATTACTAGTTTACGATATGATAAAAACCCAGAATTACTTAAAACAGATTTAAACAATGTTGAAATTGAAAATACGCCTGAATTTATATTAAACAACGAAGATGAAATTAATTTTTCACTTAAAGAACATGGCTTAAATTTTGATACAAAAACTTTATTTTCATTTGCAAAAAATGCAACCGAAGCAAGAGAATTTAGTAAATTTGAATTTTCTAAGAATTTAAGTGACGCAATAGAATTAATTTCATTAGCTGGTCAAAAAATGGGTTTCACTAATGAAGAATTAGCTTACTTAAGTGTTGAAGATTTATTTAAAGTTTATAATACTCAAGAAGAGTATGCTAATTCATGGCAAAAATCAATAGAAAAAAGAATTAAAGATAGAGAATTAAAAGATAAATTACTCATGCCGCCTATTATTTTTTCTGAAAGGGATATAGATATAGTACAATCATATACGGTAAGACCCAATTTCATTACACAAAAATCAATTAAAAATAAAGTTGTAGATACTGGTAATAAAGAAAACATTGAAGGTAATATCGTAATGATTGAAAATGGAGATCCAGGGTATGACTGGATATTTACTAGAAACCCTTCTGGACTAATTACAAAATATGGAGGAGTTGCTTCACATATGTCAATTAGATGTGCTGAATTTGGAATTCCAGCTGCAATAGGTTGTGGTGAATTGTACGATAAAATTAAAAATAATGAAACAATTACATTAGATTGTAAAAATAAAAAAATAAGTAAGGAGTTTCAATGATAGCTGCAATTTCACAAAGAATAGGAAAAAATCAACATGGAGACATAGTCGATTCTTTAGAAAAAAATTATATAGATTATTTAGAAAAGAAAGGATTTACTTTAATTTTAATTCCCAATGGAAGTAAAAATATTAATCAATTATTAAAAAAAGTAGATTATATTATTTTAACTGGGGGAAACGATATTAATCCTGCATTATATTCTTCAGCTGAAGAAGATTCTTTAGTTAAAATTAGAGATGATACTGAAACTTTAATGATTGACTTCGCAATTAAAAATAAAATTCCAGTTTTAGGAATATGTCGTGGCATGCAATTTATTAATGTATATTTTAAAGGTAAAATCATAGAAGATATTAAGTTACTTTATCCAGAACATAAAGTTAGAGTTGATCATGAAGTTATTACTAAAGAATTTGGTAATGGAATGACTAATTCATACCATAATCAAGGTATAAATTCTAGTGTATTATCTACTGAATTAAAATTATTTGGAGAAGCTAATGGAGTAATTGAAGCATTGTATCACCCTACTTTACCTATTGCAGGAATTCAATGGCATCCTGAAAGAAATTCGCCTAATGATGAATTTAATGATAAAATTATTAACGCATTTATTAAGAAAGAATTATTTTGGAAATAAAATTTGTTTATTAATCTCAATTAAAGCGTCTCTATCTTTTTTCAAATTATTTGTTCCTTTAATATGTTTAGCAATTTCTTCTAAAGCTTCAGTTGGAACTTTAGGATGAGTATGAATATCTTCTCCTTCTGTTATTTTCCATTGCCCTTTTCTTCTAAATCCTATTTCGTCATTTTTTTCATGAGAATAACTAAAACTATGTCTTGTATGAGATGCCTGCAAATAAGCTTGCATATGTAAATGTAGTTGTGTTTGAGCCATCCCAGTATTCATTGAAATAGTTGGAGAATATTTTTCTGATTCTTCAGATGGAAATAAATCCATTAATCTATTAATTATACTATTTTGAATCAAATGTAATGATAAAGATTCATTTGCAGTTAACTCATCTAAAGTTGATATATGTCTTTTAGGTAAAATCATTTGATGTGTTGCATTAAAAGGGTTAGTAATAATAACTGAAATTGCATAATCATTCTCAAAAGTAGTTCTGTAAGTTTCTGAACCTTTTGCAATATCGCATAATCCACAATCCTTTAGTCTATTGTACTCTTTCATATAACTCCTAAGCGCAGTTTATATATAAAAATAACTCACAATAAATTAATAAACAACCTATAATTCCACATCTATATGAAAGCAATAATATTAGCAGCAGGGATGGGGACAAGGTTAGGAAAGTACACAGAAAACTTACCTAAATGTATGTTGGAGTTTAATGGAAAAACTTTAATTCAACAACAAGTAGATACATTAAAATCATGCGGTATAACGGATATTACAATAGTTAAAGGTTTTGAACCAAATAAAATTAACATCCCAGATGTTAAATATTACATTAATGAAGATTATGCAACTACTAACATGGTTGAAACTTTATTTAAAGCAGAACAAGAAATGAATGATGATATTTTAGTTTGTTATGCAGATATTATTTATGAAAGAAATATTATTGAAAAAATAATTCAAAGTAATTCAAATATAGGAGTTACTATAGATGATGATTATTGGGAATATTGGCAAGCAAGGTTAGATAACCCTGAAGATGACACAGAAAGTTTAGTAGTAGAAAATGGTAAAATAATTGACTTAGGAGATACTACAGCTCCATTAAATAAAGCAAAAATTAGATATGTTGGTTTAATTAAATTTTCCAAAGAAGGAATAGAAGCTTTAAAGAAAGTTTATTACGAACAAAAATCATTATATTTCGATAAAGATGAACCCTGGCTAAGAAGTAAAAGTTTTAAAAAAAGTTATATGACTTGCATTATTCAAGCAATAATTAATGCAGGATATGAAGTTACTCCTATTGAAACAACCAGAGGTTGGCTTGAATTTGACACAGTTGAAGATTATGAAAAATATATTCAATGGTTAAAAGAAAATACTTTATCTAGATTTATTAATTTAGAAAATCTTTAAATTTCTGTACAATTTCATTATGACATTGTCCATTACTAACTAATATTCCATTCTCATGATAAACGTTTTCAGTATTATAAACTAAAGAATTCCCTTTAACATCGGTCATTTCTCCGCCAGCTTCTTTTATTATACAATATGCAGCACATGTATCCCATTGTTTTATTTTATTTGTAGAAGTTAAATACAATTCACCTTTTCCTTCTGCAATGTCTGATATTTTTAAACCAGCAGATCCTTTTGGTTTAAATTCTTTTATTCCTAATTGTTGAAAAAAGTTTTTATCTTCATCTGAAAAATGATGTCTACTTACAATAGCTCTAGAATTTTCCAATAATTCTACATTGCTACATTTAATTTCAGTTATAACTCCATTTTCAATTTTATATGCACCTTTTCCTTTCTCTGCATAATAAGTTACATCTAACAATGGAACGTATACTATTCCTAATATTGGAACATTATTTTCAACTAACCCTAACATAATAGAAAATTCTCCAGTTCTATTTACAAAATCAGCCGTACCATCTAATGGATCTATAATAAAAACTTTATCGCTTTTTAGTCTTGCAGAATCATCTTCAGATTCTTCCGAAAGTATAGGAAATCTAAACTGAGTTAATTCTTTAATTAAAATATCATTACTTTTTCTATCTGCTTCAGTTATTGGACTACCATCTTTATCTTCAGCCTTAAAATCAGTTGAATAAACTTGCATTACTTCTTTACCAGCTTTTTTCATTACTTGAATTAATTCATTTATCATAAATATAAAGAAAAATACTTCATTTAAATAAATATCTTATTTAAACACAAAATTATATAAACTAAATAAAATTATTAATAATCATTATGACAATATCACAAAAAAGTATACTTTATTTATTATATGCATTAATTGTATTATTAATTATATTCTCAGTTTTAGCATCCCAAGATAAAAACCAAGAAGGTTTTCAAGAATGTATTCAAGATAAATGTGACAGAATTGGTGAAAAATATTGTCAAAAAACTAGAACAATTAATAACTGCTGCATGGGAGCAGGAGGAAAGTTAACTAACCAAGGTTGCGTCTTTAATTAACCCTAAATACAAAGAAGCTATTAGGAACTTGATGCACTAACATAAATTTTCTTGTAGTTGTCATATCATTGTAAAATTGAGGTAATATTACTTTTGTTTCATTTTCTCCAAATAATTTATTAAAATATTTAGTGTCCATTGCAGGATTAATTAAAAAATATTCATAATTATTATTTTTCAAAAAAGAATGTATTTGATCTACATTTTTATGTAAAATATCTTCCCTGAAATCTAAAACATTAGCACACCAGTCACAACTAAATTTACCATAACCAATAGTTAATTTATCTCTTGGTGACATTAAAAAAACTCCTGTATCATCTGGAATAGTATCAAACCATGCAGCGTAATCAAAAGGTTCCTTTCCCGAAGTATAACTCCCTGAAGTTGGCCAAATTGCAGTATTAACTGCCATTTTTTGCATTCCTGAAGTTAACAATACACCTAATAGAATTAATATTAAAAAAAACCTATAATAACTTACATTTTCATTTTTAGTAGTATAATACATTAATCCTCCGCCTATAATAATCAATAAAGTAAATGTAAAATATACTCCGCTATAATCAAAAGATCCTCTTCCATAAAAAAAAGCAAATAACCATAATATGAAAATTATACCCCAATGTTTTAATGACGGTTTCATGTTCCATAATTTTACAAAGAAAAATCCAGTTAAAATTGCTATAGGTATTGCCATTAACATCCATACACGGAAAGGTCCCCTTGCAACAGAAATTGGAAAAGTTTGTCCATTTACACCCATAAATGTAAAAACTAACCAGAATAAAGTAATCAATAGCCAAGAATTATTATCTTCTACTATACTTGTTCTATATTTCCAGAGTATATAAACAATAGCAACTAAAACTAATATAGATAAAATTAATCCTATCCCAATTGGATTATTAATCATGTTTGTTTCTTTTGCAATTAAAAAATCATTTAAATTATAAGCTCTTGACCCAGTTCCTCCTGAACTAACTAAAGCTCCAATAATACCTTGTAATTTAGTAAATATTGAAGGTTGTATTGCACCTTCTCCTACAATGCTACTTGTTCTTGATCCACCATATATCCTTAAAAACCCAGTAAAGGAATATTTTAAAATCATAACTCCCCACCATAACCAAGATAACATTCCACCTACAATTAAAGCTAAGATTTCATACTTCATAACTCTTGAAGCTGCCATTGAACCAACAAAAACAAAAAGAAACATCATTGTAGAAATTTTTATAGGTTGACTTAAATTCTGTGACACCCATATACTTGCAAAACAAATTGCAGCTACAATCCACCAATTTTTATTTTCTTTAATTTTTAAAAACGCATACAATGTTGGAAAAAATACAGTAATTACAAGTGAATGTGCCCAAATAAAATGACTTAAGTATGAAGGTAAAGAAGCTAAAAAGAAAGTACTTAATAATGCAATATTCCTTGAAGCAGTAAATAGTTTAACAAATAAATAAAAAAATATAAACCCTAATGAGATTATTAATGCATTAAAAAATTTCATAGTCCACGTTATATCTGGAGAAGTTTGATGTAATATTCCTAAAAAAATGTCATATGCTGGAGGATATGGATCCATGTAAGATAACACTTCATCTATTCCTTCAACATTACTAGGATCATACCCAGACTTTTCTAAAGAAACATACTTAATTCCTACTGCATGTCCCCATGGGTCTTCATCTTCAAGATAAGGATATGCAAAAGCTCCCGTTGTATAAATCCATAAAGAAACTAACGAGATAAGTATAACAATAATCATATAAACATCCGATTTTGTAAATGAAGGTAAAGAAATAGATTTATAATTTTTAAACAACTTATACAAAGGATATATTAAACTTAATACAAATAAAATTTTCCAATCTAATAATGAAAAATTTAAAAAATTTAAAAAAATGAGTAATATTGGTAAAACACCTAACCCTAACGAAATTGAAATAAAAAGATTTTCTAATAAACTTTCTTGTTTCTTAAAAAAACTACTTACAGTATATCCTAGTCCAAATAAATAAACAAAAAATAATATTATAGTAATAATAGACATAACAAAAAGATTTAGAAGTTAATATATAAAACTTATGATACACCAAAAGTTAATTCTAAATCTTTTCCTTCTAATTCAACAAGATTTTCACCTTTTTTCAATAAAGGCAAGGAAGAGGATGCAGTTTGAACTTCAGTATAAATGTTTAATTTATCAATTTCATTTGAAAATTTTAAAGTATAAGTAAACTGAGGAAATCCATATCCATTTCTAAAATGTTTACTAAAATCAATTAAAATTTCACCTTTTCCTTGAAAAATTTTAACAGGAACTCCTTTTTCATCTAAAAAATAAATTTTAATCTTAGAATCAGAATATCCGCTTAAAATCCCACCAACTAAAGGGTAAGGATAATCAAATTCAATTTTTTTATTATTATTTTTTGGTTTATATACAAAGTAACTATTACTATAAAATTTAGGTTCACTATAATTTGTAGCTGAAAAATACTTTCCTGTATTATATTTTTGAAAAACTACAGTTTCATCTGGTCTTAAAATATACTTAAACTGTTTGTCTCTATCTTTAGCTTTATACGCATATACTTTATTATTATTTGGAGATGCATATGCTTTTTCTAAATATTCATAATCATAAACTTCACTGTCACATGAGTTTAAAATACTAATATTATTTTCTAAATCATCTACACTTGCAAACGTTCCATCTGGATTTAAATAAACACATTTTCCGTCTGCATCTAAAATATTCCATTTATTGTCAAAAAAAACTTCAGAAATTATATGTCCACCTAACCTATGTTCTCTTGCATCTAATCCTGCAATTGTTGCTAAATCAACAACCAAGTTAGTAGCAGTTCCACAATTTCCAAATCCAATTGTATTCAAAATATCTACTGAAACTCTTTGTTGGTATTCTAATGGACTATCTTGATGGTATCTATTATTTTTTACAAATTCCCATATAGCTAAAGCTTTTTCTTTATCATTCATAGAACTATTTACTACACTAAACATTAAAGTGTTCAAGTTAGACCAATCTCGTTTATTAATTAACAATACAGGTGAAACTTCTTTATCTCCTTTATTAGTTATTTTAACAAAATAATTTTCACCAGTTAAATTAACATTATTACCAGAATCAGGGTTAAAAATAAATTCTTTAAAATTATTAGGAATAAATTCAGTTTTTAAACATCTCCGTTTAATTAAATTTACTTCCTGATATAATAAAAAAACTTTCTTTTTAAACATATTAAAATCTATCTTTAAATCAAAATAATTAAAAGAATTTAATTCTTTTTGATATCTTTTTAATTTAGAAGATACTTCATTTAAATTATTTGAACAATTAATTAATTCTAAATTTTTTCCTATCTGATCAAGATTCTTACTTACCCATTCTTTATCTTTATCTAATACAGGCCTTAACTCAAAATTCATAAAATTATCATATAACTTAGTTTTCCAAGTATATGCATCTACTTGAAAAGATAATAGACTTACTAAAATTAAAAATAAAAATATTTTTTTCATTTTCTATCTAAAGCCATCATTTTCATATATTGTGAACTTATCCTTTTTATAAAATCAATGAAAAACATAATAGAATAAATAATTAATACATAATTTGACAGATTAAATAAAACTCCAAAGAAAAATAAATTTAAAGGGTACTCAATTTTTAAAGAATCATAAATAAATTCAAATTTTTTCCTTGTTACAAAAGTTTGAAACTGATCAGAAACTTTACTTCTTTCATCCATAGGAAACCATAATGGATTTACAGATAAAATTCTAGAATTCCAAAAACTTAATACTCCCAATAATCCCCAATATAAGTAATTTACATTATCGTATTGAACATATACACCTATAGTAAAACAAATAAAAAAGAAAGGAATTGTAATATAATGCATTAATTGATCTAAATAATTACCCATTACAGATTGTATACCCCTAAATCTTGCAATTTGTCCATCTACGCAATCTAAAAAAGTTCCTAAATGAAACATTAAAACTCCTACTAGTATATACCAATAATTTCCATTTAAAAGTAATAATGAAGCTAAAAGTTGTAATATTCCCCAACCTACTGTAATTTGATTTGGTGTAAAAGGTAAACGTAAAAAGATCCAAGTTAACGGTGTTGACACAGTATGAAGCATCATCCTATGAAAACTAGTATATTTTTTCTTTGATTTTTCCCTTATTTCTTTAAGTGTAACCATATATTCAAAAGTAACTAAGTTTGTTTAAAAATCTTTCTAACAAATACAAAATCTTCTTCTTTAAACTCTTTTAAAGCAAATAATATAAGAAAATAAATTAAAAATCCAATTCCGTAAGTTAAAACTACAAATATACCTGTAAATAAAAATTTCAAAGAAATAAAATAAAGTAAAATTGAAGCTAATGTAATTTTAATAAAACTTATCAAGTTCATTATTACTTTAGTATTATTCCAAACTAAACCCCCAGAAATTAAACATCCTAGTAATGTTGAAATAAAAATACTATATGCTGCTCCCATAACTCCAAATAAAGGAACTAAAATAAAATTTAAACTAATCATTAATATCAATATTAATACCATTAAAGTAGTTTCAGTTTTAGGTTTTCCTAGACCTGTTAATATTGAACCAAAAACTCCAAATAAAATTAAAAATAAGGATGCAAAAATTAAAATTGGCAAAATTGTACTTGCTTCAGCAAAAACTTTAGAATAAAATAAAGTTAATGTTTCTTTTGCAGTTACAGTTACTAAAACACATAAAGGTAAAACTAAAATTAATGTATACCTTAAAGATTTAGTAATATATTTTTTCATTAAATCGTAATTTTCCTTTGCAATAGCATTTGATATACTAGGCATAATTGTCCTTGGAACTGCAGAGAAGATAGCATATGGTGCAGTGGCTAATGTTGCTGCACTAGTATATAATCCTGCAACAAAGTTATCTTGTAACATTGATTTAATAAATAAAACATTTCCATTCCTAATAAAAGTTAATGCCAATGCTGTAAATGTTAACGGAATTACAAAGATAAGTATTTTATTCCATTTAAGTTCTTTACCTTTTTCTAATTTTAAATAATACCTTACAATAATAGCTGACATAATAGTTGCGATAAAAAAACCTAACAATGCTCCAAATAACTTAAACCCAAGAAATATTAATACAAAAGTAAACAAAATTCTAAAAAAAGAATTTAATACTTTCATTTTAGCTTGTAATTCAAATTTTCTTAACCCATTAACAAACCCATTCAAAAATAAAGAATATATTGCTAACGGAATTACCATTATCCCTAAAAGAATCAAATAAGGAATTAAAGTTGAATCTTTTAATAAATTTGCAATTTGACTTGAAAATAAAATGTATATTAATGCAAATAATATAGAAAAAAATAATTGAATTTTTATTGAAGTTTTATATATATCTTTTATATCATATTTTTCTTCAGAAATTAATTTAGATACACTTCTTGGCAAACCAGTATTAAGAAAAGCTCTATTTAACAGGTAAAGAGACATTAATACTCCAAATAACCCATATATTTCAACTCCTAAAAATCTTGCTAATCCAATGTGAATTAAATAATTAGACAATACAAAAAAAAATTCACTTCCTATCAAATAAACTGTTCCCTTACCAAAGCTTTTCATATTACTTAATACTCTACTTTATCTTTTAAAACTTCCTCTTTTATGTGCAAATATTTATAAATATTAAACAAAGCTACAAAAATATGGTTTCAATCGAAGAACTTAAAGTAAAAGCTAAAAAAAATACATGGAGTAAAGTAAATTACATGTGGCACATATTAGGATTATATGTTGCGAAACCATTACTTAAAACTAACATTACTCCTAACCAAATTACAATTTTATGGATTTTACTTGAATTTATTTCCGCATTTTTAATGTTAGGAACATACACTCAAAGAGTCATTGGAATTATAATATTTAACTTTTTAGTTACTTTGTTAGATTTTACTGATGGAAATATTGCAAGAGCTAAAAATATTAAATCTTTCACAGGAATATATTTAGAGTATTTAGGATTATTTTTTGGAATGCCTTTATTGTTTTTAGCATTAGGATTTAAAGTATATTTTATGACAAATAACATTTCTGCTATTTTTTTAGGTGGAATTTGTTGCATAACAATGTTATATGAAAAATTATTTAACATTAATCCAGGTTGGTTTGAGAAAGAAAAATGGGACAAATTAGGAAAAATATACATGTCACAATCCATTAACCAAAAAAGTATTTTTGCTTATTTAGCAGAACTATTCAGAAAAGGACAACCTTTTAATGTATTATTTTTTGGAGTAATTTTTGATTATTTATCTTTAACATTAATCATATATGCAGTAGTTTCATCGTTAGCAATGTTAAGAAAATTGATTTCACAATATTTATCATTAAAAAAAATTGACAATGACACCTAAAATTTCAGTCGTAGTATGTGCATATAATGCTGGAAAAGTTATTCATGTAGTTCTAGACAGTTTAAAAAAACAAACTTTTAAAGATTTTGAAGTTATTGTTGTCAATGACGGAAGTAGCGATAACACTAAAGAAATAGCTGAATCTTACAATGTTAAAGTAAAAAATATGCCTAGAATTGGATTATCAAGGGCAAGAAATGAAGGAATAAATGCAGCTATTTCTGAAATTGTTGCAATTATTGATGCAGATTGTCAAGCTGATGAAAATTGGTTAAATGAAATTTACGAAACAATTAAAGTAAATAAAGTAGTTTCCGGATGTACAAAAATTCCAAAATCTACTATTCTAGGTGATTCTATTTCAGCATTAGGATATCCTGGCGGAGCTCATCTTGGCTTTGAAAAAATGTGGAAAGTAATTGATGGGTATACTGATCATTTAGCTGGAGGCAATTGTGCATTCATAAAAAAAGTTGTTCAAGATATAGGTGCATTTAACCCAAAATTAACAATTACTGCAGATGATGTTTTTCTTTCACATAAATTAATTGAAAATGACATTAAAATAAAATATAACCCAAACATGATTATGACTCATCCTGCAAGATATAAATTAAAAGAATTTATTACATGGCATTTTAATAGGGGAAAGGGAAATTATTTTTTCAAGAAAGAAATTAAAAATGTAAATAAATACGTTCATTTAAAAATATGGCAAACTAAAAATATAATTAAATATAATTTAACTAACCCCAGATTTCCTTTAATATTTGTATTATTATTTCTAAGTTACATAGTACAAACTATAGGTTTTTATAAACAAAAATTCTTTGGTGGAAAGTTATTTTGTTAAGTTAATTTTATATACAACAATCCTTGAACTTGATAAAATGAAACAAAAATTATGGAAATTTGCTATATTTAGATTTTTATATTTTCGCTTTTTAGGTTTATATTGCGACTTATATGCAGAAAGTGCAGTAGTTTCATTCCAAAAGTCAGGTCATACTTGGCTTAGAGTTATGTTAGCTAAAATTATTTCTTTAAAATATAACATAAAAAAATTAGATTTAGACATTATAAGGATGGCTAAAGGTAAAATACCAAAAATTGCAATTTTTCATTCTTTAGCTGGTTTGCCACTATACCATTGGGAAGGATTTAAATTTACAAGTATTTATTCAAAATCTGAAAGAGTTAAAATTAGACCTTCATTAAAAAATAAAAAAATATTATTTTTAGTTCGAGACCCAAGAGATGTTGTTGTTTCATTATTTTTCGAATTAACTAAAAGGCATCATTTATACAAAGGAGATATAAGTTCTTTTATTAGAGAAAAATATACTTTGAAAAAAATCATAAGATACATGAACATGTGGCATAAAGAAATGGTTTCAAAGCCAAATACTTTTCTTCTAATAAGATATGAAGATATGAAAAAAAATTGTAATAAAGAACTTAAAAAAATATCTTTATTTTTAAAACTTAATGTAAGCCCTGCAATAGTAAATGAAGCTGTTAAATTTGGAACAATAGAAAATATGAGAAAAATTGAAGAATTAGATTTATTCCATGATAACAGGTTAAGAGCTAAAAATCCAAAAGATAAAGAATCATATAAAGTAAGAAAAGGAAAAGCTGGCGGATATACAGATTATTTATCAAAAGAAGATGTAAATTATATTAACGAAAGAATTGATTTAAATTTACATAAAGATTTTGGATATTAATTTTTTCTACAAACAAAAATTAAATTATTTGCAAATATATTTCTTAAAAAATCATTTAATGGGGATTTTCTTTTTCTTAATCCTTTGTAAACTTTTTCTACCTTAAAGTTATGCTTTTCTACTATATATTTCAAAGTATGTTCACAATACCAACAAGTATGAAATAAATTTCCTCTAAATGGCAAATAACCTATTGATTTAACATTAGGCGTAACTAGAATTAAAATTCCATCTTGTTTTAAATGTTTATTCATGTTATCTAAAAACAAACCAACATTATGCAAATGCTCAATAACATCCCCTGCAGTTATTACATCAAATTGTTTGTCCAAGTTAATTGTTTCTGCATTTCCTTTAATTATTTCCGGCATATTACTTTCAAGGTCAACTCCTTGAACAGAATTTGCGTTTTGTTTAATCATTTCATATTGAGTTGGTAATTTATTATTACTTCCTTGATTACCGCAACTTCCAATATCTAAAACATCTTTACCTTTTATATATTGTAAAATTATACTTCTTGAATCAATCATTTGGTAAAGAAATTTGTGATAGTATATAAATATTTATGGATGATGAACTAACAGCATCTCAATTAGGTGTATAGATTGTGTTATTAATTACATTTTCATTAGAATCAGTAACAACAGTACTACTTCCTAAATGATCTGTATGGATGTTGTTTAATCCAAATATACTTACTGATTGTGGGTAGATTGCAAGCATCGTTAAACAACAGCAGGACTTGGTTCACTCACAGTAGGAATAATAATTGGTGTTCTTATTTCTTGTTTAGATTCCAGCAATAATAATAGTTTAATTACAAAAAAATTGCTTTTGGGAATTATTTCAACTTTACATTCTTGAATTTTGTTAAGTACTTCTTTATCTATATTTAAACCTTCAAAACTTAAATCTTTAAAAAATTTTGAAGCATTCATCAATTCAATTGCAGAAACAGCCATATTTGTATCAAAATCTATAACAATGTCATCTATTTCAATACTTCCTTTAGATTTTGATTTTTTATCATATAAAAATAAATCATCATTTTCTAAATCATAATCAAATTTGAATTTTTTCCACATTTTTACTTACCTCTTAAGCTTTTTTTCTGCAATTTTTTGCCACCTTCTATTAAGTTTAACAACTGTAACCACTACTACATTTTCTTTTAATATTATCACATATCTATGACATTGTGTTTTGCTATATCCGAAATAGCAATCGAATTTTTCTTCACTTGGAACATTTGCTTCTTCTTTTATCGCATAATCTAAACGTGTTGGATTGATTAAATTCTGAATTATCTCTTTTTTATCTATTTGTCTTTGTGCTAACCTTATCAAAGCATGAGCTGTAATTTTTATATCATCTTTTTTGTAAATTTTTAATTTGTTCTTAACATATTGAACATAATCCATTAATATATAATTACATCAAGAATTTATAAATGTTTAGTAAATATTAATGGGTGTTTGATGTTCATCATCAACTATTTACATTTATTTATGATTTGCGGAACATAATCCGTAAATTTTGATGAGGTGTTTTTTGAAACATAATCTGCAGCTTCACGGATTGTAATCCGTAAAATTTCTTCTATACCTTCCATAGTGTCTTATCAGCCTAAAATGTTTAGGCGGCACATGTTGAATTAAGCTTGTTATGAAATCATCAGTTTTCATTTTCTTAATATTCTGACCTGCTTTGAATTGAATGGTTTCACCCCTATAAAAAATAATTCTCTTATCAGCCATGACAGGATGCCTTATATATCTAGCAAGATATTTAGATATCTTTCTGATATTTAATTTTCTTTTGTCAGACCAGACAAAATATCCATAGTAATATTTGTTTGATGGTGCTTGGAGGTTTTCTAAAACAATTTTTCTCCATATCCTGCTAAATCTTTCATTTAGTCTGGTTGTTGATATAATATGAAGATGTGGATTAAACTTTAAGTCTTTTCCAAAAGTGTGAAGTACTACTATAATTCCAAAGTTATCACTAGAAATTGATCTAAAAAATCCCGTGACGAATCCATGAGGATTTTAAGATTTTTCCATTTTCTTAACTTAGGTCTTAAAATTGCTGGAATAGTAAGAAGTACATGAAAATGGTTAATGTCATATAAGTAGTCCTTAATCCAATTCGCCCAACTATCGGTGAATCTTTTTCCACAAGAAGAGCACAACCTAGAGTTGCAGCTTGATTTAGAACATTTTAACATAGCTCGCACTACTTGGCGCTGATATTTGTTAGGATTGTGTCTTTGGACATACCTATCCCAGTTGTCCTTTAATATCTGCCTTACAGAGAACATAAAATCACCTCATTTTTAAAATTCAAAAATTTGTCTTTAGACGAGAAAATAAGAATTATCACTGAGTATAATTTACGTACCGTAAAAGTAAAATATATGCTTTGGAAATTGAAACTGGTAATTTATTGCAAAAGAGGAAACAATGTAGTGATAAAGTTAAAGCATTAAATAAAAAATACAAAGATAGGTGGATGTTTATCGTTTCAAATAAGAATTTAGTAACTAAGTATAAGAAATTAGGACTTGCCACTCATAGAAAAGGAGTGAAAAAAAACCTTGAAAAAATGCTAAAAATCAATACCCAGTAAAAGTGGGTGTAAAAAGCATTTTATAGACGAAGTTAGTACAGTAAGTTTCACTATATTTGGTCACCGTATAAAATAATACAATATATTTTACGTAAAATACATTTATTAATAAATGCCATGTTAATTAGCTCAACATATATATTTGAATAGCAATTGTGAATATAATTATAATATATAGAAATACTTTTGATATAAACTTCTCTTTTGATTTTTTTGGGCAAAGCACAAACTCATTCTCATATTTACCTATCAAATATAAAATAAGAATAGAATATAGCGTAAGAATAATTGGATAACTAAAAATAACTGCAAATATAATAGATATCGGTGCAAATGCAATAATTAACCATTGAACATTTTTATTTAGTGTCATATTTATCCTTATTATTTCAAGATTTAATAAATTTACCTATTTTAATTATCTAAATCATCTACGATAGAAGTAGCATCATCAGGAATATTAACATTGTTTGAGTCACCCCATACAACATTTCCATCTTTTCTTGTATAAACTGGAACTGCCCTCGTCATACCACCTCCCTCAGTTGAGATTGATAATCTGTTGGTTTCTTCAGGCACAGTTAAAAGTATTTGATTTCCATTTTCATCGATATACGTAATTTTTTTCATCTTAAGCGAAGCTGTATTTTCTTCACCTTCTTTATCTTTTGTAAAATCTTCATAAGTAATAACTAATCCCTCAGCTATTGAAGCACTCCCTAATATTACACCAACAGGGCCAGCTGCTTTAGGTGCTACACTTTCAAAAACTATTGTAGCAGCTTGGGTTACACCTGTTTCTGCTAAACCAGAATTGTCCTCTTTTTGATATTTATCTATGGCAATAATTGTTGTTGCCACCGCTGCAGCAATAAGAAATGTACCCCAGAATAATAAAGGCAGTAAATGACCATCAGGATCAATCTGATTGTACGGGTTCCCTCTTTCAAACATGTATCTGTTTAGAGATTGTGGGTCATATACATTTTGTATTATTGTATCTGGTTGGCAGAATATACCAAATCTTGAACAGTACTTCCTGAAATGAAAATCAGTATCTCCAACTACACTATCATGTTCTTTTCCTTCATATCCGAATCTAGTTGCTTCTCCACCTGTTAATACTTCTCCATGAGGTGAATAAGTAGTATTCTCTATTACTATTCCATTAGAATCAGTAACAACACTACTACTTCCTAAATGATCTGTGTGTATATATTGTTTAGCTCCATCATGTTTAACTTCTGCTACTTGCTGACTGTCTATGAAGACGTACTCTGTATCGTATGTTCCGGTGTTGTTAGTTATTCTTACATATTCACGATCAAAGTAGAAGTGAGTCTCTTTCAGACTTCCATTGTTAAAATATATTTTCTTAATCACAGTCCTTTCTTCAAATGGATCATGCACATATTCTTGTATAACAATATTAGATGAAATATTACGCACTCTAACCAACTGATTTAAACCATTGTACTCTCTTTGAAAGCCTGATCCATCTCGTAATAAATTACCATTTGCGTCATTAATACCTTTAAGTTCCTTTAATCCAAAAAAATCACTAGAGATAAGTCTTACTGATTCGGGATATAAAGCTTCCATAAGTAACTAATTTCTTCAAAATATATAAAGTATTCCATAGAAAAAAACATGTTTTTTTAGAAATTAAAAAAGCCATTTATGACGAGAAAAAAGGAAAATTGAGTTTTATACTTTACGTACCGTAAATGTATTATTTAAACATTTCTAAACTCAATTCGATGAGCTAGTACTGGAATTATATGTCCGCTTGGACCTGTATACTTATACGGATTATTTTTCTCTATTCTCAAAAATTCCAATTATTAAAAGAACGAGATAGTAAGCGTAGAATACATAACCAACATATTTTAAAAATGCAGTGTTGATAAAATAAGCTATAAAGTGAAATAAACTTGCCAACACAAAGGCAATTAAACTATATACTGATATAATCCAGATCTTATTTAAAGAAATTTTTACTTTTATTAAATAACATATAAATTTAGCTAAAGCTACTATTACTAACGTGAAAAAAAGTGAAATAATAATATCAGCAATCAAAAAGACCAATGCATAGATGGTAAAAAATAAACCAAAGTTTCCAAATAAAAAATCATAGTAAGATGGTCCTGAATAAAAAGGAGTATTATTGACTTGTAATATAATTTTAATAAACCAAAATATATATATCAGTAAAGAAAATACGATGAAAGGTACTAAAGCTTTCTTATAGCTTTTTTCCTCTTTCAAACCTCTAAAAAACATTTTAGGATGAATCAATAATTTTTTTATTTGATTAGTCATATTAACACCTGATTATTTTTAAATTTTTCCAATATTAATGTCAACACCAAAAACACCACCAAGGACTGCTATCTCCAGAGGATCCGCCTCCACTTGAAGAGGATGAACTTCCTGATGAGCTGGATGAACTACTACTAGAAGAGGAACTTGATGAACTTCCACTGCTTGATGAAGAAGAAGAACTTGAAGAACCATCATCTCCATCTCCTGCTGTAAACCAATTCCATATTTTACTTAATAATCCTCCACTAGATGATCCACTTGAAGAACTTCCTCCTGAATCTAAAGAAGTAGAGATTTTAGGCTGTGCAGTAGTTAAAGAATTGCCAATGTGGATCACTTTTGATTGTTGAACAAATTTATCTAATTTTACAGAATTCCATGATTCAAGAATGCCTAAACTTATTCTTCTTTGTTTTTCAACTATAGTTCTGCTTCCCCCTGCTGAAACTAAAACATTAACATAAGGACTATTTGGTAATTCTGGATTTTCAGCATGATAAAGCTCATATAATCTTTCATAACGTTTGTCTTCCTCCATTCTTTTTCTTTCCAAACCATAAAGGTAGGATGCTATTACTTTATTTGCTTCTTCTACTGCACCCGCAGGAGATTCTGGTTGATGTCCGCTTGGATCAGTATACTTATACGGGTTACCCCTCTCGAACATGTATCTGTTTAGAGATTGTGGGTCGTATACGTTCTGAATCAAAGTATCAGGTTGAGTAAATAATCCCCACTCAGGTTTATATTTCCTAAAATAGAAATCTGTATCTCCTACTACAGAATCAAACTCTTTGCCTTCGTATCCGAATCTTGATTTAGTTCCACCCGATACAACTTCACCATGTGGAGAATAAGTAGTATTCTCTATTACTGTGCCTGAACTATCAGTAACAACACTACTACTTCCTAAATGATCTGCATGAATAAACTTCTTATCTCCGTTCATTTCTTGAGCTATCAACTGACCATTATGGTAAACATAATTAAAATCAAATTCACCTGAACTATTAATTACCTTAACTAAACTTTTAGAAATATAAATAGTTCTTTCCTTAACACTTCCGTTAACAAAATATTCTTTCTTAACTAGAATTCTCTCCTCAGTAGGATGATGTTTATATTCCTGTAATAAAGTTCCTGCATCTGAACTTCCATTATACACTTTATACAATTGATTCAAACTATTATATTCTCTATATTTTCCATCACCAGTAACTAAGTTCCCATTCGCATCATAAGTTAATTCTAATGAGAATACAATAGGTAAAGATATCATAAGCATAGATAAAAGCAAAGCAATTCTTTGGAGTGATTTCATTTAACAACCACCCCAGTAACATTATTAGAATTAGAAGAACTATTAACAGTTGCAACAGTTTTATACACTCCATCTATAGAATAATTACTTTCTATAAACACCATTACGCTATCATTTACTGAATTTGTAGAAAATACATTTTCAACTCCAGTATTAAATTGCCAATCAATTAACTGACCTTGATCATTATCAACAATTAACTCATTTACTACTATTTCTCCTTCATGTAAAGTTAATAATGAAACTTGGAAAGGATTTCCTAAATAAACACTAATTAATTTATCAACATAAGATGAAGTAAATGCAGAAACTTCAACTCTATCTTTAGAAACTTCTTTGTTGTACTTAAGTATATTTTCAGTTGTAGAGTTATCTACTTCGCTAATGTTAAAATAAATAGTTCCAGGATACCAATAATTGTATAACATCATATTAATTATATTATTTACTCTTGAGAAATTCTCAATACTAACTCCAACTTTAGTAAAACTATCCACATATCCAGTGGAATAATTTGAAGTTATTATAAATTCATTATGTCCGTCTGAAGTATAATTTACTTCTGCAAACACCATCACATCATCACTTACATTTACAGTTGTAGAAAACCCTTCAATATTATGAGATAGGTTAGTATTTAATGTTGAAAAATGATTAACTAAGTTATAAGACACAATACGTTTAGATTTATTTTCTAATAAAACATCATACTCTTTAACTTCTAATCCTTTAACTTCTAAAGGTAAAGTAATACTTTCACTACCATCATCTGAAGTAACTGTACAATTAAACAATTTATTTCCAGGAGTTGTGAAGTTTGCAGTAATATTTACATACATCTCTGAAGATAAATTAACCAAAGAAGTAGAGCTTAAACCCAAACTGCAATTCCAACCAACATTTAATGCATTTTCTAACATATCATTAGTTATTTTTAACTCAAATAATCTAGTAGAAGTATTACTTGAAACCAAAGTTAAAGATTCAGCTCTTGCTCCAAAAGTTAAAGAAAGATTTTGTTCATCATAATCTGTAACAAAACCAACATCGTAAGTTCCCCCATTTGCATAAGT
Organism: uncultured Methanosarcinales archaeon; assembly: GCA_964589485.1. Lineage (GTDB taxonomy): Archaea > Nanobdellota > Nanobdellia > Woesearchaeales > CAYSVS01 > CAYSVS01. Next base: position 24,615 of record CAZPRK010000002.1, on the reverse strand, counting down.
ATGCTGAACAGTTACTAAAGAATCTGTAGTTGAACCTGATGAACTACTACCATCTCCAAAATAAACTGTCCAATTCGCTGTACTGTTAATATTTGTATCTTGAGTTAAATTAAACTTAAATGTTCGGGTTTTATTTCCTGAATTTGTATCCTTTGGATTATACAAATCAACACTGGAAACATTTTCTAATATTTTAACAGGTGCATGTCCTGATGAATAAATAAATTTCTTAGCATTATTATTACTAACTAGATTCATAATATTTCCTATAGAATTATATGCATATCTGTAATTATCAGAACCAATTGTTGCAGTAACTAATCTATCCAATCCATCATAAGTTAAAATATGATTTTTATTTGAATCTACAATCTTCAAAATATTTCCAACATTATCGTAAGTATAATTTAAATTTTGAACATTGTTAATATTAATTAACTTTAATCTATTATTATCATCAATATAACTAAAAGTTTGTAATAACCCATTATTATAACTTCTATTAAGCATAGTTCCGAAAGCACTATAAAAAGAAGAATCAATATACCCAGGAATTGAAGAAACTAATCCTTGATAATTGTAAATGTAATCTAATGAATTTTCTGAAATTAACCTATCTTGACTATCATAAAGATATTCATTAGTTACTTCAACTCCTTCCAAATTTTGAATTTGTTTTACTAACCTTAATCTATCATCATATTCATACTTAAATACAATGTCTCCCATTGTTAAATTACTTAAAGTTCCTAAATAATCTTTATCGTAATTGAAAGTTATATTTACATTAGAAGAATTTTTATGCAATATTCTATTCAATAAATCATAATTTAAAGTAATAGTATTATTTTTTGCATCTTCTTGCCTAACCAAATTACCATTAACATCATAATAATAATTCCATTCTCCTAAATCTGGATCGTTCATTCTAACCTTACGATTCAATGAATCATAAGTAAAACTGAATTCATTACCTTCATTATCAACAATTAAAACTAAATTATCATTACCATCATACGTATAAAAAGTAACATAAGTTTCTCCCAAATTAAATTCATATACTTTAGAAATTCTCCCACGACCATCTAATGTATAAATATGTTTATTACTATTTTCATCAAAATCAGTAATATTATATTGTAAAAAAGTAACATTCTTAGAAGTAGAATCAGAATTCAACACACCAATTACTCTATCCAAAGCATCATAAGTATAATATGTTCTTGCATCATTTGAAATTGAAGATAAATTTTCAGTTTTAGCAGAAAAATAAGGATTTTGTTCTGAAAAAACTCTAAATTCAGAATCATAAAAAATATTTTTTACAATTTGTCTTGAATCAACATCTGTTTTAATTTGAATTAAATTTCCATATCCGTCATAATAATAAGAAATTGAATCACTTTTATTACTTGTAGTTCTTGAAGAAACTTTAACTAATTCAGGAACAGTCCCATCAAATACATAAGTATAGTTCTTAGTTGGTAAAAGTAAAGAATCATAAGGTTTAATTTCTTTTAATATACGACCAAAAACATCATATTCAAATGAAGTATTAATTCCATTACTTTCTTGAAATATTAAGTTACCTGTACCCAAATCATATCCAAAAGAAGTAATATGTCCTAAAGGATTTACTGAATAAGCTAAATAAGTATTATACAATCCATAACCATATTTAGTACTTCCCCCGAGACTATCAATTTCTCTAATCAAATTACCAAAATTATCATATACAAAATAATTAAAAGAACTATTCGAAGACCATTTTTCTACTTTAGTCAAATCTCCAAAACTTCCTAATGCATTCAATCCTAAGTTATCATAAAAATATTTAGTTTGTTTTACTTTATTATTATCTGAATCAAATTCAGTAACTGAGGCAATTCTATCTAAAATCCAATTTTTAGTAGAATAAGTATAATTAGTATAATGTTCATCTCCTTCTATATTAATATCTCCCAAATCTTTTAATGAAATTAAATTATGAAATGAATCATAAACATAAGTTTTATTTGTAACTTTAGGAACTTCTAAACCGTCATAAATATAATCAGAAGAAAAAATTAAACTTACATTATACACTCCATTATAAGTATAATTATAATCTTTAACATTTTTTGATAACAAACTATTTCCAAAAACTTCAGTTTTAAACTCTTTACCTTTCCTAGGATCATCTTGATAAAAATAATGTTTAATTACTTTTCCAGGCTTTATTTCAACACTTTTCCCAAAACCTCGAAATTCATTTTTATTATAATTATACTTTCCAAAAGAATAGTTATAAGAAACTGACCCATTCATTGTAACATTAGTTACAACAAATAAATTAAATCCAAGTTCACTAAATCCATTTTCAGAATTATTAAATGAAGTAGAAGTACTATAATTTATTACAACCTTTCCTCCATATTCATTAGTTATTGATTTTAATAAGTAAGGAAGTGTAAAATTTCTCAAGTAAGTATACTTGCCAATATTATCATGACTTATAATCACATCAACAAATCCATCTCCATTAACATCGGCTAATCTTCTTCCTGTATTCTCATTATTATACAATAAAGCTTCTCTTGGAGCCCAAGTATTATTTTCAATCCAACCTGTTCCGTTATTTATATAAGCTTTCAAAGTTGTATCATGACCCTCCCAAAAGTCAATTAAACCATCTTTATTTAAATCTAAGAATCTTATTCCGTTATCTTTATCTTCTGAAGTTATAAAAGCAACAGGAGATATAAATTTCGAATAACTTTCCCAACCTGATCCATTATTTAACCAAGTATTACTACTTGTTGGAGTACTTTTAGTAAGATCTGGCAATCCATCTCCATTTACATCCAATAATCTTAAACCACTATCCTTACCAGCAGCAGTTGTAAAATCTGCAGGAAAATTATTCCATGAATCTACCCAACCAGTTCTATTATTCAAATAAACATTCCTACTACCACCTTTTGCTCTAATAAAATCAATAAATCCATCTCCGTTAACATCTCCGAATCTAATACCCATATCTTCTGCTACAGAATTTAAAATATCTAAAGGCATTACCCAACTACTCAAATTCCATCCAGTTTTATTATTAAGATAAACAACTCTATCTCCATCTCTTGCTTTAATCGTATCAACAAATCCATCATTATTAATATCCATTAATCTAACTCCTTGATCTGTTTTATCAGTATGAACAAAATATTCAGGAACATTCCATGTGCTTAAATTCACCCATCCTTTTGTTTTATTATTAATCCAAACATTTTTAGTTTCAGTATCTTGATTTCCTTGAACCATATCAACATATCCATCATGGTTAAAATCAACTAACCTAACCCCAAAATCATAATTATTCACATTAGTAAAAGATTCAGGTGCATCCCAATCTTCAGTACTATTTTCAATATCTAAATTAGAAATATAATAATCAAAACTAATATTATGTAAAATAGAACTATTATCACTTCCAAAATATTTAATTAAAGAAAGTGAAGATATAAATGGACTTAGTTGTGTATAAGAAAAAGAATATCTTCTTACTAAAGAAGGAGCAAAAACAGAAATATCTTTAACTCTTTTTGTTTCATGAACTATTAAACCATTATCATATACAACTCTTTGTCTAGGTTTTTCTTCATAATTAAATTTAATTTCTCTAGTTTGATCATTATTATATTTTACGTTTAATATTTTCAATGTACCATTATCTAAGAAATAATTATAATAAATATTATTTCCATGTAAATCTGTAACTTGATCAACATACCATCTATGATTAGAAATTAATGAATTATTTCCAAACGTATATTTTTTCCCATTTTTCTTAGTCAAAACCCAATGGTTACTATAATTTTCAACTTTAAAATAAGATTCTACTTCAGTATGCCAAAAATTTCCATCATACCTTAATTCATATGCAACTCCTTCCAAAATTAAAATAAACTCATCATCACTTTCATCACTAATAGTACTATTTCTATCTCTATAAATGTAACTTGAAGTAAAAGTCCACTTATCATTTGATTGACTATTATAACTTAAAGAAATTAAAGGCTGTAAACCATTTACTCCTTTAGGAACTTCTATACCATAACTATAAGTTGCAGCTCCAGGAAATAAATTAGTACTATATTGTCCAAATAACTTTACATCTGGATGTTCTGGCACTACAGCTTCATGTAAATAAGGTCTATATTCACTAGCCGCGTAACTAACTTGAACAAGTAACAAAAACATAAAAAATAATTTTAATTTCATTTTACAGTAGCCGTTATTAATGAACTTACTTTTGACCTTATATCAGTTATAGAAATGTTAGCCATGTCTAAAACATAAACAACTGGCGTTAAATTAAACAATCCAAGTTTACTTTCAGAATCAATAGCTACATTTAAAATCCATCTTTGATTTTTATAAACTGCAACTTTATCGGCAGTAGCCAACACTTGTTGATTTTGTAAATTACGAAGATAAATTTGTTGATTTGTGTAAATTTTAACATTTGGCCAAATTGAACTATTTTGAATTCCCCATTCAATTGCATTCGAAGTATTACCTTGTAAGTTAGTTATGTCCATTTGTAATGTACTATACCCATTATCAACTACTCCATTTTCACAAATCACATACATATTATCAGTTGAAGAAACTAATTCGTCTTGAACTGTTAAACTACAAGTATGACTTCTTCCACCTTGTCCGCCTGTACAATTTCTAGAATCCCCTAAAACTGAATAATTTAATGCTGAATCTGAAACTCTACAATAACTTCCAACATCAGTATTAAATGTAAATGTAGGAGTTGTATCTGAAGTCGTATAAGGTGCAACAACATCACCATTAGGAATGTTACATGAAGTACAATTTATTGCTGTAATTTGAGGTGCAATTATGTCCATCAAAAAAGTTGTTGAATTTTCATTAGAACTAATACTATTTTGACATGCTGCATACACATAATCAACAACACTATCTAATTCATCTGTTAAAATACAAGTATGAGTATTTTCACCTTGACCTTGATAACAATTTTTTGAACTTCCCATTGCAGTATAATTTATATTTGTACTAGCAATTCTACAATTTGCATTAACATCTGTTTCAAAATAAAATGAAGGAGATAAATTTGAACTAGAGTATGGTGAAACGGCATCATTACAAGATGTACAATTTATTGATGAAAACACAGGAGCATTTGAATCAACAATAGTCCAATTTCCTGCATGATAACTTTCTAATAAATGTTCATCTGGCCAAATTTTAAATCCAACTAAACCATCTACGATAACGTTAACTCCAACATCTCCTGGGGCGTCAGCACTTCCATAAAGGTAAGTATTACCTAAATAATCTGAATGTGATCCAACAAACCCTGCACCGCTACTTTGAGTTGTATCCGTAACACTCCATTCTGATCCATTATTATTCTTAAGCCAAAATTTATGGTAACTATTATTATACACTAAACATAAAGAATTCCAAGCATCAAGTTCTACATTATATGGAATAGTGATAGATTTTTCACCGGATCCTCCAGGGTTATCTTCCCTTCTCCATTTGTAAGGCCAAACTGCATTATATCCAATTGAAGTATGTCCATCAAACTGACCACCAGTATTTGGATTTTGCCAAATCATCGTATCATCAACAGTAATATCCTCATGAGGATAAACCGAAAAACATATAGCTCCTCCACTAGCAAATGCTTGATCAAAATTACTATCATTATATATTGTATTATCATTTGAAGTTTGAATACTGTAAGCACCGTTCCCATCACGAGAAATTGAAGTAAAATTAGTAGCTCCAGCATTAAGTTTCCAATTAGAATTTCCACCAGTAGAACTATTACTAACACTATCTAATAAATTAGTATCTAAAGGTAAAATCATATGAAAACCATCAGTTTCACTTGGAAGGTTCCATGCACTTACAATTGGAAGTAATAATAAAAATAAAATTAATCTTTTCATTTTAAAACCTCCACTGAAGCTTTATCTACAAAGAAACTTTCATCACTTTCAACAAAATCCAAATTACTATTCTTTTCATACTGAGTATAACTTCCTTGATCAAAATCAAATTTCATACAACTTTCTCCAGAAGTACATATTCCGTCTCCATTCCCATCAAACTTAGAATCACAAATTACAACATTATCATTAACAGAACATTCATAACCTTCAACATTAATTTTATGATTATCTAAAGTTAAAGATTTAGTTACACATTTTTTTTCTATTGTTTTAACTATTGAAGTGTTTAAACATTTATGTTGAAAAGATTCAGTTATTTCATCACAAGTAGTATTAGTATCATCACAAGTTTTAACTATTCGTTCAGAAGTACATGTTGATACCGAAGTAACTTCTTCTTCGTGTACAATATCAACACAATCTTGCTCTTTTTGAACATTAGAAAAAAAACCGAAAACAGAAACAACTAGAATTAAAACAAAGAATACAGATAATATTAATTTTCTCATTAAAACACCCCGTTTTAAAAAGTTAAGTTAAAATGATATAAATAGTTTTGGATTTTTATTCAGAATAAAATTCATCAGCTTCTTTTAACTGATCATGACTTCCAATATCAAACCATTTCTCATTAAACACAAATGCATATACATCCTTTTTACTTATTAAATATTTAATAAAATCTCCAGAATTATCTGGTTTTTTATTTTCTTCTATACATTTTTTAAGTTCAATTAAATCTTCTTTCTTAAACATGTAACATGCAGTTGCAGCTAAAGTAGATTTTGGAAATGAAGGTTTTTCTAAAAATTCAATTATTTTATTATTTGAATCAAGGTCAGCTGTTCCCAATTTGTTTGCAATTAAATTTTTATCTCCAACATCTCTGAAAGCAACAACAGTTCCTTTTTCATTAAACATATTTTGCATTTCCTGTAAACTAAATTCAAATAAATTATCTCCAGCTATAACTAAAACATCATCATCTATATGTTCATTTTCAATAACATAAAGAATATCACCTATTGCTCCTAATCTATCATCGTTTGAAATAGTTTTATCATTAATAACTTTTACATCATTATTCCATTCTTTAAACAAAGGATAAAATTTATCGTTAGTAACTACGAATACATCGGAAACATCTATTTCTTTTACTTTATCTAAAATATAATCAATAATTAATTTTCCACCAACTGAAAGTAAAGGTTTAGGTTTATCTATAGTTAATGGATAAAGTCTAGTTGCATATCCTGCACATAAAATAATTACTTTCATCTCCCTACACCAATATAATTAAATTCTTTCATTTCTTCGGGATCATATATGTTTCTTCCATCTACTAAATTAAGATTTTTCATTAAACTTTTAACTTTGTCAAAGTCAAGTTCTCTAAACAAATCCCATTCTGTTAAAATTAACAAACAATCTGCATCTTGTAAAATATCGTAAGGATTTTCTGCATACTCTACTCCTGAAACCAAAGAAGAAAAATTATGTTGAGCAACTGGATCAAAAGCGAATACTATACAACCTTTATCTAATAATTCTTTTACAATAACTAAAGCAGGAGCATCTCTTACATCATCAGTCTTAGGTTTAAATGCCAATCCCCAAACTGCAATTTTTTTTCCAGATAAATCTCCAACTAATTTTGAAACTTTAGGAACAATACTTTTCTTTTGTTCTTCATTAACATCATCAACTGCTTGTAATATTTTCAAATTAACTTGATTTTCTTTCCCAGTGTTAATTAAAGCTCGAATATCTTTCGGAAAACACGATCCTCCATACCCAACTCCTGCATGTAAAAATCTAGGTCCTATCCTATCATCTAACCCTATACCTCTTGCAACTTTTTTAATATCAGCATTAACTTTTTCAGATAACCTTGATAATTCATTCATAAAAGATATTCTTGTTGCAAGCATTGCATTTGACGCATATTTAATTAACTCTGCACTTCTAACGTCAGTTAAAACAATTGGTTTTCCAACTCTTTCCAAAGATTTGTATAACCGTAACATAATTTCTTTTGATTTTTCATTTTCAACGCCCAAAACAACTCTATCTGGAGTCATAAAATCTTTAATTGCAGCTCCTTCTTTTAAAAATTCAGGATTACTTACAACATCAAACTCATGATCTGTTTCATTTTTAATTATAGATTTAACTAAGTCTCCAGTTCCAACTGGAACTGTACTTTTATTTACAATAACTTTGTAAGTGTTCATATAAGTTCCAATAGTTTTAGCAACTTCTTTAACATATTTTAAGTCCGCTTTTCCTTCTTCATCTTGCGGAGTACCAACTGCAATAAAAATAACATCAGAATTTTCTATAGCAAATTTTACATCAGTTGTAAAAGTTAACCTTTCTTGTTGAACATTCAAATTAACTAAATCTTTCAATCCTTGTTCATATATAGGCATTATTCCTTTATTTAAATTTTCAATCTTAGAAGAATCAACGTCTAAACAAATAACATCATTTCCTAAATCAGAAAAACATGCTCCTGTTACTAATCCAACATATCCTACTCCTATTACTGTTATTTTCATAATTTTTAGTAGAAAGTTTTTTCATTTATATAACTTTAGAATAAAAAGGTGGACAGCTTTCATGATTTCCCGCACATAAGTGCAGTACACACTTGAACGGAGGCGTTCTTAACTTCTGTGTTCGAAATGGGAACAGGTGAACCACGCCCCTATGACCGTCCAAAAGTAAAAAAACTGAGATTATTTATAAAGCTTTTGGTACTATTTTTATAAAGAATAAACCTATTCCTTACTTAATGAAAAAGACTTTATTATTTGCATTAAACTTAGCAACTTCATATACACAAGACTTGGGACATTATGTAGCAGAATTAACTAAAACTCCAACTGAAATCATATATGGTTCATCTGTATCAAGCCATTCTAAAAGAAACGATTATAGGCTTAGAACAATTAAATTCAGGGATGAACATTTAAAAAAAAGGAAATGGTTAAAATTTAGTTTATCCCATGAATTAACTTATACTAATTTTGAAAACAATACACCTGGTCATGGAGCAATAGGATTATCTGAAAATATTAGAATCCATACACATTCTCCTTTACATGTTACTGCTGGACTTGGAGCTTTCTTAACAGATGCTCAAACAGATGAAAAAAATAAATATATAGATAGTATATTAGAATTTGAAAGTTATTTTGGATTTGGAATTACTACAACAATAACTAAAAATAAATCATTTACTGCTGAATATATATGGCGTCATTTATCAAATGGTGGACAAGGTAAGTGGAATAGAGGAACAAATGAAGAACTTTTATTGCTTGGGATTAGATTCAAGTAAAAATAATTCACTTATTGTCTTATTCAATGTAGGATGAACAAATTCAGAAGCAATTTCTTTCATTGGTTTTAAAACAAAGAATCTTTCATGCATATGAGGATGCGGAATTCTTAATCCTTCTTCATTGATAATTTTATTTCCAAAGAAAATGATATCTAAATCTATAGGCCTAGGTCCATTTTTAATTAACCTTTCACGTTTAAAAACTTCAGTTTCAATTGACAATAAAAAATTAATTAATTCTCGTGACTCAAGATAAGTTTCAACACAAATTACAGCATTAACAAAATCATCTTGATCTTTATAAAATTCAGGTGGATTTTGTAAAAAAGAAGATTTTGAAATTAATTTACTTTTCCTTAAAATTAACTCAATCGCTTTATCTATATTTTTTTCTTTATCTCCCATATTAGATCCTAGAGCAATAAACACTTTATTTAATTCTCTAGTAATTTCAATTTCAGAAGAATCTGCATTTTCTATCCCAGTTGGTTTTCTTAAATTAATTTTAATATAATCTACTCTGAAATTAGAAGTAATATTATGTATTATATCTTCAGCCATTGTTTCAATTAAACAATAATTTTTATTTTCAATTAAGTCTTTAACAATTTCATTTACAGTTCTATAATCAATAGTATATTCTAAATTATCAGTAACAACCGATTGAATAATATCATATTTTAACTCTAAATCAATAAAAATATCTCTTTTAATAGATTTTTCTTCTTCATTTATTCCTACAATACAAGAATATTTCGCATTATTTATTTTTATTTTTGTCATTTTATACTATCTGCAATCAAAGCAGCTCTTTTACTTTCTTTTACGTCATGTACACGAATTATTTTAGCACCGTTCATTATCCCTATCACGGCAGCCGATAAACTTCCTTCTAACCTTTCATTAGTATTTTCTTCACCAATTAATTTCCCTATAAAAGATTTTCTAGAAACACCTAATAAAATAGGAGCAACTTCATTAAATTCATTTAATCTTCTAATTAATTCCAAATTATGTTTTAATTCTTTTCCAAATCCAATCCCAGGATCTATGAAAATTTCATTTATTCCAGATTCTTTTGCTAACTTAACTCTTTCTGAAAGAAACTCTTTTATTTCTTGAACAACATCACCATATTCAACATCTTTCTGCATAGTTTTTGGTTTTCCTTTCATATGCATTATAATAACTGGACATTTAAATTTAGATGCAACTGCCCTCATCTCAAAATCTAACCCAGTTACATCATTGATAATGTGAGCCCCTGCATTTAATGCAAGTTCTGCTACTCTAGGTTTAGAAGTATCTATTGAAATTATAACATCAAGTGAAGATAACTTTTTAATGATAGGAATAACTCTATTTATTTCTTCTTCTTCACTTACAGGATCAGACCCAGGCTTAGTACTTTCCCCTCCCACATCTATAATATCTACACCATCTTGAATCATTTGTTTTGCATGTTCAATTGCTAGATTAAAATCTATAAACTTTCCACCATCATGAAAACTATCAGGTGTAACATTCAATACTCCCATTATGTAAGTTCTATTTTCGTTAAACATTATCAATATAATCCTCATATAAACTCTTAATCTTTTGAGAAAGAGTATTTTGTCTTTTAAATTTATTGTTTACTTTATATACTGGAACTACACCACATGAACTAAATGTAATAAAAACTTCATCTGCATCTAATAATTCTTTCAATTTAACTCTTCTTTGAACTAATTTAATAGAATTACATAACTTAATCACAATATCCCTAGTTATTCCATGTAAAATATTTTTTTCAGGTGTAATAACAACTCCATTTTTAACAATAAAAATATTAGAAAAACTTCCTTCTCCAATATATCCTTCATGAACAAATATAGATTCAAATGCATTATTTTCTTGAGCATGTAATTTTGCCATTACATTTTTCAAGTAACTTAAAGATTTAATTTCAGGATATTCTCTAAAAGAATTAAAAGTTACAATATTACAAGAATCAAGTAATTTAACTTCCTCAGATAAAATAATAATATTTGGTTTAACTTTACCAAAAGCTAACCCTAATTTACTTTCTCCCCGTGTTACAGTTATTCTTATCTTAGCATTAACTAATTTATTTTTAATAATCAATTTATTTACATTATCTAATAACTTCAGTTTACTAAATTTATAATCTAATTTTATCAATTTTGCAGAATTACAAAACCTTTTATAATGTTCATCAAAGAATAAAATTTTTCCATTATATACTCTTAAAGTTTCAAATATACCGTCACCTAACAAAAAACCTCTATCATAAACGCTAATTTTAGCACTTTTTTCCAATTTATCATTTATTATGGCATACATTTACAAAATTCCTTAACAATTTATATCCAACATCTGTCAAAATACTCTCAGGATGAAACTGTATTCCATATAAATTAAACTGTTTATGTTTAATCCCCATGATTAAATTTTCTTTATTCCAAGATATTAATTCAAAATCTTTAGGTAAACTTTGAACAATTAAAGAATGATATCTTGCAGCAATAAATTTTTGTTTTATCCCTTTAAACAATTCATCTTTATTATGACTAAAAAAGTCAGGCTTCCCATGAAATGGAATAGTTCTAATCATTTTTGATCCAAATACTTGAGCTATACATTGATGACCTAAACAAATTCCCAATATTGGAACTTTTTTATAAAAATGTTTAATAATCAAATTACTTTTTCCTGATTCATTTGGAGTACACGGTCCAGGAGAAATAATAATATGACTTGGATTTATTTTTTTTACTTTAGAAATTGAAACTTCATCATTTTTAACAACTAATGACTTAAACCCCATTTCTCCTAACCTTTGATATATATTATAAGTAAAAGAATCATAATTATCTATTATTAAAATCATAAATTAATCGCCTCAAATAAAGCTTTTCCTTTAATTATAGTTTCATTATATTCTTTTTTAGGTTTTGAATCTGCAACAATACCCCCGCCTACCTGAACATATCCTTTATTTCCTTTCACAACTAAAGTTCGAATAATAATATTAAAATCCATTTCATTTGAATAATTAATAAAACCAATACTTCCTGTATACAATCCTCTACTAATAGGTTCCATTTCACTTATAATTTCCATTGTTCGTTTCTTTGGGCATCCTGTGACAGTCCCTCCAGGAAACATTGACATAAATACATCAAAAACATCTCCTTTCCCTAATTTAGCTTTAATATTTGTTACTAAATGAATTAAATGTGAATATTTTTCAATAACTTTATTTTCATTTACTTTAACTGAACCAAAAGAAGCAACCCTTCCTAAGTCATTTCTTTCAAGGTCAATTAACATGTTATGTTCAGCATTTTCTTTACTATCTTTTAAAAAATCAGAAACTTTTTTAGTTACAGGATACGTTCCACCTATTGGTCTAGTTTCTAATACATTATTTTCTACTTTAATCAAATGTTCAGGTGAACATGAAATAACACTAAATCCATCTAATTCCATGTAAGATGCATAAGGAGAAGGATTTATTTTACGTAACCGTTTATATATTTCAAAAGTATCTTCATTAATTGTACATTCAAATCTTTGACTTATTTTAATTTGAAATGAATCTCCTGCTTTAATATACTCTATACATTTATTAACATTTTTTATATAATCTTTATATTTAAAATTTGAAACAAAATTAACTTTATTATGTTTTGTATTAAAACTTTTAATCTTATCAAAACTAAAATCCATATCTTTAGAAATTATTTTAGATTTTTTCTTTAAATGATCAAAAAATATAATTGTTCTAGGAAAAATTAAATACACATCAGATAAATTCAAATCATCTATTTTATGTTTTTTTATAAAATCATAAGCAAAATATCCTATCCCTCCTGAATAAAACAAAGGTAAATTTTTTCTAAGAATTTTTTTATAAAATATTTTACGTAACTCTTTAACTACATCTCCTTTTTTTTTAATTACTTTGTTTCCTTTAGAAATAGTAATATTTCCATTTTTACTTCTAAAAATCATATCTGGGTTTAAAGCAATGTAACTATATCTTCCATTCTTTTGACTTTCTAACAATATAGAATTTTTTGATCTATATTCTTCATAAACTTTAATTGGGTTTTTAAATTTAATAGATTTAGAAAATAATTTCATTTTTTTGTAATTTTAGCAATAAAAAAACCTTGAGTATGGTGTAAATGTGGCCAAAACCGTTTAGTTTTAGATATTTCTTTCCGTATAGAATTATTAAAAACTTGAGTTAATCCATTGGATCCATTTTTAATTTCAATTTTTTCAACCTTAGTATCAAATTTATCCATAAGCCATTCAATATTTAATTCATTTTCTTCAGGTTCCATGCTGCAAGTACTATAAACCAAAACTCCATTTTTCTTTAAAACAGAAAATGCTTTAATTAACATTTCTCTTTGTAATTTAGCATTTTTATGTATTCCTTCCATGTCCCGTTTCTCAAACCATTTTGATTCAGATGTAAAGTTCCCTGAACATGGTGCATCCAATAAAACTTTATCAAATTCTAATTTTAAAATTTCTACATTTAATGCATCAATCCCATATACTAAACAATTAGTAACTCCCATTCTTTGAATATTATTAATTAAAGCATTTAACCTTTTTTTATTTTTTTCCAGAGCAACTATTTTTCCTTTATTTTCCATATATTGTGCAATTTGAGTTGTTTTTCCTCCAGGTGAAGCAGCCATATCTAACACTGTTTCTCCTGGTTGAGGGTTTAATGCTTCAACTGCAGCTTGAGAAGCTGATTCTTGTAAAAAATAATAACCTTGTAAATATTCTTGAGTAGCTCCAAGTGAAAAATAGCTTCTATAATGATATCCATGAGTAAGCCAAGGTATTTTTTCTAACTTAATCCTTTTTTTTTCTAACCTTAAAACTAAATCTTCTTCCTTTATTCTTAATGTATTTACTCTTAAGCTAGACTCTAACTTAACAGTAGCAGGGTCAAAAGTCTCACCTAACTTTACATATCTTTTTAATAAACTATTCGAACTCAATTTCAATCGCCTTTTCTTTAAAATCAAAACTTTTTACTATTTTATGTCCTTTCAATTTCGATTTAATTTCTTTTTCTGTAAACTTACTCATTGCTTTTTTCATTTCTTTAATTATATTCTCAAGCAAATTATAATTTGAATAAATCAATTCAGCTTTTTGTTTATTCAATTCTTCATTTTTAGTTAACTTTTTTATAACTTTAGTTTGAGCGTTAATTATAGCTTCAACTTTAACAATATCTTTATTTTTAGTAGTTTCAAGTTTAGTTTTAATATCTTTAGTAATTTTTTCACTTAATATTGAATCTAAAGCTTCATTAAAAGATGAAAAAGGCTTTTTATCTAATTTATAATACATCAAATCAACAGGAGTTATATCTTTCCCGTTATCAACAACCATTGGCTTTAAACTTAATTTTCTTAATTTTTTTATTTCATTAAATAATTCAGATATTTTTTTAAATTTATTAGGTAAAGAATCTTTATTTAATTTTGCACGTAAACATAATTCTTCTGCATAAACTCCACCTAACCCTAATTCTAAAGCTAAAGCTTTAACTAAACTTTCCTTAGAAGTTTCTTCTAACAATTTAATCAATTCAGATTCAGTTATTTTTAAGAAATTATATTTCATTTTAGGATAATTATATTCTTGTTTTGGCATAATATCCCTATCTTTCCATTTTTTATATTCAATTGCAGATAAAATAACATTATCTTTTAGTAAAAGTATATTCCCTGTACCAAATAACTCAAAAATAAGACTAAATTTATCTTCTTTAGTTTCCAATTCAAGCTCAACAATTCTTTCAAATTCATATTGTTTAATTCCTCTAACTCTAGCTTGACCAATAATTTTTCTTAAATACATACAAAAACCAGGTGGTTTAACAGTACTTTGTTTTATAGAACTTAAATACATAAATCTGCCAGAAACTATTTTTAAATATTTCTTTCCGATATTTGGGATATGTAACTGTATAATTAATTCATTTTTTAAAGGCTGAAAAATTTTATCAATTTTCCCTCCAATTAACTCTTGCAATTCTTTTACTATACATGCTACCTCAAATGACGCCAATTGACTTTTCATAACTACTAAAATCGTGAAGTTGTTTATAAAATTATGCATAAAGAGGAATATTTAAATAAAACAATAGAATTAACTAAAAGTATGAAAAGTACAAGTTTTATAACTAGAAAATGCGGAAAATGTAAGAAAGATATTGGAGATTCTTGGCAAGGAAGTGATTGTCCCGCATGTAATTGTAGTTTAGAAAAATGGGGAGTTAAAGTAGATTTCATCATTAGATGCCCTGAATGTAATTCAGTTATTACAGATCGAGAAAGAGATTGTAGTGAATGCGGATTCCAGTTAGATGGAGAAACTCTTGAATTAGATCAATAAGTTGAATTTATTACTTTTACATTATGTTTAAATTCAATTGCTTCATTTAAACAAATATCAAAAATTTCACTTTCAATATTTTCTTTAATTTTATTTTTAGAGTATTTTCGTTTAGCTAATCGTTTATTAAGAATACTAATATCACATTTTAAAACATAACAAATTTGAACATATTTAGATGGAATGTAATGTGACATATGCCCATCTATAACTAATTTAGTTTTACTTTTTTTAATAAAATTAATCATAAATTCAACTAACTTATCTTCATCTACAATTAAAGAATCTTTAATTTTATCAAAAGAATCATATAACTTATTTTTTTTAACTATATCTGTGATATTAGCATACAAATATTCATTTTCTTTTGCTAATTGTTTAGAAAAAATAGTTTTTCCCACTCCTGGAGTACCAGTAACTATTATTACTTTCATCTGCTTTTCCTAAATTTATTTGACTTTATTCTATGATATAAATGTCTAAAATAAGTAGAATTAAAAAAATATATAATTATAAATAAAACTATTAAGTAAGATAATAAAATAAGTAAATCATATTTTAATAAACTTAATTCAGTTCCAAAAAGTAATACCTTTTTAACTAAATTCGTAGAAATAACAAAAGGATTATATTGAGCAACATTAAAAATATGTTTACTCATACTTTCTAAAGGAGTTATTAAATCTGAAAAAAATAAAAATAATGTACTTAAACTAACTGCTCCTAATGCTCCAGTTTCTTCTGAATTAAATAACATTCCAACAAGTAACCCAAATAAAATAAAAATAGAAGAAATTAAAGTTATTACTAAACATAAACTTCCAAAATTATTTATTATATCTATTTCAAAAAAATAATTCCCTATTCCCAAGATTACAATTAATTGAAAACAAATAACTATCAATGTAGTTAAAAATACAGCAAATAAATGTAATAATTTATGTACAGGTGAAATAAAATTTCTAAACTCAGCAGGTGAATTTTTTTCCATTAAAGTTAAAGTTGAAGCTAACAATATACTTACAAACATTATAATTAATACAATAACTAAAGGAAAAATAAAATTTAATTGTTTTGATTTTGTTGATATTGGTTTAATGTGAGTTTTTACAGGGGTAGCTATTTTATCTGCGTTGCTCACAGTTAATGTAGACAATTCTTGTTCCTTTGATTCTAAAACTTGAATTATTGAAGATATTTTTTCAATTAAAACTTTTTTTGAATCAACTAAAGAATCTAATTCTGTAGCAACTTCATTATTTGTTGAAGTAATTTTTTCAAATCTAGACTTCACACTACTCAATTCAACATTAGCTTCTTTAATTAAAGAAATAATTTCATTAGAACTTGAATTCAAATTTGAAGCTATAGATTTAGCTTTATCTAAAATTAAACCTAAAGAAGTATCTATTGCATTTAACTCAGAATTTGCCCCACTTGAAGAGTTTGATCCTTGTATGTCATCTTTTGCATCTTGTATATCTTTTTTACTTGCATTAACTTCAACTATAATAAAATCTAATAATTCTTGTTGTTGAGATTGAATGCTAACTGCTTTCGCTTCAACAACTCCAGTTTGTACTTTTCCAGTATCAAAAGAAGAATCTAAAGCAGAAATTTTTTCTTTCATTGAAACTAATTTAGCTTCATCTTCTCCCAATGTAGTTTTAATTTCATCTGAAACTATAATTTGATTAGAAACTGCATTTCGAGTATTTTCTAACTTATCCAAAATATTTGAAGTTAAACTTTTACTTACTTCATCATTTCTTACATTTATTGTATCTGAAAGAGTATCACTTATCATATAAACTAAATTAATTTTTGAATAATCAACATAATAAGTGACTTCACTTTGTGCATTATTACTTTGTAAATTAAAATTTTCACTAAAAATTATACAAGTGTTTATGCCTCCATCTTTCATTTCCTGTAAACATTCTTCCTCGGTATCTTTTTTGTATACACTAAATTCATTAGTTTGTAATTTACTTATTAAAGAATTAACATCATCATTGTATTCTGAAGAAAACACACCTATCTTTATTGCATAAGTATCACTATGATCAAACGCAATACCCATTAAAAATATAATTAAAAGAGGTACAAATAAAATTACCAAAGAGCTTGCCTTTGACCTAAATAACATTTTAAAGTCTTTAGCTACAAGCTTAAACAACTTATTCAAATTTTCACCCCTTTGTTAAATTCTCAAACACTTGACCCAATGAAGCTTTATTGACCCTCACGTCTAATAGAGTTTCATTATTATCCTTTAAAACTTTTAATAAAGTATTTAAAACTTGCTCAGATTCAGCAGTTTGTATACTAGCTTGATGCCCTTCATCAGATAAAGATTCAATAGGAAGACTATAATTTTGCATTGTATGTAAAATTTGTTCATACCTTCCAGGAGAAGACTCAAAAACAATTTCTTGTTTATCTGAAAAATCTTCTTTCAATTCAGCAATAGTTCCAATTTGTTGAACTTTCTTATGAGATAAAACTGCTATCCGTGAACATAAAGCTTCTAATTCTTCCAACATATGTGAAGCCATAATTATTGTTGTTCCAATATCATTTACTTCTTTAATTAATCTCCAAATTTGTTTTCTAGTAACAGGGTCAAGGTCAGCTGTTGGTTCATCCAAAAATAAAATTTTTGGTCTATGAATTAAAGCACAAGCTATACCTAATCGTTTTTGCATCCCTCCAGATAAATCCTTCCCTAATGTTTTAAAATCTTTATTTAAACCAACTAATTTTAACAAATAATCAATATTATGTTTCCTAGCATCTGTAGGCATTCCATGTAAAGTTGCAAAATGATCTAAATTTTCTTTCACATTTAATTTAGGATAAAAAGAATTAGATTGGGGAGCCATTCCAATAAAATGTTTAATTTCATCATGTCTTTGTATTAAAGAACAAAAGTTATCATTTTGAGTTCTTAACAACACATCCCCTTCTTCCGGCATATAATAACCAACTAAATTATTCAATAAAGTAGTTTTTCCACTTCCAGATAATCCAATAATTCCAAAAATTTCTCCAGAATTTATGTCAAAACTAATTTTATCAAGAACAACTTTATTACCGAAAGCTTTTGTAAGGTTGTCAACCTTTAGTAACACACTCATAGTATTAATTTTATATTATATAATTTATAAACATTTCTATTAAGAACAAAATTACTATTTTAGGATGAATAATTAAACATCATCCAAACCTTCTTGAGTAACCATAAAACTAGCTTCACCTTCAGCTAAATTAGGAGAATCTATCAATTTAGCAACCCTGCAACCTTTTTTTCCTTTCCGTAAATAAATTCTAAAAGTACTTGCATGCCCAACAACATGCCCACCTATTGCTGCAGTAGGATCTCCAAAAAATTGATCTGGTTTAGACATAACTTGATTTGTCACATAAACACAAATATTATGTGCATCTGCTACTTTTAACAAATTATGCATATGTTTATTCAATTTTTGTTGCCTTTCAGCTAAAGTTCCTCTTCCGACAAATTCAGCTCTAAAATGTGCAGTTAATGAATCAACTATGACTAACTTAACTTTTTTACCATCTTTTTTAACCAAATCATCTATTTTTTCAGCTAACAACATTTGATGATCAGAATTATAAGCCCTAGCAACCATTATATTTTTTAAAGCTTGTTCAGAATCTAACCCTATGCCTTCAGCTAATTGTTTTATTCTTTCAGGCCTGAAAGTATTTTCAGTATCAATGTATACAGCAACAGCTTCAGGATCTTGTTTTTGTATATTCACTGATAAAATATGACCTACTTGAGTTTTCCCAGATCCAAATTCACCAAAACATTCAGTGATTGCTCCAGTTTCAAATCCACCTGACAAAAGTTCATTAAAATTATCCGACCCAGTACTTATTTTAACTACTTTAGATCTTTTCTTAAGTACATCTTCTCCAGACATAAAACCCATGTTTAAATTAGATCTAGCTTGAGCAATTAACTTTTTTGCTGCAGCTTGACTCATTCCAGTTGCATCTATTAATTCTCCAGGAGTTGCAACTGCAACAGACATTAAATCTCCATATCCAACTGAATTTAATTTTTCAATTGTTGCCGGTCCTACTCCAGATAAATCAGATAAAGTAACAACTTCTTCAGTTTCTTGTTCTTCTTCAATTGATTCACTAACATTATTCTCTTCTTCCATTGATTCAATATCTTCCAAATCATTATTTAAATTTTTAGGTTCTTCAACTACATATTCTTCTGCTTCACTCATTTTATTACACCTCACGCAATTATTTCATTAGCATTATCTTTAAGAATTAAAGTTTCATAAGCTTTATTCAATGCTGCAACAGCTTTTGGAATATCGTTAATTCGTAACAAATTAGTTGACTTCCAATCACCATTTTTATCTTTATAATTTCTATCAAAACTTATAGTTTTGAATTCAGAAAGTTCTCCATTTTTTTCAAATTCATTGTTCCAAATAGTAACATGAATTGCTCCTGCTCTAATTTTTTTTTCAGGTCTATTTATTTTCTCCATTACAAACACCTCCTTGCTTTCGCATTTTGTTTCACAAGATTTCTCTAGGGAGTAATATGTATAAACCAAGAATCATTTATATAGCTCACGCGCACCTGTCCAGTGTGTCCAGTGGCTATTTGTCGTCTATAATAAAATGTCCAGTGGGAAATATCATCCCTTAACAAATAAACCAACAATAGAAATTTTTAAACTTTAAAAAAAGTTTCTATAATTTCATTTATCCTTTTCTTCTTAGTTTCTTCTCTTTTAGCTCTCAATAACGCATATATATGCAATCTTTTCATAGAAGGTGATAATAAATTAAATTCATCTAATAATTTATTTTTAACCAATTCTTTTTTCAATTCGATAGGAATTTCTGGATCTCTCGGGAAATTATGATCTATTGTTGGTTTTTCTTTTCCTTTAAGATACATTTCCATTCCAAATTTACTCATTTTATTTTTCTTAATCATGTTTTGAGCACATCTTAAAGTATTATTACTCCACCTACTTTTATCAGTTCTTTTAGCAAAACATTGTTGATACCTTTCATCATCAAGTCTTTTTATTGTTGTATCAATCCACCCAAAACAAATAGCTTCTTCCATTGCTTCTTTATTGTTTAAGCTTGGCTTTCCAGTATGTTTTTTATATTTAATCAAATAAACTTTATTTTCTTTTTTATGATTTAGCCTAAGCCACTGTCTCCATTCTTTTCTTGTTCCTGCATATATCATATCATCCAAATTAATACCACCAAAATTATAAACAAAATATATTCATAAAATCCTCCAACTTTAATAAACCCTTGTAATCTTATATTTAATAAAGGATTTAAATAATTTATTCCTGCTTTAGTAAACCCATCAATAAATAAATGTGAAAAGTAACCTATAAAGAAAGGGATTGAATAGCTAGAGAATAAATAAAAAATATATGTAAAAACAAACAAGGCCCAAAAGCTATGCATTATTCCCCTATGACCAAAAATTATTTTAATTAAATTACTTATTGGTTTAATTCTATACCCTAATTTACTATCAGGGTGATCTACATCTGGCAATAATGAAGCAAGTATTAAAATTACATACTCAAATATATTAAAATTAAAAAACTCAGCCAATAATAAAGCAAATGTAATATGAGTATACCATAACATAAATAAAACCTAAATTCTAAAGTTTATAATTATTCTGTATTTTTTATACTTTTAATACCACTAGTCTCTTAAAAATATAATATTTTTAAGACACAAAAAATCATAGATTTTTTCGTGTGTTGACCAGTGGATGAGTTAAACAAATGAATATAAAAAGTGTTCAAGAAAGAGTGATCCGAACCACGTAGTCGCGAGTATGCCACCAATTCACGAGAAACCATTTAGGTTTCTGTGCACCAAAAATGGTTGCATTTTTGAGTGAATTGACAGGTAATGGTCACAAGTTGTTGAGAATAACTTTTTAAAAAAGTAATAAAAACCGCATTCAATTAATATATCATAATTCTAAAAATTACTTTGAATAGAAATAAATTAATTTAAAAGATTAAAGTTAGTTCTTAATAGTTATTTTCTAAAATCAATTTAAAAATTAAAATAAAAAATAAAAAAAAACAACTATTCTAGTCGTTTGCTTTTGTATCTACTTGTATCTTTCCTGTACAGTTTCCTGCTGGTGCAGTTACTGCATCACTTGAAGTTTGATTTGCAAAGATACCGTAAATTAAAGTTGCGTTTGCATTGTTCTTAATTACTGTTGCAGGTCCGTTATCAGATACTACTGGTAAATCTATTTCAACGTGTTCAGTCAAAGCGCTATTTGAAATTCTTGTTCCAGCAGCAAAATTTGCAAGAGTAGCTTTATTAACAACTAAATGACCAACTGAAAGATTTCCTGTTGTACACTCCATACTCATTCCATCACCTAAAGAATTATTGTAAGACGCCCATAAGAAATCTAACAAAACATTTCCCCAGTTATATACTGTATGGTTTTGAGATGCAACATCATTTGGTGCATAAGTATTCAATGACATACTTCCGAAATCAATACTTCCATCTTCTAAATCCATAGCAACTAAATCGTCAATTGATGTACCAGAGCTATTTGCATAACTTTCTAATGTTCCATCGCTTGCTGTAACATTACATGCCCAATTTCCATTTACTGTATCACCGTTAGCATTAAAAGTTATTGGAAACTCACAATGATAAGTTCCATTATTACTTCCAGCTGTTTGATATTCAGTACATGCTCCATTTGTATAATGCGTTCTATTATGATCACTTGCTACACTTGTAACATTCTTTAAATCATAAAACCTTGCTGTTATTATTACTGTATCTGTGTTTAAATCGTAGAATGCTCCTGAACAATTTAAAGTTGTAGTTGAACCTTCAGTTAGAACAAAATTATTTGTTGTTGCAGCATCAGTTTTTAAGTACATTGCCACTGTAGAAATAACTGGTGCTGTTCCTGAAACATTCATTGTTGTACCCACTGTCTCATTTGTTGTACTACCCGCAAAAACACTTGCTGCAGATAATATAAATAAACTCAATATTACTAATATTTTTCTCATAAAAATACCTCCTTTTTTGTTTTTTAACGTAAAATCCATTACGAAACTAGTTGTGTAATTGTCATACTTATATTTAAATGTTTTGAATCCATTATTTTTTTGTTATTTTAATTAAGTATTAATTATTATTACGTCATTTAGAAAAAATTTTTATTGAGGACTTTGATTAACCCCGTTTAAAATTCAAAATCAGGTTTACTTTTGTGATTTATGTCAATATCTGTATTTTGTTATTTTTTCTCTCTTCCATTTTTCTTCACTTTCTCTGTTTTTTTCTTATTTTTACGTAGCTCTCGCTAGTTTCTTTCTTTCCAAAGTAACTAGCTGATAAAGATTAAACGCAAAACATTTGAACATTTCTTTAATATCTACTCTAAGAATATTTTTAACTCTTGTCTCGTTCCATTGAATACATTCTTAATAACAGCAAATGGTCTTTCTCCTGGAACTCTTTTCTTACTTATTCTTTGATTCCTATATTTTTCTTTTAGTGTTAAATTGCCACGCTTCATACTTGTATTCCCCTTTGCTTTGGTATCCTTGCCGGTGTATGCTCTTTCTCTGTAAATGACTTCTTCTCCTTTGCCTAAATCGATCTCACCATCGAAAAGAGAAGCAGTAGTTGTAACCTGTTCTCTAATAAGATTAAAATCCCTGTCAACTTTAATGTGTGATTTATATCCAAAATGAACTTGGTTATTTTTAACTGAAAATGTTGCATCTTTATCGATGTGTTTCTTTTGCTTTTCGTTGTACTCTATTTCTTCTCCTTTCTCTTTTGCTTTTTTTTCTTTGTAATATCTTTTCTTACCAAGGTCACTTTCAATAAAAGAGGCATCTTGAATTACTCCTTCTTTTATTTTATATCCTTTCTCATCTAATTGTCTTTGAAGCTCAACCCAAATCTTTTTTTCAACACCAGCAATTTTTAATCGTTCTCTTGCATTCCAAATAGTAGAGAAATCAGGGATGTTCTCTGTAAATCCGAGAAAATTTCTGAATGATAATCTATCGTTGCAAGCAAATTCTAATTCTGGATCACTAAGTCCATACCAAGCTTGTAAAATAATTGACCGAACAATAACAAGTTCATCAGTATGTGGTCGTCCACCAGTTTTTTTGTTATCATAATAAACACTTTTTACAAGGGAGATAAATGCTTCCCAATCTATCTGGTTTTTCATTAACGATAATCTATCACCTAAACCTTTAACTTTTTCATACTGTTCTTTGAGAATAAATTGATTGAAACTCATAAGATCACCTCAATAAAAAGAAAATAGAATTAGAATATAATTGTTTTGGTAGGGTTAATCAAAACTCTCTATTTATTGTCAATCACTTCAAAACCATCTTCAACTACTAGACTGATAACACACTTGCTTCGCCCAAAACCTCTGTTCTAATCTGTTTTTCTATTAAAATTCCACTCATTAATACACAAATGAAAAAAACAGATTTTAATAAAAAATCCCAGTCACATCAAGCTACGGGGTATTTTTAATCTTTGTAGAGTTTTTCAATCGCATTTTGCTACGAGATATGGAACCCAACAAGAAGTCAAAAGCCAATTACATCAAGCTGTGAAGTATGAGTTACTTGAATTTTTGATGTTCATTCTGGGTCGTTAGAAGTAAATGAGTATAGATCAATCATAAAAAATCAATTATTTTTGTTGTGAATTATATCCCAAGTTTGACAGTTAAATAGAAAAGTGTCCTAAGTTTGTTTTAGGTTAT
>CAZPRK010000001.1:46962-255378 GCA_964589485.1 uncultured Methanosarcinales archaeon | reverse complement strand
TATTATTTGGAGAAAATTATGTACAAGAAGCATTTAACAAAATACAAACATATAAAGAATTAAAAATTGAACTTCATTTAATAGGAAAACTTCAAAAAAATAAAATCAATAAAGCTCTAGATATATTCGATTGCATACAAACAATTGATTCTGCAGAATTAGCTAAAGAAATCAATAAAAGGAATAAACCTATAAAAATTATGATTCAAGTAAATTTAACAGAGGAACCACAAAAAAATGGATGCTTAATAGAAAATTTAAATAATTTAGTTAAAGAATGTAAAAAATTAACAAACCTTAATTTAATAGGATTAATGTTTATTGGAAAAGAAAAAAATAATATGAATTATTTTAAAACAATGAAAAAACTACAAATTAAGTATAAACTAAAGGAACTTTCAATGGGAATGAGTAATGATTATGAAAATGCCATTAAAGCAGGTTCCACAATAATAAGACTAGGTAAAGCGTTATTTGATAGTAAATTTTAAATACACAATTACAATATTAATGTTAATGTCATGGAAACAACCAAAATATGATGATGAAGATGTTAATATATTAGTAATAGCAGGAATTGTCTTATTAGCAGCATCTTTATTCTTTCTACCGTATAAAACATTAGCGGAATTCAATATACCTGTGAAAATAGAAATAAGTAATAATTTTAACATTGAACAAATCGATAAACAAAAATTAGATTATGGAATATTAGCTCCAGGGTCTAGAGTTAAAAGAGAAATTAAATTAAGTCTAAGTAACGCACAACCAGCAAAAGCTTACATTGAAATAACTGGAGACGTAAAAGAATTTCTTCAAACAGACACAAATAAATTATTAATTAGTCAAGATACAAATATTGGAATAACTGCACAAATTCCAAATGATGCAACTATGGGAGTTTATGAAGGAAATGTGCATATAGCATATAAACAAACACTCGCAAGAAAAGTTAAGAATATATTTAGTTAGAACGAATAACTTCTACTGAATCAAAATCATTTGAAACATATTTTTCATTTACAGAAAAAACTTCTATCTTTTCAGTTACTTCAGCATTGTAACCTTTTTCTTCAAGTAAATCATTTCCTTTGTTAAAGAAAACAAAAGGTAGAGCTAAAACAAGAAGAATTACTAATATTAATGCTACTTTTTTCATAATAAAGAAGTATTCATTAAATTATATAAATATTTCTAAAAAAAATAAAGAAAAAAATTATTTTCTTTTTCTTTTAGTTGATTTAGATCTTTTACTTGAAGACTTAGTTTTTCCACTTGGTAAAACTAAAATAATCAATACACCAAGAACTAAAGCATACAAAGCGCTCAACAAATGAATCATAGACTGTTGCATCAGACCGTTATAAGCAAAAACTAAACTAGCTAACATAATGAAAACAACAAATAGATTAACACTTTTATTTTCCATTAAAAATCACCTCTTTATAAGATAAAATGAAACACCTATATTTAAATATACAGGTTATAATTGCCTTTTTTAATCTTTAATCTTAACTGTTGCAACCATAGTTAATGTTTTTCCAAGTTTATGTTTATCTCTAAATTTAATTACAAAATCATTAAATTCATTTATACTTTTAAATTTCATTTTTAAAATTAAGTCATATTCACCAGTAATACCATAAACTTCTTTTATTGCTTTATTAGAAAAGTCATTTATTTTTTTATCTGTTGAAATTAACATATAAACTATAAAATTTTCATCAATTAAAGTATCATTTAGTTTTAATGTAAATTTTTCAATTACACAACTTTCAATTAATTTTTTAATCCTAATATGAATAGTACTAGGTCTTAACTTTGTTTTTTTAGCAATATCTCTAATACTTAGTCTAGAATTTTCTCGTAAAACATTAATTATTTTATGATCTTTTGCATCTAATTTTAACATAAAATAGACATATGTCCAGATTATTTATAAAAGTTGTGTAATAAAACTATACATTTATTATTAAAAGCAACATATTCTCAATTAATCTAAGAATAAATATATAAGTAAACAATTTTTCCTCAAAACAGGTGATAATAATGGATAAAACTGATAATTATTGTGTAAAAGATTTAAGTTTAGCAGATTTTGGAAGAAAGGAAATCGAAATTGCAGAAAAAGAAATGCCAGGATTAATGGCAACTAGACAAAAATATGGAAAAGATAAACCATTATCAGGTGCAAGAATAATGGGTTCACTACATATGACAATTCAAACAGCAGTTTTAATTGAAACATTAACTGAATTGGGAGCAGAAGTTAGATGGGCATCATGCAACATTTTCTCTACCCAAGACCATGCAGCAGCTGCGATTGCTAAATCAGGCGTTCCAGTGTTTGCATGGAAAGGTGAAACTCTAAAAGAATATTGGTGGTGTACCGAAAGAGCTTTAGATTTTAACGGAAAAGGTCCTACTTTAATTGTAGATGATGGCGGAGACGCAACAATGATGATCCACAAAGGAGTTGAAATCGAAAAAAACCATTCCATATTAAAAAAAGATCATTCTAACGAAGGTGAAGATTTTAAAGAATTAATGTTAAACTTAAAAGAACAATTTGAGAAAGATAACCAAAAATGGACTAAATTTGTTTCAGAAATTAAAGGAGTTTCAGAAGAAACAACAACAGGTGTTCATAGATTATACCAAATGTTAGAAAAAAGCGAATTATTATTTCCTGCAATTAACGTTAATGATTCAGTGACTAAAAGTAAATTCGATAACATTTATGGATGCAGACATTCTTTAATAGACGGCATAAAAAGAGCAATGGATGTTTTAATATCAGGAAAGACAGCAATGGTTTGCGGTTATGGTGATGTTGGAAAAGGATGCGCTGAATCTTTAGCAAATGAAAAAGCACAAGTTATGGTAAGCGAAATAGATCCGATTTGTGCATTACAAGCATGTATGTCAGGTTTTAAAGTTACGACAATAGAAGATGCTTTGCCACACGTAGATATTTTTGTTACTACAACAGGAAATAAAGATATAATTACAGCAGAGCATATGAGTAAAATGAAAGATCAAGCAATAGTATGTAACATTGGACACTTTGACAACGAAATCCAAGTAGATAAATTAGATAATTACCCAGGAATAAAAAAAGAAGAAATTAAAGGAATAGAATGTCCAGTACACAGATATACTTTTCCCGATGGAAAAAGCATTTATTTACTAGCCGAAGGTCGTCTTATTAATTTAGGTTGTGCAACTGGTCATCCAAGTTTTGTAATGAGTAACAGCTTTACTAACCAGGTTTTAGCTCAAATCGACTTACAACAAAATAACAGAAAAGTTGGAGTTTATTTACTTCCAAAAGAATTAGATGAGGAAGTTGCAAGATTACACTTGGCAAAATTAGGTGCAAAATTAACTCAACTAAGTAAAGAACAAGCAGACTACATAGGGGTTAAAGTTGACGGCCCTTACAAGCCTGAACATTATAGGTATTAGAAACTTTTTTATACCTTCTTTTCTTTTTATTTATTATGATCATTGGAACAGAAAATAATAAACCTTTAAAATACAATAAAGAAAACTTAAAAAAACATTTTATTGCATTAGGTGCTAGCGGAAGTGGCAAAACAGTTTTTTGTAAAAGCGTTATAGAAGAAGCAAATGTTCCGACAATATTAATTGATTCTCAAGGAGATTTAGCTAGCATAAAAAATGCTAAAATATATACACCGGCTTCAACTCGTGGCATACATCTTTCATTAAACCCTTTCAAATATTGCGATGATGAAGAAACAATTGATAATGTTTCATCTACTATAACTGAATTTGCAGGATATAAACAAGAAAGTACAAAATTTAACAATGCTAAATACTTAATTTATGAAGTTCTTTCAAACAATAAAATAAAGAATTTTGAAGATTTAATTGAAAAAATAAATGATTCTGAAGAAAGTGACTTTTATGTTAAAAGCGAAGTTAAAAATTTAATTAGGAAATTAAAATCGTTTACTATTGGCAAAAATGCTTTACTTTTTAATTCAGGTACTCCTTTAGATATTAATAATTTATTAAAAAATAAAATAAGTGTAATATACATAAATACATTAAGAGATGAAGCAACCAAAAAATGTTTTATTGCAATGCTTTCGACACAATTGTACCAATGGATGTTACATAATCCAAGTAAAAAACTACAAGCATTATTTTTTATTGATGAAATTGAACAATTTATTCCTGCAGGTTCTGTTAAACCAGCATCTAAAGATATTTTAAAACAAATATTCAAACAGGCAAGAAAATATGGAGTTGGTTGTATGGCTGCAACTCAAAACCCAGGAGATATAGATTACAAAGCATTTGCTCAATTTGGAACTTGGGGAGTAGGAAGATTAACAACAAAACAAGATCTGGCAAAAGTTAAAAATGTTATAGGTAATTTAGATTTATCTAAACTAAAGATAGGAGAATTCTATATTTATTGTCCTGATGAATATAATACAATTAAAAAAATAAAAAGTTTAAAATTAAAAAGCATCCACAAAACATTATCTGAAAATGAAATTGGAACTTTAACTAAAAAAATAAATATATTTCAAAAAAAACTAATAAAAATATTTCCATTAAACTATGAAATAGAAGAATTAATTAAAAAAAAGCAAAAGAAAAAATTCTTTTATTTCGGTGAAGATGAAGAATATAAATCACATGAACTTATTTTAACCCCTATTTTTAAAATACAAGCAAGGATTAAAAGTTTATTTGGATTTAAAAACTATTACTTATATGTAAATGCTAAAAAAAATACATTAATTTCAAATAAAGGAGTATTTAAGTTAGGAAGTAAAGAAATAAGCAACAACATTTCAGATTATTCTATGAAAATAAATATACATGAAAAAGAAATGGAAGCAAAAAGTACAACTAATCACGACCCTAGCAAAATCAATAAATACATTGAAGAAAAGTTCAAAAGTGAAATTATACATTGTGAGTTAATTTACCTACCAATATATGAAATAGAGTTTAAAGGTCAACACGGAATTAGAAAAGTTAGAGTAAGTGCTTATACAGGAAACGAAATTTAACAATGTTTTTCTACAAATTCTTTCAAAATATCATAATACTTATGAAATAATTTATACCTAACATATTCTTTATCCGTATGATGATGCCCACCAGTAATTCCAAAATTAACTGCAGGAATTCCTATATCAGAAAAATGATGAGTATCAGAACTACCGCAACTTCTAGTGAATTTTACCCTCTTAGATAAATGTTCTTGAGAAATATTTCTTAAACTTTGAACATATTCATTTGTTTCTTCCGTGAATAACATTGGTTTTGTTGCCAATATTTCTCCTTCTCCACCAAGTTCTTTAATTAATTGTAATACTTTATTTGGATCTGATTTTTCAGTTAATCTAATATCAAGTAAAGCTTCAGCTAAAGAAGGAATTACATTAGGATCTCCTATTGCCTTAACATTAGTCATTACACAACTATGATTCCATTTTCTACTTCTACTAATTTTATTAAACTTTTTTTTAAGTTCATTATAAACATGAACTAAATTTTCAATTGCATTTTCCCCGAGCCAAGGTCTAGAAGAATGAGCAGATTTTCCTTTAACAATTATTTTAATAAAACAAAGAGTTTTATGTTTAACTTCTACATTAAACATTGTTGGTTCTCCTGTAATCGCAAATTTACAAGAATAACCTCTTTTTTTCAAAAGAAAAGAAGTTCCTTCCTCTCCTGCAATTTCTTCATCTGAAACAACCATAAGCCCTACAGAAGGAGGATTATCAAGTTTTGCTAAATCTTTCATTAAAACCATAAAAGCAGCAACTTCAGATTTCATATCATTACTACCTCTCCCAGTTAACTTTCCATCTTTAATTTTTGATTTAAATAAAGAATCATCCCCTTCAACTACATCTATATGTCCATTAAAAAAAACAATTGGTTTTTTTGTTCTTTTTAAAGTAATCACAAGACATGGCCTTGTATCTTGTCTTTGAAATCTTTTTATATAGACGTTACTTTCATTAAAATAATCTACAATAAAATCCAAACAATGGTCAATAGAAAGATCATCATTAGATGTAGTTTTAAAGGTAATTAGTTTCTGAGTTAATTCTAAAATTTCATGCTGAGTTGTCATATATTTTAAAAGCAATTCGTTAATTTAAATAGGTTTCGAATAACAATTATAATATCGAAAACTATATAAATACAACACTAGTCCAATATTTAATAAATACTAGAGGGAGATGTATGTTAGATTTTATCAAAAAATTCATTAATAAAGTTATAAAGAATATTTTTAAAGGAAGAAAGCACGTTAAATTAGGTTTATATGGCCCACCAAATGGTGGAAAAACAACACTTGCAAATAGAGTTTGCGAAGATTGGCTTGGTGAAAAAATGGGAAGTGTTTCTTCAATGGCCCATGAAACAAGAGAAATCCAAGTTAAAGAGCAAATAAATATCAGATCTAAAGGAAAAGAACTTTCTTTTAACTTAGTAGATACACCAGGAATTTCTACAAGGATTGATTATGAAGATTTTATCAAAAAAGGTATGAAAGAAGATGAAGCAAAATCTAGAGCAAAGGAAGCTACTAAAGGAATAATTGACGCAATCAAATGGCTAGATGACATGGATATGGTTTTAGTTGTACTAGATAGCACAAAAGATCCATATACACAAGTAAATATTACAATCATAGGAAATCTTGCTGCAAGAGATGTTCCTGTTTTAATAGTTGCAAACAAAATAGATTTAAAAAAATCTAACATGAAAAGAATAGAAGCAGCTTTCCCACAATATAAAGTTGTTGGAGTTAGCGCTAAACACGGAAACAACGTAGATGAATTTTACGAAGCATTATTTGCTTTGAGTAAATAAAGAGGTGTTAAATGTGTTATCATTAGAATTTATCCCATATGCAGAAATTGAAAAGTTAACTTCAGTAGGAAGAATTAGAAAATTATTAAAATTAGCAAAAGAAAAAAAAATAGTTTTACTTCAAGGAAGATTAAAAAAAGATGAAGAAACAGAATTAATCAAAACAACTATGGAAGAAGTAAACAAAGATTTTAAAGGAATAGAGTTAGCAGTTGTATACCCTGAAAAAAAAGATTCAGATTTTCTTAATAAAATCAAAAATACATTTTTTAATGTTCTTTTAGGTGACAGGTTAGGTTTTACTGTAATTGGCCCAGCTAGCGTTGTTAAAGAAATTAAAAGAGATCCTAACAAAATTCAATTATTTACAGGCAATCTAAAAAGGAGACGTAAAAAATAAAATGCCACACCAATGCGTAAGATGCAGTAAATTTTATGAAGATGGAAATGCCGCTATTTTAACTGGTTGTACATGCGGTGCAAAATTATTTTTTTATGTAAAAAAAGATAAAGTTCAAAAAGCAAAAAACGTTACTGAAAAATTAACTAAAGAAGATGTTGAAAAAATAGAAACCGATGTTAAAGAAATTATAGGTAAGAATGAAAAAGAGGAACCAATTGTTCTTGATTTCGAATCAGTAAATATATCCGCGCCAGGAAAATTTGAACTTGACTTAGTTAAATTATTCAACAAAGATAACGCATTAGTATACAGATTAGAAGATGGTAAGTATATGATTGATGTTGCTACTACAATGGATAATTTCAGGAAAAATAAAGATTAACTATAATCCATTACAATCCTAGATATATTACTAATTAAAGTTGACATTTCTCGTAAGTTACCAACAATCTGTGCAATTTCTGGTTTATTATTTAATTTAAAAAACTCATCTAATTCTTCAGAATAAGATCTTCTAAAAGAATTAATAGTTTCTGCCAAAGCAACATTTTTATTAAAAAAAGATTTCATAACATCCAAATAAGCTTTTTCCATTTTTGAATATAACTCCCTAATTTCTTCATCTTTTTTAACTTTAGTATCTCGTAAAAGTTGACTAATATTTTTACTTTGATCTGCTAAATTTTCTAAATTAACTGATAAATACCAATAATAATGAGCTTGTACAGTATCTAAACCAAAACTTTTACAAATGTTTTTATCTTTCATGGCACTTTTAAGAATACGGTAAACTAAAAAATATTGTCTATTAACATCCAAATCCCTACAAACTATACTTTCATGCAAATCTTCACCATCTAATGCTGCCAATGAATCTTGCAATATACTTCTAACAATCATATCCATCCTTCTAATAGTTTTTTCAACAGAGAGTTCATCAACATTAAGCAAATCATTAGCAACAATTTTAGTTGCAGTTTGTTCACTAATTTCAAGAGCTACAAAATCATGTAAAATTTGACGTATTTCCTTAATAATAGTACTCAATTCTTTACCAATGATTGTAATTGAATTATAATTATTAATATAAGCAGATGTAATTTCTCTTTGAATAGAATCTAACTTTTTACCATCTACATTAATCGTTATTTCTTTAACTTCCCTCTTTCTTTCTTGAGGATTTGAAGTTACTACTAACTCATTATTAGGATTTTCCTGAATATAAATCAAATCTCCCCTAGATAATTTATTATCATCTATCCAATTTTTAGGTAAAGAAACAGTATGGCTAGCTTCACCAGATTTAACTAATCGTCTTATATGAATTTTAAACACCTCTTTTAAATCAACAGTACATACAAAACAGTTATATTCACATTAAGTATATAAACTTTTGTAATTATATAATACTTGTATTCAAACAAAAAAAACCCAATTGGTGGTTTTTAATATTGAATACCAAGATCACACATCACGAAATTTACATAAAATTTACATACTAGCGAATTCGAGTATGTGATCGAGAGATCCGTCGACAAGTGACATAAAAAGTAACAACAAAAACAACATTAGAGGAATATCCTTATAACAAGCCCGCGCTAAATTAAGGATATTTAAGGCAAATCTGAGCGCATCCAACTTAAGCTAAATGTTTTGTCTTCCTCATATTTCTTTAAAGTAAACACCCCGCAGGGAAAATATTTCCCTTATTCTTTAAAATGAGCAACACTTGAGGGGTTAATTTTAAAAACAACATTACTATTTCTTACATCATGGGAGTAATACAAGGATTTATGCAAAATTTGTCTCAAAGTAATGTATATAAAAGTTTAACTCTGAAAATTAAACCAAATGAAAAAAAATTCGTTCCAGATGCAAAATCACAATTAGAAGAAAGAATTGAAACATTTTCTATTAAAATAATGGAACAACATAGAAATAGCATTAGTCCAAGTACATTTTATAAAGAATGGGATCAAAAATGGCAAGAACAAGAAAGATCTATCAACACAGCATTAAATAAATATATCGACATATTTGTCCCAGCATACTATGAACACAAATTATAAATAGTATCTATTAAATTCTCAACCCATGAAATTAATCAACGAAGAATTATTGAATAAAGCACACCAATTTCTTAAAAACATTACTGAAGAAGATAGAGTTGCAGTTTTTCACCATACAGATCCAGATGGAGTTACTTCAGGAGTTATAACCTCTAAAGGAGTTGAAAAATTAAGAAATAAAAAAATAGATTTTAGAATAAATCAAAAATCATATGAAATTTTTGTAGCTGAATCTACAATGGAAGAACTTAAAAAACATAATATAAACAAAGTAATAACTACAGACATGGCTTTAGATCAAGATGTCTCTGAAAATTTTATTGAAAAAGTTGCAGAATTTGCAGAAATTTTAGTTATAGATCACCATAAAATATATCGAGATTTAAATTCAGATAGAATTACAATAATTAAACCAGACATGATATATGAAAATGTTAACCCTTCTCAATATTGTACTGCAAAATTTACTTATGATATATTTAGCCAATTAATCAATATGGAAGAGTTAGATTGGGTTTCATGCATAGGAATAATTGGAGATTGCGGGTATCAAACATGGCAAGAATTTGTAGAAAGCACAATGGAAAAATATAATATCCCACTACACAAAGATCCATTTAGAAATGAAATAGGTCAAATTGCAGAAATCCTTAGCAGCACTGAAGCTTATGATATAAATAAAATAAAAGATGCATATTAT
Organism: uncultured Methanosarcinales archaeon; assembly: GCA_964589485.1. Lineage (GTDB taxonomy): Archaea > Nanobdellota > Nanobdellia > Woesearchaeales > CAYSVS01 > CAYSVS01. The sequence goes on along the minus strand of CAZPRK010000001.1, from coordinate 245,324 downwards.
TTAGTATACAATGCTACATCGCACAAAGATTTATTAAATTCAGAATTAGTAAAATACAAAGAAGAAATTGAAAAAGAAATTAAATTGTGGAGATTTTCAGTAAATGAAAAAGCTGAAATAAATGAAGAATTATCTTTAATTTATTATGAATTAATTAACCCTAAATTTCCAGTTAAAAGTAACCTATGCACTTTTTTAAGTTACGATTTTCCGAATAAAACAGTAGTAATATTACAGGAAACAGAAAATGACGAACAAATAACAATAAGTGCAAGAAGAAGAGATAATAAACTGGAAATGAATGATTTGCTTGAATTTGCAACTGATGGCTTAGAAAAAGCAGGCGGAGGAGGCCATAAACCAGCAGCAGGCGGAAGAATCTTAAAAAAAGATAAACAAATTTTCAAAGAAAGGGTAATTAAATGGTTGACATCAAAGAACACTTAGATATAAAAGTTTGGACAAAGTTACAAGATCAAATTTCTAACATATACAAAACTAAAATATCATTAGTAGATTTGTTTGGTAATGAATTACATAATAGTAACTTACCATATTATTGTAAATTAGTTAAAACTAAAGATAAAGGTAAACTAAATTGCAAAGAAAGTTATAAACATTATCTTAATAGATTAAAACGAGAAAAAAAAAACTTTATAGAATTTAAATGTTCAAATTTAGTTTCTAACATAATTTATCCGATAAATATTAGAAATGAAATAATCGGTGGAATTGTTTTTCAAATAGAAAGTAACGAAGCTGAATTTCAAGAAATATCAAAACAATTAAACATAGAAGAAGATGAATTAAAAGATGCATTTTCTAAATTAATTAAACCTGATTCTCCATACTATAAACAAATCAGTGAAGTTTTTTCACATAATATTCCAATGTTTATCAACTCTGCATTAGTTAGCCGTAAAAAATTATCCGCATTGTCAATGTTAGAGTCTATAAGTAACCTATTAAATTCAACTTTAGAAATAAAAAAAATAATGACAGAGATTATTAGATTTATAGTTACAAATAATTTCGCTAAAATGTGTTCAGTTGTTATTTTTAACCCTATGAGAAGATTTACACTTAATGAATCTTCCTTACCTACGCATTATACTGACTTTGAAACTAAAATGATTAAAGAAATTTTAAAAGATAAAAAAAGTAGAGGAATAGCTAATTTATCTAAAGATAAACGGTTTAATTCAAAAGCTAATTTTACTATTTATGATGCATTATTTAGTCTCCCTATAATTAGTCAAGGTGTTTTACTTGGAGTTTTAAACATTTATGAAAGTTCAATTGAAAAATTAAAACAAAACATAGAATTATTTTCAATCATTGCAAATCAAGCAAGTATTGCTATCAATAACGCTAAACAATATGAACTAATAAAAGAAACAGCAATCACAGATAAATTAACAGGGTTATATAATAGATTAAAATTTATGGATGTCCTTGAACAAGAAATTTCTAGAAGTAAAAGATTTCAACATAGCATTTCTATTGCAATGTTGGACATAGATCATTTTAAACATTACAATGATACAAACGGACATCCAAAAGGTGATGTGTTACTTGAAGAATGTTCTAAAGTTTTAAAAGATTCTGTACGAGACATAGATACAGTAGGAAGATATGGAGGAGAAGAATTTATAATAGTTTTTCCGGAAATTAAACCTAGTGAAATTCTTACTGCTGCAAAAAGAGTTGTAGAAAATGTTGCAAATACTAAATTTTTCAATAGAGAAAGTCAACCTAATAAAAAAGTAACAATAAGTATGGGGTTACTTACATGCATGGATGCATCTTTGTCACCACAAGAATTAATCAATGAAGCAGATAAAGCTTTGTATGATGCAAAAAATAATGGAAGAAATCAAGTAATAGCTAAAGTTGTTTTAAAAAAAGGAACTAATGCTGTTGATGTTACTTAACGATTACTTATTATCTCAATTACGTCCCCTTGATTTAATGGATGTTCTTTGCCAACAGTTCTTTTTGTTTTAACATCAATTGCCCTTATAAAATTTTTACCAAAATCAGTGTGAAGTCTATAAGCAAAATCTAAAGCAGTAGATTTAGGCGGCATTAAAAAACAATCAGGAAGAGTATTTCCATGTTGATCTGTTAAGTTATTAACACCTCCAGGATAAATTGCAGCATAGTTTAATAACTTAAACACCGCTGTATCTAAAGCTTCCTGTATTCCAGTTGAATTAAATTTTGTTAAAATATTTTCTTTAATAAACAATAAAGCTTTTTTTTGATTTTCAATTAAAGATTCTTTCTTAATAATATTAAAATCATTTTCTCCAGGAACATAATCTATCAAATTATTTTTGGCTGCTTCTTTTAATGCTAATTCAGATTCAGCACTACATGGAATTAATATGTAATCTTGGTGTAGTTGTTTAATCCTTTCGTAATTATTTTTAATGTCAGCATCTATCTTGTTACATGCTATAATCATAGGTTTGGTTAATTTTCTTAATTCAGTTGATATTTGTTTTAAATTTTCTTCAGTCCAAGATGAAGGATTTTCAGAATTTAAACTTAATTTCGCTATTACATTCTTAACCATGTCTTCATCTACCTTTAACCCAGATAATTGTTTACCTAAAGCTTTGTGAACTTCTTGTTTTTCTTGTTGTATTTGTCTTGCAAACTTATCCCAACCTTTCTTTAATATTCCAAAATACCACATATCTAATTCAAGCTCTAAAAATTTAATATCTTTTTCAGGATTATAAGCTCCTACTTCTACTGGCTCTCCTTTTTCATTTGTACTTCCAGATATATCTATTACATGTATAAGAACATCAGCTTGCCTTAAATCATCTAAAAATTGATTCCCCATACCTAACCCTTCATGTGCTCCAGGGACTAAACCTGCAACATCAATCATCTGTACAGGGATAAACCTATTATGTTTTAAACAATATCCTTCCCTTGGATTACATTGTTTTTCAAAAAAATTATCTACGCAATCGATTTTCACATAACCAACTGCTTCATTTGGTTTAATGGTAGTAAATGGATAATTAGCTATTTCTACTTCTGCCAATGTGGCAGCTTTGAAGAAAGTTGACTTCCCTACACTTGGTTTTCCTACTACTCCTATTTGCATATTTTAAGAGTAATATAGCTTTATTAAAAATGTTTTCATAAGTTTTATAAAAAAAGTAAAATAAATAAAAATATGCTAAAGGCAGACTTTCACTTACATAGTTCAGAAGACCCTAAAGATGACATTAAATATAATTCTAAAGAATTAATTGATCATTGTTCTAAATTAGGATTTGAAGTACTTTCTTTAACTCATCATGGAAATAGATTTTTTAATCAAGAAATAATAGAATATGCTAAGCAAAAAAACATATTACTAATTCCCGGAGTTGAAGCAAATGTTAACGGAAAACACACTTTAATTATAAACGCTCCAGAAGGATATAATTATGAAAATTTAAGCTTTAATGACCTTAAAGAAATAAGAAAACATAATGTTGTTATAATAGCACCACATGCTTTTTATCCTAGAAATAACTGTTTAGGTAAAGAATTAATAGAAAATATTGATTTATTCGATGGAATTGAATATTGTCATTTATATAAACCATTTATTAATTGGTTTAACAATAAAGCAGTAAAAATAGCTAAAAAATTTAATAAAAGTATAATTGGAACTTCAGATGCACATTCATTAAGTCAAATAGGACATACATTCACATATCTTGATTGCAATAAAGATATAAATAGTGTAATGAATGCAATTCGTAATAATAAATTAAATCTATATACTAAACCCTTACCATGGAAAAGTTTCATTAAAGTCACTAAAGAAGCTATAAAGAGTTTATTCTAAAGAAAAATATTTAAACTCGAATGTAAATATAAAAATAATGGCAGAAAACCAATTAGTTAGCATGTATAGTCACCTTCGTGAACCTAGGTTAGTAGCTGCCTCATTCAGAATAAAATATAGAGATATTTTTCATATGAGAAACTTGTATAAACTAATTCATGAATGGATTAGAGATAGAGAATGGCAACCACTAAGAGATCATGAAGACTTCTATGGCCAAAAAACAGATCCAGACAAAAAAACCGAATTATGGATTTGGTGGGAGATAAATAAAAAAACTAATGCAAAGAGTTATTATAAATATAAAATTAGAATGAATTGGCATGTAGTAGCATTAGAACCAAAGGAAATTATGCATGAAGGAAAAAAACTTAAAGCAGATACTGGTGAAGTTGAAATTAAAATTAGAGCATGGATTGAATTTAATGAAGAGGGATGGAGAGATAATTGGTTTTTAAAACATTTTCCTGAAGTTTTTAGATTAAGAATATTTGAATCTAATTTAGACGATCATAAAAGAGAACTTTATAGAGAAGTATACAACTTACAAGGAACAATTAAAAGATATCTAAATATGAAAGGATTCTTACCTGAATTAGATTTAGAACCATTCCATCCAAGTTATTCTTGGCCTAATTAAAGGTAAGCTTTTTAAACAGTAATATTTTCTCTTTAATTTATACTATGCCTCCGTAGCATAGTAGCTATTGCGGCAGAATTTAATTGGTCGAAACTTGTAGCTGGTATGCAAGCAATCTGCAGGTCGCGAGTGCAATTCTCGCCGGAGGCTTTTTTAAATAATCTTTATAAAGAAAATACTCATTCTAGCCCAAATGGAGACCAAAACTACACATGGAGATGGAAATCACCTAACTATAGATGCTTTTAACTGTTCAAGTGATCTTAATAATAAAGAATTAGTTGAAAATATATTAAACCAATTACCTGAATTAATAGGAATGAATAAAATAACAGAACCAAAAGTAGTTAGATACACTCATGAAAATACAAATGAAAGTGGAATTACTGGTTTTGTCATAGTAGCCGAAAGTCATATTGCAATCCACACTTACCCCAATAAAAAATTTTTAAGCGCAGATATATTTAGTTGTAAAGAATTTAATTATGATAAAGCAATAGAATATATTAAAGAAAAATTTAATGCAGAAAAAGTTGAAACAAATGTTATTTCAAGAGGTCATACTTTAACAAATGAATCTAATGATAAATTAGATCAAATAAAAGGTTTTGAATTATCTAAAGATAAAAAAATCATTGAATTATTAAAAGATATGAAACAAATTGGATTTCAAGCAACACACCTTGGACAAGCAACAGAAATACTCTCAAAAATAAAAAAAGAAAAAGCAACAACTTTTCTTAGCTTTACTTCAAATATGGTAAGTTCTGGCTTAAGAGAAATTTTTGCTCAATTGGTAAAACATAAATTAGTAGATGCCATAATTACTTCAACTGGATCAATTGAAGAAGATTTAATGAAAGTAGATAAACCATTCTTATTAGGAAACTTTGAAGTAAGTGATATAGAATTACATAAAAAAAGAATTAACAGAGTTGGTAATATTTTTATACCAGATGACAGATATGAAAAATTAGAAGATGTATTAACTCCTTTTTTTCATAAACTCAATAAAGAACAAACTGAAAAAAATAAATTAATTTCTCCTTCTGAATTTATATACAAACTAGGTGAAAATATTAATGATGAAAATTCAATTTTATATTGGGCAACTAAAAATAATATACCTATTTTTTGTCCAGGAATAACAGATGGGGCAATAGGGTTACAATTGTATTTCTTTAAACAAAAAAACCCAGATTTTGGTATTGATGTTACTGGAGACATGAAAAAATTAGCAGATAAAGTATTATCTGCAGATAAAACTGCAGGAATTATTCTTGGAGGAGGTATTGCAAAGCATCATTTAATAGGAGTCAATATACTTAGAGAAGGTCTTGATTATGCAATATATGTAACAACTTCAAGCGAAGGTGATGGTTCACTTTCAGGTGCAAGACCAAAAGAAGCTAAATCTTGGAGTAAAATAAAAAAATCAGGAAATAGTGTATGCATTGAATCCGATGCTACAATTGTATTCCCGTTACTTGCAACTTATATGCAATATGAGGATATAGAATGAACGATATAATTATTCTAATATTACTTTGTTTTTTTACAGGGGTTATAGTAAAATACTCAGATTATTTAGAAGATACAAAAAAAACCTCTAATATTTTTATAAGAATATTATTAGGTGCAATGTATGGGTTATTACTTTTTTATACTATGTATAGGTTTACTTTTATTATTCCGTTATGGATGGGTATTATTTTTGGATTAATTATTTCTAAAAAGATTGATGCTCCAGCACATTATACAGGAGTAGGTATTACTTTTTTGTTATTTTATGTATTCAATTTATCATTTGATAGTTTAAGTTTATTATCTCTTTTTACAATAATTTGTGTAGTAGAAGAATTTTTTAATGATTATTTTGATAAACTACATATTAAAAATAAAACAATTAAAAAAATAATATCAGCTAGACCAATTCTAGAGATTATTACATTAATAGTAGGATTTTTTATTGGTAATATTTTAATTTGGATAGCTTTATTATTTCACGATATAGGATATTTATTAATTGCGAATAGGTTTGAAAAATGAAATTTATGAATTTACCAGAAGAATATAGTAAAGAAGATTCTTTCTTTTACATCCTACCTATTGAATATGAAAAAAGTCTTACTTATGGTAAAGGTGCATCTAAAGGAAGTCAAGAAATAATAAAAGCTTCTCAACATTTAGAATATTATGATGAACAATTTGATGTAGAACCTTTTGAAAAGGGAATTCATACTTTACCTTCTTTGAAACTAAATGAAATGTCTCCAAAAGCTGCATTTAACGAAATTAGAAATGAACATTTAAAGCATAAAAATAAATTTGTTATTAGCTTAGGTGGAGATCATTCAGTTACAATTGGATGCGTTAAAGATAAAAAATGTTCAGTAATCATGTTAGATGCTCACCCTGATATGTTTCATAGTTGGAATGGTTCTGAATTTAATCATAGATGTGTTGCACAAAGTATAGCAAGTAATAAAAAAGTTCTTAATATAGGAGTTAGATCAATGGATAAAGATGAAAGTGACGTTATCAAACAAAATCAAAATGTTAATATCATTAAAGCTTATGAATTTAATGAAACTAAACTTATTGAAAAATTAAATGAATTAGAAAATGATGTTTATATTTCTATAGATGTAGATTGTTTTGATCCTAGTTTTATTCGTAATACTGGAACTCCTGAACCAGGTGGATTTTTTTGGAATGATGTAATTAATATTTTAAAAATAATTTTTTCATATAAAAATGTAATTGGAGCTGACATTGTAGAATTTTCACCTAATGAAAATTTTCAAAGTGAAGCGTTTTCTTTAGCAAAACTATGTTATAAAATAATGGCATTAAGAAAATAATTGTTTAATTACTTCAGTAGCATAAGATCCTTTTGGCAAATAAAATTTAATTATTTGTTTTTTCTTTCCTTTATTAATTTCATCATCTTCAAATGAAACTTCCTCAATTTTAGTCTCAATGTATAAATCTCTTACATCCCCTTCAGAAGAAAGGTATGGAATTGATTGAATTACGAAACTTCTTAATGTTAATTTATCTTTATCGAGCTTTTGTAATATTAATTTTTCAATTTCATTATCCTGAAAATGAGTTCCAAATCCAACTAAGGGTAAGGTTAGATTTTTGTTAATTTCTGAACAATCATTCCAAATCTTACTTTGATAAGCATGAATAAACATTTTCAAAGTTACTTTATCTAATAACCTTAAAGCACCTATAAAATCAGTTTTATTTTTATTTATGTAACTATTTATTTTTTTTTCATAATACCCATCAGACTCTAAAATTAAATTTATTGCTTCTTTGAACTTTTTTTGTAATATTAACTTTCCAATTTCTACATTATTTTTAGAAAACCTTTGATCTCCAAATGTATTTATAAATTTAGTTTTAGTTAAATTAATTCTAGAATCTAAATTTCTTAAAGTAATTTCAAAATTATTTCCTTTTAGATCACCTAATGCTAATTTTTGATTATAATCTCCAAACGGTTCTAAAGAAATATCTTTTATTTTTCCTACTCTTTTATTACACTTTATTGAAATTAATTGAGTTGTTATAGCTAATTTATCTTTAGCTCCAGCAAATCCAATAAATTTTTTAGAAATATTTAATCTCTTTGAAATAAAATCTACAGCTTGATTTGTGTTCAAATTAGTTTTTGTCATCCAAAATAATTTGTAATGGCCCTTATTAGGGATTATATTTGTAACTTCTTTTACTATAAAATCCTCAGGAAGTTGTTTTATTTTATACATAGAATGAAATGAAGTTAAATTATATATAAAACCAATGTAAAGCTTTTTAAATTACTGAATTTTGGCATATTTATGGGTCAGTAGCCTAGCCTGGATAGGGCGGCAGCCTCCTAAGCTGCAGACCGGGGGTTCGAATCCTCCCTGACCCGTTTAATTCCTAGTTATTTCAACACAAAACCTATATAAAAGAACTCTTTATAGTTTATCTTATGGATAACTTATTGTTATTAAAAGAAGGATCTAGATTTATATTTAGAGCATTAAAAAGAAGATTTACTAATAATAAAGTATACCGAGGCAATAGTAATGAAATCTGTAAACAAATAATTAAGAATTGTTGGAATGGACAATTTTTTAAAACAGGTGGTGGGAATTTCAATCAATTCTGGAGTAGAGACTTTGGTATGTGTAGTGAAAGTTTGATTAAATTAGGATATAAAAATGAAGTTAAAAAGAGTATGAAATATGCATTAAATATATTTTCAAAACAAAATAGAATTACAACACAAATTACACCTGATGGATATGCTATTGATTTTCCTTGTTATACCCCAGAGTCAATTGCATATATGCTTAGAAATTTAAGGTTAACAAAAGATAAAGAATTATTAACTAAGTATGAGAATTTTATCAATAAAGAAGTTAATAAAGCTTTTTCTCTTTCATTCGATAAAGAATTAGGCATAATTAAAAAAAATAAACATTTTTCTGAAATGAGAGATCATTACATTAAACAAAGTTCAATGTATACTAACAGTATGATTTTTATGTTATCTAATGAATTAAATAAATTAAAATTAGAAAATCCATTTAAATCTTATAACTTTAAAAAAATACAAAAAGAACATTTTTGGACTGGTGAATATTTTCTTGATGATTTAAGTGGAAATATCCATGTAGCCGGAGATGCTAATACATTTCCTTTTTGGACTAAAAATTTCACATCAAAAAAAATGTTTAAAAGTTGTTTAAATAAAATTCAAGAAAAAGCATTAGATAAACCTTGGCCATTAAAATATGTACAAAAAGACCAAAAAAAGAAAGAAATGTTTTTACCAGAATTTTTTGCTCCAAACTATGAAGGAAATACTATTTGGATGCATTTAGGAGCATGTTTTGTTAAAACTACATATGACTTCGATAAAAAACTAGCCAAAAAATATATTGAACAATATAAACTAAATATTGAAGAAAATAAAAATTATATGGAACTATTTAATCCAAATGGAACTATATACAAAACTCCATTTTACGTTTCAGATGAAGGTATGTTATGGAGTAGTATATTTTTGGAGATGAATCTTAATGTATAAACTAATGGAAAGTTTTGATAAATGTAAAATTAATTATTATATGAATAAAAAGAAAAAAATGCTTATATTTCTTCATGGAGTTATATCTAATCATACATCTTGGAAAAAAGTTTACCAAGAATTAGAAAAATTAAATTATGGCACATTAGCTATTGACCTAAGGGGACATGGTAAATCTGAAAACAAAAATGTTAAAATTAAAAATATGGTTAAAGACTTTGAATTAATATTAAAGAAAGAAAAGATTAAAGATTATATAATAATAGGAAACAGTTTAGGAGCAAACATTGCATTACAACACTCTGAAATATATAAAAGAAAAACAAAATGTTTTCTAATAAACCCATTATCTCAGGATACTAAAGGAAGTCTTGCTTTATATTACTTTGCAAAATTTGTAAAATTTATTTCTTATTTTATCCCTGGAGAAAATATATTTTATGATTTAGAAAATGAATGGAAAAAACCAAGAGTATATCATTATTTAAATGGTTTTGATTTTAGAAAAAAAAGTTTAAAAAACTATTCAAATTTAGTGTTAGAGTTATATCATTCTAATTATAAAAATAATTTTCTTAAAGAATCATTATTTGTATTTTGTATTAAAGATCAAGGATTAATATCTAAAGAAAAGTTTCTTAAAAAGAATAAAAATGTATTAGTTCTAAATAAAGAACACATAATTTTATCAAGAAACCCACAATTAGTACTTAAATTAATTAGAGAATTTTTAAAATGTTAAGCATAATAATAATTACTAAAAATGAAGAAAAATACTTACCTTTATTATTAGAATCAATTAAAAAACAAGACTTTTCTGATTATGAAATAATTGTATGTGATAATTCAACAGATAATACTTTAAAAATTGCTAAAAATTTTGGATGTATAGTTACTAAATCAAATAATCCTTCAAACGGAAGAAACAATGGAGCAAAGTTAGCAAAAGGGGAGATATTAATTTTTATAGATTCGGACATGGTTATTCAAAATACATCTTTTCTTAGTGATATAAATACAAAAATGCAAAATAATTTTATTGGGGGTACGTGTAATATTAGAATTAAACCAGAGGAAGAGAAAACAATAGATATAATAGTTCATACAACTTTAAATAAATTAATACAATTTCTGCTAAGTATCGGATTTGGAACAGGAAGAGGCGGATGTCAAATTATTAAAAAAGCATACTTTGAAAAATATGATGAAAATATTACAGTTGGAGAAGATGTTGAGCTATTTAGAAGGTTAAGAAAAAAAGGTAAAATTAAATTTCTTGACCTAATCATATTTGAATCAAGAAGAAGATATAATAAATTAGGCTACATCAATGTATTTTATGAATGGATTAAAAGTGGAATAAGTAACTTTATATTCGGTAAAAAATATAATAAGGAAAGAATAGAAATAAGATGAAAATAATGTATTTTGTTGCAGGGGAAGGAATGGGACATTCTATAAGAAGCAAATCAATAATTCAAGAATTAGAAAAAGAACATGAAGTTAGAATTTTCTGCGGAAAAAATAAAATTAAATATTTTTCTAATTCAAAAGTTAATGTAATTACTTCGTTTAATATTACTTATATAAATAATGAAGTTAAAAATATTAGAACATTTTTTCAAAATTTAATTAAGTTACCAAAAATGTATTCATGCTACAAGAAAGTAGAAGAAATATATGATAAATTTAAACCAAACATTATTATTACTGACTTTGAACCAATAGGTTCTTACCTAGGAATGAACAAAAAATGTAAAGTTATTAGTATAGATAATCAACATATAATTCCTAAATCTAAACTCAATACTAAATTTAATTACATTTATCAGAAAATATTATCAAAAATTGCAATATTTCTAACAATTCCATATTCTAGTAAAAATATAATAACACATTTTTTTCATCCCCCTATTAAAGATATTAATACAGTAATAGTTAACCCTGTAATTCGAAAACAAATATCTGAATTAAAATGTAAAAATAATGGTTTTTATTTAGTATATCAAACTTCTACATCTAATCAAAAATTATTAGATGAATTACAAAAAATTGAAGAAAAATTCATAATATATGGTTTTCATGAAACTAAGCAAATAAAAAATCTTAACTTTAAAAAAAATAATGAAATTGAATTTTATGAAGATTTGGCTAACTGTAAAGGAATAATAACAAATGGAGGATTTACATTGATAAGTGAAGCCTTATTTCTAAAAAAACCGATAATGTCAATCCCGGTAAAAAAACAATTTGAACAAGTTTTTAATGCTATTTATCTTGAAAAGATGCAATATGGTTTTTTCTGTGAAAGATTTAATGTGAGTAAATTTAATGAATTTAAGAATAAAAAATTTAAAAAAATTAATTTTGAAAATGGATTGCAAGAAGTTATTAAAAACATATTTAAATCAGCTTAACAATAAGTCCATATAATGAGTAAAATAACAAATATTAAAGGTAAACAAGTTCTAGATTCAAGAGGAAACCCTACTTTAGAAGTAGAAGTTCATTCTGGTAAAATTATTGGTCGTTCTATTGTACCTTCAGGAGCTTCAACTGGAATTCATGAAGCTTTAGAGTTAAGAGATAATAAAAAAGAATATTTTGGAAAAAGTGTACATAAAGCAATAAAAAATGTTAACTTAATTAAAAAAAAACTAATAGGTCATAGTCTAAATCAAAAACAAGTTGATAATTTAATGCTAAAATTAGATGGTACTAATAATAAAGCAAAATTAGGTGCAAATTCTATTTTAGGCATAAGTATGGCGGTGGCTAGATGTAATGCATTAACTAATAATAAACAACTTTTTCAAACATTAGGAAGTAAAAAAATAATGCCAATTCCATTTTCCAATATCATTAATGGTGGAAGACATGCTGCAGGAAAATTAGCAATGCAAGAATTTATGATTGCACCTGTTAAAGCCAAATCTTTTTCTACAGCTACACAACAAATAAGTGAAATATATCATATTTTAAAGCAGGAAATAAATAAAAAATACGGAAAAAATTCTACTCATGTTGGCGATGAAGGTGGATTTGCTCCCTCTTTGAAAAATGCTGAACAAGCGTTAAACTTAATTCAAAAAGCAATAGATAAAAGTGGATATAAACTAGGTATTGCTATAGATGCAGCTGCATCCGAATTTTATTCTAAAGGAAAGTATAATATTGGAAAAAAGTTAAGTAAAGAGGAATTAGTAGATTATTATTTGAAATTAATTAAAAAATATAATATAATATCTTTAGAAGACCCATTTGATCAAGATGATTTTTCTCCTTGGCAAGAATTAACTAAAAAAAGTAAAATTCAAATCGTGGGTGATGATTTATTAGTTACAAACACAAATAGAATAAAAATAGCTATAAATAATAAATTATGTAATTCTTTATTATTAAAAGTAAATCAAATAGGAACAGTTACAGAATCATTAAATGCTGCTAAACTAGCAATGAAAAATAAATGGAAAGTTATGGTAAGTCATAGAAGCGGTGAAACTGAAGACACTTTTATTTCAGATTTATCTGTTTCTTTAGGTTGTGGACAAATCAAATTAGGAGCTCCTTGTAGAGGAGAAAGAACAGCTAAATATAATCAATTATTACGAATTGAAGAATTTTTAAAGAGGTCAAAATATGGGATCTAAAGTTTTACTTATGATTTTAGATGGTGTTGGAGTAGGTAAAGAAAATAAATACGATACAACTAAATATTTAACTTCCATGTATAATTTATCTAAATGTAAGCTAAAAGCCTCCGGTAAACATGTTGGTTTACCTAATGGTTTTATAGGAAACAGCGAAGTTGGGCATACTCATATTGGATCAGGAAAATTAATTGATCAAGATTTAATTAGAATAAATAAAAGTATTAAAGATAAATCTTTTTTTAAAAATAAAACATTATTAGATAGTCTTAATAAAATTAAAAAAAGTAACAATGCATTACATTTAATTGGACTATGCTCAGATGCAGGTGTACATAGTCATATTAATCATTTATTTGCATTATTAGAATTAGCTAAAAAAGTTAAATTAAAAGAAGTTTATATTCATGTTTTTACAGATGGTAGAGATACTCCGGTTAAAAGTGGAATAAAATATATTAAAAACATTGAAAAGTTTTGTTCAAAGCTTGGCATAGGTAAAATTGCATCAATAATAGGAAGGTATTATGCAATGGATAGAGACAAAAGATGGGGAAGAGAACATATTGCATACGAATGTTTAGTTAATAACAAAGGTAAAAAATTCTTTAGTTCAAAAAAAGCAATTGAATTTGCTTATTCTCAAGGCCAAACAGATGAATTCATAAAACCATTAATAATTAATAAAAACAGATTAAAGAATAAAGATTGTATTGTTTTTTTTAATTTTAGAAGTGATAGAGCAAGACAATTAACAACAGCATTCACAGATAATAAATTTAATTATTTTAAAAAAAGTAAAATTAAAGTTGACTTTATTTGTTTAACTGAATATGATAAAAAAATAAAAGCAAAAGTACTATTTCCACTAGAAATTCCTAAAAATAGTTTAGGAGAAATTATTTCTAAAAATAACTTAAAACAATTAAGAATAGCTGAAACTGAAAAATATGCACATGTTACATTTTTCTTTAATGGCGGAAGAGAAAAACCATTTTCTAAAGAAAAAAGAATTTTAATAGATTCGCCTAAAGTTTCAACATATGATAAAAAACCAGAAATGAGTGCTTTAAAAATTACAAAAGCTTTACTTCCAACCATAGGAAAATATGATTTAACTGTAATGAACTTTGCTAATGGAGATATGGTAGGACATACAGGTAACTTAGAAAAAACAATTGAAGCAATTAAAATATTAAATAAATGTATTAGGATAATAAAGAAAAAATGTCTAAATAAGAAAATAAATTTAATAATAACATCAGATCATGGTAATTGTGAAGATATGGAAGGAAATAGTGCAACAACTCATACAAAGAATGATGTTAATTTATTTATTAACAAAAAAATAAAATTAAAAAAAGGCGCATTACATAATATAGCTCCTACAATTCTTGAATTAATGAGATTAAAGAAACCTAAAGAAATGAGTGAAAGTTTGATCATTCCAACTTAACATCATAACTAACTTCTACATCTAACTTATCTGATAAATGTTCTTCTATGTCTTGAAGTAATAATTGAGAATCTGAATTAACCACAGAAACATTTTCATAAACATCTTTAACTAGATGCATAAAAGATTTTTTATCTTTAGGATAAGAAATGCTTACATCTCTAACAACAGAAGCTCTAGTATTTGATCCATGTACTATTGGAATATTTTTTTTCTGTGAAAATTCAATCAATCTATCTTTAATTTTTCCAATTTCAGAATCAATCTGTTCTCTTTGGTTAGTCAAAGAAGATAAAGCATCAACCATAGTTTTTCCAAAATGCGTTTCCATTGCAATGTTTTCTTCCTTTTTCTTTTGTTGAGCTGGACAAACTTCTTGAAACACACAATAATTACATAATGGAGTAATAGTAGGATTAAATGAAGTTGCATTTTCAATAACTTTAATCTTTTGTACAATTTGATCTTGTAACCCTAGTAATTCTTCTTCAGTCCGCTCAGAAGTAACTACTTTGTTAAATGCTAACATATACCATTTTAATACTATTTTTTTCGCATTTTTATAATTATTTTTAACCCATAAAGAATACATAGCCAATTGAGCATCTTTATCTGCTTCACCTTGACCTTTCATTCTACTACTAGTTTTATAATCACAAACATAAAATGTATCTCCAATAAAACCTAATTTATCAATTCTAACATGATACATGTTTCCATCAGGAAGCATTAATTTATCTTTAGTTTCTAAACCAACTATTTTCATTTGATCAAATGGTTTATGAGTATCATAATAATTAATAATAAATTGTTCTCCTAATTGTTTATAATGACCTTCAGACAAATGTTTTTTTACAATTAATATATCAGTTGTATACTCTTTTTCCCATAGTTCATCGTAATATTTTAAAACTTCTTCCTTAGAGTTTAATATTTGAAATTTAAGATCAGAATATAATTTTTCTAAAGCTCTATGTACTAAATCACCCATAAAAGCTTCAATTGTATTTTGAATATCAACTTTAATTTTATCTATATACTGTAATTTATATTTTAATCTACATTGATCAAAAGTATTAATTCTAGAATTACTATAACTTGCCATGATAAATCAAATTTGATAACTTCTATATAATGATTATTGTTTAAAACAAAAATTTATAAAAGAGAGAAGATGTATACATTATATGAAAGAATATGCTAACTTAATGCTAAGAATAAACATTAGTTTAATGTTTTTATGGTTTGGGATAAATCAAATAATTAATACAAATATGTTTATTGGATATGTTCCAGATTGGGCTGCAAAATATGGAAATAATTTAATTATTTTTAATGGTATATTTGAAACAATACTTGGTTTTCTTTTATTGATAGGACTATTTACTAAATTTACTTCTATAATTTTATCTTTACATTTAATGTTAATTACAATGAACTTAGGATATAATGATTTAGCCATTCGTGATATGGTTTTAACAGTAGCAACAATGGTTGTATTCATGAATGGGCCAGATAAATGGACATTAGATGAAAAAATACATAGAAAAGAATTATTAAAAAAGGCCGTAAAGGCTCATAATAAGTTAAAATAAATATTGTCGCATAATAAAACTATATAACTTATTAGTTACATTAGGATTTCTAAAATTAGGTTTATCTTTAAATATAGCTGGTTTAAAAGAAATTGAATATTGTCCTGAAAATAATTTAGTTTCGTCATTAAAAGTAGGATCTTTATAATAAATACTAACATTAGCTATAAATCCAAATTCTTTTGAATTTAATGTATATTTTCCATCTTTACGCTTATTTAACTCAGCATCATTTATTTTCATTTTAGCATAAGATAGAATTGTATTTTCTAAATCAGGAAGTATTTCTTCTTGCACAGACGACTTTAAAATAATAAAAATATTTCCCTGTTTTGTCATACTAAGTAATCTAATATTAACACTCATTTGCCTTTAAACATAATAATCTATATAAAATTAACTTCTAATATCAAATTCTTGATATTCAATTTCAATTGGTTTTCCATTTTGAAGTAATTGAATTAAAACAGCTCTCCCAGTATTATCAACTTTAATTTCGGCAGTTAAATTCTCAGTAGGAACTTTAGCATTACGCTCAAAAAAAAATTGTTCAATACCATACTTGACAATTGAAGAATTTTCTTCCCTTATTCCTTTTATGAAATCTCCTTCTGGCTTTACAATTGAAACACTAGTTTTTCTCCATATACCATTTTCATCTTCATTTAAACTTACATATACTTTACTTTCACGCTTTAACTCAGAAATATTAGAAATATCATAATTTAAAACCATATATTGTCCCATAAAAGGATCAAATGGATCTATGGGAATAATTTCTAAGACCATAGTGTTACCAGTTAAAAAAGGCCATTGGTTATATGAAATAAAACTGAACAAAACTAATATTATTATTATTAATGAATATATTAAATTCTTATATTGCTTTTTCATTTTACTTTAGACAAAACTTTTTTTCTCCATTTTGGTATTAACCAAGATGCAAGTAATAAAATTACACCGCCACTTATTGCGAGTAGACTAAATGCAAAATACCCTGAAAAATCTATCCAAAACCCAATGTATCTGCTAATAACTTCCAATACAAAAAATATAAATGCTAAATTTATAATATTAGTAGCATTTAATATTTGTCCATGCCAAAGAATAAAAATAATAAAACCAATAAATAAAATATTATTAATCATCCAAAGTATCCATAAATTTTGTGGAAGATCAGATTCATATGATTTATCCCAAATACAATTATCAGCACATTCATTTTTTTCAAATGTTTTACACCCTTCATTTCTTTCTAAAGGCCTTTCTAAATCTTTAAATTCATCAAAGTTTTTTAATCTACATTGTCCGACATCTTCTGCTCCAATTTTAGTTAGAAAAATTAAACTACTTAATATTAACAATATTAAAATAAAAACTAAACTTTCCTTTAGTTTTAAATCTTTTCTCTTAAAAGCAAATAAATTTGAAAATATAAAAACAAAAAAACAAAAGGTTAAAAAAGTAATAAGAAACGGAGTAAATATTTTAACGTTCAAATAATATTGACTTAAGTATTGTAAGGTTGTTTGAAAACTAATTAAAAAGAACAATAATAAAAAATAAAATACAGTCCAAAATCTATATATTGTTGAAAATTTATGTTTAAGAGAATTGTGTATAATATTAAGACCTTGAAGTAAAACACCTATTCCTAGTATTAAAAAAATATAACCAGATACATTATCTGAAAAATTATATTTAAAAAAAGACCATACTGAAAATAAAACTAACCCCATTATAATGTTTTCAGATGATTCTAAAAAATAAGCAATTAAAAATACAACTGTCCATCCAAAAAATAAAAGTAAAGAATAATGTTCTGATCCTGTTCCCAAATTATATATCTGAGAAATAAGAAATAAACTTAATACGTAAAATGAAGATCCTAATAATATCAATGATCTTCCAACTGCTCTATGATTTTTTTCCCTTAAAATAACACCAAAAGATAAAGTTGATAATGTTGTTATAACTAATATTAAAACTTTAAATGTTGAACTTATTTGATGCCAATTTTTTGCAATCAACCAAGCAAACCCTATAAAAATAAGAATTGAACCTATTAATGTTACAGAAGAAAGAAATCTACTCTTTTCAGGAATATCCTCAAGCATTTTTTTTGCTTGAATTTTAGTAATTATTCCTTTATTCAACCATTTAGTAATTTGAGTATTATCTACCACTTATTAATAAATGAAGAAATCATATTTAAATGTTTGTTGATTAATCGTTATCTACTCTTGGAGCAAGAATAAATGACATTAAAACTTTATCTACAACTGTATAACTTATCTTTAAAGGGTAATCTTTTCCTAAATTAATAGTTACTTCATTTGAAAGTTTACTTCCGTTAATCATTTTTTTTAAATATTCAATAGAATACTTAGCTTTAACCATTTCTTGAGTTTCAATTTTAGTTTCTTCACTTTCTTTAATTTCAACATCAACTTTACTCAAATCACCTTCAGCCAATAAATTAAACTTTCCTGGCTCTGATGATAGAATTACACTTTCTGCAACTACATCTACATCTTCAATTGCATCATTAAAAACAGTTGAGTTTGTTGTAATAGTAGCAGGAAAATTTAAATCAGGAATTTTTTGTTCTCTTTCCTCTAATTCAATTATAGGAATATAAAATGTTCTTAAAGTATTACTCTTTAATGTAATTTTTAATTTTTCATTTCCTTCTAATTCTAATGAAATCATATCATTTGGTTTTGCTCTTCTTAAAATTTGTTTAATGTTACTTAAATTAACTGCAAGATCAACTTCATTTTCTACATTATATTCAGTAAAACAACTACCTAATAATTTATAAATAACCATTGCCACATTAGCAGGATCCATAGCAACTAATTCTATTGCATCTTTAGTAATCTTAAAAGAAGCTTCATTAACTAGCTCTGAAATAATAGAAATACTCTCTTTTAGATATTTTGGTTCAGCTAATGTAAGTTTCATTGAAAAACAAGAATTGTAAAAGGTTTATAAAGTTTTCTCAAATCCAATATTTAAGTTAAAGAATCAGTTTTTCAAAATTTTTCATAAGATGTACCTTTTCATGCTTCATTTCTTTTGCTAATTCATTAAAAGAATCCATCATTGCATGAGTACCATGAGCAGGAATAATATTTTTGGGCCTTAATAATTCCAATAATTGTCTAAGGTCTTCTTTACTTGCATGGCCTGATGTATGTAAATCTGTAAATAGCCTTACTCCTTGGTCTTTAAGCTTTTTATCTAATATATCCCTATTACGAACATTTGTTTCAGATGGAATAACTTGACATGAAAATAATACAAGATCTCCTTGATTAAACTTAAAATCAAATTCTTCATTAGCTAACCTGTTTAATACTGCCTGAGGTTCACCTTGATGGCCAGTTACTACAAATAAATATTTACTTTTATCTTCAATTGTACGTAAAAATTGCCTAATTTGTTTTTTATATGGAACTAATTTAACATCTTCAAAATTAATTATTCCTATTTCTTGACCAGCTGAAACATATTTGTGTAAACTTCTTCCTAACAAAACAACTTTTCTATTCATTTTTTTACCAAAATCAATTATACTTTTTAGCCTAGCTAAATGACTAGAAAATGTAGTTGCAACTACAGTTTTATTTTCTGTAATAGTATCCAACATAGCTTCCCTTAACAATTCTCTTGCTACTTTTTCTGAAGGCGTTTTTCGTGGATAACTTGCATATAAACATTCAACAATTAAGCACAATACTCCTTTATCCCCTATTTGTTTTAATTTATCGAAATTAGGTTTATTTCCTATAACAGGATGATTATCAAATTTAAAATCATTTGCATATACAATTGCACCTTTTGGCGTATGAATTACTAATAATGCAGTTTGTGGAATTGAATGAGTAATCCCTACAAATTCAATTTTTAATTTTTCAGTTAACTGATAGCTTGAATTTGGATTAACACTAATTAATTTATTTTTTAATTTTGATTTAGCGTCTTTAGATATTCTTTTTATAACAGCATTAGTAAAAGGAGTTGCTAAAATGTCTGCATCAAATTTATTACTAAGAAAAGGAATTGCACCAATATGATCTAAATGTGCATGACTTGGAATAATTGCTTTTATATTCCAATCTTTAATGAAAGATGTATCAGGGATTGCTTCTGATTTAATTAATTGATTAGTACTAATATTTTCAACAAAATCATTTTCAGTTAATTCAATATAATTATCTAAATGAATACCCATATCTAAAATAAAAGCAAAATCATCTATTTTTATTGCAGTACAATTTTTGCCTACTTCTCCAAATCCCCCAATAGTTCTAATTTCTATCATTTAAGAATAAAAGTTTTAGTTATATATAAATAGGTTGGATTGAAGTAGATCAACCAATACATTTATTAGATATAATAGTTTAAAATCAAATATGGATTGGATATTTATTATTTTAGCAGGTACAAGCGGAATATTTTTTACAATAGGTGATATTTTTTTAAAATACTGGGCAAATAAATCAAATTCACAAGATATGATTATTGCTTTCATATTTTATATTATTGCAGGAGTTGTGTTAGCATATTCTTTTAAAAGAAAAGAAATGGCCGTAGCAGTAGCAGTATTAATATGTTTTAACTTAATAACCGTAGCCATCGTAGGGTTTACTTTATTTAAAGAAACTTTAGGTTTAAAGGAAGTTATAGGAATAAGTTTAGCGCTTACTTCAATAATAGTTTTGAATGTTTAGAGATTTAAAATGAATAATATAATCGAATGGGATGTATATGAAATTAGTTCAAATAATAATCCATTAATAAAAAATAAAGTTAGAGGTAGATTAAGAAAATTCGCAATTAATAATAAAATAAACTTTCTTGTAGAAAATGGTCAAGATAAAGAAGCTATAGTAAGATTTGCGTTAATTTCAGAAACAAACCCTCAACCAATTAAAGATTTTATAAAAAGTTTATTTGAAGATGTAAAAATAGAATTAGTTTTGAAGAAAATACAAAATCCTGTTTTATCTAAGCTTAAAGTTAATTTAATCGAAAGATATGATTAAATTATCTATATTAGGCCAATTACACATATTTCTAAAAAAAATGCGGACGGCAGGGTTCGAACCTGCGTAGACACTAAGCCAACAGATGGCTCACAAGTATTTCATCGATCTTGATAGACCTCATTACTCAAATGACTTGAGTATAGACTCATTTAATATCTACTAAATGAACTGTCCCGTTTGGCCACTCCGGCACATCCGCATAAAATAAAAAGAATTA
Organism: uncultured Methanosarcinales archaeon; assembly: GCA_964589485.1. Lineage (GTDB taxonomy): Archaea > Nanobdellota > Nanobdellia > Woesearchaeales > CAYSVS01 > CAYSVS01. The sequence continues at coordinate 223,752 of CAZPRK010000001.1, read as the reverse complement.
ATAAAAAATATATAAAGTTAACTTAAACTAATCCGCCAAGTTTATTTTCAATGTTTGCTAGTTCTTGCTCAAGCTTTTTTAATTCACTTAAGTCTTCCTTATTCACTTTTTGTTTAGTAACGGTTGCAACTTTTTTCTTAGCTACTGTTTTTTTCTTTTTGACTGTGCTTACCTTTTGTTTTATCAATTTATCTTTTTCAGCTTTCAAGATAATTCTTAAATGATGCACAGGTAAAAGAGATTTCAACTTAGCAAACAATTTCTTTATTTCTTTCATGTCGTCTTTAAGTCTAGAAATGTTTTCTTTCTTTTCTTTTCTTACTTCTTTGAACTTTTCATTTCTTTTTAACAATTGAAGCATTTCTTTTGATGACTCAAGTAATGATCGTCTAATCTCAATAGGGTCATTAATTCCGACATAAAAAAATTGTTTTTGTGAATGTTGTTTTTTTGCCATAATTTATTCACCTAAAGTGCTGATGGTTCAAATAACGCTTTATCAACGAAATCAACTTTTCGTTCTACTTCTTCTAATCCTGTATGCCATAATTCAAGTTCAGCATCTTCTTCATTTTTAAGGTCATTAATTTTAGATAATGTAGCTCTTGCATCATTAACCTTTGCTCTAATTGCATTCATTAAATCAGTAACTCCCTTATATTCATCAATCTTAACATAAACAGGCATTGTTTCATGTAAATCTTCCATATTTATCACCTATCGAATAACATTTTATCAGCATAAACTAATTTTCGCTGAATTTCAAAAATCTGGCCTTTCCATTTTTCAAACTCTTTATCCTGATCTGAATCAAAATCTTGTATTCTATTAACTATTTTGTCAGCTTCATTTAAAGTATTTCTAGCCATTGTTAAATCATCTATTGCTGCTTTAAAATAACTTGATTTTACAAAAAGTGGTTTTTTTCCAGTTTCCCTTTCAATTGGCAATTCCACATCTTCTTCTTCAAATGAAGGTTCTTCTTCATGAAAGTCCTCTGAAGTAACAGGAGCTTCATCTTCATCAAAACTAGGAAACACAGGAGCTTCTTGATTAGCTTCATGTTTAAAATCAGGAGCAACAGGAATATCTAATTCCTCTTTAGTAGGAAACTTAAAATTAGTATCACTCTTATTTCTCTTTAAAAAATTTAAAAATCCCATAATGTAACACACCTCCTCAATAGCCATTTAAACACAAGCAATATTAAAACATTTCTAGTCACTAAGAAGTAGAGTATTTTGAAAAACATTATTAAGAAGTAACTAATCATTTAGAAGACTAAAAAAATACCCATAAATATGAATAAAAAAGTATTAGTTTTATTAATAATAATTAATATCAATTTAGTAACCGCAATACAAGTAAATGAAATTATGTACAACCCAAAAGGAAGCGATAGCGGTAAAGAATACATCGAACTATATAATCCAACAAATATTTGGATAGAATATGATGATCATTGGTTTATTTCCGATGATAAATATAAACAAAAACTAAGAGGGTATGACAACGGCACAAATGCAACATACATCTTAATTTCACCTTGTAATTCCATTTTGTACGATTCAATCACAAATAAAGATCTTATTTTTAATCCAATAAACTTAGATGATTTCGGAGTTCCGAAATTTGATAAAAATGGTTTTTTACTATGCGATAAAATAGGTAACAACTTAAAAAATAGCGAAGATTTTATAGAATTATGGTGGTGCGGAGAATCAGAAGAAGTAGAAATAGAATGTTCAGAATTCGAAAACGATATTGATTGCGATGATCAAGAAAATTGTATTTGGGACTATGACTTTGATTCATGCGATGATATAGCAACTTGGTGTGACTTAGAAGATATTTTTATTTACAATTCATCAATGGGCGGAGATGGTAATGGAAAATCATTACAATTAATAAATAAAACATGGAAAGAAGCAGAACCAACTCCAGGCGAAGCAAATCAGAAAAAACCAAAAGAAAGACATAGCTTAAAAACAAAAATAAATGAATTCTTATTTGAAAACACAGAATATAAGAATCTATTTCAAATAAAAATTAAAGAAAAGGATTGTAGAATAAAAGAAAATGTAACAGTTTTATTTAACGTTACAGAAGATAATTCAACAATAATAAATAAAAACTTTACAGTTGAAATAGGATGTAGCAAGACCTCAAATACTGGAACACTTGAATTAACGAACGGAATGTACAAACTATGTGGACAAATTAAATCAAAACCATTTACCTTAGATTGCCAAGAATTCGAAGTTATAGAAACTGAAAAAATTGAAGAAGATATTTCATTAGAAATTATTCCAGAATATAATGAATACGAATACCCAGATTCAATCAAATTTCAACCCTTTATTTCAGATACATCATACCCATTCAAAATAGATTATTGGTTTGAAAATGAATTTGGAACAATTTTGAGAAAAAAAGTAACCACATTAAACATAAATGAAAAATCATATAGGCCCAACACTAATAGTTCAGAAACATCAATAATAATTAAAGCTAATTTATCATATATCGGAATTAATGATACCAACAAAAATAATAATTTTGCAGAATATGAAATAAACTATTATTGTACAGAAGAAAATGCTAATTTTAGCATAACTTTATGCCTAAACAATAAATGCGATCAAACAAAAGCAATAATGCAGTTTCCTTACAAAAATATATTTAAAATTGAAAATCAAAATTATAAGCCATGTAATAAAGAAAGTAATGTAACTATTAATTACAATATAACCAAAAATTCATCGCTTATAGAAAAAAATACTTCAGAATTAAAAATAAAAAAATCAAAAAAAAGTATCGATTGGTTACCATTAAAAGAAGGTATACATTTTTTATGTGCAAACATAGAAGAGCAAAATTTTTGCGAAAATATTACAGTAATAGACACATCTTCTACTCCGTGTAATATTTCGCTAAATATAGCAAAAGAAAACAAAGTAGAAACAAGTAGTCAAAGTATTAAATTTTATAATGAATTAAATAATGAAAGTTTTCCATATTTAATAGAATATTGGATTGAGGATTTATTTAATAACATAATCAAAAATAAAGTAAATACATCAAATACAAATAAAAAATCTTTTACCAAATCTATAGATGAAGAAGATAGAATATATGTAATACATTCAAGATTATCTTTCTTAGCTTGTAATGATTCAAATATAAATGATAATTCAGATAGCCAATACATCTTAATAAAAGGAGAAGAATTTATTCCAATTAGTAGCTCTGTGAATTCTCAAATTAACATTCACAAAATACACTTAACAAACAATGAATCAGAATGGGGTAATATCTTTAAAATCAGATTAAAAATCTTCAAAAACAATACAAATAAAAAATCAATATCCATAGAAATAAAAGATGAAGAAGGAAATAAAGCAACTCAAGAAGATACTTCATTTAACTTAGAAACAAAAAATTTAGATTATGACTTAACAATCCCAATCCAATTAAAACCTAATTGTAATAATGCATTAAAAGATGGAATTTATAAAATAAATATCGAAGGAATAGGAACAAATTTGACAAAAAATATCATAGTTCAAGGTGATTCAAATTTATGTGATGTAGAGTACGTAGAAATTGAAAAAGAATTAGAAAAAAAAGATTTTGAATATTATATTGAAAACATTCCCTCTGAAATTGAGCTAGGAACAAATTTTTTAATTGATGTGAAATTAACCAATAATGGAAAAGAAGATAAAGAAATAGAATTATATTCATATGTTTATCGAGGAAGTAAAGCATATTCCCCTACAAGAGAACATAATATTCAAAAAATAAGTTTAGATAATAAAAAATCAATTACAATAGGTCTAAATACTGAATTAATCTCCGAAATGAAACCAGGAGAATATAATATTAAAGTTAAAATATATATTGACAACCAAAAAACTCCAAAAGAACTTACTAGAAAAATAAAAATTATTGAAAATAAAGATAAAATAATAAAGTTTAAAACAAGTGAAATAGATAAAGATTCAATTATACTATTAGCAGAAATAAATGCAAAAGAAAATTTAGATTTGGAATTTAAATCATTCTTACAAAGTAAAAAAATCGATATTAAAAAAAATATTAAAATAAATGCACGTTTATTTTCTGGTGAAAATATATTTTTCTTAATTTTAAAAGATAAAAATAGAATAATTGATATAAAAGAACTTAAAATAAACACAAATAACCAAAATACTATAGAAAGTCAATTTTTACAAAATCAAATAAACAAAATAAATACCGCACTTGAATACAAAAAAGAATCAAATTTTGAAACTATATACGAATCAAATTCAAAAAAATCAATAAAATACATACCAAATATTATGTTTTTTACTATGCTTACTCTATGCGTAGCATTAATAATAGGATTACCAAAAAAATAAAAAAAAAACACAAGTTATAAAAGATAATACCCAATTCTAAAGAAAATGTCTAAAATAAAAGCAAAAATAATAATGGAAGTACTAGGAAAACCAAAAAAACATGTAGAAGAAACCATTAAACAATATGTAGAAGACATCAAAAAAAAAGAAAATTATAAAGTAATTTCTGAAGAATTTGCAGATGTACAAGAACAAGATGATGATTTTTTTAGCACATTTGTTGAAATAGAATTAGAAACTGAAAAATTAGAATATTTAACTGGATTTTGCTTTGATTATATGCCTGCAAGTATAGATATAGTTGAACCATCAGAACTAAAACTTACGGCCGCACAACTTAACAATATAATGAACGATCTACAAGGAAAATTACATTCAATAGACATGGTGACTAAACAATTTAATAGTGAAAATAATTTTTTAAAAAATAACATAAAGATTTTAATTAAAAATTTAATACTAGTAATTCTTATAGGTAAAAAATTAAGTAAAGAACAATTAGCAAAGGGAACAGGAACAAAAGTAGAAGAAATCGACACATTTATAGATGAATTAATTAATGAGAATAGAATTAAGGAAGAAGATGATAAATATGTGTTGGTGACCAAGAGTGGATGAAATTAAACATAACATTGAAGCAGTTCTATTTGCAATAGGTAAAAAAGTTCATATTGACGAAATAATTAAAATTTGCAAAATTGATTTAGATTCTGCCAATGCGGCACTTAAAGAACTTCAAAAAAATTATGAAGAAAGAAAAGGAAGTATAAAGTTAGTGCAAGATAATGAATTCTGGAAACTTAGTGTAGATGAAAAGTTTGTTCCAGTAATACAAAATTTAGGAGTTGAAACAGAATTAACCAAATCAGTAATGGAAACCTTAGCTGTGATAGCATGGAAGTATCCAATTCTTCAAAATGATGTTATCCACATAAGAACCAACAAAGCATATGATCATTTAACTGAATTAGAAGAAAGAGGTTTTATTAATAGATCAAAACATGGCAGAACAAGAACAATAAGGTTAACTGAAAAATTCTTTCAATATTTTGACTTACCTAAAGATAAAGCTAAAAATGTTTTTCAAGAATTATTGCCCGAACAGTTTCAAGCAAAATTAGAACAAGCTGAAAACGATATTATTTCTGCAGAAAAATTAAGTCAAGAAATTAGAAAAAAAGAAAAAATCATAATGGAACAACTTAAAAAAGAAAAAAAAGAACAAGCGCAACTTGAACAAGGGTTAGAAATTGAAGAAAAACATGTTGTTATTGAAGATGAAAATACTGGTCAAAAAGTAGAACTTGAAAATTATGAAAGTAAAGATAAGCCAGTTAATGAAAATAAAGAATTAGAAGTTGTTGAAGTAACAGAAAACAATAAAGAAATAGAAAGTTCAAATAAAATTGAAGAAAGTAAGGATGAACCAATAACTCAAGATAATGAAATACCAAAAAGTAATCTAAAAGTTGACGAAAAAGCTGTAGATGAAGCAGTTGAAAGAATTATACACCCTAAAAAATGATGTTTCTAACAAGATGTAATAATTGTAAAAATAATATGAAATATCACACAAGAGATACGATTCTTAATAACAAGAAAAAAAAGTGCGTTTATTGTAATAAAACCTTCAAAATTAGAGAAAATATTATCAAAAAAATTGATTAAAAAAGGTTAATTTTAAAAGGTCAAAGAATTTTCTTTAAATAGACTAAACACGACGAAATAAAGCAAAACTAAGATATAAAAATGGATCCACAAGAAGAAGAAAAAATAGAGTTACAGAAGAACAAAAACGACCTTCCAATCGAGTCTATATCTAAACAAGTTATAGAAGACGAAATGAGAAGTAATTTTCTGAACTATGCGATGTCAGTAATAGTTTCAAGAGCGCTCCCTGACGTAAGAGATGGCCTTAAACCTGTTCATAGAAGAATTTTATTCGCTATGAATGATATGGGCATGCAATACAATAAACCATTTAAAAAATCAGCAAGAATTGTTGGTGAAGTTTTAGGTAAGTACCACCCGCATGGAGATACTGCAGTTTATGATACAATGGTTAGAATGGCTCAAGACTTCTCTTTAAGATATCCATTAATAGATGGGCAAGGTAATTTTGGTAGTATTGACGGAGATAACCCTGCAGCAATGAGGTATACTGAAGCTAGGCTTAAACGTATATCTGATGAAATGTTAACAGACATTGATAAAAACACAATTGATTTTAAACCAAATTTTGATGGATCATTAAAAGAACCATCTGTTTTACCATCTAAACTTCCTAATTTATTAATTAATGGAAGTGCGGGAATCGCAGTTGGTATGGCTACCAACATTCCCCCACATAATGTATGTGAAATAATCGATGGAACAATTGCTATAATAGATAACCCTGAAATAGAATTTGAAGAACTTATTGAACATGTTAAAGGACCAGATTTTCCAACAGGCGGAATTATTTGCGGTAAACAAGGTATAAAACAAGCGTATAAATACGGCAGAGGAAAAGTAAGAGTTAAAGGTAAAACATCAATTGAAACAGTAAATAATAGGCAAGCAATAATTGTAACCGAAATCCCTTATATGGTTAATAAAACTAATTTAATAAATCAAATTGCTGATTCAGTAAGAGAAAAAAAAATCACAGGAATTCATGATTTAAGAGATGAAAGTGATAGAGATGGAATGAGAATAGTTATAGAATTAAAAAAAGATGCAAATAATCAAGTTATTGAAAATCAATTATTTAAATTAACAAGTATGCAAACAACATTTGGAATAATTCTTCTTGCATTAGATAATAATGAACCTAAAGTTTTAACATTAAAACAAATTCTTGAAAAATATATAATACATAGAAGAATTATAATTCGTAGAAGAACAGAATTTGAATTAGATAAAGCTGAAAAAAAGTGCCACATATTAGAAGGTTTAATTGTAGCATTAGATAACATTGATGAAATAATTAAATTAATTAAAGCATCTAAGTCAGGTGAAGTTGCATTAGGATTATTGGAAGAAAGGTTTGAATTAAGTAAAATACAATCTCAAGCAATATTAGACATGAAACTTCAAAAACTAACCAACCTTGAACAAAATAAAATAAAAGAAGAACATGCAGAAATAATAGAACTTATTGCTGAACTTAAAGAAATTCTTGCAGATGAACAAATAATCCTAAGAATTATAAAAAAGGAATTAAATGAAGTAAAAGAAAAATATAGCGATGATAGAAAAACAGTTTTATCTGAACTCGAAGATGAAGATATTGAATATGAAGATTTAATTAAAGAAGAAGAAATGGTAGTTACAGTAACACACGCAGGTTATATTAAAAGAACACCTTTAAACATTTACAAACAGCAAAAGAGAGGTGGAAAAGGAATAATTGCAACAGGAACAAAAGAAGAAGATTTTGTTGAAAATTTATTTGTTTCATCAACTCATGATTATATATTATTATTTACTAGTTCAGGAAAAGTACATTGGCTTAAAGTATATCAATTGCCAGAAGCAAGCAGACAATCAAAAGGTAAAGCAATGATTAACTTAATTGAATTAGATGAAAATGAAAAAGTAACAACAGTTGTAAAAATTAAACAATTCGATTCTAAACATAATTTAATTATGGCAACTAAACAAGGAGTTGTAAAAAAAGTAAATTTAAGAGCATTCGCAAAACCAAGAAAAGGTGGAATAAGAGCAATAACTTTAGATGAAAAAGACCATTTAATTAACGTTGAACTTACGGATGGAGAAAGGGAAATAATATTAGGAACTAAAAACGGAATGGCAATTAAGTTCAGAGAAAAAGATGTCCGAGCTATTGGAAGAGTAGGAAGAGGGGTTCGCGGAATTAAACTAAAAAAAGATGATGAAGTAATAGGAATGGAAATTGCTACAGAAAAAAAGAATTTATTAACAATAACAGAAAATGGTTACGGAAAACAAACACCACTTCCAGAATACAGATTAATCAATAGAGGAGGAAGCGGTGTAATTAATATAAGAACAACCGAAAGAAATGGAAAGGTTGTGGCAATAAAAAGTATTTACCCAGATAATGATGTTATGTTTATTAGCATAAAAGGAATCATAATAAGAACTCCTGTTTCTGGAATTTCTACAATAGGAAGAAACACACAAGGAGTTAGAATAATGAAATTAAGTTCAGATGATTATGTTGTTAGTGCTGCTAAAATTATCAATGAAGATCGAGATCCGACAGATACAGACATAGAAAAAGAAGAAATAGACAATAAACTATCAGAAGAAGAAAAAGAAGATCTGGGAGATATTGAATTAAGAGATGAAGTTGAAGAATGAAATGTTTGGCAATTTGTACTCCTGGTTTTGAAGATATATGCGGAAAAGAAATATCTGAATTAAATGGGAGTAATATAAAAATTCTTGATTCTTGTATTGAGTTTGAAACAAAAGATATTGAAAAAATTGTATATTATACTCAAAGCTCACATCGAATTTTAGTTGATGTAAAAGAAATTGACTTAGATAAATTAAATAACATAAAAGTTAATAAAAAATTTGCAGTAAGATGTATCAAAAGAAATTCTGAAGAAAGTTCATTAGAAATTGAAAATAAAGTAGGAAAAATAATAGAAGGAAAAGTTGATTTAGAGGAACCAGAAGTTACTGTTATTGTTTATATTACAAAAAATAAAAAGTATTTAGGTTTTGATTATTATGGAGATATTAGTAAAAGAAGTTATAAAATTTATAGCACCCCAAGATCATTAAAAGGACCATTAGCTTATTCTTTGATTAGGTTTGCTGATTATAATAAACAAAAAACATTTTTAGATTGTTTTTCAGGGAATGGAGTTATTGCAATTGAAACTACTTCATATTCAGTGGGTAAATCAGTTAGACATTACGATAAAGATAAATTAGGATTAACTTATGAAAATAATAAATTGAAAGAAAATAATAAAATATATGCATTTGATTCACTTTTAGCAAATGTTGAAAAAACTAAAAAAAATGCTAAAATTGCAGGAATAGAAAAATTCTTTAAAACAAGTAAAGTTGATGTTGAATGGCTAGATACTAAATTAGAAGAAAATGAAATAGATATTATTTGTAGTCAATTTCCAGAAGTAAGTAAAAGAACAGACAAGAAAGAAATTGAAAAATTATACAAAGAATTTTTTTATCAAGTGGATTTTATTCTTAGTAAAAAAGGAATTATAGTGGCATTGTTACATAATCCTGAATTTTTAATAGATAAAGCTGAAAAATTTAAAGTTATGGAAAAAAGAGAAATTTTCTCAGGCAAAGATAAATTATATGCAATCAAGTTTATAAGAAGATAAAATTTATATATTATATATTAAATATATTTATATAAAAGATGGTGAGAGGAAAATTTACTTTATTCTTATTAGTGTTCCTAGCTTTACCTATAGTCGTATTAGCATCATCATCTGAATCTCAAAACACATCAGAATGGAGAATGGATGGTAGAACACTTAACGGAACACATTATTATCCTGGGCCAATCCCCGGAGATATTTCTCAATTAACTGCAAATACTTATGCTGCTGGAGGCAGTGCAGGAGATCCAATTATTGTTAATGGAGAGTTTTATGGGTTAGCATTAAGATCAAAAATTGCAAAATTAAATGCCAGTAATATTAGTCAGGAAATACAAGTAGCGTCATCTTCTAATGTATATCAAATTCCTATTGCTCCTATTTGGAATACTTTTATTTATACAGGTCATGAAAATGGACAAATTAACCAAAGAAATATTTCAAACATTAGCCAAATAATCGCCACAAATTCTAATTCAAATGGCCAACATTATAGTTCACCAATAGTTTATGAAGAATACGTGTATTTCACTGATTGGCATAGTACTGGTGGAAATTATATATATCAAGCCAATGCTAGTAATGTAACTCAATGGTTTGAAAGATATTCTATAAGTAATTGCGATGGTGGACCAAGAATTGCTAATGGTTATTATTATCACATTTGTGGATCAAGTACGGTGGTACAATTGAACGCAACTAACGTCTCACAAATGATTACCCAACATTCATACGGTGGTGGTTATGATACAGGGAGTAGTTTAGCTATTGCTAACGGTTTTCTTTACTTTGGTAATGATAACGATATATTTTATCAATTAAATGCTTCCAACGTATCGCAAGTAATAGCAACTTATACCGCAGGAGGAGATTTTGATACAACCCCAGCAGTAGCTAATGGTTATGCTTATATAGTAAGTAATGATGGATATACTTATCAATTAAATGCGTCGAATGTTTCTCAGCAAATAGCAAACTATAGTACTGGTTCAACTGCCGAAGGAGTAACTGTAACTGACGATTATCTATTAGTTGGTGGAACTTCTACACTATTTCAATTAGATGCTAATAATATCAGTAAACAAATTTCCAATTATACAGTATCTAGCGCTGACACTCCTGTAATAGTAGACGGAAATATTTATTTTGCATCAGGTAATACTTTTTATCAGCTAAGTGCAACTCTGCCAGTAACAGCTTTATTATCTCCAGTCAATGGCTACGAAATAAGCTCTTTAGGAGAAAATATTAGTTTTAATTGTACAAGTTATGCAACAGAAGGTTTAACGAACATTAGTTTATACATAACCGATAATAATAATGCTAATTTTACATTAAACCGAACATCAAATATATCTGGAATAAGCAACTCTTCTGGTTGGACTTTAGAACTTTCAGAAGGAACTTACACATGGGGATGTTTAAGTTTTGACTCACAAAATAATTCAGATTGGTCAGTTAACAGAACTATTACTCCAGATCAAACTTCACCTTCCATATCTATCTTAAGCCCTATTGATAATTTTAATACAACAAACATTGAATTAAACGTAACTTACCTTGCATCAGATGATAATTTAGATTCATGTTGGTATAGTAACGATACTATGACAACAAACACATCGTTAGCCGGTTGTACTAATTTAACATCAATAATTTGGAGTGAAGGACAACATAATGTGACAATATGGGCAAATGATACATTAGGAAACGTAGGTTCTAATAATATAATATTTAGAATTGATTTAACAGCTCCTTCATTTAATTTAACAAATAAATCAATAGGAGAAAAAAGAACATTCGGTTATGACATTAATGCAACAGACGATGTTGCAGTAAGTTGTTATTCAATAAATGATACAACTAATTTTGCAATCAACTGTTCAGGTTATTTATCAAACAACACTAATTTATCAGTTGGTCAAAGGTGGATAAACCTAACTGTAAATGATACTTTAGGGAATACTAATTCAAAAATAATGAGAGTAAACGTTACATTAGTAGGAAAAGTTGGAATAAGTTTCATATATCCAAATACTGCAATTAATGTAAGTAAAAATTCTTTATTTAACGTTACAATAAATCTAAGTTGTAATAGGGCAAACTGTGGATTAGTTAACATCAGTTTATCAGCTTTTTATGGAAATGAAAGCGATATTAAAATGGCGTTTGTATGTTACGATACTAGTTGTACATATTCAGATGACTTACGTGGTTTTTTATCAGATGAAGGGTTTAATATAACAAAAAAAAAATATAATACATGGAGCGATGCTACATTGAATACTACGGCGTTTGACGTAATGGTCGCAGGTGGATATTACTTAGCTCAAGATTATGGTTTTGATAATGCTGCTGATGCACCAAGAGATGCATTTGAAGATGAAGCTATGCCAACAGTTATAGTATCAGATGAATGTGATGCATGCTTGGATATGGGAATTACTACAACTGATGGAACAGTTGATAGCTCTCAAACTACAATAATGAACATATCTTCTCATAATATAATGACAGGATATAGTGGAACAGTAACTGTAGATTCATATAGTGACGACGTAGGGTATTATGCAAATTCTAATTTTAATGACCCTTATAGTTATTTATTTGAGGGAGGAGCTTCAAATAGAATTTCCGGTTTTGCTTTAGATGCAGGGCAAGCTACTACTGGAACAAATCCAGGAAAATTTGTATGGCTTGGGATGGGATACTTTTGATACTTATCCTAGTTCAACAGGTTCAGATGCAAATATAACAAAGCAAGCTATATGTTGGGCAGCAACAGGAACTTTTGATTGTAAACCAAAAACTGTTATTGATACAAATATAACAACAACACCGTTCTATACTAATTTTAGTAACCCTCAAAACATTACTTTAAACCGAAATGAGTCTACAATAATAACGTTTTGGATCAATGCAACAGGTGTTTTAACCAATTATAGTTTTCAAGCAGATGCAGTTAGAACAAATGACATATTAGTTACTAATTCCACAAATCAAGTTAACATTTCAATAATAGCAAGTTCATCTGGACCAAGCGTTACCATTATTATTCCATCTGCAAATACTTTCACAAATAATACAAATCAAGATGTAAACTTTACTGCATCTAGTGAAACTTTAGATTCATGTTGGTACAGTAATGATTCAATGACAACCAATATAAGTTTAGCTAATTGTGTAAATATTACATCTGTTATTTGGAGCGAAGGTAGCCATAGCGTAACAATATGGGCAAATGATTCAAATAACAATAAAGAAAGTGCAACTGTAAATTTTACAATAGATACAACTAATCCATCAATAATAATTAATTTTCCTAACAATAATACTAACTCAACAAATAATGCATTAAATGTTAATTATACAATTTTTGATACTAATGTTGATACTTGTTGGTATAGCAATGATTCAATGACTACCAATACGACTTTAGCAGGGTGTTCTAATATTACTTCAGTAACATGGTCAGAAGGTCAACATAATTTAACAATTTGGATTAATGATAGCGTAAATAATATTAATAGTTCTTCTATTTATTTTGGAATTGACAGCATTAACCCCACTTGGACAGGAAATAAAACTAACCTGACAAGCTTTTCTACAAGTAATGTTTATTTTAACATTACTTTAAACGATGCTAATGCAGATCAATATATTTTTGGATTTTATAATGGAACTAATTGGATAAATGATTCAACATCTTCATTTAATAATGGTTTAGAAATTTCAATTATAAAAAACATATCTCAAAATGGAAGTACTTTAAATTGGACTTGGTATTTTAATGATACTTTTGGAAATCAAAATCAAACTTCTATTTGGTCAGTTTATATCGAAAGAGCAGACACTATAAAACCATTAATAGATTTTTCAACTTTAACTCCCAATAATGCAACAATTCAAACTCAACAAAATGTGAAGCTTAATTTTTCAATTGAAGAAACAAATATTAAAAAAATAACATACAACTGGAATGGAACTAATTATACTTTGTTTAATGATTCTTTAATACTTTTTATGAATTTTGATAATTACTCTGCAATAGGAGAAAATTCTACTTTTGTAATTGATAATTCCAATTTTGGAAATAATGGAACTGTTTCTGGAGCTAAAGGAAATGTAACTGGAAGATACCATAGTCAATTTGAATTTGACGGTAATGATTATATTAATTTAAGCAACCCTTCAAGTTTAGATGTAAATCAACAGACTGTTTCTGCATGGTTAAAAACTAATATAGTAAATAGTGCATGGCATTTTGCATATGGAACAGGAAGTAATAATTGGGGTGCTAATTTCGGTATTTCACAAAATGACAAATGGGGCACAGAGTTCCAAAACACTAGCACCTCTGCAATTTTGCTTGAAGGTTCCGCACCAGTAGTCGGACAGTGGATGCATTTAGTATTTACATATAATGGGACAACTGCTGTATTATATGAAAATGGAAGAAAAGTTAATCATAGTTTTATTACAGGAGATATGTATATCACTTCACAATATTACATTGGAAGGAAACATGACGGAAATTTTGGATGGGATGGTTCAATAGATGAATTAAGAATTTGGAATAGAAGTTTATCTAGTTCCGAAGTTTACCAAACATATACAAGTAATTTAAGAAAATACGATACAAATAAATGGGAGTTGTATGTAAATCAAAGCAAGAATGCAACTAATTTATTAAGCGACGGGGATTACACTTATTTTACTTATGCAAAAGATACTTCAGGAAATCAAAATAAAACAATACTAAGAACTATTACTTTAGATAGTACAAGTCCAAGTTTATCTATAACTTCACCTTCAAATAATTCAAACAGTTCAAATTCTCAAATAAATATTAATTATACAGTTTTTGACACAAATTTAGACCAATGTTGGTATTCTAATGATTCAATGACTACAAATACAACTTTATCAGGGTGTTCCAATATTACTTCAATTACGTGGAGCGAAGGACAACATAATGTTACAATATGGGTTAATGATAGCACAGGAAATGTAAACAGTTCAAGTATTACTTTTACAATAGATACAACTAATCCATCAATAATAATTAATTATCCTAACAATAATACTAACTCAACAAATAATGTATTAAATGTTAATTATACCATTTTTGACAACAATGTTGATACTTGTTGGTACAGCAATGATTCAATGACTACCAATACAACTTTAGCAGGATGTTCTAATATTACGTCAATTACATGGAAAGATGGAGAACATAATGTAACAATATGGGTTAATGATAGCGCAGGAAATGTAAACAGTTCAAGTGTTACTTTTACAATAGATACAACTTCCCCTGTAACTACTTTAGTATCACCAACTGCTCACATCAACAGTTCTACTAACCCTTTATCATTTAATTTTAATTGTTCAGTTACAGATAATATAGAATTAAAAAATATATCACTCTATATTACAAATAAGACAAATCAAAGTTTTGTAAAAAATCAAAGTGCTCTAATTTCTGGAACTAACACATCTGCACAATGGACATTATCTTTAAAAACAGGAAATTATACATGGAACTGTTTATCATACGACAATGCAGGAAACTCAAATTGGTCAATTAATAGAAGCTTAATTCTAAATGGAACTACAGATACAGATGGAGATGGAATTATTGATAATGAAGATGGATTGTTATACAATGAATCTGCTGTAAATGCTTCTGGATTTACTAGATTAAATATTACAATAGGCGGCAATAGAACTAATAATTCTTATACTGGTAAAAAACAAATTAAATTATATGATAGAGCGCAATTGATAGTTAATTTCACACATAATTTCACAAGAGATAACCTTGACTTGAGTAAAATAAAAATAATTAAAGCAGCTTCATACATTCTAATTAATGCATCAACAGAAATTCAAGGAAATAAAACAATATATTTAGATGATAGTGAGTATACAACTCTCTGCGTAAAAGATCAAGAAATTAATACAATAAGTGAAATGAGTAGCGATTGTACTGGCGTGAATGAAACCGATTTTACTTCTTGTATAGATGGACAAACTACTATTAACGGAATTACTTGTATTGATCAAGGAAGTAAATTTGAAATTAATAATTTACAACATTCAGCAGTTAGAGGAACTGTTGCAGAATCAAGCTCTTCTAGTTCATCATCAAGTACTTCTAGCGGAGGAGGAGGTAGTATAAGTACAGGAATATCTACCAAAAAAGATAAACCAAATGAATTAGTTTTAAGACTTAATTTAGAATATCCTATATATATTAAAAGCGAAAATCATGTAATAAAAATAATAGAGATTAAAGATAATAATGTAAAATTACTATTTAATTCAAAACAATTTGTAGTAGATTTAAATTTTGATAAAAATAGTAAACTTGATTTTAATGAAGATGGTATATACGATATTATGTTTACATTATTAGATATAAATAATGATAAAATAGTATTAAGAATAAATGAAATAGATGAAAATTATAAAGAAAAAGTTATTAATGAAGCTAAAGAAGTTGCAGAACCTGTAATTGAAATTAAAGTTGAAGAACCTAAACAAATCATAGAAGAAAAAAAGAATTACTCAAAGCATATAATAAGTACAATATTTATTTATTTCTTATTTTATTTAATCTACAGAAAAATAAAAAGACCAAAATATTTATAAATAATCTTATGTTATTTTAACTTGGTAGGGGAGTACTTTGCTATCGCGTAAGTGAGGAAAGTCCGCCCACAATAAAAGGCCACTCTTTGAGATCTTGAAAAGGATGGCAACCACTCAGAAACGATACTTCCCATAAATTATGGAATGATGCGCGTGAAGGTTTTGGCAACAATAACTAAGTTAATCCGCTGACGTCTTTATGGGGATAGGTGAAACGGTGAGTCCTGGCTTGTGCAACTCGTAAGAGGCTAAGTAGAATGCAAAGACAGTCTGTTTATGTTTATCGTAAAGACTGACAGAAGGCGGCTTATGCTTGCTCTACCAATAATTTTAAATAAAGAAAAGTTTTAAGTGAAAAAATGGCAAGAGATAATAAAGTTACAATGCCTTCATCTGGGGGCGGATTAACAAGATATTTTGAAGAATATAAAAGTAAAATTGAAATTTCCCCTGGGGCAGTTGTAGTTCTTATTTTTGTTGTAATGATTCTAATGATAATTCTCCATATTTATGGCCCTTCACTTATAGGTGCTTAAAAATGATTCCTGGAATGAACCCAAAAAAAATGGAACAAGCAATGAAAAAGTTAGGCATTGCACAACAAGAATTAGATGCTCATGAAATAATTATTAAATGTTCAGATAAAGAAATAATAATAAAAAATCCTCAAGTAAGTAGAGTTAATATGATGGGGCAAATGACATATCAAATTTCAGGAGATGAAGAAGAAATTACAAAAGAAACCACTCCTGAAATTAATGATGATGATATTAAGACAGTTATGGAACAAGCTAATGTTAATGAAACTACAGCAAAAGAAGCTTTAGCTATTACAAAAGGAGATATTGCAGAAGCAATTATGGGTCTAAAAGAATAAATTAATAAAACCCATATGGAATTCTTATTAGAAATGGACGAGTTTTTAGAAAACTCATTATTTGAACTAAAAAGGGCTGACTTTCTAATTTTTGTTAGTTTAAAATATAGCGCAGTAGTTGAAATAATGAGAAACGGAATTAGTAGATTAGTAGATGCCATGGAACATGTAATCAATGGATACTTAAATGATTTAGAAAAAAGTAATAAAATTATTGAGATACCTAATAACAACATTGCAAAAGTTAAACTATTAGAAGAAAATAACCAAGACCTTAAATCACATTTAGAATTTTATGGATTCTTAAAAAGCCTTTTAAAAGCTAGTTATAAAAAAGAAGGCGAATTTAGAAAAAAACTTACAATGATTTCTACAATAAAAAATAGTGATAAAGAAGAGATTGTTCATGTAAACATTGAATCTTTAAAAGAGTATTACAAACAAACTCAAGAATTTATTGATAAATATAAACAAATCAAAAGTGATGAGGAGTAAACTTTAAAAACAACTACAACATATTTTTTACCTCACATGACAGAATTTGAAGAAAAACACAATAAAGCTAAAAAACATTTAATGGCAGCAGATCATATGTTAACTACAACATATCCATTAATACAAGACCCAAAAATGTTGTTAGCTGTTGTTGATAATATAAGTAATTCATTAACACTTTTAATGGAAACAATTTTAGAATTTGACAAATATTACAAAAGAATAGGATATTATGGGGATAGCTTTGAAAGTAAATGTAATATTTTTCAACAAGAAGTAGCACAAAGATATAGTTTTGATAAAGAATTTATTATTTTAATGAAAGAAATCAAAGAAGTAATAAAATCTCATAAATCAAGCCCAGTAGAATTTTCTAAAAATGGTAAATTTGTCATATGTAACGAAAATTATACTATTAAAACAATTTCAGTAGATGAACTTAAAAAAAACATAGCAAAGGCAAAGCTTTATTACAATGTAACATCTAACATACTTAAAAATGACAGAATATTTAACTGATTCAGAAGATGAAATTAAAAGAGCAGAACATTTATTGTTCGTTAGCTTGAAATATGCAAGAACTGTAGATGTAATAAGAAATGTTATTAAAAGACTAATTACTGCACATGAATTCTTAATAAACGGTTATTTAGATTTATTACAAGGAAAAAATGTAATCGAAGAACCTGCAAGTGCACCTTTAGCTAAAATTAATCAGATTAAAAAACACAACAAAGAAGAAGAAATTAAATCTTTTGTAGAACATTATTTATTTTTAAGAAAACTTTATAGGGCTAAATATACTGCTAGTAAAGAATTTAGAAGACATGTAACTATGACAAGTACGATTATAGATTTAGAAACAGATACAGAAACTATAGTTGAAGTCGAAATAGATAATTTAAGAGAATATTTTGATCAAACAAGACAATTTTGGCAAGAATATAAAAATATAGTCAAACCAGAAGAGAACGAACTCTATGAGTAGATGCGTTGGAATTTTAAGCGGAAAAGGAGGTGTTGGTAAAACTACCACTACATTAAATTTAGCTTTAGCTTTACGTGAATATAAAAGAGATGTATGTGTTCTTGATGCTAACATAGGAATGCCAAATGTTGCAATCCACTTAGGTTGTACTAATTTACCAACATATTTTAACCATGTACTTCAAAACAAAGCTCATATTTCTGAAGCAGTTTATAGACATACAAGCGGAATGAAAGTTATTCCTTCAAGTATAAAATTTAAAGATATTAATTCTGTTAAATTAGACGAGATACATAAACACGTCAACCAAATAAAAGGAAAAACAGAATTATTATTAATAGACTGTCCACCGGGGTTAAATCAAGATGCACAACATACAATAAATGCCATAGATGAAGCTATAGTTGTTACAAATCCAGACTTAGCATCAGTTACAGATACATTAAGAACCATACATTATTGTGAAGAAAAAGGAGTTAGTGTATTAGGAGTAATAATAAATAAAATAAGAAATGATAAATACGAAATGTCTCCACATAATATTGCATCAATGTTAGATAAAGTAATATTAGGTCAAATTCCAAGCGATACAAAAGTTAAAGAAGCATTAAACACAAAACATCCAGTAGTGTTTAGTTTCCCTGAAGCAGAATCAAGCAAAAGTTTTAAAAACCTGGCAATCAAATTAATTGGAAGCACAGAATGAAAATAGATAATTTACATAAAAAAGGGTGGGAAGAATCAGATTTTCATAAATTAAATGCTTCAATTGAATCCTTCAAATTACGTGATAAATCCAATAGTAAAAAAGAATTAAATAAATTGTTATATTGGATGTCTTTGCTAATAATGGCAGTTTGTAATTTTGGTATTTCTTTATTCTTAATCCCATTCTTAATAGTATTTAAAGATACATTTTCAATAATTATAGTAGCAATAATGGGTTTATTATTTGGAATATTGTTTAGTTTTTTAATTAAAGATATTGAACATTTAGAACCAAAACATCATTTATTTGCTGCCATATTTGTTCCTTTAATAGCATTATTAAACATTTACTTTATGGTACAAGGAGCTAATTTTTTCTCAGATGTTTTTAAAACTGAAATTAGACATAACCCAATATATATAGGCACATCATATATAGTTACTTTTTTAATTCCTTATATATGGATTAACTTAAAGAAAAAAAAATAAACTTTTAGATAATTTTATAAGCAATTTAATTATTTCTAGATGATATGGCGATCGTAGTGTAACGGTTAGCATTGAAGCCTGTGGAGCTTTAGGAGCGGGTTCGATTCCCGCCGATCGCCCTTTCTTTAACAATGCTTCTCCGAAAGCTTTATAAACAAACTCAAATTTCATGAAACTATAACAATGTCGTATCTTAGGATATGATCTTTGAATCTCAGCAATTTGCTGTGACATTGTAGAATAAAGTTAATTCTATAATGTTTTTGGAGGAATAAATAATGGCAGAATTTAGACACATTGTAAGAATTGTTAATACGGACATCGATGGTAACAAATCTATTTATTTAGGTCTAACTAGAATTAAAGGAATTAGTCATATGTTTTCAAATATGGTTTTAAATTTATTAAATATAGATAAAAATCTAAAAGTAGGAGATCTAAGTGAAGAACAAGTTTCAAAATTAGATGAAGCAATTAGAAATCCTGAAAAATTAGGTGCTCCAGCATGGACTTATAACAGAAAAAAAGATCCAGAAACTGGTAAAGATATGCATTTAGTCTCTTCTGATATTAAATTTATACAAGATAATGATATTAAACTTCAAAGAAAAATTAAATCTTACATTGGTTCAAGACATAGTGCTGGATTACCTGTAAGAGGTCAAAAAACTAAAAATAATTTTAGAAAAAATAAAGGAAAAGCAACTGGAGTTAAAAGAAAGAAATAGGTAGATAATCATGGGAGATCCAAGAAAAAGAAGAGCAAGTTACCAAACACCTTCACATCCGTGGAGTAAATCAAGAATTGATGAAGAAAAAGTTCTAATTAAAGAATACGGTCTAAAAAACAAAAAAGAGATTTGGAAAATGAATTCAATTGCTGTTGGTTTAGCTCAACAAGCTAAAAAATTAATTGCCTTAAGAACTGATCAAGCAGAAAAAGAAAGAAAACAATTAATGCAAAGGATTCAAAGATATGGATTACTTCCCCACGATGCTGTACTAAAAGATGTTTTAGATATTAATACAAGAAGTATTCTTGAAAGAAGATTACAAACAATTTTATTTAGAAAAAATTTAGCAAGATCAATTAAACAAGCAAGACAATTTATTGTTCATGAACATGTATCTATAGGAGACAAAAAAATAACTGTTCCTAGTTACTTAGTTCCATTAAATGAAGATGAACAAGTTTCTTTCTCTGAAAAATCAAATTTAAGTGATGAAGAACATCCTGAAAGAAAAATAGAAGAAGTTGTAGCAGAAACTCCTGAAGTTAAAGAAACTGAAGAAGAAGTTAAAAAAGAAACTAAAAAAAAAGTAGAAAAAGTTAAAGAAGAAAAACCTAAAAAGAAGGTTAAAGAAGAAACTTCAGAAGATAAAGAGGTTAAAAAAGATGACAACTGATAATAGACCCAAAAGACCACCATTAAGATGGGGAGTTGCATACATTTTTGCTTCATATAACAATACAATTATTCACATTACTGATATAACAGGTTGCGAAACCATTGCCAGAACTTCTGGCGGTATGGTTGTTAAACAAGACAGATTGGAAAGTTCCCCAACAGCAGCAATGATGGCTGCAAAAAAAGCAGCAGAGATTGCAAGAGAAAATGGAATTAACGCAATTCATGTAAAAATTAAAGCACCAGGCGGACATAATGGACCAAATAACCCTGGACCAGGAGCTCAAGCAGCAGTGAGAGCATTATCAAGAATGGGTCTAAAAATTGGCGTAATTGAAGATATTACACCTCTTCCACATGACGGATGTCGAAAAAAAGGTGGTAGAAGGGGTAGGAGAGTATAAAATGGAAGTTGAAGCTTTAAAAAATAAAGATAAGTTAAAACATAGTTTTATTTTGAAAAAATCAACAGCTGCATTTGCAAACGCATTAAGAAGAACAATGATTAATGAAGTGCCGGCTATGGCGATTGAATCTGTCGAAATTAAAAAAAATTCAGGAATTCAATATGATGAAATGATTGCACACAGATTAGGATTAGTTGTTCTAAAAACAGACTTAAAATCTTATAATTTACCTGAAAAATGTACATGTAAAGGTGAAGGTTGTGCACAATGCCAACTAAAATTAATATTAAAAGCAAAAGGACCTGGTTATGTTTATGCTGGAGATTTAAAATCAGAAGATCCTAAATGCAATCCAATTCATGAAAAAACAATTATTACTAAATTATTAAAAAATCAAGAATTAGAATTAATTGCAACTGCAACTCTTGGTCAAGGTAAAAAACATACAAAATGGAGTCCATGTCTTGCATATTACAAACACCCTGCAATAATAGATATTAAAAATAA
Source organism: uncultured Methanosarcinales archaeon (assembly GCA_964589485.1). Taxonomy (GTDB): domain Archaea; phylum Nanobdellota; class Nanobdellia; order Woesearchaeales; family CAYSVS01; genus CAYSVS01. The sequence continues at coordinate 201,473 of CAZPRK010000001.1, read as the reverse complement.
TAATAACGCAGATGAAACTGCAAAACTTTGTCCAGTTAATGTTTTTGAAAACAAAAATGGAAAATTAGCAATTAAAGATCAAAATGCATGCCATTTATGTCTTGCATGTGAAGAAAATGGAGATGTTAGAATTTCCGAAAAAAAAGATTCATTTATGTTTACAATAGAATCATGGGGTCAATTAGATCCAAAAGTTATTGCAAAAAAAAGCACAGAAATAATTAATGATAAATGTAATGATTTTATTGAAAAGGTGAAAAACACATAACTAAGGTTTAAGTTATAGTTGAGGAAAAAATGAAAAATCAAGAATTACAAACACTAATAGATGATTTAAATCAATTATCAATTAAAGAAAAAGCAAACATTTGGAAAAGAGTTGCTAAAGATTTGAATAAACCATCAAGAATTAGAAGAGAAGTTAATCTAACTAGAATTGAAAAAAATATTAAAGAAGGAGAAATTGCTCTAATCCCTGGAAAAGTTTTAAGCCAAGGAGAAATGAATAAAAAGTCAGAAGTTGCAGCATATTCCTTTTCAAAAATTGCACAAGAAAAACTTCAAAATAAAGCAATAACAATCAGAGAACTTATGGAAAAAAACCCAAAAGGTAACAAAGTGAGAATTATAGGGTGAATAAAAATGATAATTGATGCACAAGATTTAATATTAGGAAGAATGGCAACAGTCGTTGCAAAAAAAGCAATACTTGGTGAAAGTGTTAATATTATCAACTGTGAAAGTGTAGTTATTTCAGGAAATAAAAAAAACATAATTTCTAATTATCAACAAAAAAGAGAAAGAGGAGAACCTAGTCATGGACCTCATTTTCCAAGAAGAGCAGATTTAGTTGTTAAGAGAACAATAAGAGGAATGCTGCCATACAAAACATCCAGAGGATTAGATGCATTTAAAAGAGTAAAATGTTATGTAGGAATACCTAGTGAATTAGAAAGTCAAAAAGCAGAAACAATTGAAAGTGCTAAAATTGATAAATTACCTAATTTAAAATATATATCATTGGGAAAAATTAGCAAATTATTGGGGTCAAAAATATGAAAATAGTACATACATCTGGAAAAAGAAAAAGAGCAATTGCTCGAGCTACCTTAAGAGAAGGTAAAGGGAATGTTATATTCAACAAAGTTTTACTAAATAACATCAAACCAGATGTTTTAAGACTTAAATTAAGCGAACCACTTATACTAGCTGAAAAACTAAAAGATAAAGTTGATGTAAATATTAATGCTAACGGTGGCGGAATGATGAGTCAAATTGAAGCAGCAAGATTAGCACTTGCAAGAGCATTAGTAGAATATTCAAAAGATGAAAAATTAAAAACAGTTTTTCTTAATTATGATAGACATTTGTTAATTGCAGATGTAAGAAGAAAAGAAATGTATAAGCCTAACGATTCAAAAGCTAGGGCAAAAAGACAGAAGAGTTACAGGTGAAAAAATGATAATACCAATAAGATGTTTTTCATGTAATAAACCCGTTGCACAGTTATGGGAAGAATTCACAACTAAAACTGAAAGAGGAGAGCAACCAAAAAAAGTTATGGATGATTTAGGTTTAGAAAGATATTGTTGTAGAACTTTATTCTTAAGTCAAATTGAACTTATTGATGTTGCATCCAAATTCAAAAAATTTTGAGTTAAATTTATATAAAGATTCTTGTTTTATTTGTATATGCTTAATTTACACAAAATTCAAAATAAATGGCAAAAAAAGTGGAAAGATAATTCTATTTTTAATGTAGAAGTAAAAGATTATTCTAAAAAAAAGTATTACATAACAACCCCTTACCCGTATATGTCTGGTTTACTACATCTTGGACATGTATTCACGTATATTTTCCCAGAAATTTTATCAAGGTATAAACGTATGCAAGGATTCAATGTTATGTTTAAATTTGGATTCCATTGTACAGGAACTCCAATAGTTGCTGCTGCTCAAAGAGTTAAAGAAAATGAAAAAACTCAAATTGACACATTATTAAAAATGGGAATACCTAAATCAGAAATTAATAAATTTAGTGACCCAGAATATTGGATTAAATATTTTCCAAAAGAAACTTTGAAAGATTTAAATGCATTAGGCTTTTCTATAGATGAAAGGTATTCTTTTATCACAACTTCTTTAAATAAACAATATGATGCTTTTATTAGGTGGCAATTTAATAAATTAAAAGAATTAGGATTTGTAAAAAAAGGAAAACACCCAGTTGTATGGTGTCCAAAAGATAACCTTCCAGTTGGAGATCATGATAGAAGCGAAGGAGAAGGTGAAACTCCTCAAGAATTTTGTTTATTTAAATTTAAACTAGATGATAAATTTATCATTACTGCTACACTTAGACCAGATACTTTTATGGGAATAACTAACCTTTTTTTAGATCCAAACGAAAATTATATTACTGTAAAAGTTAATAAAGAAACTTGGATTGTAGGTAAACCAATATTAACTAAATTAAAAGAACAAGGGTATGATATAAAAGAAGATAATGAAATAAAAGGTGAAGAATTAATTGGTAAAAAAGTAGAGTTCCTTGAAAATAAAAATATCCCGGTCTTACCCGCTAATTTCTTAGACATAAATTATGGAACTGGAATTGTACATTCAGTTCCTAGCGATAGCGCAGATGATTTAATTGCATTAATGGATTTGCAACAAAATGAAAAATTAATTAAGAAGTATAAATTAGATTATATAAAAACAATTGAACCAATAGAAATTTTTGATACTCCTGAAATTGGAAGCAATTCTGCCAAATATTTTTTAGATAAATATAATGTCAAAAACCAAAATCAAAGAGATAAATTAGACCAAATTAAAAAAGAATTATATAAACTAACATTTGCTAAATCCAAATTCAACAATAAATATAAAAAAATAGATTTGCAAGGTAAAGCAGTTTCTAAAGGCCAAAAAATAATTCAAAAATACCTTATAGAAAAAAGAAAAATTGAATTATTTTATGAATTAACTAGAAAAGTTAAATGTAGGTGTTTAACTGAATGTATTGTTAAAATAGTTTCAGAACAATGGTTTATTGAATATAATGATTTAAATTGGAAGAAAAAAACACATAAATGTCTTACAAAATTAAAATTATACCCAGAAGTTGTTAGAAAACAGTTTGAATATGTGTTAGATTGGCTTCATCATTGGGCTTGTTCAAGAGAATTTGGACTTGGAACAAAATTACCATGGAACGATAAATGGATAATTGAAAGTTTATCAGATAGCACACTACAAATGGCATATAATACAATATCTAAAGATATTAAAGAAATTGATGTTAAAAATTTAAATGATAGTTTATTTGATTACGTTTTCTTAAATAAAGGAAAACTTAATGAAGTAAGTAAGTCAACAAAAATAAATGAAAATAAAATAGAAAAATTAAGAAAAGAATTTACATATTGGTATCCTTTTGATTTTAGAAATTCAGCAAAAGATTTAATTCAAAATCATTTAGCTTTTTGTTTATTTAACCATACTGCAATATTTCCTGAGAAATTATGGCCAAAGTCTTATTCTTTAAATGGAAGGGTCATGGTAGATAATGAAAAAATGTCAAAATCAAAAGGTAATTTTTTTACCGCAAGAGAACTTTATACTAAAAATTCTTCAGATGTTGTAAGAATAACTGCCGCAAATTCAGGAGAAGGAATTGATGACGCTAATTTTGACATGAAATTTATGGAAAGTATTGATAAAAAATTAATTGAAACATTAGAGTTTAGTAAAAATAATTATAATAAAGGAAGAAATAAAAAACTTTCAGTAGATACTTGGTTTGAATCAACCATACACACATCAATAAATAAAACAACACAACATATGGATAATATCGAATTTAAGTCTGCATTATTAAAAAGTTTTTTTGATATGCAACGTCACCTTAAATGGTACTCTAGAAGAACACAAAATTCTTACAATAAAAATACAATTAATCTATTTATTGAAACTCAAGCAAAAATGTTAGCACCATTTACACCACATATTGCAGAAGAAATATGGCAAGAAATTAAAGGTGAAGGATTTATTAGTAATGCAAATTGGCCAAAATTTGATAATAAAAAAATTAATTCAGAAAGTATGAAAGGCGAAGAATTAATATCAAATATCGTCACAGATATTCAAGCTGTATTAAAGTTAGCCCAAATTGAAAAACCTAAAGAAATCAAATTAATAATTTCTTCAAATTGGAAATATAAATTTATGACAAAGTTAAAAAGTTGTATTGCAACAAGAGACTTTAAACTAATATTAAAAAATGTAATGATTGGAGATTTAAAAAAACATGGAAAAGACATAACTAAAATAATCCCTAAATACATTAAACTTGGTCAAGTTCCTGAAGTGTTTAGTCAAGATTTTGAGTTAAACATTATCAAATCTGCAGAAGAATTTTTATCATCTGAATTTAACAGTTCCAAAATTATTATTGAAATAGGCGAAAAGTCAACAGAAAATAAATCAAACCAAGCAATGCCTAATAAGCCAGCTATATTAGTAAAATGAGAGAAGCCGTTATTATATACATGGATTATCATACAGAGGAACATAAAAAAACATTAATTAAAGTAGAAAAAACATTAAAAGAAAATCATGTAAATTACAGTGCATATAATAGAAATAAACTATCAAAAAAAATATTAAATGTTGATTTAGTTGTTGTAATTGGAGGAGATGGAACATTTCTTAAAACAGGTCATTTTATAGAAAATCAACTAGTAATAGGAGTAAATTCAGATATTAACAACAAAGAAGGTTTTCTTATGCAATGTAATAGGAAAAATTTTGAAATAGTATTAGATAAATGGATTAATAATAATTTTAAAATAAAAAAATTAACAAGGCTAAAAGCTAAATTAAATGGAAAAAAAATACAAGAATATGCTTTAAATGAAGTCTATATTGGAACTAAAAAACCATATCAAATGTCAAGATATAATATAAGTATTTCTGGAAAAAGTGAAACTCAAAAATCATCAGGAGTTTTAATTGGAACTCCATTCGGAAGTAATGCATGGATTAAAAGTGCAAATGGAAAAGTTATTTCAAAAGGATTTGAATTTGTAGTTAGAGAACCATACGATGGACAATTATTCAAACATACTATGAAAAATGGAGTTCTAAACGACAATGAAAAAGTAATCATTCAAAGTAAAATGAACAATGGGATAGTTGTACTTGATGCTTTAAGTAAAGAATATCCATTTAAAGATGGAGATATTTTAGAAGTTAGTGTAGGTGAAAATTTAAAATATATAGAAGTGGAAGACACGCCAAAACATTGACATAAAAACCATATTCTAGCTACCTCGAGCTTTCCTCCACTCCGCAACCCTTAAAGCACCAAAAACTTAAATTAAGGCTGCTTCATTCCTGATCTGACCTGATTCTTTAAATCATCAGTCAATAAGGACAGAGCTTCAATGTACGGCTCAAGACTAAAATATAACCATTATACCTTTGCCCTGACTCACTCCACCATATAGCCCATTTGTGGTTATAGATAGGGACTAACTACCCAGCTACGTCTTCCGAAGAATAAGAAATATAGATGTTTTTTAAAGGTTTCGGGCAATAACTAAAAATATCAATTATACACTATAGAAATCTTTATTAAATCAATTTCTACACTTAAAATCAATGAAATCAAAGATTACTTTCTTAGGAACTGCGGGGGATACTTACACATATGCTAAACAATTTAGAGGAAGCGGAGGGATTGTTATTAATATCGATGAAGCTCAATTCCACATAGATCCCGGACCAGGAGCTTTAGTTAAAGCTGCTGAAAATAATATAAACATTAGAGAAAATACTTGTTTACTAATTAGCCATAATCATATTGGTCATTGTAATGATGTTAATGCAGTAATAGATGCAATGACATATTCTGGCCTAGATAAAAAAGGAATTTTAATTTGTAATTCTGATTTAATGAACGGACAAAATAAGTATTTAACAGACTTTCATACAGATTGTGTTGAAAGAATTATGATTGTTGAACCAGGTAAAAAAATTGGTATAGAACAAGTAGACATTATAGGAATGGAAGCAAAGCATGGAGAAAACTCTCTAGGTTTCAAGTTTATTACTCCTTATTTCACCTTAGGATATACTGGGGATACTAAATTTACAAACGAAATTGCAGCTCAATATAAAGGATCAGATATATTGATTATGAATATTACTGCTCCTTCAGGAATTAAAGTTGAAGGACATTTAAATTCAGATGATGCAGTTAAATTAATTGAAAAGATTAAACCAAAATTAGCAATAATTACTCACTTCGGATTAAAAATGTTAAAATCTGATCCAATTTATGAAGCAAGAGAAATTCAAAAAAAAACTAAAACTCAAGTTATTGCAGCTAAAGATGGAATGGTAGTTTCTCCTGGAAATTACGCAGCTAAAGCAAAACAACAAAATTTATTAAATATAGATCAATATCAACAATAATGATTACAATTTCTTGCTTTGGAGATAGCATAACGTTTGGAAAAACAGATATGGATAATTGTTGGGTTTCGTTATTAAAAAAAGAATTTGAAAAGAAAAAACATAATTATGTTTATAATTTAGGAATTCCAGGAGATACTAGTAAAAATTTACTTTATAGATTTAAAACAGAAGCTATTTCGAGATGTAAAATTAATAGAAAAGAAGATAAACACTTAATTTTAGTTTCAATTGGAACTAATGATGCAAGATATAATGATAAAATTAAACATACTTCTTACTTAGAATATCGAAGGAATATAATAAAAATAATACAAATAAGCAAAAAAGTCCCTGCAAAATTAGCATTTATAGGTATAACAGAACTAGATGAATCTAAAACAATGCCCTGGGAAGAATATAATTATGAAAATAAAATAATTAAAAAGTACAATGAAATAGTTAAAAATGAATGTAAAAAAAATAAAGTTCCTTTTCTTACAATATTATGTAAAACTGAAACTAACGATGGATTACACCCTAATATAAAGCAACATAAAAATATGTATAACCAAATATTAAAATTTGTAAAAAAAATAATATAATGAAAGCCCACACAATAAAAATAAGTGTTTTTATTAAAGAACATGAAGATGAGGATTTAATTCTAAATAAATTTAAAACTTTTATTTTGGTTAAAAAAGCTAAAATTAATAAAAATATTGCTACTGGATTTGATGAAAAGGAAATTATTATTTTGGAAACTATATTAGAAAAAAATAAAGAAATAAATGAATTTTTAAATAATTTTTTCCAAGCAATGGAGAAAGATCAAAAAAAAATATTAATAAAACAAATAGATTCAAGAATGGATAGTTATAATAATTTTTATGTAAGAATAGATAAAGATAAATTTTTAAAAGATAAATATATCATTACAGACAGTGGAAATTGTATTCATATTAAAATTACAGTAGCAGCTTTTCCTAAAACCAAAGATAATGCAAAAAAAGTAATTGAAAGTATAATTCAACCTTAACAAAGTATATAAATAATGAATTCTTCAGAAATTATATGGAAGATAAAAGACCATTAAAAAGATCTCTTTCGGGTTTAGAAATTGAAATGTTTATTCTAGATAACCAGGGAAAGGTTGTCAATAAATCAGATGAATTAATCAAACATACTAAAAAAATTAACAAAAAATGTAATATTGTAAAAGAAATGATGACCAATATTGTTGAATTTGGGGCATTTCCTAGTATTAAAGTACAAAATACTGGAACAGATTTATTAAATAATTTAAGTAATGCTTTAGAAGCAGCGCAAAAATTAGATTTGAGATTATATCCTTTAGCAACTTATCCTGGAAAATTTGAACCAGAAAGTAGAAAAGATGGTCATTATGGCATAAAAACTAAAATTTGGGGAGAAAAGTTAGGTATCGAGGGAAGATGTACTGGATTTCATTTTCATTATGAAATGCCTAAAGGCGTTTTCAATAAAAGAACTAGATTTATCAAAGAAATGGTAAGAAGTAAAAATAAAGAAGCATTATTACATAGTTATAATAGTTTAATTGCAATGGATCCTGTTTTTACAACTTTAATGCAATCCTCTCCTTATTACCAAGGAAGACATTATGGAAAAGATTCTAGAGCAATTTGGTATAGAGGTGGAAAAAAACTAAAAAATACAGATGGTTTATTTTCTAACTTACAATTATTAGGTGGGTTACAACCATATAAACAAACTTGTACGGATTTAATTCAAACAATAAACATGAAACATGATAAATGGATAAAATTAGCAAAATCAGTTTCACCAGATGAAGATATAAATAAATATTATCCAAGTAAATTAATTCCAATGTGGAATCCAGTAAAATTAAACCCACATGGTACTTTAGAATATCGTGGAATGGATATGAACCATCCTAAATATGTGTTAGGTGCATGCGTTTTACTAAAAGATATGTTAAAATACATCCAAAGAGAGTTCATTGTTGTTTTACCAAGCGATATAGGAATAGACGACCCTTTCAAAATAGAAGGTAATATCATGTATGTTCCCCCGCATAGTTATGTTAGAAACACTTTACAATATGAATCAGTATACAAAGGATACGATAGTAAACTAATAAGAACTTACATAAAAAAATTTATGAAAACTGCATCAAGTTTAATGCTAGACAAATATCAACCAACAGTAGATAAATTAATGCAACAAATTAAAAGACAAAAAAGTACTTCTGATATAATTTTACAAAGAACAAGAAAAATGGGATATGGTTTAACAGATGAATTAAGTCAAGAAGATGCTGCCGAACTAGCCTTAAAAAGCAGTAGAAACCTACTTAGAGAAATCGAAGAAACCAGAAGAAACATAGAAGACTTAGAAGATTAACTACTTATAAGTAGTGTTACGACAGTAACATTTATAAACTAACGAGAATTTCTTAACATATGAGCGAAAATAATTCAACTTTTGATCCATTTAGTGGAAAAGACGTAGTTACTTACGATGGAAGCCATTTACCTAAAGAAGAAAAACATCTTGAAGGTAAATTAGTTACAGATAAAGACCTAGAGCAAAAAACCGAAGACATTGAAACAAGAACAGGTACTACTAAGGAATATATTTCAGAGTTAGTCGGTGATGAGATTGCAAATAATTTGTACAGTATAATGGATAGTTTAGCAAGTGGTCAAGATTTAAAAATCAATTTTAATGAATTAACTAAAACACTTAAAGGTGTTAATAAGTCAGAAGAAGTGGAAGATTTAATTATTCTCAATTATGTATTGACAAATGAAGGTGGATTAGAAAATTATATAACAAATACTGATCTTAGTAAACATTCTAGAAATTTTTTTGAAGGAACTATTAATATGTTAAAAAAAGGCATGGAATTTGAAGAAGTTAAAAATTATTTAGACTTTGGAGTTTCATATGCTAGCAAACCACAAAAAAAGGATGCAGAAAGAGTGAAATTTTTAATTACTACGGAATATTCTGTTGAATCTAAAACCGGTACTATTTGGGGTAAAGTAGAAAAAGCAATTAATTCAGCACACGCTGAATTATATAATGGTGCAGTTTGGCTTTTAAAAACATTTAAATAAACAATATTATTAATTCATTGAATGTTGAACCCATGGGAAGTTAAAGGTAATATTGATTATAATAAGTTAATCAAAGATTTTGGTTTAAAGGAAATTAAAAATAAACTAGATCATTTACTTTTTAGAAGAAATATAATTTATGCACATAGAGACTTAGACAAAATTATAGAAAGAATTAAACAAAAAAAACCTTTTGTAATGATGACTGGGTTAATGCCATCAGGTAAATTTCATTTAGGTCATATGATGGTTGCTCAACAAATGATATTCTGGCAAAGTTTAGGTGCCAAAATTTACATTGCAGTTGCAGATGTTGAAAGTTATAATGCAAGAGGACAATCTTTAAAAGAAAGTAGAAAAATTGCAGAAGAAGAATATATTAAGAATTATATTGCATTAGGATTAAAAACAAAAAATTGTGAAATTTATTTTCAGAGTGAAAGATCTAAAGATGCTAATAAAAGTAATAAATATTATATGTTACAAAATTTGTTGGCAAGGCATGCAACATTTAATGAGTTTAAAGCAATATATGGTGAAATTTCTCCAGGTAAAATGATGTCTGCATTATTACAAGCTTCAGATATGTTGCACCCTATGTTGTTAGATAATAACATCCCAATAATTGTTCCTGTTGGTATAGATCAAGACCCACATATAAGGTTAGCAAGAGACATAAGTAAAAGAATTAAAGAATTTAAATTTAATACTTTAGCTTCAACATATCATAAATTTATGCCAGGATTAAATGGAGGTAAGATGTCAAGTTCCGATACTAATTCATATATAGCGTTAACAGATACTCCTGAAGAGGCGGAAAGAAAAATCAAAAAATATGCTTTTTCTGGAGGACAAGCAACATTAGAAGAACATAGAAAATTAGGTGGAAACCCAGATGTAGATGTTTCATTTCAATATTTAAAATTATTTTTTGAAGAAAATGATAAAAAATTAGAAACTATAAATAAAAATTATAAATCGGGAAAATTATTAACTGGAGAATTAAAACAAATTCTTATCGAAAAAATAAAAAAGTTTTTAAAAGAACATAATATTAAGAGGAATAAAGTAAACATTGATAAATTTTTAAAGAGGTGAAAAAATGTTTTACAAAAGAAGACCTTTACCAGCAACATTTATGTTAGCAAGTATGTTAGGTTTAATTATCACTATTGTTTATACAGGAAGTGGTAGATTTGATGAATGGTTTGCAGGAAATGGTAATACTTGGGGATTCACTTTCGGATTAGTATTCGCATTAATGTTTTTTGCTTCCTTGATTAGCTTAGAATCAAATAAAGTTCCAAAATTAAAAAGAACTTATGCGGAAATAATTGAGAAACCTAAAAAAAGAAAAACTACTAAAAAAGTTTCTAAACCGAAAAAGAAAGCTACTAAGAAAAGAAAAACTGTAAAGAAAAAAGTAACTAAAAAGAAAGCAGTTAAAAAAAAGGTAGCTAAAAAAAAATCTTCTAAAAGAAGATAATTTTTATTTTTTAAATTTTAAATCAAATTTTTCTTTTGATTTTTGTTCTTTATAATGAATTGCAAAAGAAGCTCTTTTTTCAAATAAAGAAATTGCAATATTAATTAAATCACTTTAATAATCTTTTAATTCTTTTTCTTGCATAAGATTTTTTACATCATCTATACATTGTTTCATTAATTCAATATTTTCTTTCCTACATAATTCTTCTTGTTCTTTTTCTTCATCTTGAGTTAATGATATTTCTTCCCATCTAGGATAAGAACTTCCTTCAAGTGTATTTGGAAATGATTTAGAGTAAGTCATCTTATTTTTATTTTACCTTGTTCTCTTTTGTTTACATAACTATCATAAATTTCTGCAGCTAATGTTAAAGCAGTAGTTTCCATCGGTAACCTATGAATTCTTTCATCTACAGAATCCAAAGCAGAATTAGGATTAGTTTCCAAAAAAACAAGTTTATCTATTGAAGTATGACCTCCAAAATTATCAACATAAGACATATCGTGACTAATAAAACATACTACTTCTTTAACTTTATATCTTTCTTTAAGTTCTTTAGCTAATTGATTTGTAGTTCCACCTGATAATCTTCTATCATCAGGCATAATTACAATTTTTCCTTCTAAGTCTTCTAAACTAGCAGTACTTCTTTGAGCATCAACTCCGGCAATTTCTGAAACCCCTACACTTTTTCTTAACTTACGTACCAAAGCAACATGTTCATCACTACCCCAAATAGAATAAGCAAGTTGTCTAGCTAATTCAGTACTACCTTCATCAGTAGCAGTGAAATAAAGATCTTTTTTTTGTCTTCCATAATTTTGTTTTAAATAAGTTACAAAAGGCAACATCTGTTCAGTTCTTTCTTTAAAGTCAGATCTTTTTCCTTTATTTCCTGGATTATCATATAAAAAAGGTCCAAGTGGACCAGAAGGTAAAATAAACCTAAAAGGATCAATATCACGAAAATATATGTTTAAATCTTTTGCAAGTTCACTAGTTTTTGAAGAATGTGAACCAATTGTAATAATTTCACTATAACCTGATTGTTGTAACCTTTCTAAAAACCAAGGTAAACTTTCACTTTCAATTGAACCTTCACGTTCATTTCTTTTAAAACTATGATTTAAATCATATGGACCTATTGTAGTAACTAAAGTTAATTGTTCAACACCTATATTTTTCTTTTTAAGAGTTCTTCCAAGTAAACATATTTGAGCTATAGTAGTTTCAACATCAACACCTATTGAATAGTTATACGGGTGAGTTATAAAGTAAACAGCTTCCTTATTGATTAATTCCGATAAGACTGCTTTTCCAGCATCATGACGCACCTCACCAACAGGAAATTGTCCTAAAATATGAGATTGTTGTTCTTTCCTATGATACCTATCATTTTTTGGATTATTGGATAAAGTTGGAACAACTTTTGCACCTTTAAGTTTAAAACCTTCTTTTAGAACTTTATGAATCATACGGGTTAATTCTTTGTCGACATCATGAGCCCCCGGAACTAGTGCTAATTGATATCCTGTGTGCCACCTTATATCAGACATAAAATTAGTTAAAAATAAATCATTTATAAATTTCTCTATACTTCAGAAATCTAATTTTTCTTTTTCTTTATGAACAGCTGAAGGAGCTTCTCCTCCGTGCCAAGTAAACCTAGGACGCATTCTTATTGGATACATTCTTTCATTTGAATCATCAAATAATATCCCTGCTCCTTTTACTCGCGGCAAGTTATCTAATTGCTGAGTTAAGCCATCTCTCATATAAGATTGCATCAACATACCTAAAGCATCTACATCTAGCTTTGCCGTAATTCTATGGGATAATACTATATCGCTTTGTGTCATAACATCCGTATGAATTTTACCCGGTTGTTGTGTAGCTAAAATTAAACTTATACCTGGTTGTCTTCCTTCTCTCATTATAGTTACTAATGCGTCAGTGGCTGAAGTTTTACCTTTTACTGGTAAAAATTCATGTGCTTCATCTATTACTAACCAAACTAATGGCATTTCTTCTTTTTCTTTTGGTTTTTCTGATTCAAAGTAATGTTCTGAACTACTTATACTTCTAAATTCTTCAAATTTTCTACTGATCATTCTATCAATAAATAATTTTTTTGCAACTATTCCTATTACTAAACTTTTAACTTTCCATCCACCCGGCATTGTTGCATAACAACTTACATCTAAAATTACTACATTTCCTGGCAATGCAAGATCTTTAATTGCAGTTCCATTTTCATCAAATAAACCCCAATCTTCTGTTCCTTTTAATCTACTAATAAGAGCCATCCTATGTTCTTTATTTACTTCTTCATCCTTCTCAACAAACGCAATAAAATCTTCTATAGAAAAATCAGGTTTTTCTTTTCTCATAGTATTCAATGTTCTTTGAACTAAAACTCCAATAGGATCATTTTCTTCTAAATCAAAAGTTAAAAGCCAATCATCAACATCTAAATCACTTGGTTTTAACGAGAAAGCAAAGTCAGTTGGAATTCCATCTTCTTTATATCTCTTAAAATATCCCTTAGGTGTATATATAGTAACATCTAAACCTTTTCCTTCCAAACCCCATTCCCTAAGTAACTCTTCATCTTTATGATTAGGATATTTCATAGTCCAATAAACACCCATCGTATCTAACATTATTATACTTAAATTATTCTTTACTTCTGGTTCCAAATCAAGCATACCTTCTGCAATAACTCCCATAGTGTATGAATTGTGAACTATAATATCATTCGCAACAAAATTATGATGATCTGGGACAGATATATCATATACTTCGAATTCGCCTTCTAGTTTTTCTACACTTAAAATCTCGTCCCAATAAATTTCAGACATAGCTAAATTAGCAATATCATAACGTTCATCGGCTACCGATATTTGTAATAGTTTTTGTCTAGATGGAGAATAATTAATACTACTTCTAACAGATTTATGAACTGAATAATTCATTATTTTTCCAATATTAGTCCAACTTTTAGGCCTATACATGTCCCAAATTTCTTTTGGAATAGTATCTAAATTAGGATTATTTTTTACATTCCTAATTTCCATTAATGCTTTTTTTTGTAATGTTTCTTTCTTACCAAAAAAACCAATCTCATGAATAAATTTATTTAAAAAAGCAGATTGAATAGATAATTCATTACTTTTAAAAACCTTCATTTTAGTTACTATTGTTTTAGTTCTTATTATAGACAAAACACCTAATTTTAACAATAAACTTTGAACCCCATTGATTAATTCTAAAGATGAACTACAATAACTTATTTGCCACGCTTTTTTATTAGTATCATAATAAATAGTTCCATCACAACTAAATAATCTATTTAAGAATAAACAAATATTATTTTTAGTTGAAGTAAAAATACAAGAAGGTATAAATTTAGTATAGGAATTTCGGTTATAAAGACCTATTTCTTTCAAATACTTTTTTAAATGATTTCTCTCTACAAATTTTATACCTTTCTCAAATCTACCTGAAGAATCGCGTTTATTTATTTCAATTTTATTTTTAAGATCATTTTGTACAACACAATATGAATTAATTCCATGCGACTTTACTAAAAGTCTAGAATCAAAATCAGTTACTGCTTTTTTAAAATCTGAAACTAAATTTAAATCTTGATTTGAAAATAAAACTTTTTTATTACCTAAATGACCTTCGGCAATTAAATACGCTAATAATTTAACTTTATTTTCAGTTAAAGGTTTATCCCCGAAAAAATTAATTTTTCTTGGAGTCGCTATTCTACTACCTTTAATTAAATCTTGAGCTTTAATCCAACCACTAACAGTTAAAAGTGGATGTTCTGGAGTTAATTTTATTATTTTACCTGTCCGTAGTTTAATTTTTAAAATGTTTTTTACTGTTCTTTTAAAAAAATCAGATTTAGTTGCTGTTTGAAGTTTTAATTTACTATTTAAAGTAATAATATCTTTATCAGTATTAGTTAACTCAGAAATAGGGAGTCTAGATCCATCATTTAATGTAATTAAAGTATCACCAGTAAGACATTTTCCGCCGCCTCTTTTTCCACATATAAACAAAACATGCGCTTTTGCTATATCCATATACACTTTATTTGAAAGAGTAGTTACTTGGCCCATCTTTACATAGTGTTTTGCAATCAAAATAGTTCCTTTCATTCCGAACTTTTCTTTATCTGCTTCGTTTCTTCCTACTACTATGTCATATGCCATTAATTAATTTATAAAGTATTAATATATAAATATTGTTGTAACCATTATAAAATAGAAAAATACAGAAAGCTTTATTTAGGAGTTGTGATTCTTCAAAAACATATGAGTGAAAAATACAAACTAAGAAAAGGCAGAGTGTTAGGAATTATTTTTATTACTTTACTTGTTATTGGGTTTTACTATAAAGGAGATATTCTTAAAACATTTGAAAAAAAAGAAGTTTCTAATGTATTAGTATATATTAATGGAATACCAATAACTGAAAAAGAAATAGAAACCCAATTTAATAAATTACCTACTGAGTATAAGAATGTAATTTCAAAAGATGAATTATTGGAACAAATAATTACCGAAACTTTAATTTTAGAAAAAGTTACTGATAAAACAGTTGATGAAAGTAGATTAAAGCAATATTTTGATCAAGTAACTGGCTCTACTGGAGTTACAAAAGAACAATTAGAAAGTACTTTAATAACCCAAGGTAGTTCACTTGCTGAATTAACAGAAACTTTCAAAAAACAGATATTAATTAATGATTTTCTTAATAAATCTATTTTTTCAAAAGTTAAAATCAATGAAGATGAAATAAAAAAATATTATGAAAATAACAATTTAAATGCATTGGAAGGACAAGCAAGAGTTAGTCACATCCTAGTACAAAATGAAGATGAAGCAAAAGAAATATTTAAACTAATAACACCTGAAAACTTTCATGAAATTGCAATTGAAAAATCAATAGGTCCAAGTAAATCAAATGGTGGAAAATTAGGAATTGTTCAAAAAGGTCAATTGGTAAAGGAATTCGAAGAAGCATTATTTAAATTAAAAGAAAACGAAATATCAAAACCAGTTAAAACCCAATTCGGATGGCATTTAATATTTAGACAAACTAACAAAGTAAGTCTTTCAGAAGTTCATGATCAAATACAAAGTTTATTATTTATTGAAAAACAAAAAACAGAATTTGAATTATTTGTTAAAAATCTTAGAAAAGAAGCAAAAATCACATACAATAAAGAAGAAATTGAAGGATGTTTAAAAGATTCAACATTATATGTAGTAAATAATTGTAAATATTGTGATTTGCAACTAAAAGAAATTGATAATTCTAAAGTTAAAATAATTAATTGTAACGAGAATGATTGTAACATTAAAGGTTATCCTACTTGGAAAATAAATGAACAATTACACCCTGGTTATAAAACAAAAGAAGAATTGAAAAAATTAGCTTCATGCTAATTCGTTCAATGTTAAAATACTAAGTTTATTTGATATAGCTTTGGATTCCATAGCACAAACAAATTTAATTCTAGAATATTCTGCGGTTTGTAATAGTTCTTTATCTAAAGCACCATCAAAAATAACAGCATGAATTCCTGTTTTTAAACTTTTAATTGTAGATCCCAATTCAGTAAACGGAACTTTTCCTAAAATATCTAACTTATCATCTAAAAGATAAGCTCCCCTTGTACCAAATAAATCCTCTAACATAGATTTAAATTTAGCTTTTTCATCAGGTTTAATGAATTGTTGTCTTGGTTTAGCTGCAACAAAAGGTTTTTTTTGAACATAAGCTTGCTGAGGTTTCTTTTCTTCCTGTTTAGTCTCAGTAGATATATCTAATTTTGCCTGTTCTGAACTAATTTTACTTCTAATTGCCTTATGGATTTCCTTTTTAGTTAATTCTTCTACTTCCTTTCCATCAGGAGCTTTAGTAATAAAATCTATGTCTGAAACTTGCAATAGTTCTTTAACATTCAAATCTCCACCCCTATCACCATCTACAAATACAGTAACTATTTTTTGTTTAGATAGTTCAATTATAGTTTGTGGAACGCTTGATCCATTCATAGCTATAGAGTTTTTTATACCATGTTTTAACAAAGTTAAAACATCAGCTCTACCTTCAACTACAATAATTTCATCACTTTCATCAATAGATGGACCTGCAGGAAGTCTATCTGTTCCGTAAGTTTGAATTTCCATTACTCTTACTGAATAAGCTACTTCATCAGCCAATTCTTGACTATCTGGCATAACTTTATCCATTAAATTCTTTAAAAGTTGCTTAGCTCTTGATACAACTAACTCCCTTTTACTAATTCTTACATCTTCAATGTTTTGAACTGCAATATTAGCATTACAAGGACCTATTCTTTGAATTATTTCAAGTGCTGCTCCAACTATAGCTGTTTCAGCTTTATCTAAGCTACTAGGAATAAATATTTCACCGTTAGTTTTACCAGCTTTTGCATCTACGTTAACCTCAATTCTACCAATTCTTCCACTTCTTTGAAGCTCTCTAAGTTCTAGATCTGCTCCTAAAAGTCCTTCAGTTTGACCAAAGATAGCTCCGATTACATCTGGTCTATCTACTACTCCATCTATATTAATTGTAGAATGAATGATATATTTTGCTGCGACAGGGCTAATTTTTCCCATTTTGAATCTCCTCCATGTAGAACAAGCTTATAAAATAGGAAAATTTCCCTAATTTAAATTTACAATTGTGAAATAATGATAAATGTGAATATAAACTTGTTCATGTATTAAATTTTGTTGCCCGTAACACCAACTCCCATGTTCTTTGCTTGATTATCATCGTGAGCTCCCATGAGTACTCTCGTGACGGGCAATAATACGCATCGGTGTCTTAATGACCCTTTTGCATATTATTCGGCAATAATCTGAAATATACAGTCTTATTTAAATCTATTGTTTGAATATAAAAAACCCCCGTAAAGCAAAGCCTTAGGGGGAAAGAGAGGTGTTTAGATGACAACTTTTGTTGTTATCTAAGTGTAGTAAAGCACAACTAGTATTTAAACTTTTCTATTTTTAGTTACTGCCGAGTAGTTAAATAAAGAGCAATACAATTATAAATACACACAATAAAGTAACAACAATGAAACAATTAAAAAAACTTACAAACGATAGAATCAAGAGTTTAGAAAATGTTTTTGATGAATCTACGTTAAGAACCGTGTTTAAACTAAGTTCACAAGGTTTATTTGATGAATTAGAAAGTCCAATTGCTTTAGGAAAAGAAGCAAATGTATTTACAGCAAAAAAAGGAAATGATAGAGTAATTGTTAAAATATACAGAGTTCAAAGTTGTGATTTTGGAAAAATGTTTGATTATATCAAATCAGACCCAAGATATTATAATTTAAAAAAAACTAAACGAAATATTATTTATTCATGGGTTCAAAGGGAATTTAGAAATTTAAACTTAGCAAGAGAAGCGAATGTAAGAGTTCCAACCCCAATAGCCTATAAGAATAATGTACTCGTAATTGAATATATAGGTAAAAAAGACCCTTCGCCTAAATTATTGCATCATAAACCTAAAGCTAAGAAAAAAATATTTGAAGAAATTTTAAATCAAATGAATAAATTATATAAAGCTAAATTAATACATGGAGATTTAAGTGCATTTAATATCCTAGTCAAAGATGAAAAACCAGTATTAATTGACTTTTCTCAAGCAACACCTATTAAAGATCTTAACTCTGAAATATTTCTTGATAGAGACATTAAAAATATACAAACTTTTTTTAAAAAAATAGGATTAGATGTTGACAAGGATAAAATGCATGAAAAAATCAAAAACCTTTAAAAACAACTAATTAAACTATCATTTAAATGGAATTTAATTACGAAATTAAAATACCTAAAGATAGAATTGCAGTATTAATAGGTAAAAATGGAGAAACTAAGAAAGAACTTGAACAAGTTACTAGTACTAATATAGAAATTGATAGTAAAGAAGGAGATATTTTAATTCATGGTGAAGATGCATTAGGCCTATATAGTGCAAGAGAAGTTATAAGAGCAATTTCAAGGGGATTTAATCCAGATTATGCAAAATTATTATTAAAACCAGATTATTCATTAGAAGTTCTAAACATAAAAGAGTTTTCTGGAGATAGTGTAAAAAAAGGTCTTAGATTAAAAGGAAGAGTTATAGGACAAGAAGGTAAAGCCAGAAAAACAATAGAAGGTTTAACAGATACATATATTTGTATTTATGGGAAAACAATTGCTATAATCGGCGATCCTAGAAATGTTGCAACTACAAGAAAAGCAATTGAAAGTTTATTAACAGGTAGCCCACATAGCCATATTTATAAGTGGTTAGAGAAAAAAAGAAGAGAATTTAAATTACAAGAATTTACTCCTGAGCATATTTCTGAACAATAATTTTTCCTTCATGAATAGATCTATAATTATAAATAATTTCTGAACTTAAAACAGTTTTATAATTTCCAACATTAGATTGTAAATCAAGCGTACAAAAAAAAGTTAATTGGTCTTCTTTTAACTTTTTAGATTCAGATTTACATTTTAAATTTTTATCAGATAATTTAACATTAATTAATTTAACCACGTCACCGTTAACTTTTCCTTTTCCAAATTTCTTAAAAGTTAATTCAAAATTTGCAACCTTACCATTTCTTAAATTAGTAGTAAATTGTTTAACTTTGCTTAGAGAGACAGGGGATCCTTGACTAGATAATGAAGTTAATTCACCAGTACATACTTTAAGTACAGATTCAACTCCTGAATCTATACACACTTCAGCATTAGATTTAGTATTATATTCATACTCGATACCTACTTCATAAGGAGCAATGTATTCCTTCACTGTCCCTACAGGTATACCTGTATTTTTTGCAGTAACTTCAATTAAAGTTTTTCCACCTTCGGGATTAAATTTACTTCTACTTTCGAGGTTAATTTTTTTATCTAACTCTTTTGAATCAAACTCAAAATAATTTGGATTAAGTCCGCCTAAATAAATATGTGCACCTTTTATTTCTTCACTCCCTTTATTAATTACTTCCAATCCAAACTTAAACTCTTCTGATTCAAATATTTTGTCAGGCGGCATATTTTTTATTTTTTCTACAACTAAACCTTCAGAACTTACAGTAAATGATTCAATAGGACTTTTATTTAAATTAAAATCAGTTTTACAACCTACCAATAAAATTAGTAATAAAAAAAATAATTTTTTCATCTTGGTTTTGCCACCCTAATGTTTATATTCCTTTTAATTTGATAAGAGTATTTTACACTTGCAGTGAAATCAGTATTAATATAACCAGTACTTTCAAAATTATTTAAAGGATCTTCAAAATATTTTTCTCCTACACTAACAATGCACACTCTGTTTAATGCTATTTTATTTTTTCTTACCGATTCAAAGTTTTTTTCACTAATTTCTAAATTAAGATTATTTCCATCTTGAGAAATACCAAAACAAGGTTCTTTAGATTTAAATCCATCATATAAATTAACATCAACTTGTTCTATAGTTTTAATTTTTCCATTTCCATTGTTAACAACAAATAAATCTAACTGTAAATCTAAATCATCTTTAACTTTAATAATAGGGTTATTATATTCTGTTCCTAAACTAAAAGAAACATAAGATAAATCAGTCCCAGGAACTATAGCTTTATATTGATTTTTTGTAAAAGAATATAAAGGATCAATAAAAGTTTCTCTTAACCTTTTAATTTCATCATCTTGCTTAGATGATTCTACAAAAAGCAAAGGTAAACGAGAAACAGTTGTAACATTATCCACATCTACAATAAATTCAGTTTTCCAGTTACCATTATCTAACTCTTCAAAAGGTTTACAGTTAATTCTAATTTTTTTAATGTCATCTCCTCTTATTTTAATTATATTATCAGTATTGCCAGTTACAGCAATTCCACTAACTTCTACACTATTTTTAATAAATTTACAACTAACTTTTAAATCAACATTTTGGTCAACACTTTCATAATGTAAAGTTGCAGGAATTAAAGTAGTTAAAGGGTTTGTAATAATTGGTAATTTAAAATCACTTGGCTCACTTATTTTAATATCAAAATTTTTAACATTTCTTGATTTTTCAGCTTTAGGATCATTTTTATCATCTACTGGATTCATACATAGTTTAAAATCTTCACCATACCACCATTCTCTAACTGTACAAGTAAACTTTTTCTTAATACTATCACTTGCTCTTTCTGATTGTTCTTCTCTTAATTGTTTTACAGAATCAGATTGAACAAACTGATCCAAGTTTACATCCAACCCATAAGTAAACACTCCAAAAATTATAAAATAAATTATAGCAATTTTTGTGAAAAAATTTGCTTTGTCATCTTTATTTTTGACATAATAAGCAGCAATAACCCAAAAAGGATAATAAATAGGTAGTAAGTATTCTTGTAAATTAAGGGAGAAGGTAGTTCTCAAAACATCAAAAATATAACCATGAAAATAAGTTAAACCTCCCGCCAACAAAGAAACTATAGTTCCCATCTCGCCACTTGCATAAGCAATAAAAGCTAAATTGAGTAAAAGAAAAAAACCAGTGTTTCCTGAAATACCAGTAAAGTTATCTAATGCCCACATTAACCAACCAAATACAAAAATTATTTTAAGTTTAGAAATATCTGATTTTTTCTCATTATCAAAACTTAAATTATTTCCTAATTTCTTCCAAAAATCATTTTGATTTGCTTTGGCTGGAGTACCTTTGGTAGAATCTGAACTTTCTTTATTTGAAGAACTTTCACCAGGTACATCATTTGAAGCATTAGCTACTGCTTTATCATGTTTATTTTCATCTAGCTTGTCTACAGGATCCTTATTTTCGTCAGATGACATTTTATAAAGAGTTAATCCCTCTCAAAATAGTCCACTTTCAATTCTGCAATATAAAAATCATTTTTTGGAATTATTTTGATGACATTACTACCTTGAGTTAGATAAACATTCAGTTTAGAATCATAACTTGCAGATCTAGTATTTAAAACTGTTTCTTTGCCATTAATAATAAGCCTAGCATCTTTAGTTTCTTCAGGATCAGCAAATCTTAAACTTAAATTAACAAAATTACCTTGCCTGAAACCTCTAAACTGAGTTTCGTTTAAATAAAAATCATAAACTAATTCTCTTGTTTCTTTAAGGTCTGTTCTTAATTGAACCCTAGTCATAAGATAATGTCCATCTTCACTATCCATGCTAATAATATTTTCTCCTTCATTCAAACAATAGTTAGGTAATTGATGTTTGCTTAATTGATTACAAGCCGGAACTCCAGTAAAAGCTTTACAATTATTTACATTAACTTTTAAAAGTCCAACTTCATCCTCTTTACAATCAGGATAATAAACCAAAGTTACTTTTTCTAAATTTTCTTTTTC
This sequence comes from uncultured Methanosarcinales archaeon, assembly GCA_964589485.1. Lineage (GTDB taxonomy): Archaea > Nanobdellota > Nanobdellia > Woesearchaeales > CAYSVS01 > CAYSVS01. The sequence goes on along the minus strand of CAZPRK010000001.1, from coordinate 178,960 downwards.
AAAACTATCAACTACAAAAGTTTGCTGAGAAGCTTGCGTTGAAACATCAGTAATATCTCCTGTAACTTGAATATTTTCTAACAAATATTCATTTGTATTCCAGAAAGCTACTCCAACCGAAGAAACACTAAAAACTAATACATTTTCATTTTGAAGAAATTCATTTGAAAGTTTAATTGGATTATTTTGACCAGGTATTAATTTACTTTGAACTACTTCATTACCATTTAAAGTTATTGTCAAAATCCCAGTCCCTTTTTTAGTATTAAAAGTTAATAAAGAGTTATCAACAGTACTTAAATCTTCTAATAAAAATGAAAAATTATAGCTTTTATCACTAAATACAGCATTTTTTACATATAAAGAATTTAATTCTTTAATTACAGTTCCTGATGTTCGACTAAACAAGTTAAAGTCTTCTAAATTATGTTGGATATCTTTATTTTTAAGATATGTAACTTTACCAGGAATTTTTTCTAATAAATTTATTTCAATTAAATCATCATTATCATCATCGTCATCCCAGTCAGAATCAGAATTAGATCTTAGTAATTCGTCTCTATCGGATTGTGGAATAGTCATAATATAAAACACTGCTAAAATTGCAATAACTAACACTAAAACAGCAGCACCTGTTCCAGTCTCTTGGCCTCTTTTTTTTTTTAATAGCATCAAATCACCTGTAATCTATTCTTTATTACTTTAAAATAAATAACTTTATATATAAATATATTTCTATTTTTAACATGAAAAAATCAGCATTAGATCTAAAAAAAGGCATTGCTAAATTAAAAGTTGAAAATTTAGATGACTTATGGTATTTAAGCCAAATTATTGACCCTGGAGACTTAATTACTGGTAAGACTGAAAGGAAAATAAAATTAGGTACAAATGATGATCGTTCAGGAAAAAGTGTAAGAAAAATAATTATTCTAGAAATAGAAGTTGAAAAAATAGAATTTACGGAAGATTCTTTAAGATTAAATGGGAAAGTAACCGAAGGTAAGGATGATATTGCATCTGGATCTTATCATAGTGTTAATATTACTTTAGAAGATAATTTAGTTACAATTAAGAAAAAAAAGTGGCTTAGTTTTCAAATTAATAAATTAAATGAAGCCATAAATACAAATTCTCCTAAAATATTAATTTTAGTTATGGACAGAGAAAATGCAATTTTTGCATTAAATAATAAATCAAACTATAAAATATTGGCAGAAATAAATGGGGATGTATCTAAAAAAATAGATGGCGTAAATACTAAAGGAAATTTTTATGTCGACTTGGAAAAAGCTTTGTTTGAATATAAAGCTAAAGCAGAACATGTAATTGTTGCAAGTCCTGCTTTTTTTAAAGAAGATTTTGTAAAAGGAATTAAAGATAGTAAATTAAAAAAATCAATTACGTTAGCAACATGTTCAAGCGTCACCAATAATGCAATAAATGAAGTACTTAAAAGACAAGAAGTTCAACACGTTTTAAAACAAGACATAATTTCAAAAGAAACAAAATTGGTTGATGAAGTCATGCAAAGAATATCTAAAGATAATTTAGCTGCTTACGGAATAAGAGAAGTTAAAAAAGCAATTGAAATGGGTGCAGTTAAAATTTTATTAATAAGCGATTCAAAAGTCAAAAAAATGAGAGAAATGGGAAAATACCATGAATTAGAAAACTTAATGCAAATTGTAGATTCATCAAAAGGTGAAGTACATTTAATAAGCACTATTCACGACGCAGGAAAACAATTACATGGTTTGGGCGGAATTGCTGCAGTTCTTAGGTATAAAATTTAAATACATAAGTTTAAATATAAGTTTATTTTTTTATTAGTCATTGCAGTGTAGTTTCAAATTATAAAACTACAAAAAAATGAGGGGATGACATAATGATCGTTAAAGACGAGTTTTTAAGTAAATTAAGAAGATATTTTGCACTTAACTTATATGAAGTTAAAATTTGGACAGCCCTATTATCAAGAGGAGTTAGTACTGCAGGAGAGTTAAGCGATATTGCCAATGTTCCAAGAAGTAGAAGTTACGATGTTTTAGAAAGTTTAGAAAAAAAAGGATTTGTAGTAATGAAACTAGGAAAACCAATCAAATATTTAGCAGTCCCCCCTGCTGAAGTAGTTGAAAGGGTTAAAAAAAATATGAAAAGTGATGCAGATGAAAAAATAGGTAGATTAGAAACTCTAAAAACAACACCAATCATTAATGAATTAAATTCTTTACACACTCAAGGTGTTGAATTAATAGAACCAAATGAATTAGCGGGAAGTTTAAGAGGAAGACATAATTTATATAACCAATTAGAACTTACTTTAAGAAATGCTGAAAAATCAGTTAGTTTAATGACAACAGAACAAGGACTTATAAGAAAAGCTGAAGGATTAAAACCTGTGCTTGAAAAATTAAATAAAAAAGGTGTTAAAATAAGAATTGCAGCACCATTAACAAAAGAAAGTAAAGACGCAATTCAAGAATTAGCAGGCATAGCCGAAGTTAAACACATAGATAAAGTAAACGCAAGATTTACAGTTGTCGATAATAAAGAAGTAATGTTTATGGTTGCAGATGATAAAAAAGTTCATCCTACATACGATGTAGGAATTTGGGTTAAAACTCCTTTTTTTGCAACAGCTCTGGAAAACATGTTTGATTTAACTTGGAAAAACATTAAGAAATAGAAGATTTTAAATATATTCTTTATTTTTTTTAACCTATGAGTAAAGTAGATTCTCAGTTGAGTAATTTAGAAAAAAAAGTATTATTGTTAATTGTAGATGTAATTGAATTTAAAAAATTACATATTAATTCTAAATTAAAAGATATAGAAGTTATGAGAGCATTACAGTGGCTTGAAAATAAAAAAATAGTCGAAATAGAAGAAAGTTCTGAAGAAATTATTATATTATCAAAAAATGGAGAAAAATATTTTGAACAAGGACTACCCGAAGTTAGATTTTTAAAAGCTTTAACTAAAGACTTTGAGACAATTGAAAAAATATCTCAAAAAGCAAATTTAGAAAAAGAAGAAATCAATATATGCATAGGTGAATTAAAAAAGCAAGCAGCAATAGAAATAACTAAAGATAATGGTTTAATGATAAAAATAAATAGTCAAGGTAAAAAAATATTAGAAAAACCTAATCTAGATTCTCAACTACTAAACAAAATTTCAAAAGAAAAAATTAAATTAAATGATTTAAAACCAGAAGAAAAATTAGCATTTAATAACTTAATTAAACGAAAAGAAATCATTAAAAAAGAATTACAAAAAAAGAAATTTATTAAATTAACAAGATTAGGAAAATCAATTGATAAAAAAAAATTAAATACAGAACTGATTGAAAAAATTACACCCTCAATTCTAAAAAATCAAAGTTGGAAAAATAAACAATTCAAAGAATTTGATGTAGAAATAAATGTTCCTTCAATTAATTATGGAAAAAGACATTTTGTAAAATTAGCAACAGATTATGCAAAAAAGGTTTGGCTTAATATGGGTTTTCAAGAAATGGAAGGAACATTAGTTAATTCTAGCTTTTGGAATTTTGATGCATTATTTACTGCACAAGATCACCCAGTAAGAGAATTGCAAGATACTTTTTATATAGGTAATAAAGGAAAACTTCCTAATTCAAAAATTGTAGATAAAGTTAAAAAATCTCATGAAATAGGATCAAAAGGGAGCAAAGGTTGGAATTATAAATGGGATGAAGAAGATGCTAAAAGAAATGTTCTAAGAACACATACTACAGTATTAAGTGCTCAAACTTTAACTAAAATAAAAGAAACTCCTGGAAAGTATTTTGCATTAGGAAGATGTTTTAGAAATGAAACCATGGATTGGAGCCATTTATTTGAATTTAATCAAACCGAAGGTATAGTAATAGATCCAAATGCTAATTTTAGACATTTATTAGGATACTTAAAACAGTTTTTTGCACAAATGGGATTTCCAAAGGCAAGATTTAGACCTGCACATTTCCCATATACTGAACCAAGTGTTGAAATCGATGTATTCCACCCAATACATAAAAAATGGATTGAATTTGGTGGAGCAGGTATATTTAGACCAGAAGTAGTTGAACCTTTGTTTGGTAAATTTATCCCAGTTTTAGCATGGGGACCTGGTTTTGATAGAATAATTTTAGAATATTTTAACATAACAGACATAAGAGATTTATATAAAAATGATCTAAAAAAATTAAGAGAAATGAGGTATTGGATGAAATAAAATGCCAACAGTAAAATTAAACAAAAAAGTTTTTGAAAAACTTGTAGGTAAAAAATTACCAATAGAAAAATTAAAAGATAGAATTAGCATGTTAGGAACAGATTTAGAAAAAATAGAAGAAAATGAAATCACTGTTGAAGTTTTTCCTAACAGACCAGATATGTTAAGTGAACAAGGATTTGCAAGGGCATTTAGTTCATTCATTAATGTTAAAACAGGTTTAAGAAAATACGATGTTAAGCAATCAAATTATAAACTCATTATTGACAAAAATGTAAAAGATGTTAGACCTTATACAGTTGGAGCTGTAGTAAAAAATATTAAGTTAGATGATGAAAAAATTAGAGAAATAATACAAATTCAAGAAAAATTACACATTACTTTATGTAGAAAAAGAAAAAAAGCTGCAATTGGTATTTATCCAATGGAGCACATAAAATTTCCAATAAAATATACTGCTTTAAAACCAAATGAAATTAAATTTAGACCATTAGATTTTCCAAAAATAATTAATGGATTAGAAATATTATCTAAACATTCCGCAGGAAAAGAATACGCACATTTATTAGAAGGTAAAAAAAAGTTTCCAGTTTTTATAGATTCTAACAATGAAATTTTATCAATGCCACCAATAATTAACAGCCATAACACAGGAAAAGTAAATACTTCAACAAAAGATATTTTTATTGAAGTTAGTGGATTTGATGAAGAAATATTAAATTCATGTTTAAATATAATTGTAACATCATTATCAGAAATGGGAGGAGAAATATACCAAGTAAACGAAACTCCTAATTTAAATCCAAAAAAATGGGATATTGATTTAAATTTTGTAAATAAAATATTAGGATTAGAGTTAAAAGAAAGCGAAATTAAAATTTTATTAGAAAGAATGGGTTTTGGTTATGAGAAAAAAAAAGTATTAGTTCCATCTTATAGGACAGATATCATGCATCAAATTGATTTTGTAGAAGATGTAGCAATTGCATACGGTTATGAAAATTTCATTCCAGAAATACCAAATGTTTCTACAATAGGTGAAGAAAATAAATTTGCAATTTTTGTCAGGCATGTTTCTGAAATATTAGTAGGTTTTGGATTATTAGAATGTGATACTTACCATATCACTAACGAAGAAAACTTAAATAAAATGAACAATAAAATTAAATTTGTTGCTTTAGAAAATTCAATGAGTAAAGAATATAATATATTAAGACCTTGGATTATTCCAGACTTAATGCAAATTTTATCTGAAAATAAACACAACGAATATCCTCAAAATATTTTTACAATTGGAACCGTATTTAAAGAAAACAATAAAGAAGAAACAGGCGTAGAAGAATTTACAAGACTTGGAATTACACTTTGTGGTGACACAGATTATACAAAAGTAAGACAAATTTTAGATGCTTTATTAAATTCACTTACTCTAAAATATGAAGTAAAAGAAACAGAGCATAGTAGTTTTATTAAAGGAAGAGTTGGACGTGTTAATGTGAATAACGTTAATATTGCATATCTTGGTGAAATACACCCAGAAGTTCTAAATAAATGGGAATTAAATAACCCAGTTACAGCAATTGAATTAAACTTAACTGAATTATTTAAAAAGTTATAAAAAAAATTATTTTTTTACTTCTTCAACTTTCTTAGTTACTTTCTTTTTAACAGCTTTCTTAGGTTTTTCATCACTTCCACCTACAGCTTTTTCCAAAGAAGAATCTTCTTTCTTTTCATCCTTCTTAGTAACTTTTTTAACAACCTTTTCTTTCTTTTCTCTTAGTTTATGTTTTATAACTTTTTTTGGTCTTTCCTTTCTTTCTTTAGTTTTTCTTTCCATCACAACTATATTTAATTTTTTTAATTCAGATGTAACAGTAGCTGAATCTGCACCTGAGCTTATTTTAACTACAGTTTCTAATGGCTCCAAATGCTTCATATTACATTTTCTTCTTCTAGTTTGACCATCAATCAATACAAAATTATCTTTTAATATATCAACTATTAAACAACTCATACCAGCATCTCTGCCTGCTATTTTTACACATAATCTTCCTACTTCCATCATTTTAATTTCCTCCTAGAAATAGCGTTAGTCTTCTTTAACAAATAATTCTTATGTTGCCATAAAGAACTTTAACATTAAAGATGGCTATTCCTTTATTTGACTTTTAATCGTTAATCTTGAGCATTTGGAACAAAGATTTCCACCAAATGGACGTGCAACTGTTTTTTGACTCTTAGTTAAATTTTTAAAAGTGCTATTAATTTTTGCAGGAATTCCATGCAGTTCAGCTAAACATTGTGCACATTTTGCCTTTTGAGGAGTTTTTCTTCTATAATGAATTACAGCCTTTCCACCTGGAACTACTGTCTTTACTCTCTTCTTAGACCTTGATTTAAATTTACCTTCAACCATTTTTTTAAAAAAAGAGATATTATTTATAAATCTAATGTTTTTAATGCACTTTCAACAACTTTCTTAACAACATACTAAAAATTATTGAGAATATAATATAACTTCCAAGCCAACCAATCTTCCAACCAAATAAATTAAGTAACTTAATTTCTTCATGCTTTACTTGAATTGTCTTTACTTTTCCATCTTTTATAGTTTTAACTGGTTTTTCATAGAACTGTTTATTTGTAATTTCTAGATGTTTATTATAATTTTTATCATTAACAGTATATTCCAACATATGACTCCCTAAACTTCCTTTTAAAATCCATGACGCTTTCCCATCTTTAACTTCAACATTTCTTCCACTTAATAGTTCAATTTCTCCAGGTGTAGTAATTTCAGCATTCCCTATAAAACCTTCCTCGAATTCAATAAAAGTTTGGAATTCTTCACCAGGCATTATTGGAGAATATACTAAATGAGCTTGTAACCACCCAAATACTAAAATAATAGGAATAAACGTAACAAAAGTAGGCTTCATACTTTGCATCATATATTTCATATTAGTTTCCATTGCTTTTTTTTGAACTTCCATCATTTTTTCTGGATGTTGACGTAATTCTTTCATTTCATTTTGAAATTTTTTAATATCATCTTTAAGAACTTTCATTAAATCTTGATCAGTCATCCATTTGTAAATAACTGTCATTAAAACTGCAACAAGTAAAGAAATTAATATTATTACCCATAAAGGTGATAAAGTTAACAAAGGATTAAGTAAAGGATCTAAAAATGACATTTTATTCCATCATCTTCCGCATCATTGGATGCATATCCATCATATGTTGTTTTGCAATTTCTTCATAAAGTCTATAAATAATCATTACAGCTAATAAAATACCTGTACCAGTTCCTAATGCATCAGTTAAATCTGCAACTGCAGCCAAAACACCTACAGCTATTCCACCCATTACAGTTAAAGGCCAAATATATCTATCAAGTAACCTTTCTAAAACACGTTGATCTTTCCTAAATCCAGGAATTTGTAACCCAGATGACATAATTTGTTTAGCTTGACTTTTAGAATCCATACCTGAAGTTTGTACCCAGAAAACTGAAAAAATAACTGCACCACAAACCATAAATAAAATATAACTTAATGAATGTAAAATATCTGAAAAAACAAAACTTCCAGTAAAAAATCTTTGTAACATATTTGGAGCATATATCCAAGAAACAAAACCAGACGCAGGAACTTGTCCTGAAAAAGTTCCCAAAATAGGATAACCCCAATTTTGCAATAATCTAGCCCAAAGTTGAACATTTGCTATCAAAGCAGCAATTAAAATAACAGGAATATTTGATGTATATAAGAAATTTAAAGGCCATCTTATTCCATGTCCCCTTATTCTACCAAAACTTAAAGGTATTTCTATCTTCATAGCTTGAGCAAATACACATACTGCAAAAACAGCAGCAGTTGCAGCAATAGTTCCTAATGCTAATGCAGCCGTAGTAGGATCACCAATTGACAATGCATAAAATAATTCAAATAATTTACCAATAGGTGCTCCATCCCCTAAAGGCCAACCTAATAGCCCAGCATTAGTAAAAGGACTTAATAATCTTACAAAAATAGTTTTAGATACACCTGCAGCAATAAATAAACTTAATCCTGAACCAAAACCCCATTTACTAATAACTTCGTCCATAAACATGATAAGAAAACCACCCAATATTAATTGAAATATTAACAGCATTTCTAAAACAAAAAATGAAGGATGACCTGCAACTGGAGCTAACCCACCCATGAATACATAAATTCCAGCTTCTAATATAATAAAAAAGATTGCTAATAATTTTTGAATACCTTGAAATCTTCTCTTACCTTCTTTAGTAGTAAGATCCATATTAAGAATTCCACTTCCATTTAATAACTGTAAAACAATGGATGCAGTAACAATTGGGCCTATTCCTAAAGAAACAATACTTCCAAATTCTGCACCTAAAATTATAGATAAATATTCAAATCTAGATAAAGAGTTCTGACCTAAACCAAATAAAGGAATCAATCCTAAAACAAAGAACAAAGATAATATTAACCCAGTCCACTTTAGTTTTTCTTTAAAACCAAGTCTCCTTTGTTCAGGACCTTGAACCTCTGGTAAGTTTGATAATATTGTATCTAAAAAAGACATTAAAACACCTTAGTTAACAGATTAAGCTTTTATTTAAAAATGTATCGGTTGATTTATTCTTAATAAATTCAGTTAGAAACTTCTTCTTTAACTTCAGAAGTTTTCTCTTCAACTTTTACAACTTTCTTCTCAGGAACTTTAGCTACAGGAGTTTCCTCTTTTTTCTGAAGTTCTTTTTTATCAGCTACTTGAATTTCTTTTTCTACTACAGGTTCAACTAAACTTCCACCTGCTGCTTCGATTTTTTCTTTAGCTCTAGCAGAATAAGCCAGACAAGCAATAGAATATTTTCTAGAAGTTGAACCATTGCTCAATAATTTGTCTGCTTTTAATTTACTTAAATCAACTTGAATAACACCATTCTTATCTTCTATTAATTTATTTTTTAATAAAGTATCTAACTTTTGTTCTAAATATGCAATACTAATTGTTCTTAATTTTGATTTTAATGAAGTAAATCCAATTTTACCTTTATACTTACTTCCTTTTTTCCAAGTTAAAGAAGGTTTTTGACTATCTCCTCTTTTACCAGACCCAGCTCTTCCTCTTCCTCCTCTAGATCCAGCCCCTCTATGCTTCTTCATACTACCATAACCATGAGTATGACTTCCACGTTGCCTTGAATTTTTTGATCTTTTATTTTCAACCATATTAAATCATCTTTTTAATTAAATCATTTATTTTATCCGCTCTATAACCTAATGCTCCGCCAACTTGAAAAGAATTTTTTATACCTTTTCTTTCAAATCCTCCACGAGGTGGATGTAATGAGAATAAAGTACCTTCTCCTCTTTTTTCATTAAGTAATGCTATACTTTCATCTTTAACTTCTCCCCATGTTACAAAGTCTTTAACTATAGCTATCATACCTCTTGAACTAGGAGTATCTTCTATAACAACACATGCATTTTTCCGTTTTAATTTTAATAACTCTAACGTTCTTGAAGCTTTTGAATTTACTCCAATAATTCCTCTAATCCTAATAATTGCTAATTTACTCATTTTCTTTCTTAATTCCGCCTTCTACTATTCCAAGTTTTTCAATAGCCTCAGGTCTAATTTTAGTTTTCATAGTTTTTTCAAGTGCATTCAAAGTTGCTTTAATTAAATTAATCTTACTACTTGTTTGTCCAAAACATTTACTCCAAACATCTTTAATTCCTGCAAATTTTAATATTTTTTGACATTCTTTTTCACTTACTAATCCTGTTCCTTTAGGAGCAGGAATTAATTGTACTTTAACACTTCCGCATTTTCCTTCAACTTTAAACGGCAATGAATGAGGTTCTTTGCATCCACATTCCCATGAACCACAACCTCTTCTTATTTTAATTAAATTTAACTTACCTAATCTAATTGACTTTTCTCTTGCAGGAACAGTTTCTTTACTTTTACCGTAACCAGCCCCAACAAGACCATTTGAATTTCCAACTAAACCATATGTTGCAAATTTAGGTTTATTACCTTCTCTAGTTTTCTTTTGAGTTTGTTTGAAGACACGTCTCTGTCCTCCCCCAAACTTACCTTTTGACTGACCAATTAATAATAATTCTGTTTCTAATTCTGGAATTAATACATCCACTATTTCTGGTTCCAAAATATTATATCCCTTATCAAGAACTTCTTCCATAGATGAAATTTCTTTATCTTTTACTTTTTTTCCTAATGAAGTTTTAGGTTTCCATACATCTATTACTGAAGGCTCTTTTCTTGCTTCTCTATTTTCTGCTTTAGGCTTTTCTTCCATTTTTACACCTGTAATATTTTTGCTTTTGTATCAGCAAATTGTTTTTCTAAATTTTGTTTATCTGAATATTTTGAAAATTGATTTGAATTTTTTGAATCATAGGTTTGAATATGTTTTCCAGAAATCCTATCTTCCGAAGGTAACATCTCTTCAGCTATATTCAAATTAAAACCTGAATCAACAATACCTTTAACTGCTGCATATACTTTCGATCCTTTAACTGATACATTAAATCCAATGTCTAAAACAATATCTTTAACCCCTAGTTTAGCAGCTTTTTTCCCTGCCAATAACCCAGTTAAATACGATGTAGGAAGGTTACTTCTTATATTTTTCCAACCGTATTTTTCTAATTCCGAAGAATGACTACTTACTAAAATTTTATCTCCATTAGGATTAAACTCAATACATTGAACAAGTATATTATTTAGACTGCTTCTAATTACCAATCTAGGATTTCCAGACTTAATATAAGCAAGTCTTTTTTTATAATTAGTCTTACCTTGTCTTTTTCTTCTATATTTTACTGTAAATTTTTGTGATTTCATTTTTTAATCATTTCCTTATCGTCTACAAACAATTTAATGTGACGTTTACTTCTAAAAAAGCCACCTTTAATTTTCATTTTTATTTCTTTGTAATCTTTTTGTTCCAATAACTTTTTTTCTTTTAAATCTTTTAAAAAATTTCTTTGAACTCTTACTTTTTGAACCCATAGTTCTTTTTTACCAGTTCGTGCAGTTTTTTTACCCTTTCTACTTCCATGTCCTTTTTGTCTTCCTTTTCTCTTTTGATCTTTAATTTTTCTTGCTCTAAATTTTGAAATAGATTGAATTGGTTTTTCTCTAATTGCTCCGTCTGATATTAATTTTTTTATATCTGCTTTAGTAATAGTTTTAGTAATTTCATCTAGTCTAGTCTCATCGAACCAAACTCTTTTCAATCCAACATCTAAAATGTCAGCCGCTAATCTTTTTTGTAATGTCATTGTTTTTGTGTTAAAATTTTATCTTTTTCCTTTTTTTTCTCTTCTTCAGTTTTTTCTTTTACTTCAGGTTTCTTTTCCTTTTTAGGAGCTTCTTTAACCTTTTTTTCTTTTGCTTTTTTTATTTCTTTTTTCTTTTCTATTTTTTCCTTAACTGAGACTAAATAAGCATCTATATCTGCATTTAAAACAGTTAAAGATAAATCTTTAGCTTTTTGTAATATATCTGCTTTCTTTTTCATACCAACTGTTTTTGATACAACTACTCCATGAGTTTCTTTTTTAATTAAATCTAACTGAGAAATGTTACTTACATTAACTGGCATTAAACCATTTGAATGTAGTCCTTTAACATCAGCAGGACTTTTCCAGCCAATTTCAACACTTCTTCTATAACCTTTCTTATGAAGTCTCATTTTAGATTGAAGTCCTTTCGGTTTTCTCCAATTATTACTAATTTCGCCTTTTTTATGAGAATCTTGTCTAAGAAACTCTGGCTTCTTCGCCTTAATTTTTTTCCGTAATTCTAAATTCTTCATTTTAACTTCTTACCAGCTTTTTCTGTAATGTAAATTCCATCCTGAAAGATTCTATTATCAAAACCAGGTCTTCTTGTAAGTTTTTCGATATCAGCTGCAACTTGACCTGCAATTTCTTTATTATTACTTTGTACCGTAATTATTTCTCCATCAATTTTAACATCTGATCCTGGTTTTAATTTTAGTTCTCTAGCTATTTTTTCTCCAAATAAATTCTTAACTGATAATATATCGTCTTTAATTGAAACATTCATTGGAAAATGCCCAGAACAAATTTTTAATTTATAAACAAATCCTTCCTGACTTCCTTTAATCATATTTTTAATATGAGCTACAAAAGTATTTACTATTTTTTTATATTTTTTTGACATACTAGGTGTATTTACAAGTACTTTATTATCTTCAACACTTAAAGTTACTTGTTTATTTGCTAAAGTTTTAGTTACCTCTCCTTTAGAGCCATTAATAGTTAAATCATACTTATTAACATTAGCTGAAACTCCTTCTCCGAGATCTACTTGAATTGTTTTTTGTTCCATTTTAATAACAATATGCGATTAATTTTCCGCCTATATTTTTTGATTTTGCTTCTTCTTGAGTCATTACACCCTGACTAGTTGATAAAATAATAACACCAAATCCTTGGCTTAACAAATATCTTTTTTCAAACTTAACCATATTATCTTTTCCAACAGCATAATGTGGTTTAATTGTTCCGCATTTATTGACATTACCCAACAAATTTAGCATGAGATAATTGCCTTTAATATCGATAACTTCGTCATAAGTTCCAACATAACCTAAATTATTCATTATGTCCAATATTTTTTTCAATAGATTTGAAACTGGTTTAATCTTACATTTATTTTTTCCTGCTTTCTCTGCATTTAAAATTTTTGACAAAGCATTTGATATTGGATCATTTAGTGACATTTTTTAACCTCAACCATACTTTTTGAAACCAATATCTGTTGCAATTTCTCTAAAACATTGTCTACATAACCCAAGACCATATTTTTGAATATGTCCTCTAATTCTGTCACAACGTTTACATCTTTTAAGAGCAACTCCGCAAGTTCTTTCTTTCGGTTTATTGTGTTTCAAAAATTTTTTATATTTAGCTGGCTTTACTTTTAATTGATTTAAAGCCTTCTTATGATTACTATAAGTCATTTTTATCCTCTTCATCTAGTTTTATTTTAAAATTATCTTCCATAAATTTAATAGAATCTTCTTTTGAAATTCTATGGTTTGAACCAATCTTATTTTTCAAAATTTTTCTTTTCTTTACTCTAAATCCTGGTCTTTCTAAAGTAACACAAATTTCAAAACCCATAATTCCTATTTCAGGGTCATATTTAATATCCCTTATATCTAAATATTCCTTCATACCGAATGAAAGATTTCCATGATTATCGAATTGATTAGGATTTAAAATAAAGTCTTTAGCTTCAATTAATTTCATTAAAATATCTTTTGCTTTTTCTCCCCTAATTGTAATTTTACATCCAATAGGTAAACCAGGTCTTAAACTCCATGCAGGTATTCTTTTAGTAGTAAAAGTTTTAACAGGTTCTTTTCCAGATATTGTTTTAAGTAATTTAATTCCTTTTTCCAACTTACCTGCGTCCTTTCCAGCACCTACATTAAGTGTAATTTTCTCTATCCTAATATCTTTCATCTTATTCATTTTTTAATAATGTTAAAACAGGTTTATCTTTTCCTACTACGAAAGCAAACTTATTCAAAGTTTCATATACTTCTCCATTTGTTTTGAATGTTAATTTTTTTCCTTCAAGGCTCTCAATGTTTCCAACACTTCCTATGTGTTTTCCACCAGTTAAATATATCATAGCTCCTTTTTCTAATTTCAAATGAGCCTTTATTTTTTGAGAAGGTAATTCTATCAATAAAGAATCTCCAACTTTATAATCATCCTTATCTACAAAAATATTTCTTGAATCGCTTGTATTTAATTGCATTTTTCCTTTTAATAATGTTTTTCCAGTTATTCTTGAAATTTTTAATTTAGATTCAGCATCGTCTATTTTATGAACTATTAATTTTCCTTTTGAATTAAATAAAACACGATGACTTTCTTTTAAATCAGGAGCAGTAATAACATCCATTAAACCAACTAAGTGATCTAAATCTTTTCTTCTTTTTCCATCTACTTCAATAATTTTATTATTTAGAATATGCCTTACTTCTCTTTTAGTTTTAGCATATTTTAGTAATTCTTTCATAGCTAATAATAAAGAAATCCCTTCTTTTAATTTATGAGCTCCAGGATTAGGTCTAGCTACCCATACATTTTCCTTTTTGTGAATTGGCCAACTTTTAGGCGCATTCAAACTTTTAAGATGATTTTTAACCATTTTTAACCTCTGCAACCTTTAACCTTCTTTTATCTTCTAATTTTAATTCAGTTATCATTAAATTTGATGGATCAATTGAATATTTTACCTTACTTCCATCTTTTTTTAACATTTCAATACCTTCAACATAAACTCTTAAATTATTTCTATCCACTTTCTCAATAACACCAACCTTTCCCTTAAACTGTCCTCTCATTACTTTGACTTTATCCCCTTTAGATACTGGCAAACTTCTTTTATTATGTTTTTTTATTAACTCTTTAGATAAATGTGCAGCTAACATTTTTTTTCTCATATGTAAAGGAGAGTTGTATCTATACTTTCTCTGTTTACGTGGTTGCACGCTACTTTTCCATGATATTGAAAAATCTTTTTTCATTTTTTATATACCTAAACTATTATACTAGCAATCTTTGCTATACCCGGATATCTTTCACAAGCTTCCTTTGCAATAGGACCTTTGAAAATTGTTCCTTTTGGGTTTCCTTTATCATCCTTTAATACTACAACTGCATTATCCGAAAACTTAACTCTTGTCCCATTAGGTCTTCTATATTCTTTTTTCTGTCTAACAACAACAGCAAAAACAACCTGTTTTCTTACATCTGGTTTTCCTTTAATTACTGAACACATTATTAAATCTCCAATACCTGCACTAGGTAATCTTCTTTTTACAGTTTTGTGACCTTTTACAGCTATAACTTTAATCATCTTAGCCCCACTGTTATCACAAGTCGGTACTCTTGCCCCTACTGGCAACCCTTTAACTATCTTCGCGTTTACTGGAATCATTTTTTTTCTCTTTCACAAATGCATCTTCTTTCTCAACAATAATTTTATGCATTAATTTTTTTACAATTACAAAATTTTTAGTTTTACTTATTGGCCTACATGCAGCTATTTTTACTATATCTCCATCTTTAATATGAATACATAAAGGATTATGAACTTTCAATCTTGTCTTTCTTTTTTCATTTCTTTCAAATTTAGGAACAAAATGAGTTCTAGGTAAAACTACTGTAGCACTTTTTTGCATTTTTGATGAAACAACAGTACCAACAAAATATACTTGCTTAACTTTTAAATTACCATGAAATGGGCAATTTACATCACCACAATCTTCTTTTGGTGTTTCCCCGTCAATCCCAATATTTTTCTTCATTTTTTTATCCTTTCTTCCGGTCTTTTGTTTATAACATTTCCGTGAATTGTTTGATTAAAAACCGATAAACTTACAATATTTTTCAGCAATATTTTTCCGCCAATTTTAATTGTATTTTTGGTTTCGTCTTCAACAACACCTTTAATGCCAATGTTAACCTTATTTTTTGAGTCAATCACTTCCGCGATTTTTCCTATGAGTTCTTTTTTCATCGTACTTTTATGGTCTCAGGTAAAAATCCAAGCTCAATCAAAAACTCTTTAACTTTTTGTTTATGATCCCCTTGAAGTTCGATTTTTTTTTCTTTTGCTGTTCCCCCGCATGCGAATTTTGATTTCAGTTTTTTTGCAACATCTTTCAAATCAATTTCTTTATCATCAATACCTGTAATCTCAGTATACACTTTATTAAATTTTTTTTTAATTGTTTTTACGACAATTTCCTGCGATTCTTTTGCAATTGTTTCACAAACACAAAGTTCCGAAGGTAATCCGCATTGAGTGCAAACATCTCCCATTATTTATTCTCCTGCGCACGAATAATAGTTCTAATTCGTGCAACATTTTTTTTAGCATTTCTAAATTTACCTGGATTTTTTGGACTAGTTCCGCTAGCCACTTGAGTATTTTCTTTCATAATCTCCATACCTAATTCATCTAATTTTTTCTCAAGTTCTTCTTTTTTCAAACTTACTAAATCCTTAGCTTTTATCTTAGTCATCTTTTACTTCTTCCTTATTTTTAGTTTCATCTGTTGATTCTTTTTCAGCAACTTCTTCAGCCTTAGACTCTTCTTCAACAACTTTATCTTTTTCAGTATCATCAATTACTTCTTTAGCAGGTTCTTCAACTTCTTCAGCCTTAGACTCTTCTTCAACAACTTTATCTTTTTCAGTATCATCAATTACTTTTTTGTCAGATTCTTCAGTAACTTCTTCAGCTACTTCAGTTTTAGATTCTTTCTCATCGTCTTCTTCTTCCCTTATATGTATTTTATCAGGAAGTACTGTTCCAGGCAACATAATTTTTACCTTAACACCAACAACTCCTGTTTTAAGTAAAGCTTGAGACTCTGCAACATCAACCATAGTATCAGCAACATCTCCACATTTTTTTAAATAACCATTATAGAATCTCCATGTTTTTGCTCTTGAACTCGGAACCTTTCCAGATATTAAAACTTCTACACCTAAAGCGCCTGAATTCATAACATCTTGGATTACTTTATGTCCAACACCCTTAAATCTTTGAGTTCCAAATTTTTCTAAAGAACTAACGATCCTTTCAGCAACAATTTGAGCATCTAAATTTATATTTTCTACTTCATTAATTTCAATCTGCGGGTTTTCTAACCCAAATTCTTTCTTTAATGTTGTTGTTAATTTTTTAATATTCATACCTTTTCTACCTACAACTAAGCCAGGTCTTGAAGCATAAACTATAATTTTTTCACCTAAAGGAGTTTTTTGAAGTTTAGTATGACTATGTCCAACCTTCCCCAAAGTTGCACTAATATATTCTTGAATTCTAAATTCTTTCAAATTTTGATTTACAAATTGTCTTTCTATCATTTTTTCTCCTTCTTTGTAGACTTTTCTTCTACAACAATTTCTAGATGAGTTCTTTTCATTTTTCTTCCAAATCGCCTACCGTAACGATACTGAGCTGCACCTTTTTGCGGAATTATAGCTTTAATATAAAGGTCACTTGTATTCAAACCTTTAAATTGAGCATTACTCTCAACAGAGTTTAATAATTTTAAAATAATTGAACTTCCTTTAACAGGGTATCTTCCTGGACCTGATTTTGTTTTATGACCAACGTTCATGTTAAATCTAGTAAAATTAACTGGTCTCTTCATTGCAATTACGTCTGATAAAAATGTTTTTGCAAATTCTAATTTTTGATTTCTCAGATGCTTAGATATTTCGATAGCTTGTTTTGTAGATAAACCTAAATCCCTACCAACTGCCCTTGCCATATGTTCTGTATCATATGCTTTTGTTGAATAATTATATTCGCTCATTTGACACTCACCGAACTGCTTGATTTAGTTGCTCCAACTCCTGGAGAACTATGTGCAACTCTTTTTCTTGATAATGCAAATTCACCTAAACAATGTCCTAACATTTCAGGAATTATTAAAACCGGTTGAAACTCTTTACCATTATGTACTTTTATTGTAACATCAAGCATACTAGGAACTATTATCATATTTCTACAATGAGTTTTAATATTTTTATTTCCTTTTTTTATTTTTTCTAATAATGCTTTTTGAGCATCAGTAAATCCTCTATTCAAAGATCTTCTTGCTCTAGCTACTGCAATCTCTGAAAACTCTTTAACATCAAGTTTCTTTAACTCTTCTACTGTTAATCCACGATAAGTATATTCTTTTTTAGCCATTTTTTCACCTTACGACAGAACCTTTTTTCTGTCCAGTTCTTCTAGCACCAACTTGTCCAACTTTTCTTCCAGGAGGTGCATTTTTTGATATAGGTCTTGCCTTTGACTTTCTTGAACTTCTTTTATTTCCAAAAGGATGATCTACAGCATTCATTGAAGCCCCAGATACTTTTGGCCATAATTTATTTTTAGCTTTATGTTTATAAAATGAAATACCTGCTTTAAGTAAAGGTTTTTCTAATCTACCACCACCAGCTAAAACTCCAATAGTAGCTCGACATTTTCCATCAAAAGCTTTTTGTTTTTTTGAAGGCATTTCAATCATAATTTTATTTCCAGTTTTACTAACAACTTTTGCTGAGCATCCTGAACTTCTTACAAATTTCCCACCATCTCCTGGGTTTTGTTCGATATTATATATAAAAACTCCAGCTGGTATTTCACTTAATTTTAAAGTATTACCAGTTCTAAGCTGAACATCACTTCCACATGAAACTTCATCACCTAAAGCAATTCCTTCAGGTGCAGGAACTAATACAAATTCTCCATCATTATAAGATACTATCATTAAAGGTGCACTATGACCAGGACAATGTATAAAATCTACAACATTACCAGAAATAGTTTCCTCAGATAAAGTTCTATTTTTAACTCTTCCTTTATATCTAAAACTAGGGGCCCTATATGTAGGACCTCCTTTTCCTCTTGCTTGTGAAATTATGTTTTTTCCCATTTTATATTAACCCTAATTGAGTCGCTATATCAATAGCAGGACTTTCTGAATTTAATTTAATATAAGCTCTTCTTTTACCTTTTCTGTCAATATATGTGTTTACTTTATCTACTCTTGCCTTAAACACTTTTTCAAATTCATCTAAAATCTCACGTTTTGTTGTTGATTTCTCTACCACAAAAACTAATTTGTTTTCAGCTTCTACAAGACGAATTGCCTTTTCTGTTGATATAGGATATTTTAATAATTTCATAATAATCACATAAATAATTTTTTCTCCTGAATTTTTTTAATTGCAGCTTGACTAAACAAACTTAATCTTCCAACATCTGCACCAGGAGCTAATAGCTCTGTATTTAATTCGCTTACTTTTACAACATCTGCACCTGAAATGTTTCTCGCTGATTTTAATAAATTACAGTCATCATCTACTACAAACAAAATACTTTTCTTTTGTTTATATTTTCGTGCTCTAGATTTTCCTCTTCCCTGTCTAACTTTTTTTTCACTTGCACGCTTAAGTTCAGTTTCAAATCCAAGCTTAGTTAATATATCTACTACATCTTTGGATTTTGTTAAACTTTCAAATTCATTATCTAATATAAAAGGATAAGTTTCAGGTAATTTATGACCTCTTTTAATTACTAAATCTTTTAACATAACTGCAGATAAAGCAGATCTAATTGCTTTACGTCTTTCTTTATCATTAATTTTCTTTTTCCAATTCTTTTCAGCTTTAGGCGGATGAGCTCTTCTTCCACCTACGGTTCCAGGAGCTTCTGCACCAACCCAATTCATCCTTGTACCTCTTCTAGAAGTAATTTTTCTAGGAACTCTTGAAATACCATGTCCATAACATCCCCTATAATCTCTTCTTCTTTTTGAAATTCTTGTTGAATGTCTTTTTCCAGCATCAGGGTTTGTTCCATATTTTTGTCTTGAATTACTTTGAATTGTTAAAACAGCACGTTTAACTAAATCTTGTCTCGGCACTTCTAAAAACTGAGGTGGTAAGTCTATTGACCCTTTTTCTGCATTTTGAGTTGATAGTATTTTTAATTTCATTTTACATACCCTCAAGGTGAGAATAGATTATCTCAGGTGATTGACCAGGTATTTTTTTACTAGGTCTAATTGCATGATTAAATCTTACAATTCTTTTTTTAGGACCAGGAATACTTCCTTTTACAAAAACATACGAGTTTTTTAAGAAACCGAAATGTTTAATTCCAGCAGAAGGTTTAATTTCCTCAGGAGCATCTCCAATTTTAATTATTTGTTGATTATAATGTGTTCTTAACCAATAACCCATTTTACCAGGACGAGGATTTCTCCACATTGTTTGATTTTCTCTATTCCAAGAACCAGAAGGTGAAGCTGTTCTTTTACCTTTTTCTGATTTATGTTGCTTTATAGAAACACCATGCTTTTTTACAAC
Source organism: uncultured Methanosarcinales archaeon (assembly GCA_964589485.1). GTDB lineage: Archaea > Nanobdellota > Nanobdellia > Woesearchaeales > CAYSVS01 > CAYSVS01. Next base: position 158,732 of record CAZPRK010000001.1, on the reverse strand, counting down.
TCCTTGAAAACCTTTTCCACGAGTAACTGCATGTATATCAACTTGTTGACCTTCTTTAAACACATCATTTATTTTAAGTTCTTTTCCTAAAATTTCTTTTGCATAAGTTTGTTTTTCTTCTTTTGACCCACCAACAGCTAATTCAAAAATATCTGATTTTTTCTTACCTATCCCTGTTAAACTTGGTTGAGTATGAACAACTAAATGCAATTCATCAAATTCAATATTTTTATCATCTTGTTTCTTTTTGGGTTTTGTTAGATTTACATTTTTATCAAAATTTTCAGTCATAGTATCTCCAACAACTTTCAAACCATATGTAGTATTTTTATAATATCTTATACCGATAACCTTCATAGGTGGACATTCTACTACAGTAACTGGGATTTGTAAATCTTGACCTTTATTTTTACTTTTAGAACTATTATCTGTAACAACTAAATGCATCATCCCTGCTTTATATCCAGCAAACCCTAAAGGAAGAACTTCTTTACTTTCAGCCCAAGATCTAACTAAACCAGTCTCTTTCTTGGCTCTTTTTCTTGGCCAAAATTGCATAGTTCCGTATCTTGGATTTTTTCTTGTAGGCATTTTATCACTAACCTATTTATTAAGCAATTTCAATTAGAAACAATCAATTATTAATTGTACTGAAAAAGCTTTTTTCAGGCTGTTAATATCGGTATTAATATTACTTTAATACCATTTCTCTTTTTTCAAAGAAATTTGATTTGATTTATAAAGCTTATGGTTTACAAATATAAAATCAAAAAAAATATAAATAAGTTATTATTTCACTCGTAATTACTATGGATGAATTAGTAATTAAATTCAAATTAAAACACATTGAAAGATTAATATTTCTACTAATAATTATAGGTTTGTCAGGAGTTGTATTTTGGCAAAATTCAATCATATCTGGAAACAATCAAGTAACAGGTAATGTCATAGCTGAAGAAATAATTCCAGAGCCAATTGAATTAGAACCAGTTATTGAAAAAGAACCAGAGAAAGTAATCGAAGAACCAGTAGTTGAAGAAGAACCAGCAATAAAAGAAATAGTTGTCGCAACCCCTAAACCAATTATAGATAACACTCCAAAAGTAGTTGCAGGCAGAAGAGTATTTACTATATCTAATATTAAAACTACAATTAAAGGAGAAAATTGGGCAAAATTAGATGAATTTAAACTAAAAGTTGAAAACGGATTAAAAGATTTAACTTTAAAATATAATGTATTTATATATAATATAGGAAGTCAACCAAGAGACACACCTGATCAAACAGTTGAATTAAGTACAATCAAATCAGGTACCATTTATGAAAAAACTCAAAATTGGGGCGGAGAAAGTTTCAGCGACATTACACAGAACAAAAAGTTAAAAATAGTATTTTACGACTCAGGCAATAATGAAATTGAAACAAAAATAATCGATTTTAAGGCTTCTTAAAAAAAGTTTTTCTTCTAGAATATTGAATAGGATTTTTAATTTTATTACATAAATTATCAGGAAAACAAATTTGTAAATCCTTATAATATGAACTTGTACAATTAGGCGGCATTATATTTTTTTTCTGTTGTTTATGGTACCGTATTTGGCCCAACAAAATAGTTTCTCTTAATTGCTCAGGATTTACTTTATTCCATTCTTTTAATCTATCTTCAATTTGTTCATAACTCCAACCAACACACCTTAAAAAATTAATTAATATGAATAATGCTCTTTTTTTACCATCAGTTAAACCTAAAAATATTTTTTTTATACAAGGAGGAAAGTATTCTTCAGGAATAGCTTCTTCAGGAATTTCATATTCTTTTTTAGATTCAACTAATTGTTTAAACTCATCTTCAATTTGAGGTTTAAAATCAAAAGCTTGAACAAATAAATGATTTGCTTCACCTTTCTTAGATTTAGTTCTATCTAAGAACTTAGTTGAAAAATCAGTAATATTTTCTGGTAAGGATCTATCTTTCTTAAAACCCAAAACCTCTTCAGAAGTTATAGGTATACTAACCAAACCAGATTTCTCATTAAATGAAAATACATGCCTTAATAAATGCCTAGATGAAATTAAAATTGTATCAACTTCCAATACATCAAAAGGATCAAATTTTTCTTTTTGCAATAATTCAGGATTATTACTTTTTTTTGCCATTTCTTCTAAAGAATCTTTCTGTAACATGTTAGTTAAATGTTCACGTATCATTTCCTTCAAATAAAGAGCAATTCGTCTTGGAGCTTCAGGAAATAACTTTCTTACCTCCATATCATTAATATATTCAGGAAAAGATTCAAATGGAACTGCAATATGAAAACCATGATTTCCTGAAAATTTCACACTAATATTTTCTATTTCGTGATACTTCAATGCTTGAATTAGCAAATGCGCAGCCATTGCACTATATTCTAATTCATCACAATCTATATCTAAAATTAAATCCCAACCTATTCTTAAATTTTCAATTTCATTTTTTTTCATTAATGGATCTATAGAAAGAGGATTTTGCCAAGTTTCCTCAGAAAAATGAAAACTAGTAATTCCTTGCTTAACTAATTCTAAAACATCTCCCGCATACATCAAAGTATCTGGACGTTTAGCATAACCCTTACCACCATAACTCCCAACTACTTCTTTATCAGTGCTACATCTAAGAATTTCTTCTTGAACTTCTTTTCTAGAATAATGTTTAAGTACTTTATTTTTATCAACTTCAATATATTTAGACATAAAAATAAAGGAAACTAGCTTATGTTAAAAGTTTTGCCTTAATACTTTAGATAAAAAACTATCCGCTTTTATAATTACATCATTAAACTTTTTAGTATAAGTTTCTATATCTTTATTTGGAGGAATAGATTCTCCCATATTTTGTATAGTTAATTTCGCATCTTTAGAAACAAATTTTGATCCAGCATAAAAACCAGCATCTGCCATTAAAGGAGTTAATAACATACCTGGCGATAAACCCAAAGAAAATACAAATGGAAAATGCGCAATAGTTAATGCACTTAATACTCCTAAACGCAATAAACCCCTGTTCATTTTTATTACAGAATAATCCATCAAATCCCTGAAAGCGTTTTCATAATTTTCAGATATTTTTTCTAAGTTTAAAAAATAAGATTTTTCCTTGTTTAAAGATTCAAAATAACCATAATAATTTTCTTCTGTTAATAATTTAGATTGATTTTTAAAATTTTTATCAAGCAATTCCAAAAGATAAGTTACTTTTTCATTCATACTTGCAGCCAAATCAATTGATTTAATGAACCTTTTTGCTATATTAATAGGTAAAAAAGAGGCATCTAAATTTAAAATTAGATTTTTTATTTTCTTTCTATATTGCTTAAAATCATCACAAGCTTGTTTCATCTCCCAAATTAATCTTCGAAGCGATGGTTCAGGTCTATTTTCTGCTAAAAGAAGAAGACCATCTTTTCCAATTATTTTTTCCAGTTTTTCTTTTTCTTCAAAAAAAAGTATTTCTTTTGCTCTTAATAATGCATTCAATTCAACATTATCTTTTGTTTTTTTTATTTCCTGTTCTAACTTTGCTAACTTCGGCATAAAATCTTCAATATATTTTTTATCCAAAATTCTCTTTTTTTTATATTTATTATTAAATAAATTAACTCTATCTTTCATACTTTTTGAAAAATCCTTTAAAAAAATGGCAGTTTTTTTATCACTTTTAGCTCTAATTCTATATAAACGATAAATTGCTTTAATTCTTCTTTTAAGCTTATATGAAGTTGATCTAAAAAAATTAAACATTATCAAAACAAAACAAACATAATATTTATTTGTTTCTAAAAAGATATATTTTTAAACAATAATAAATTATTAAGTAAAATGATCAATAATCAAATAAAAACTGTATTCATATTAGGTCTTTTAACTGGACTATTGTTATGGGTAGGTAATCTAGTAGGCGGAATGTCTGGGTTAACTATAGCATTAATATTTGCAATTATATTCAATTTTGGAAGTTATTGGTTTAGTGATAAAATAGTGTTGGCAATGTATAAAGCACAACCAGTAACTGAAAAAGAACATCCTGATATTTTCAAAATGGTGAGAGAAATTGTACATTTAGCAAATATGCCAATGCCAAAAATATATTTAATCCCTAGTGAAAACCCAAATGCATTCGCTACAGGAAGAAATCCAGAAAATGCAGCCATTGCATTTACAACAGGAATAATTAATTTATTAAATAATTCAGAATTAAAAGGAGTAACTGCACATGAATTAAGTCATGTTAAAAATAGAGATACATTAGTAACCACAATTGCAGCTACAATGGCAGGAGTTATATCTTATGTTGCAATGATGGCAAGATGGGCTGCCATATTTGGAGGAATGCGAGGAGATCGAGATAATAACGGTTTAATTGAATTTTTAGCTTTAGCTATTGTTACTCCACTAATGGCAACTTTACTTCAACTTTCTTTATCTAGAAGCAGAGAATATCTTGCAGATGAAACAGGAGCTAAAATGTTACATAATGCACATGGTTTAGCAAGTGCTTTAGAGAAACTAAAATCAGGAAATAAAATACATCCCATGAGATTTGGAAGTGAAGCTACTAGCGCATTGTTTATTAATAACCCTTTTAGTGGAAAAAATATAATGAAATTATTAAGCACGCATCCACCTTTAGATGATAGAATTAAAAAATTAAAAGAAATGAATGTTTAGTTATATTCTTTATCAACTAATTCTTTTAACATTCTTGCCTTAATATCGCCTATTTTTTCAATTTCCTTCAAATCTTTAATATCAGCATTTACAATTGCTTTAACACTTCCAAACTTTTCCAAAAGAGGCCTTGCTAAAGTTAAACCTATCCCAGGAAGTGAACTTATTACATACTCTTGTTGTTCACGCCACGTTTTTGGTTTATTTGATCCATGGACACTAAATTCTTTACTCTCTTTTTGTTCTCGCTTAGCAATCATTGCAATCATAGCTGAACTTTCTTTGTAATCTTTAGTAAAAAGAATAGGAATTCCATAACCTACAGCTATAGATGCCAACATTCCTCTAATTGCATTAGGATGAATATTTTTAATTTTATAAATTTCCTCATGACCTTCAACAATAACCAAAGATTTAGAATAATTACTTTTCATTTGACTTAATTGTTCCATTAACCTTCCATCTAATAAAGAAGAAACAAAATCATTTTGAGTTTTATATTCAATTGCACAATTATCACTCAAAACATAATCTCCAACTTCAAGTTTTTCTAGTTTAACATTACAACCATTTTCAATTAAATCTTTAATAATTTTAGAACCTTTTTCTCTATAATCAACATGAATATTTAATCCATCGTAAATATATTCAGTTAAAGTTACTTGTTTTTTAAATTGTTGAAGTTTAAAAGTTTTTTTTAATAATTCTAAATTCCTATACATTTTATTTTCTTTATGAAAAGCACTCCATCTGTAGGCTTCATCTCGCGTTCCTTGTGCAAGTAAAACAATTACCTTTCCTTCACTAAGTCTTCCTGTTCTTCCCCTTCTTTGAATACTTCTAACTGCACTAGGAATAGGTTCAAAAAAAATAACTAAATTTACTTGAGGAATATCTAATCCTTCCTCTCCAACGCTACTACTTACTAAAATATTAAATTTATTTTCCCGAAAATCATTCAACATTTCAATTTGTTTTTTTTGAGTTAATCCACTACCTACTTTTTTTGCCTGACCTACAAATAATTTAGAAGTAATATTTTCTAAAGTGTTAAGTTCTTCAACTATTTTTTTTGCACTTCCCCTATATTGATTAAAAACAATAATTTTCACATTAGGATTATTATTATACTCATCAGAAATAATACTTTTAAGTTTATCTAATTTAGGATGTTCTATTTCTTTTTCAATTAAAGTTTTTGATCTAATTAAAGCACTTTTAAAATTTATATCTTTAGCTAAATTAATTGTTGCTTTTGTTTTTGTAGTATATGATTCTTTATGTATTTTATCAAGATATTCATTTAACGCAGTTACACCTTGGGTTTCAATTAATTCCAAACCATGTTGAACTTTCATAATTTCTGCCATTAAACTTATAGATCGTAAAGCTGCTAAAGATTTATCTCCTTGACTAATCTCAAACCTAAGTTGAGCTTGCATTCCCAATAATTCTTTTTTAGAAGATTCCATAGAAATATTATTTATGACATCTAACTTTCTAAGTTCTATAATTTTTGTTTTCACACAATCTTTTAAAAATTGTTGAATTTGTTTAAATTCTAAAGGTAAAACTACTTTTTCCCATTGAACATCTACATCTTGAACATATTCTTTCACATCTGAATCTTTATCTGTTCTAATTTCGATTTCTTCAATAAACAAATTTTGGCATACTTCATTAATTACTTCTAAGTCACTTCCAGGAGAAGCAGTTAATCCAAGTATTTTTGCACGTTGAGCTTGTTGTTCATATTGTTTTGCAACCCATACATAAGAATAATCTTTTACTGCTCTATGACATTCATCAAAAACAAGTAAACTTACATCTGTTAAAGATATGCGCTTATTTATTAAATCATTTTCAATAGATTGGGGCGTACTAATTATAATTTTACTTTTTTTCCAAAGTTCTTGCCTTTTATCTGAAGTAACTTGCCCAGTAAACATTTCAATTTCTTCTAAAGATAAATTATTTCTAAAAACTTGCATTATTTGTTCTACTAAAGGCTTCGTTGGAGCTAATACTAAAATTTTAGAACCATCATATTGTTTTAATCTTTGGGCAGCCATCATCATAGCAATTGCTGTTTTTCCCATACCAGTAGGTAAAACAACCAAAGTATTATGATTAATAGCAGTTGCAAAAATAGTTTCCTGATAAAGTCTAGGCTTAAAATTTTTAATCATCAATTAAAATATCAGTTATATCTTTATAAGGCTTACGCGGACTTGTCCAGTGTGTCCAGTGGATGATTATTTAAATGATTAGATTATTCTAAATACATGTACGATTTAAAACAATTTAATGAATACTTGGATTCTAATGAATTTTCATTTATATCTGATAAAATAATGATAAAAAAATTAAAGTTAATGTTAAGTGTTTTTGAAAATGGCCCAAAACATCAAGTTGAAGTAGAAGCTTTTGTTGAAAAATACATTAAATGCTTTAATAAAGTTATTAATGAAGTAGGAGATAATATTGTAACACTAAACCACGCAAAAAATTCAATAGAAAGAATAAAAAGTTCAAAAGATAGAGAAAAAGAAATAGACATAGCTCTTGAATATTTATATAAAGGATTAAAAATAGCATTTAAGCCTGAAAATTTAAATAGAACCAAAATTAAAAAAGAAACTATTCTTAACTATATTACTAGCAGAGAATCTAAAATACATAAAAAATTTAGATATAATAAAAATGGAAAAGATTCATTTTATAATAAAATAAAAAAATTAGATAAATCTAAATTGTTAGAAGTTATAAAATTGTTACAAGATAGAAGTTTCAAAAAAGTTAAAGAATGGTCAGTTTTATCTAATAAAGAACTTACTATTATAGGAATTAAACATTCTATATTCTCCAGTAAATTGTATTCTTTATTTACTTCTCAAGAAGAAAGTAAAATAAAAAAAATTCTTGATGTTGACCCTAAAAAAATAGAATTTGTTGAATGTGATTAATATTCATGACCGGCACAAAGAATTTTAACATTTAATTTACTTAAATTGAGTAATGTTTTTTTCATTTGTTCTTCATTTCCACTAGGTAAATCTGTTCTTCCATGATTAGTATTCAATAAAGTATCTCCTAAATAAAGAATTTGGTTTTCTTTATCATAAATACAAATTGCTCCACTAGTATGTCCAGGAGTATAAAGTAATTCATATTTTTCAAAAAAGTTAATTTCTTCTATATCGTTCAAATCAATATTAAATCTATCACAAGTTTCTTCATTAAGTATTGCACCAAATTTATTTTCATCAACAAATCTAATTGATTCTTTTGAAGCATAAAATTTAGCATTAGGAAATAAATCAAAATTACTGATATGATCGTAATGTAAGTGAGTAAAAATAACTTTCTTTACTTGATCTAAAGGAATTACTTTACTAAGAAAAGTTTCAAGTAAGTGTTTATTTTCTCTTCTACCAGTATCTATCACTAAATCAAGGTCTTCAATGTAATATACATTACTATCTGCAAGAACTTTCCAAACTCCGTCTGTAATTTTAATAATCACAAATATCCCTTAGAATGTAATTTATAGCCAATATAAATTGATCCTAAAAACACTAATGTCATTATTTTCAAGCTAAATGTATTTTTCGATATCCATCCTCCCAAAACAAAACCAATAAAGGTTGTAAACATCATAAGATAGAATGGAAAAGTAGGTTCAGTCTTCATTAAAAATAATATTCTAGCTAAAATAAATCCACAAAGAAAAGTAATTGCATATAGCACATAAACATTCCTCATAGTTATTGCGAAAATAAACCCAATTACAAATCCCAAAATAGCATAAGCTTCTACCCAGAAATTTAAATATGAAAACCCTTTTTTGTTAACCATGTGCATCACTCTCAAATTTATAATAATAAGTTCCCCATATAGCTGTTGCTACTAACAATGCTCCAATTATTGTTAATAATAAACTTAATTTAAATAACAATAGTATTGATGCTCCAATTAATGCTCCGTAAGAAAATACATAAGTTAACCGTGAAGCATAAAATAAAGCAAATCCATCCAAAGGAGGAATAGGTAAGTAAGTATATAATGCGAAAATAACATTAACTAAAATAGCTTTCTCCAATAACGCATTTGAAGCAATAAAAGTAATATTAGATAAAACTTTCAAGAAAAGTGCTAATAAAATATTTGCTAAAGGCCCGGCAAAACTTGTTAATCCTATTGCCCAATAGTTTAAACCATATCTAAACTTACCTAATCTTTGTCTTTCAAGCATTAAAACCATTATTCCGCCAGGTAAAAAAACCCAAAAATTTCCCCCAGTCATAAAAGTTAGAATTAAACTAAAAGCAATACCATACCACCAAACTTTAAAAATACATTTGAAACCTGCTTGCAATCCAACAATTCTTTGTGCGGAAATGTGTACTAAAACAGCCAAAGTTACAATGATTAAGGAATTTAACATATTAAATGCATAAAAGATATCAATTGAATTTGATACCCTTCCATCATCAAATCCAACAATGAATCCTAATAAAAGAATTACTATAGTTAAACTTTTTATTTCATCTTTACTAAATGCAAAATATTTTCTAATTCTTTCTTTTATTTCAAACATTAAATTTATTTTATATAAAACGATTATTTAAAGGTTTCTAGAATTTTTAACATACCGTCTTCATGACCTGCGCCAACAACTGCTAAAATATTAGAATCAGGATGATGTTTTTGTATATTCACTAAATTTCTAACCATATATATATTTCGTTCATGTACTAAAACTTTGTAAAGGTTAGGGTAACGTATACTTAACCCATTAATTACTTTTTTAATTACTTTTTTAGAAGGGACTTTATTAAAATCTATTTCATTTAATCCATATTTTTTTAATTCTCTTTCTTTAAAAAATAAACCATTAAAACCATCTACAAATAATTTAAATAAATCAGTAAACTTGAAAGATTTACTTATTTTTTGTAAAGTAACTTTTATATTTTGATCTATTAAAGCAATTTTTAGGTTATGTTGTTTAGCTAATTTAACTGCAGTTAACATATCTTCACCAGGATTAACTTCAACTAATTTTCCTATTTTATTTTGAACATAAGAACCAATACTTGCGAAAATAAATCCAGTAAAACCAATATTACGTATTTCCTTTATCGATAAATGTTGTTTCTTTTGATTATGAAGTAAAGCTGTTAACCTGTTTCTATCTAACTCTACAGCAACAATATCAGGTTGATTATCTTCAATGTACTTTTCTATTTCTTTCAAAGATTGCTTTGCAACATGACTTGTACCTAATATTTTAATCATCAGAAGTAATAAAATATCTTCTTATATAAATATTAGCAAAAACCTTTTAAACTAAAAAAACAAGTAACCAAATAGTATGAAAAAAAATGAAAAATTAATAATTATAACAATTATATTAGTTATATTAAGCAATACTTTAGTTTATTTTACACTAAATGAAAAATTCGAAAAACAAAATTTAGATTTAAGTGAAAATCTTGTTAAATCTCATAATTTATTAACAAACCAAATCAAAAATACAAATGAGTATAGTAAAAACGAAAGAGAAATTTTAAAGACTGAAACAATTAATAATTTTGCAAAATTACAAGATTATTTTAATACAGAAACTACTAAATTAAAACTTAACCTTGAAAGTCAAGTAGGAAATGTTAAATCAGATTTGGAAACCGTTAAAAGTTCTACTGAACAAGGTTTAGAAGATATTACCTCACAAGTTGGAAATCTTGAAGGTAAAATTTCAGAAATAGATGTTGAAAGTAGTGATTTTTCTGCAATAGTTGAAGATGTTGTTAAAGCTGTAGTAAATGTTCAAACTAATAATGGCCAAGGAAGTGGTGTATTTTTTGCAGATGGTTATATTATGACCAATAAGCACGTAATTGAAGGAGCTTCTGCAATTAGAGTTGTTGATTATAATGGGGAAGTTTATAACGTACAAATACTTGGAGTTGCAAATACTTTAGATTTAGCAGTATTAAAAATAATTTCTAATAAAAGTTTTTCATATTTAAAATTTGCAGATAATGTAAATGTTGGCCAAAGAGTTATTGCAGTTGGAAATCCTTTGGGATTAAGTTTTAGTGTCACTGAAGGAATAATTAGTGCCACTAATAGACAAATAGATAATACTGATGTTAAATATATTCAAACAGATGTTAGCATAAACCCAGGAAATTCAGGAGGACCTTTAGTTAATTCGGGAAAGCGTATTGTAGGAATAAATACTTTAAAAATAGATAAATCAGAAGGACTTGGTTTTGCACTTCCATATAATGTAGTAAAAGAGATAGCAGATTTAGCTTTAAGTAAAGAATAATTTTATATATAGTTAATTTATTAATTATATAATGCAAAAAAAAGGGCAATTGACTTTATTTCTAGTTTTAGGTATTTTTTTGATAATCTTGCTATTTATATTTCTTCAAAATAATTCCAAAGATTTCAGCGATAATTCAGAAACAGGCCTTAATTCATTAAATCAATATCTTCAACTTTGCTTTAATGATAGATTCGAAGATGTATTAAAATATAATGCATTACAAGGTGGATTTTTTAATATTAACACTTCTTCAAGCAGTAATGAATTTCTAATAGAAAATAAGATTCGAAATTATCTAACAAACAAAAATCAATTAATTCCAAATAAAAAACAACTAGAATTTGAAATTGAAAATGGTTTTAAATCGATAGTTCCTACATGTATTGAAAATAATCCATTAAAAAAATTTGATTTAGATGCTAATTATAAAAAATTAAACTTAGATGTTTTTATGACAACAGATGAATTAAAATATGATTTATTTTTACCTATTAAAATAAACCATTCTAATTCGCAAACAATCATGGAACAATTTAGTGGGAAATTAAATACATTGTACTACGACATGTATTTGCTATCTATTAATATTACCGAACAACAAACTAAATCAGAAGACATATGTATTAGTTGTTTTTACAATAACCAAAGAAGTAAAGAGATAGATATTGATGTTGAATTAATAGATTCGGGCTTAAATAATTTAATAATTTATACTCTTACATCAAAAGATCTAAAATTTACTTTTGCCCACATAATTACTATAAATTCACAATTAGAATTTAATATAAACCAACCAAATAAATTATTTGCGCATATTGGCCGAAAGTTTCAGTACAAAATAGAAACTGATGCACAAAGCCCAATGTTCTACGATGATACTGATTTATTCGAAATTAATAACAAAACAGGATTAATAACGTTTGTTCCTACAATTGAAGAACTAGGAGAACATATAATAAAAGTAGATGTTAAAGATAATTCAAGTATGATTAAAAATGTATTTTTAACTATGAATGTTTCAGGTGAAATTAATGAAGAATAAATATTACATATACCTAATTATTTTATTTACTTTATCTTCAAATGTTCTTGCAGAATGTAGTTCACAAAGTGAATGTAGAAGCGCTTTTGAAACAATTGAAAATCCTTCTTGGGAAGATCTATCTAATTTAGAGGAACCTACTATTGAAGATTTTAATAAACTCAATGTAGATCAGAAAAAACAATATATAATAAATTCTGACTTTAGTGATAAAGACTTAAAAATTGCAAAAGAATTTTTTTCCGAAGTGAATAATATTAATGTAGGAAAAACAGATTTTGAAAGATATTCAAAAAAATTAGGTATAACTATAGAACTAGTTGGAAATATAGAAGAAATAAATAGTGATGGTTTAATCACGGCCAAGAATGGAAAAATAAATATTCAAGACTTCAAAGAAAAATATAATTTCATAGTAAATTCAGATGGAAATATTCTAATAATTGATAAAGGAAAAAATGAACATTCATTCAGTGGGGAAATTGTTAAAGATTCAACAGGAAATATAAGGATAATATCTGGTAATTTAGATGGAGTTCCTGTGAAATTGGGTTATGGTATTAAATTTAATCAGAATGGAAAAATAGAAGGAAAAGCAAAATCAATTAATGGAGTTAAATTTCCGTCAATTTCTAACTTCAAATATGATACTCAACAAAATCTAATGACTATAAATGACGCAGAGATTATTGCCATAAATAAAGAAATTTATATTCAAGGAAAAATTATAATAGATAAAGAAAAAATGCACTTCCTTGGGAAAAAACTAAATGTTTTAAGGGGAACTAAACTAAAAATAACTCACAATAATGGTGCAGAATTAGATATTTTTGCACAAAAAAAAGATGTAAATATTGAATTTGATGATTCAATTGATACTAGTATTTTAGAAAGTGCTAAATCCAATATGTTTAAATTTTTTGAAAAAAAAGAAATTGGAAAGCAAAATAAAATAATAATTACTCCTAATTCTTTAGATATCCAAGGTAACTCAAATGCATACAAAATAAAAGTTTATGAAACATATTTACAATCTATTGCCGGTTTAAAACCAATTAATAATAAAAATAGTTATGCTAATGTAGATTTTTCGAAATCAAGAAATAATAAATATTTTCAAAAAGGGGATAAAGGAGATTCTGTTAAAAAAATACAAACTATGCTTTATGACTTTGGTTTTCTTAAGGGTGACAAATCTAAACAAATCGATGGGAGATTTGGACCTAATACAGACCGCGCACTACGTAATTGGCAAAACTCAATATATTCAAAAAAAGGCGTTTGCACAGGTATCAGAACAAAGTCAGGATGTTCAGCAGATGGTAAATTTGGAAGAGCATCATTTAAACAATATTCAAATTATGGCAAATTAAGTTCAATCACATTATCACCGAATACAGGTAGAATGTTTATAACTACAAAACCAGGAGAAGTTGATTTTCAAATAGATGGTAAAGTTGAAATAGATTTACAAGGTAAAAATTCGCTAAGTATAGGTAATACCAACTATGAAAGTATTAACTCTAAAATATTTAAAAGTTTAAAAAAAAATTCAGATCTCGCATTTAAAACAAAAACAGAAATTATATTAAGAGATAAAAATGGAATGGAATTAGGGAGAATTACAAAAAATGGTGAATTTGAAGAATTCAAACCACCAAAAGGTAGCAATGTATTTTCAATAAAGAAAATCCAAAATATGGCAAACGTTGGATATGATCTTTCAGTTGGTAATCCTGTAAAAATTAAAAATATGCAAACTAAAATAAAAGAAATCACTAATAAAATTGAAAAAAATCAAGAATTAGCAGCTTCTGATATTAATTTTATAGATGGATTATATTATAGCATGGTTGCAGGTGGTGGAGTTGTTATGGGAAATAATGCAGCAAAATCACTATATCATTATTTATCTGCAGATGGTTCTGATTTAGAAATAGATCCTAATATTTATTTGGAATCAAGTGTAACTAAAAAAGTAATTGATCAAATGACAAAAAAAGCAATACAAAAATCAGAATCTCAAGAACAAGGAAGAATTACTTCTCAAGAAGCAGCTTTAAACACAGGTAATTACGATTACAATTATGGTCAAGTTAGAAATGGTATAATTACTCCTTCATTGAATCAAGATAAAGACTTGTACTATACCAATCATAAGTTTGGATTAAGTAGTCAATACCAAAAAAAAGATGATGGTAGTGTTGAAATAACTTTCTTTGTAAAAGACCCATATGATTTTGAAACTGGTCCAAAAGTAACAATCATCAAAACAGGTAAACAATTAGTACAAAAATTTATAGATTCTAAATATGTACCTGAATTTATAAAACAAAAATATAAAAAAACAGATTCTCGAAGCCTAAAAGTACCTCATAAATTATCTAATTATTTAACTAAAATTGGCAAAGCAAGAGAATATAATATGGTTAGTCAATGGACTATGAAGTGTACAAATAATAATCAAGAGTGTACAAGAGTTAACTAACTATAATTTTGTTTTTGATATATTAAAAAGAAGAGATGAACCTAAAACACCATTTATACTAGATAAATTAAAACCTAAAGGTTTTGCTAAATTTTGTAAAATAGAATATGAATTTAATATTTTATCTCTTGTTTCAGTATCCTTCATTGAATAGGCAGCCCTAAGTCCAAACCCAGTAGCAGATACACCTATGCCATAAATTATAGGTCCACTGTCAGCATCACTAGAATAACTAACATTCTTAGGCCATTCTCTAAAACCCGCTACAAAAAAATAATCTTCTTTGAAATGTTTATTGAAATTAGTCCAAAGTTGTTTAGCTTCTATTGGTGCGAAATAAGACATATAATAAACACTCCACGATAGTGCGCAACCTCTTGGAAGTTTATCTTTCTTATTTCCAGAAAAACCAGAAATATGTAAATTTGTTTTTGGATCTATACCTTTATATGACATATAATTTAGCCATTTCTTTATAGGTTTTTTACTAATAGAAGAATTATTTACTCTATCGTATAAATATAGAGAAAACAATAAGGCTGTTTGATCTGCTGGCCACCTTAAATTTTGTTTTTGATACGAAATCGCAGTACTGGTTTTATGTTCTAAACTTTTATCAACTAAATGGTTAGTAATTTGTTTATGAAGTTTTGAATGTTTATTATTTTTTGTTAATAATTCAATACATCCAAGAATAATATTAGTATGTGTTAAATACAAATTATGATTTTTATAATTAGACGTATCAAATAAACCTCCTTTTATTGGAGATACACTTTCAAATAAAACATCTTGTAATATTTTCTCTAATAAGTCTATTGATTCAGTCTTATTTTCTGGATTTTCAATAGTATATTTTACAATACCCTCTGCTAAATTTGATAAAGCAATGGCTTTAAACCCTTTAGACATTTTTGAATTTACAATTCTATGTTTATCAATAATTTGTACTATAGAACTATAATCAACTGAAATAGAACTACTTTTACTTGAAATAGTAGTAGAATTTAAATCAGAATTTACTACTTCATCTATATTTTTCCTAGAGAGAGAAGTAGCTCCAATAGATAATGCCGCGACAGTAGGTAATAACCATTTCATCATATTACTGATAGGAAGAAAATACTTATAAAACTAACTGAGTTTAACCACCAATAAGACACTACAAAAAAACAGAAAAGTATATAAACATCATCGCTAACTTCAAAATAAGGTGATATCATGCTTAAACTAAAGAGAATTTCTGAAACATACGAAATGAAAGTTTTTACAGATCATGGAGATTACTTTGGAGATATTGAAGAAAGTATCTTGACAAGTAACAAGTTATTTGGATGGAAAGTAAAGGCAAGTAGAAACTCATACTTAAATCAAGTTTTAGGTAGTGCAAAAGGTGTAATAGTTCCTCATCAATTAGTAAAAAGTATTGGTGATATTATGATTATAAGTAAAGCAGCAGTGCCAAGTTATAATCCAGAGGAACAAGATGAATAATTTCCAAGTGGATTTGATTAGAACTAATGTGTTTTTACACAAATTTCAAGTTCCTAAGGATAATTACCATTTTGCAAAGTTCAAACAAAGACTTCCCAACTAAATTTTTATATACTTCTTTATTATTTTAATAATATGAACTACGAATATTTAGAACATACCGCGGATGTAAAATTTCGAGCATATGGTAAAAATTTAGAAGAAGCATTTTGTAATGCAGCTTATGCTTTAAAAAATGTTATTTGTACAGATGATATTAAGAAAAAAATCGAAAAAAACATAGAAATAACTGCAGAAGATGAAAAATCTTTATTATATGATTTCTTAGAGTGGTTTATTATAGCCTTAGATTCAGAAGATTTCCTATTATCTAAAATAGTAAGTTTAGAAATAAAAGAAAATAATTTGAAAGCTAAAGTAATAGGAGATATAGTATCTAATTATGAAATCCACACACACATTAAAGCTCCAACATACCAAGAAATGGAAATAGTTAAAGGAGATAAAGTTATGTTACAAGTTGTAGTAGACCATTAGTTATTTAAAGGTTAAATAATAGCATTCAAAAATGAACAAAATATCAAATTATATCTGGGAAGTTCCTAAGGAAAGTAAAATGAATGTTCCTTGTAGAGTTTTTGCTTCTAAAAAATTATTAGAAAAAATGCAACAAGATAGGACAATGCAACAAGGAAAAAATGTTGCTTCTTTACCAGGAATTCAAAAATATAGTTTAGTGATGGCCGATGGTCATCAGGGCTATGGTTTCCCAATCGGTGGAGTTGCAGCCTTAGACATCAAAGAAGGCGGAATATCACCTGGCGGGATAGGTTACGATATTAACTGCGGTGTTAGATTATTAAGAACTAATTTAAATTATAATGAAATTAAATCTAAAGTAAGAGAATTAGTTATAAATTTATTCAATGCTGTTCCAACAGGAGTAAAAAAGAGTTCAATTGAATTAACTAATGACCAACTAAATGAAATTTTAAACAATGGAGCAAACTGGGCAGTTAAAAATAATTATGGAAATCAACAAGATGTAGAAAATTGTGAATCATTTGGTTTTTTAGAAGAAGGAGATTCAAACTTCATAAGCGAAACTGCAAAAAGTAGAGGAATAAAACAATTAGGAACTTTAGGAAGTGGAAACCATTTTGTTGAAATTCAATACGTAGATGAAATTTTTGATGAAGAAATTGCAAAAACTTTCAAAATAAAAAAAGGACAAATAACTATAATGATACATTGCGGAAGCCGTGGATTAGGCCATCAAGTATGTAGTGATTACTTAAGACAGATTGAAAAAACTTATCCTGATTTAATTAAAGAACTTCCTGAAAGAGAATTAGCATATGCTCCTGCAGGAAGTGAAATTGCTAATAATTATCTAAAAGGAATGTCTGCAGCTGCAAATTTTGCATGGGCAAATAGACATGTAATAGGCCATAATGTTAAAAAAACTATAAAACAAACTTTTCCTGAAGCTAATATAGAAACTTTATATGATGTTGCACATAATATTTGTAAAGTTGAAGAACATGAAATTAATGGTGAAAAGAAAAAAGTTTACGTTCATAGAAAAGGAGCAACTAGAGCCTTCGGCCCAGGAAGAAAAGAAATTCCTGAAGTTTATAGAAAAGCAGGTCAACCAATTTTAGTTCCTGGAAGCATGGGAACTGAAAGTTATATTCTAGTTGGAACAAATGAAGCAATGACACAAAGTTTTGGAAGTACCGCACATGGAGCAGGGAGAGCAATGTCAAGACATGCAGCTATAAAAAAATTTGAAGGCAATAAAGTTATTGACGATTTAAGAGAAAAAGGTATTGAAATTAAAGGAGCAAGTAAAAGAGGAATTGCTGAAGAAGCTCCTGATTCTTATAAAGATGTTAACGAAGTTGTAGAAGTTAGTCATCAAGCAAACATTGGTAAAAAAGTAGCTAGATTAAAACCTATCGGAGTTATTAAGGGTTAAATCTCAAATATTTTTCCGCCTTTTCCAACATTCATTACTTTAGTTCCATCCATCATTTCTTCAATTCCTTCTGCTTCATGAACATGACTACAAAGTAAAATATCTGGTTTGAAAGCTTTTATTGCATTAGTAACACCTTGACTTCCAGGAACTATTGTAGAAAATTTTGACATCATTGTATTTGTTGGATGTACATGCGTAACCATTACTTTTTTAGAAACATCTTTTATTTTATCATGCCCTTTCTGTAACAAAGAATATATTTCATTATCGCTTACTTGATGCAATCCCACATTAGCTCCACCTGCTCCAAATAATGCAACATCATCAAATTTCATTGAATATCCATGTAAATTTGTTGCGCCATATAATTCACATAAAAAGTCAGCAGTTGCAACAGTTTCATGATTTCCTGGAATAAGAATTACTTTTTGTTTTCTACTAGTAAAAGCTCCAACAATATTATCTGTACTTTGTTCAGCATAAGTTAAATCTCCACATAAAACTACTAGATCAACATTTTCATCTTCAGCTTTTTTTGCTAATTTTTCAGCTAAAGCACTATCTCCATGTATGTCTCCTGCTGCTAATATCTTCATAATAGCAATTAAAAGTATATTAAATATAAATCTATCTCTCTTTTATTTCTATTTCACCTTTAGATAAATCTATAATTTTAGAAGCTCTTGATTTTTTTTCTTTTTCATAAATACAAAAATCAATTGATTTTTTAATACCCTTATCCAAGTCATCTAAATTAGTCATAAAAGATTTCCCAGTTACATTGGCACTTGTAGTACAAATAGGTTTTCCATATTGTTCAACAAAAACTGAAAACCAATGATTGGGAATTCTTACACCGATTGTATCAGTTAAAGGGTTAATCAATTTGCTTACACATTTTTTATTTTTTAATTTTAAAATAAGAGTATAAGGGCCAGGTAATTTGTTAATCCATTTCTCGTCATTCACTTCACAATTTTCAAGAATCCATTGTTTATTTGGAGCTATTACTGAAATAGGCTTATCTGGCATTTTTTTTAAAGATCTTAATTTATTAATCGCTTCATCATTTGTTGCATCACAACCCAAACCATATATAGTATCTGTAGGATAAATAAAAATTGAATTATTTTGAATCTTTTTTTGAAATAATAAAGCTTGATAATTAAATTCTTCTTTTGTTAAAATTTCCATAACATAAAATAAAAAATAAAAAATATATAAAAGTATTGGAAAGAAAGGTTGTGACTACCGCCTGCTAAAATGAGAATTTTTTGAATTTCTCTATTTCAACATCACAAAAAAAAGGCGGTGCTGGGACTTGAACCCAGGAATAATCGGGTTGCAGCCGATCGCCTTAGCCGCTTGGCCACACCGCCAAATAAACGGGCCTGGAGGGATTCGAACCCACGGTCTACAGCTTAGAAGGCTGTCGCCCTATCCAGGCTAGGCTACAGGCCCATTAAAATAAAGACATAACATGTTATTCTTAAAGGTTTCGCAGAATTAAGGAAGCCAAGACTTATTATCTTTCAATTTATCTGGCAAATAGTCAGAAATTACAAAATTTAAACCATGAGCTGCAAGACTTTGTTGCTCTGCTCTTTTCTTTAACTTTGCTAAATCATTCAAACATTTCTGCCACTCTTTATGATGCATAACAAAAGGATCATTTTTTATTCCATCTTTAATTCTTTTAATATCGACATCTTTCAAAGGATGCGTTGGTAAATCATATTTTAAAATATCTTGCGCAGTTACCCCAATAAATTTTGCTTTAGGTACACAAAAATATTCATTTATATGAGCAGCATTACCTGAACCAACTTTCAAAGTACGATAAATATTCAAATACCCATAAGGATCTCCGTCAGTAAAAGCATATACAGGAATTTTCATTTCATCACTTAACCTTCTAATAAATCTTCTTGTTGCCCTAGTTGGAACTCCACCCAGTGAAATTAAAATCCCATTTGCTTTTTTCCAAAATTTATGTTTTACTAGTCTTTGAAACATACCTGCTGTTTCGATTGCTAAAATAAAACTTGCTTTAGTTTCAAATTTAAGTTGCTCGACACTTGAAGGAATACTATATGCACCAGAACCAAATTTAGTACAATCTATTTTAATTTCTTTTCCAGTATCTTGATCATAATCTATAACAGTTAATTGGCCTGCAATGTCTCCACCTTTTTCTTCAGGTAAAAAGCCCATTTGTTCTCTATTTACCATCATCATAGCTTCAATGTCATCCATAACTGTATCTGATTCAGGTTGTTCATTAAATCTAGCTTCAGCCCAATTTTTACTAACATAATAAGCTTCTCTTTTTGTTGCAATATCATTAGTTTCAGCTAATTGTTTACTTAAAGACATCATTCGTAAAGTTTGAGCAAAAGTTTTTACTGTTGATGCAGTTAAAGTTCTTGATTTTAACTTTCCAACTAATTCAAAAAAACCAGCTTTTACATCATATTTTACATTACTTAAAGATCTTAAAGGCATTGAAACTTCCGGAGCTTTCTTAGCAATAATTTTTTTATAAATACCCTGAGATAACTTTTTTATATCCTCAACAATATTATTCTTCTTTTTGCTCATCTTCATTCTCCTCTTTACCTATTTTAGCAAATTCTTCATCATAATCTTTATTATCTATTTCTAAACTTTCAAGGGTTCCCCTTTTTTTCTCCAATATATCTTCAAGCATATGAATCACATTAGTTTCTTCAGAATCTTTTAAATTTAAAATTTCTTTAAGACCAATTGCCATATGCGGAATGTATTTTTCAATATAACTTCTTTTTTTAGCTTCATCAGAGATAGATTTTCTTTTTCTAACATAACTTGCTAATTTTCTTCCAATTTCTTGTAACGCTAATTTAATTTCTTTAATAATTTCAGGATAATGTGCAATTGCTTCTTTACTTTCACTTGTAAAAGGGACCCAAACAGATGCGATATGAACTGTAATTACGCATGGACCAATAGGTAAATTACCAGAACTTTGACTTAAACCATAAGAACGCCAACCTGTTTGAGTAATAGCTTTTGTAACAGCACAAGCTCCTTGTTGGTATAATAAAGGAACTCTATTTGCAAAACGTATAGTTCGAATTGCTTCATCTCCTCTTAATTCTCCGCCATATGCTACAGCAGCTTCAATAGCAAAAGGATTTCCTCTATAAACAACAGGATTTCTTGATACAGATGCATAAAATTCAGCATTTATTTCTTTTCTTAACCCTTTTTCAAGTTGATCTTGACCAATAGGACTAATACAATCAGTTGGAGGGTTAATTAATTTAGTTTTTTTAATACCTTCCATTAATTTCTCTGTCATTTCCATGCTCATTTTACCTGGTTTAGTATTAGGTAATAATGCACCATTTTCACAAATTTGTTTTGCAGTTCCACCACCTATCCTTGCAAATTCAGTTGTAAGGAATTGTTGTAATGTTTTTGCAGAAGTTGATTTTAACATACTAATAAGAATTCCCAACTCTACACCATATGGATGTGGTTTAATCTCTTTTGATTCTAAAGGTAAATCATCACTAACTCTTGGAAAAATTATTTGTTCAGCTTTAGGATTAGTGTAAATTATCGTTGCATGAGAGTTTGCAATAGCAGTTTCTTTAATATATTCATCAATTGATTGTAAACCTTTTTGATAAGTTGCCTCTATATCTAGTTCTATTTTAGTTCCATGTTCTTTATCCCATTCTATTATTTGATCTTTAACAATTTCTGGAGAATTTTTTTGAGTATCTATTTTTAATTCATAATAGTGAGCATCTGCAGATTTACTAACTGTTGATACGATTTTAGCAGGTCTTCCAGTTGTTAATTGCCCATACATTACAGCAGCACTTATTCCTATTCCTTGCTGTCCTCTTGATTGCTTCATACTATGAAATTTACTTCCGTAAAGTAATTTTGCAAATATTTTAGGGATTTGACTTTTAATAATACCTGGGCCATTATCTTCAATAATAACTTTAACTCTATCGTTACCCATATCGATTACTTCAACAATTATTTCAGGTAAAATTCTAGCTTCTTCACATGCATCTAAACTATTATCTACTGCTTCCTTAATAGTAGTCATTAAAGCTTTTCTTTTATTATCAAACCCTAACAAATGTTTATTTTTTGCGAAAAATTCTGCAACACCAATTTCTCTTTGCTTTTTTGCTAATTCTTCTGCTTTTGACATTAAATCGCCTCTTTAAGAAATTAGATAGATTTACAACTTATTTATAAGCTTTTTTATATGAATAATCGAAAAGCTTTTATATATTGATAATGAAAATAATATATTAATAAAATGAATAGGATAATAAAAAAAAGATTGATAATTATTTCTTTAATTATAATAATCTTAATTTTTAGCACTGGATGTTCTCGGCTAAGTGCACAAAAAAGAGCTAATTCCGAAACAGCAGGAGGAGGAGTTCTTAATGATAAAATTTATCAAGGAACAAAAGGTATTACAATGAAATTCATGAAAAATCTTCCTCCAAGAAGAATTTATGATAATAATGATTTAAGTTTAGTGTTAGAAATTAAAAATGAAGGCGCACATAAAACAGATGGAAAAGTTTTTTTAACAGGATATGACCCAGTAATTCTTAGGGGCATTGATAACAATAAAAGATTTAGAACACTTGAAGGTAAAAATAAATTTAATTTACAAGGCGACATTGAAACCATTGAATTCAAATCAAATATAATAAAATTACCTGAAGGTTCAGATTCATATAACCCTAAATTTTTGGCAACTATGTGTTATCAATATGAAACCTTATCGAACCCAGTAGTTTGTATTGATCCTAAATTTTATGATGTAAGTGTTGAAGATAAAGCATGCCTTGTTAGAGATGTTTCAACAGGTGGAGGACAAGGTGCACCTATTGGTGTAGACGTTGTAAGAGTAGACTCTGTAAAAGATAAAGCTCATTTCAGAATTGAAATCAGTAATTTTGCAAGAGGTAAAGTTGTTAATCATAATGATTGCCCTTTTAATTTAAAATATGATGACCTTAACAAAATACAATACCAGGTTAAAATGGCCGGACAAAGACCTGAAAAATGTAGCCCTACAAGAGAAGTTAGATTAGTTAATGGAAAGGGAACTATTTTTTGTTCATTCAACATTCCAAGTCAAAATCAATATGCGTATTCAACTCCATTAGAAATTAAGTTAAATTATGGATATATGGATTCAATTGCGCAAGAAGTAGAAATTGTCAAAATTCCAAAATAGGTGAAAAAAAATGAAAAAAATAATTGTATTATTAATGGTTTTAACAATGTTAGTTGCTTGTGAAAGTCAAACAGATAGCGATAAAACATCATCAGGAGCAACTACAAATGCTTTCGTAGGCGGTGAAAAAGGATTAGATATTAAATTTGTAAAAGGAACTCCACCTGAAGAAGTATTCGATAAAAATTATCCATTTAATATTAATTTAAGAATTGAAAATGTAGGAGAAGCAGATATTCCGAAAAGTGAAGCAATAGTTAAAATTAAAGGTATAAGTCCAAGCGATTTTGGAAATGTTGAACTTACAAAAACATCTCAATTAGATTTGAATGGAGCAAGTTTAGATCCAAACAATAATGTTATAGATGGAGGAATTGAAACCATCGATTTTGCAAATTTACAAGCTTCAGAAGTAACTGGGTCAGTTAGTTATCCTTTAGTTGGAGAAGTTTGTTATCCATATGAAACTAAAGTAGTATCTAAAATTTGCATATTGGAAGACTTATTAGGAAAAACAAGAAAATCAGGAGAAGAACCATTATGTTCTGTTGATGAAGTAAAAGAAGTAGAAAACTCAGGAGCACCAGTAAAAGTATCTAATTTTAAAGAAACCGCTGTTGCAGAAGACAAAGTTAGTTTTTCTTTTGACATTAATCACGTAGGTGAAGGATTGATTTTCAAAAAAGATAGTGCATGTGAACCTGACTTAGCCAACAAAAATAAAGTATTTGTAACCGTAAAAAGTGGTATCGAAGATGGAGACTTAAAATGTAATGAATTAGGTGGAGGAACCACTGGAGAAGTTTCATTATTCGGAGACAATAGAGCAGAAACTAGAAGTTTAATTTGTACACAACAATTAAATCAAAGAAACGATGCAGTTAAACAAATAAATATAGAAGTCGAATACAGATATCAAGACAAAATAAATACTGAAGTCATTGTAAAACACATTGACTAATTTTTTATTTTTTCTTCTAATATATGTATTTTTTTATATAATGCAAAATTTTCTTCTTTAATTGCATTAATTTGATTTTGTAATAAATGTTCATTATTGTATAATTGTAATTGTCTTATTTGTTTATTTAATTCTAAAATTTCTTTATGTTGAGATGAAATTATTATTTTATTTTCAACTGAATGAATTTTACATTTTTCTAATAACTTTTCATAATTATCAAGTAATTTATCTTTTTTCTTTAATTGTTCCAATAATTCAAAAATTGAATGTTTAAGAAATTCTTTACTTTCTAAATTTTTAATAATTTGATCTTTATGATCTAATTGTTTTTGCAAATCAAGAATTACTTTATTTTTTCTTAAACTATCTTTCATTATAGAAATTAGATATTTATCATTTATTAATCTTTTGCTAATACGAACTTAGAAAGTAAAGCTTCTAATTGTACAAAGTCATCGCTACCTTCTACTAATCTAAATTCAACTTCACCACAATATGCAACTAAACTAGTTTTAGTTTTATCATCAATATCTAAATTCCAAATTTCTCGTTGAATTTGTTTAATTAAATCTAAACCAGATAAGCCATAATTCAACATTACTTTAAGTAACATGTTTCTAGATTCAATAAAATTATTATTAATAGCTAAAGTAAGAAATTCTTTAACTTCTTTAGGTTTAGCTACTGATGCAATTGAATATATACTTTCTGCATCAACATTATTAGATATTGCAGCAGAACTTTGTAAAATATTTTCTATACGCCTACAATCACCATTACTTACTTCAACAATTGCCTTTTTTGCTTCTTCAGTTACAGTAATTTGCTCTTTCTCAATAATATAATCTATCAAAGAAAAAACATCTTCTTCTTTCAATGGCTTGTATCTAAACAGTGCACATCTACTTTGAATAGGGTCAATTATTTTACTTGAATAATTAGCTGATAGTATGAACCTAGTAGTTAATGTAAAATTCTCCATAGTCCTTCTTAATGCTTGTTGAGCATCTTTAGTTAAAGCATCACATTCATCAAGAAAAATAATCTTAAAGGGAACATCTCCTATTGCCCTAGTTCTTGCAAAATCCTTTACTTTTACTCTAACTACATCAATTCCCCTTTCATCACTTGCATTTAATTCTAAGAAATTTTGTTTCCACGTTTCACCAAATAATTCTTTCGCGATAACTAATGCAGTTGTACTTTTCCCAACACCAGCAGGCCCAGAAAATAATAAATGAGGCATATTTTTTTGTTCTACAAATGCCTTTAATCTTGAAATTATTTCAGTTTGACCTTTTATTTCAGAAAAAGTTTTAGGTCTATATTTTTCAATCCAAATTTTATGTTCCATTAAGAAAAAAGAAAAAGATGTTGTTTATATAATTTATGTAATTATAAAATGTCTTCTTCAGATATAACCATATAATCCCCAATAGCTATAACTGCACTAAAAGGAATTAACATTTGACCTGCTTTATCCTTTTCAAGTTCCATTTTATCTGTATAAGAAGTAGGATTTGTTAAAACCATATGAATTAACTCACCTGATCGTGATTCGAAAATAATATCTCCAACTTCACCGAATTTTTTACCAGTTTTACTTACTACAGTTTTTCCTATTAATTGTTTTGAAAATTTTTTTTCATCAGATGTCATGAAGTATCTCCCCTCATAAATATTATATATTATGAATTCGCGTAGTGATATTTAAATCTTGCGATTTTAACTTTAAGATGCTATTACAAGGCAGTGAAGTATTTCATGTAACCAAAAATTTAAATAGAATAAAAAAAGAATTAGTAAAATGGACATTCAAACAAAATTAGATTTATGTAAGCAAGTTGGCGAAGAAATCCTTACAGAAGAAAAGTTAAAACAACTATTAGAAACTAAAAAAAGCCCAATTGCTTATGATGGTTTTGAACCAAGCGGAAATCCGCACATAGCGCAAGTCACAATCCGTTCTATTAACATAAATAAACTAACTAAAGCTGGAATTAAATTTAAAATGTTAGTTGCAGATTGGCACGCATGGGCAAATGATAAATTAGGCGGAGACTTAGAAAAAATACAAACTGTTGGAAAATATTTGATAGAATTATGGAAAGTTAGTGGAATGAATTTAAATAAAGTTGAATTTGTATGGGCAAACGATTTAATGCAAGATAGAGATTATTTAAAGAAAGTTATGCAAGTAGCCACAAATACTACAATTAAAAGAGCAATTAGATGTAGTCAAATTATGGGAAGAAGTGAAAGTGATTCTTTGAAAACTAGTCAAGTTATGTATCCATGCATGCAAACAGCTGATATTTTTCATCTTAATGTAGATTTATGTCAATTAGGTATGGATCAAAGAAAAGTTAATGTTTTGGCAAGAGAAGTTGGACAAAAATTATTTGGGTATAAACCAGTTGCAATACATCATCATATGTTAATGGGGTTAGGACAACCACCTAGTAATTTAGAAGGAGTAGAAAAAGCAATGGCAATGAAAATGTCTAAGACAAACCCAGATACAGCTATTTTTATGACAGATGATGAAAAAGTTATAACTAAAAAAATAAATAAAGCATATTGTCCAGAAGGTATTGTTCAAGATAATCCAGTATTAGAATATGCTAAATATATTGTTTTTGAAAAATTCAAAGAATTTAATATCGAAAGGCCTACCAAATTTGGAGGAAATTTAAGTTTTGGAAGTTATAATGATTTAGTTAAAAGTTATGAAAAAAAAGAATTACACCCAGGAGATTTAAAGCAAGGAATTTCTAATTATATTAATCAAACTATTTCTCCAGTTAGAGAACATTTTGAAAAAAATAAAAAAGCAAGAGAGTTATTTGAACAAGTTCAAAGTTTTAAAGTGAGTAAATGAAAGATGTTCGAATTTAATCCAGATGGAAGTATAAAATTACCTTCATCAATGCAAAAAGATAAAGATTTAGAAAAAAGTAGATTAGAAAATCAAAAATGTATTAAAATAAGAAAAGATGTTGTAAGTACATATTCTCCAAAGTCTTGTAAGTTATCTATTAATTTATCAAACAAATTCTCAGATAATAAATTTATTGAAAATACTTATAATTATTTTAGAATTCAAGCCCAAGTTCCCACTAAATTAAAAAATATTTCTGAAAAGGAGTTTGAAGTTGAAATTGGATCAAATTTCAGCAGATGTAAAGATTGTTGTAATTTGGTTAACAGATATAGAGAGTTTTTAGATGGAAATTTGATAGAAGATAAAGGAACTTGTACGTTTAAAGGAAGAAGTCAAAATTTTTGTGAAGAAGATTACTTTGACTAAACCAAAAAGTATGTAAATAACCTTTAAAATCTTTAAATCATGTTTAATAAAATATCTAACCTTTTAAAAAAAGAAAATTTTGAATATTGGGATTATAGGGAACAAAATATATCTTCAACTTCAGTTTCTGCATGGAATAACAAAATTAAAAATTTTGATTTAAATGAAAGAGTTGGAAAAAGTTTTAGAATATTAAACAATAATGGTTGGGGATTTGTTTTTTCAGTTGAAGATGACATTAAAACCATGATTGAAAAAGCTAATAAAATAGCAAAAGCAATGGGAAGTAATGAAAAAGAAAACATAGTTCATTCAAAAGCAATAAAAGATGAAGTAAGCAGTGAATATGAAATAAATAATGAAGATATAAGTTTAGAAGAAAAGAAAAAATTAGTTTTAGATAATTCTAAAGTAGAAAATGATAAAATAAAAAATAATCATGTTACATATCAAGAAATTAATAAAAAATTATTGTTTTGTAATTCAGATGAATCAGAAATTAGACAAAATCTCAAATACACACACATTGGAGCTACACTTACAAGTAAAGATGGAAATCGTATGGAAAATTTTGCAGAAAGACTAGGAAAATTACAAGGTTATGAAATATGTAAAAACCTACCAACAATGGTAGAAACTGCAACTAAAAAAGCCATTGAAATGTTAAACAGTAAAGTACCAAAAGCTGGAAAGATGCCAGTTGTATGCGATGGTGCAATGACAGATGTGTTTGTCCATGAAGCTTTAGGACATGCTGCAGAAGCTGATTTAGTTATGCAAAATAGTAGTTGTTTAAAAAATTTAATAGGTAAAAAATTAGCTCCTGATTTTGTATCTATATATGATGATGCTACAATGAACAAAGAATGGGGAAGTTTCTTTTATGATGACGAAGGAATTGAAGCACAAAAAACAAATTTAATGAAAAATGGTGAACTTGTTGGATATATGCATTCAAGAGAAAGTGCAGCAAAGTTAAATGCAAAGCCGACTGGAAATGCTAGAGCTCAAAGCTCTGAATTCTTACCCCAAGTAAGAATGAGTAATACATACATTAAAACAGGCGATTATAAATTTGAAGAATTAATTGAAGATGTAAAAAAAGGAGTTTACTTAAAAGGAAGTACAGGTGGACAAGTTGACCCAATAAGTGGAAATTTTGCATTTTCAGCTCAAGAAGGATTTGAAATAATTAATGGAAAATTAGCAGGAAGATTAAGAGGAGTTTCTTTAAGCGGAAATACTTTACATACTCTAAAAAATATAAAAATGTTATCTAATAAATATGAACCAAGTTTTGCAGGACACTGTGGAAAAGGCGGGCAACTAGTGCCTGTATATGGACCTTGCCCAAGCATGTTAGTTCACGATGCAACAATAGGTGGAATATAATGGAAATTTTAAATTATGCAGAAAAATTTGCAGACCACGTTCAATTAAATATAGATAAAGAAATAGACAGAGAAATTCAAATTAAAAATAATAAAATAAAAAGTTTTAGTTATAATCACAATTCTAATTTTACATTAAAAGTTTGGATCGATGGAAAAGAAGGAAGAGCTACAAGTAATGCTTTAAATTTAGACCTAGCAAATAAAGCCATAAAAATTGCCAAAAATAATACTAATAAAGAATATTTTTATGGAATACCTTCACTTAAAAAATATAATAAACCTAAAACATTTGATAAAAGTGTTGAAGAACTAAATGAAAATACTATGATTCAAGATGCTAAAGAAATAATTAAAAAAATTGCTCACAATAATGTAATGATTGCTGAAGGGGATATAAATGCCAATGTTAGTGAAAGTTTTATTTATAACTCAAATGGAATTGAATTAAATGAAAAATCAAGTTCTTTCGGAATAGGAGTTGAAAGTGTTGCAAATAAAAATGGAAAAGTTAGTTCATGGTATGAAACTGAAGAAAAAAATAAATATTTCGATAACTTTGGAGATGGAGTTAATGAAAAAACATTACTTTACTTAAATAAACAAAAATACGAAGGTAAAACTAAAACAGTAACACTTTCACCTGAAGTTTTTTCATCCTTATTACACCACTGTTTATTAACTAATTTCAATGGAAAAAATGTAGAAAAACATAAAAGTTTATTTTGTGATAAACTTAATCAAAAAGTAACAAGCGATGAAATTAGTATATTTGATGATGGTTTAAAAAACGATGCAATGGGAAGTTTTATGTTTGATGGAGAAGGAACTCCGAGCCAAAAAACATGTTTAGTTGATAAAGGTGAATTAAAAAAATTTATTTATGATTTTAATACTGCAAAACACAATAATACTGAAACTACAGGTAATTCTTTTGGAAATGATATAGACTTTTCAAATATTATAATTGAAGGAAAAGAAAAAAATACAGAAAATGGAATTTTTGTAGAATCAATAATTGGGGCACATCTCGGTAATTCCTTAACAAGTGACTTTTCAGTAACAGCAGAACATGCTATTTTCGAAAATAAACCTGTTTCAGGAGTAATGATAAGTGGGAAAGTAATTGATATATTAAATAATGTTTTATCTATTGAAAAAAAACAAGAAGAGAAAAATGGAGTAATTATGGGAAATATATCTAGCGACTCTATTAATATAATAAATTAAAAAAAACCAATTATACTTATTGGTAACATAAAATAAACTAAACTAATATAAGCTAAAGGATAAAATTTAGATCTTAAGCTTAAATGTGCTAAATAATTTGCTAACTTAATAGGTATTTCTCTAAAAGGTAATATTAAAATTATACCATATATATTAAATAGTAAGTGACATAAAGCTACAGTTAGAGCTACTTGACTTGTTGTAGCTAATGCAGCTAAAAAAGCCGTTATTGTTGTTCCTATATTAGACCCTAAAGTATAAGGAAATATCCTCTTTAATGATAAAATACCAGTAGCTGCTAAAGGTACCATCATCGAAGTTGCTAAACTACTACTTTGTACCATTACTGTAACTAATATACCCATAATAAAACTTAAAATAGTATTTTTAAACAAATGCTTATTTACAATTGCTTTAAACTCAGTTTCTGCCAAAGGTTTTACTATTTTAACAAATAAAGTTAAACTTGCATAAATTAAAAACATTGAAAGTGGAAGAATAAAGTAAGGATTATTTCCTAAAAATGCCATAATTGATTTTGTTACAGGCTTTAACATAAAATATAAAGGTGAATTAAAGGTTCCTACATTTGTTCCAAAAACTAAAGATGTAATAAAAACAGCTGAATTTTCAAGAACATGAAAAATTAGCTCTAAAGGAAGAATTACTATAACTGCTAAAATATTAAAAAAATCATGTACAGTTGCAGCTGCAAATGCAGCTTTGAATTCTTCTTTATTTTTAATATGAACCAAAGAAACTAATGTATTAGTTACTGTTGTTCCAATATTTGCTCCTATTATTAAAGGAATTGCTAATTGTAAACTTAAAACTCCAGAAGCAGCCATTCCAACAGCTAAAGAAGTTGTTACAGAAGAACTTTGAACTACAACTGTTGCTAAAATACCAATAAATAAAGCTACAAAAGGATTACTTGTTAAAGTAACTAATTGTTCAGCAAAACCACTTCCAAACAATTTAAAGGACCCAGAAAGTAAATTAATACTAATAAGAAATATATACATAATTATAATCATTAGAAAAATTCTTTTGAAAATATCTTTTTTTTCCATAAATAAAACCCCTTTTTTAAAAATATACAAAAAACAAGTATATATATTTTTATTCTATAAACTATATAGTTTAAGAAAACTTTATATAGTTTGCGGGAATGATAAACTCATGTTTAGAAGAAAAATACAATTAGTAGGCGGATCCAGCTACACTATCTCCCTACCAAAAGAATGGGTAACAAGAAATAAACTAAAAGAAAAAGACGAAGTCACAATAAGTGAAAAAGGAGATAAAACTTTAATTATAGGAGAAGAAAAAAAAGAAGAATTGCAAGAAATTGAATTTAATGTTGATGAATATAAAAATATTAAACAAATTTTATTTGGATTATATTATATAGGAATTGAAAAAATAACATTTTATTCTAAAACTAAAATCAACAAAGATGTAAAAACAGAAATAAGAAAAGTAATGAGTTATATGAGCGGGACAGAAATAGTATATGAAGATAATAAAAAAATCATAGCAAAAGTTTTCTTAGATAAATTAAAAGTTGATGTTAAACAAACCATTTTTAGAATAAGTCTAATAATAGATAATTGCATACAAAATATAGTAGAGGGTGTAGATATTAAAGAAATGCGTACAAATGAAGAAGAAATTGACAGACTATATCATCTATTAACAAAAGTAATTTCATTAGCTTTAATAGATTCTAATGTTTTACACTCATCCAACATAAAAAATACCATAAAAATACCTTCATTTTTCTTAATTAGCAAAAAGTTAGAAAATACAGGAGATAGTTTGTATTATTTAGCTAAGCATTTAAATAAAAATAAAATTAAAAAAATTACATTTGACCAAATACTTGAAAAAATCAAAAATCAATTAATGAGTTCAACAAAATTCATCATAGGAAAAAATAAAAACATATATGAACTCCAAGATGACAAAGGAATAAAAGAAAAACTTAGTAAAATAGAAGACAAAATAATTGTAAATCATTTACAAGACATCAGAAGATATGTAAAAGACATATCAGAAGAAGTTGTTAGTTTATCTTTTTATAACACACTAATAGAAAAAAACAAATTATAAAATGAATAATTTAAAAAATATAGAAAAAGCATGTAGCATCACAGATGAAATATTCACTTCAATTATTGAAAACATAAATATATTTAAAACTGAAAAAGACATGGAACGATTTATTCTAAATGAAATCAGGAGCAGAAAATTGAAACCAAGTTTTCCACCAATCGTAGCTGCAAAAGAAAATGCAGCATCCCCTCACCACATACCTACAAATAGAACATTAGAAGGGTTTATCGTAATTGATATGGGTGTAAGATATAAAGGATATTGCTCAGATATGACCAGAACTATTTACATCGGAAAACCAAGTAAAAAAGAAAAAGAATTATATAATTTATTATTAAAATCTCAACTCGAATCTATTAAGAATTTAAATAAATTTAATAATTACGGTGATTTGTGTAAAGAAACAAGAAGAATTTTAGGCAAATATGAAAAATATTTTATTCATTCTTTAGGACATGGCGTTGGAAGAAAAATACATCAATTGCCCCGAGTTTCACACAAATCAACACATAAAATTAAAATGAATGAAGCAATTACAATAGAACCAGGAATTTATATTAAAAATAAATTAGGAATGAGAATCGAAGACACATTAATTGTTAGAAAAAAACCAAAAATTTTGACTAAAAGTATTAAAGGATTAATAATTATTTCAAAATAACATTTTTAATTGCATTATTTATTAATTTGTTAACTTCTAAATTTTTTTCAAAATTCATCAAATCAGTTTCTTTAGCTTTAGTTTGAGGAGATTTTGAAATAAATAAACTACAACAGTCATTATAAGGCAAAATAGAAACTTCATATGTTTTAATTTCTCTTGCAACATCAACTATTTCTTGTTTATCCATTCCCAGTAAAGGAGTTAATATAGGAAGATTTACACAAGAATAAATAGCTTCAATGTTTTCAACAGTTTGAGAAGCAACTTGAGCTAAACTATCTCCTGTTGCCAAAGCAGTTATTTTTTCTTTTTCTGCTACTTTTTCTGCAATTCTAAGCATAAACCTTTTATAAAGCAACATCCTATAGTCAGATCTAACAGACATAATAATGTGTTTTTGTATTTCTTCAAAAGGAACTATAAATAATTTCCCATCAGGTAATAATTCCACAAGTTGAATAATTTTATCTTCCACAAAATTAGATTCAACAGTATTATTTTGAAAATGGATATAAGATACTTCAGACACAGTTTGATTAATTTTATATGCAGCAACAGGACTATCTATCCCACCAGATAATAAACAAAGAACTTTCATGTTTCAGTTAATTTAACTTCTCCACATTTAATTTTACATTGACAAGCCAATCTCTCATTATTTTCTAAATCCAAACCCATTGTAATTTCTGCATCAGTTGGTTCAGTTAAATTTTCTTTTCCTTCTATAACCTTAATTCTACACGTTCCACATACCCCATTCTGACAACCAAAAGGAATACCTAAATCTTCTGCAGTTTCTTGTATTTTTTCTCCATCTTCTAATTCCTTAGATTCACCATCAAAAAATAATTTAGCCATTTTAATTAAAACTTACTCCGCAACCACATGTTGCTTTTGCATTAGGATTAACAATTTTAAATCCAGCATTACTCAATCCATCATCATAGTCCAACTTAGATCCTTTTAATTTAGCCATAGATGTTTCATCAACAATAAATTTAACGCCATTTTTTTCAATAACTTCATCTTTATCAGCTTTTTCATCTAACTGGTAAACATATTTTTGACCAGAACAACCACCATCTACAACTTTAATTCTTAATCCCTGAGTATCTTTTTCCACCAATGTTTTAACTTTATTTATAGCTTTATCACTAATAATTAAATCATCGTTTTTTTTTTCAGGAACAATAACATCATTTAAGGATTCAACAAAATCATCCACATCTTTCTCTGACTTCCCATGACCCATTAAACCTTGCTCAATAGTTTCAAAAGTAGCTGCACCACAACCTACGCAGTGTACACCTTCTTCCATAAATACTTCAACTAGCTCAGGATGTGAAGTAATAACTTCTCCAATCGTCATATCTTTTGTGATTTTTTCTAATTCCATGATAATACCCTCCAATATTATGATTGTTGTCAATAAATTAATAAATCTTTTGGTATTTTTTAAAAGCATGGCAGATTTATTTGTGTATGGAACTCTAATGTTTCCAGAAGTTGTTAAAGAATTAACAGGAAATGAGTTTATTACAAAAAAAGCAGCAATTGCAGGATATGTTAGATATGGAATAAATGGCATACCAGGAATAATTAAAAAAAAAAAATCTAAAGTTACAGGTAAACTATTATTAGATGTTGACAATGAAAGTTTAAATAAAATTACTTTTTTTGAAGGAAAAGAGTACGATTTAAATCAAGTAATAACTTTACAAAATAAAGTTGTTAAAACTTTTATATGGAATTCTCAAATTGAAACAAAAATAGAATGGATTCCTGAAGAATTTGAAAGAAATATTGAAACTTACATCCATGAAGTCGTTATACCTAGTAAAATACAATATCAAGCAAAACATTTTTAAATGAACCTGATATTAATACTTTAATGAACTCAAAAGAAGACTTTAATAAAATAGTTTACAGTTATTCTTCAAATAATTCAAATTTACAAGATGAAAATAGAATTCTAAAACAAAGTATAGATCATTTAAAAAAAGAAATCAATAAATTTAAAGAAAATCCGTTAATGGTATGCGAAGTAAATGAAATTTTAGAAAAACAAGCAATAATAAGAATTCCAAACGGAAACCAATTTATGGTTAATTTAGCAGAAGGTTGCGAAGAATTAATTTCAGGAGATCATGTTTTAGTTGAACAAAAAAATTTAACAATAATTAAAAAAATCAATTCTCAAAAAAAGTTTAATGTTGAACAATTCATTATAATGGAAAAACCTACAATAAAATGGAAAGATGTAGGAGGATTAAATAAAGAAATCGAAGAAATAAAAGAAGTTATTGAATTACCGTTAAAAAAACCAGAATTATTTGAAAAAATGGGAATTACCCCTCCAAAAGGTATTTTGTTATACGGACCACCAGGAGTTGGAAAAACAATTTTAGCTAAAGCTGTTGCTGCTTCAACTAACAGTACTTTTATTGAATTTGTTGGAAGTGAATTAGTACAAAAGTTTATTGGAGAAGGTGCAAAATTAGTAAAAGAAGTATTCCAGTTAGCTAGAGAAAAAGCACCTGCAATAATTTTTATTGATGAACTCGATGCATTAGCAGGAACAAGAATTGAATTAGGGACATCAGGGGAAAGAGAAGTTCAAAGGACATTTATGCAATTATTAGCAGAATTAGATGGGTTTAAACCATTAGGAAATATTAAAGTTATAGGCGCAACAAATAGAAAAGATATTTTAGATCCAGCAATAATTAGACCAGGTAGACTAGATAGATTAATTAGCATAGATGTACCAAATAAAGATGGAATTAAACAAATTTTTAAAATACATAGTAAAAAAATGAAATTTGATAAAGGTTTCAAAATTGATAAGTTCATTAAATCCATAGAAGGAATGAGTGGAGCCGAAATAAGATCTATTTGTACAGAAGCAGGATACTTTGCAATAAGAGAAAATAGATCAAAAATATCAATTGAAGATATTAAAAGCTCAATTGAAAAAGTTAAAACTGAAACTAATTCTGACCATAAAAAAATGTTTGGATAGTACAACACAATAAACTATTTAAAGCACATCTAGTCTCTTTATATCTTTAATATGGAAAAAGAGTGTAAATTAATTCTACAAGACGGAACTTCTTTTATTGGTAAAAGTTTTGGAGCAGAAAAAAACATTTCAGGGGAAGTTGTATTTAATACAAGCATGATGGGTTATCCAGAAACATTAACAGATCCTAGTTACAAAGGACAAATTTTAGTTTTAACATATCCTTTAATTGGAAACTATGGTGTTCCATCAAATGAAGAATTAGATAAAATAAAAACAAATTTTGAATCAAATAAAATACACATACAAGGATTAATAATATCAGATTATAGTTTTAAATTTAATCATTGGAATTCTGATCAAAGTTTACATGAATGGTTAATTAAAAATAACATCCCCGGAATATATGATATCGACACTAGAGAAATTACTAAAAAATTACGAAAACATGGAGTAATGTTAGGGCAAATATATATAGATGAAAAAATTAACTTCGAAAACCCATTTGAACGAAATTTAGTTGATGAAGTTAGCGTAAAAGAAAAAATTGTTTATGAAAAAGGAAATAAAAAAGTTTTACTTATAGATTGCGGAGTTAAAAATAATATAATTAGATGTTTCTTGAAAAGAGGAATTAGTGTTATTCGCGTACCCTGGGATTATGATTTTTCAAATGAAGAATATGATGCTTTATTTATTTCAAACGGACCAGGAGATCCTAAAAAATGCGAAAAAACTGTAAATAATTTAAAAAAAGCTTTACTTCAAGATAAACCTATATTTGGTATATGTCTAGGAAGCCAATTACTTGCATTAGCTGCTGGAGCTAATACATATAAACTTAAGTATGGACATAGATCTCAAAATCAACCATGTATCGAAGTAGGAACAAAAAAATGTTACATTACTTCCCAAAATCACGGGTTTGCTGTAGACGATACTAGCTTACCAAATAACTGGGTTCCTTGGTTTGTTAATGCTAATGATGGAACTAATGAAGGAATAAAACATGAAACTAAACCTTTTTTTGCAGTTCAATTTCACCCTGAAGCAAAATGTGGACCAACGGATACAGAATTTTTGTTTGATAAATTTGTAGAGATAATGTAAAATGAAAATACCAAAAAATGCAGAATTAAAATTTAAAGGAAAAATATTTGATGTTTATCAATGGCAACAAGAAATGTTTGATGGAACATTTGAAACTTTTGAAATGTTAAAAAGACCAGATACAATTGTTGTTATTCCTGTTGTAGGAAATAGTTTTTTAATAAATGAAGAAGAACAACCGAGAAAACCTAAATTTTATACTTTTCCATGTGGAAGAGTTAATAACAATGAAAAGCCAGAAGAATCAGCTAAAAGAGAATTATTGGAAGAAACAGGATACGAAGGAGAAAATTTAGAATTATTAATGCAATTTGATCCAGAACATAAAATTGAATGGACTGTACATGTTTACATAGCTAAAAATTGTAAAAAAATAACCGAACAAAAACTTGATGCAGGAGAAAAAATTACAAATTTATTAGTTGACTTTGACGAATTATCTAAAATAATGAAATCTGGCGATTATTGGGGAACAGAAATAACTATGTATATGTTAAACAATAAAGAAAAATTTAAAGAAATGTTAAAATGAAAGATTTTGAAAAATTAGTTAGAAAAAGTATTGAGTTAGACCCTTGGGTTGAAGACAGAGGGATTAATGGGTATATTGAAGAACTAAAAAGTGAGATAGAAGAAGTTGAAAGTGCATTAGAAAATTCAGAAGAATTAACTGATGAATTAGGAGATGTTTTAATGGATTGGTTTCATTTGAGTTTACTTGCAGAAAAAAAAGGGTTGTTAAAATTTGACAACATAGTAAAAAAAGCTAATGATAAAATTTTAAGACGGAAACCGTATATTTTAGAAAATAAAAAAGTGACTAAAAAGGAAGCTAGACAAATTTGGTTAGAAGTTAAAAAAAAAGAAAAATGAAAAAAGTTTTAGTTGTTGGGAGCGGTGGTTTAAAAATTGGCCAAGCAGGTGAATTTGA
Source organism: uncultured Methanosarcinales archaeon (assembly GCA_964589485.1). Classification (GTDB taxonomy): domain Archaea; phylum Nanobdellota; class Nanobdellia; order Woesearchaeales; family CAYSVS01; genus CAYSVS01. Next base: position 120,668 of record CAZPRK010000001.1, on the reverse strand, counting down.
TTTTTCAGGTTCACAATGTTTAAAAGCGTTAAAAGAAGAAGGAATTAAAACAGTTTTAATAAATCCAAATATTGCAACGCACCAAACTAGCAAAGGTATGGCTGATAAAATATATTTTCTTCCAATTACTAAAGAATTCGTTGAATCGGTTATAGAAAAAGAAAAACCAGATGGAATAATGTTAGCATTTGGCGGACAAACTGCATTAAATTGTGGTGTTGAATTATACGATGAAGGTATTTTAGAAAAACATAATGTAAAAGTATTAGGAACAAGTGTTGAAGCAATTAAATCTACAGAAGACAGAGATTTATTTGCAAAAGTGCTTCGAGAAATTAATGTTAAAACACCTAAAAGTGTAGCTACATCTACTTTTGATGAAGCAATTAATGCCGCTAATTCAATTGGTTTTCCTGTAATGATTAGAGTTGCATATGCATTAGGCGGAAAAGGAAGCGGAATTTGTAAAGATGAAAATGAACTTAGAACAAGATGTACTGAAGCGTTTACTGCATCCCCTCAAGTTTTGGTTGAAGAGTGGTTAGGTGGATGGAAAGAAATAGAATATGAAGTTGTAAGGGATAAATTTGATAATTGTATTACTGTATGTAACATGGAAAATTTTGATCCATTAGGAATACATACGGGAGAAAGTATAGTAGTTGCTCCTTCTCAGACATTAACAAATAATGAATATCATAAATTGAGAGAAATTGCAATAAAAGTAATAAAAAAACTAGGAATTATTGGTGAATGTAATATTCAATATGCATTAGATCCGTTTTCTGAAGATTATAGAATTATTGAAGTTAATGCGAGACTAAGTAGAAGTAGTGCATTAGCTTCTAAAGCTACAGGTTATCCTTTGGCATTCATTGCAGCTAAATTAGCATTAGGTTTTTCTTTGACTGAAATTGAAAATAAAATTACTAAAAAAACAATGGCATGTTTTGAACCAGCTTTAGATTATTGTGTAATTAAAATGCCACGATGGGACTTAAAGAAGTTCAAAGAAGTCGATAAACAAATTGGAAGTGAAATGAAAAGTGTAGGTGAAGTAATGAGCATTGGAAGGAAATTCGAAGAAGCCTTACAAAAAGCATTAAGAATGGTTGCAAATGGCATGCATGGATTAACACAAAATTCAATTAAGTTCGATGATTTGGAAAATGAATTAAAATACCCAACAGATAGAAGAGTTTTTGCAATAGGTGAAGCTTTAAAATTAGGATGGAGTGTAGATAGAATATATGAAATAACCCAAATAGATAAATGGTTTTTATTCAAATTAAAAAATATAATTAATTGTGAAAAAGAGTTATATTCTGAAATTAATTTTGATTTAATTTTAAAAGCTAAAAAATATGGATTTAGTGATTATCAAATAGGTAAAATTAAAAATAAAAATTTATTAGAAATTCGAAAAATAAGAAAAGATATGGGGATAATTCCTGTAGTAAAACAAATAGATACACTTGCTGCAGAATTTCCAGCACATACGAATTATCTTTACTTAACTTATAATGGGACTCATAATGATGTTACACGTGAAAATAACTCAGTAATAGTTCTAGGAAGCGGAAGTTATAGAATTGGAAGTAGCGTAGAGTTTGATTGGTGTTGCGTAAATGCTGTTAAAAGTTTACAAAAAATGAATTATAAATCTATAATGATTAATTATAATCCTGAAACAGTAAGTACTGATTATGATGAATGTGATAAACTTTATTTTGAAGAATTAACTTTTGAAAGAGTTTTAGATATTTATGAATTCGAAAATCCAATTGGAGTTATTGTTTCAATGGGGGGACAAATTCCTAATAATTTATCTATGAGATTACATAATTCTAATGTGAAAATATTAGGTACTTCGCCAAATAACATAGATAATGCAGAAAATAGACATAAGTTTTCTCAAATGTTAGATGAACTTCAAGTAGATCAACCCGATTGGAAAGAATTGACTAATTTAGAAGAAGCTAAAGTGTTTGCAAACATTGTTGGTTATCCTGTTTTAATTCGTCCTAGTTATGTACTTAGCGGAGCTGCAATGAATGTTGTATGGGATGATGAAAGTTTAGAAAAATATTTACTAGAAGCAGTTGAAATCAATAAAGAATTCCCAGTAGTAATAAGTAAATTTATTGAAAATGCAAAAGAAATTGAAGTTGATGCAGTTGCTTGTAATGGAAGAATAATAATTTATGCAATGTCAGAACATATTGAAAATGCAGGTGTTCATTCAGGTGATGCCACTATTGTTTTACCTGCACAGAAATTATATATTGAAACTATTAGAAAAGTTAAAAAAATAACTAGACAAATAGCTGAAAAATTAAACATAACTGGACCTTTCAATATTCAATATATTGCAACTAAAAATACAATTAAAGTTATTGAATGTAATTTAAGAGCATCAAGAAGTTTTCCTTTTTGTTCTAAAATATATAAAAAAAATATGATAGACTTAGCTACACAAGCCATAATGGGTAAAGAGTTAATTGAAGTTGAAAGAAGTTTGTTTGATGTTGATTATGTTGGAGTAAAAGCGCCACAATTTAGTTTTTCTCGTTTAAAAGGAGCAGATCCAACATTAGGAGTGGAAATGGCTTCAACTGGTGAAGTTGCATGTTTAGGAGATGAATTAAATGAAGCTTTTTTGAAGTCTATGATAAGCGTTGGATTTAAAATTCCACAAAAAGGAATATTATTATCTACTGGTTCCTTAGATCAAAAAGTTAAATTATTAAAAAGTATAAAAAAATTAGTAAAATTAGGATATAAGTTATATGGTACTTCTGGAACTTCTAATTTTCTTGCTGAAAATGAAATTGATTGCACCACATTGCATTGGCCATTTAGTGAAGAAAACCCAAATATAAAAGATTATTTATCAACTAGAAAAATTGATTTAGTAATTAACATACCTAAAAGTAATGATAGGAATGAATTAAAAAATGATTATGCTATAAGAAGAATGGCTGTTGATTTTGGAATTCCTTTAATAACAAATGTTCAAGTTACAATTCAAATGGCAGAAGCGTTAGAATTTAATTCTGAAAATGAAATGAAAATTATGAGTTGGGATGAATATTGATAAAAGCGCTCATCAGTTACTCACGTTCTTCACAGCATTAGCTCAGTGGGTGTTCACTAATTCATTGCGCAATTAGTATTAGAAGTTGTATGTTTATTAATGTGATGGTTATAATACTTTAATATCTAAACAACACCGATAAACTCCAGGTGAATGTTGACCACACTTAACAATACGTTGGATTCTATATTTAGTTTTACCAAATATTTCTTTTATTCTTTTTTTTGCCTTTGGAGTAGTAGAATCACATAAAAATAAATATAAATGTATTAAAGTTCCAGGTTTTGAATGTTTAATAGCCAAATCAAGAAAATCTTCAGCTGATTTTGGTAAAGGCATAATAATTCTATCAAACTTTCCTAACTTAACTTTACGAACATCTTTATTATACAATTTAACATTTGTAATTTTATTTAACTTCAAATTTTCTTCAGCATATTTATGAGCTATAGGATTTAATTCTACCCCGGTAACGTTAGCTTTAGAACAAGCTAAAACAAATGGTGCACAACCAGAAAACATAACTAATATATTCTCATTAGGCTTAACTTTATTCTTAATCCTTAACCTTTCATTTCCACTTCTAACTGAAAAATAAACATCTTCTACATTTAATTTCAAAAAAAAACCATTTTCTCTATGTATAGTTTCTTTTGTTTTTATTCCTGCTAAATATTTTAATTTTTGAGTTCTAAATTTACCTGAATGTATTCCATTTTTACGTAAAACTGTTGTTATATTTTTTGATAATAATGCTTCACCTATTTTTTTCTCTTTAGAATATAATTCAACAGGAATATCCATGATAGCAATTTTTCCTACAACATCATAGGCACGGGTTAGTAAAGAAAGTTCTTTTTTAGTTAATAGTTTTTTTAATTGATCTTCAAAAGTTAATTCTTTTTGTCTTTTAACCAATATTTTATTTTTAATTTCAAATTTTTGTAAAGATTTAGGTAAATTTGTTGAATTAATAGGTAAGTATAAATTATTTTTATCCTTTTCAAATTTATAATTAAAATTAATTAAATCATGTTTAGTTAATATTTTTCTTACCTTTTCGGCATCCTTAAAGGGAATTTTTAAACATTTCATATTATAATTAAATAAGCCCCAACAAACATAAGTAAAGAACAAAATGCTCTTAATAAAATATGCGGTTCATGGTAGGTTAAACCTCCAACTACAGTAGAAAAAACACTTCCAAGCCTTTTAATTGCTATCACTAAACTAATAGGTCCTAATGTTATAGCCTTAAAAGTCATAATAGAAGAAGCAAACATAAAAAAAGATATTAATACAATCCATAATTTACTTTCTCTAATACCTTTCTTAATTTGATTTATTCCATCATATCTAAATATGATTATTAATAAAAAATTAACAAAGGTGAAAAACCAAAAATAAAAAGTAAAGGTGAAAAAATTAGGATTTAAGCTTAAATATTTTTTTTCTAATATAGCTTCAATACTCATAAAAATTATTGCATAAAGAATATAATGTAAATATTTAGAACTTTTAATTTTTTCAAATAATTGTTTATAATTCCTTAAATGCCCATCGGCTTCAAGTAAATAAGCACCAAATACTATAATTAAAATCCCAAATAATTGACTTAAAGTAATAGTTTCTCCTAGAAATAAAAAAGCAAAAATAACTATAACTAATGGTTGAAAATTTAAGAAAGGAACTGCTAATGAAAGGTCCATATGCCTGAAAGCTTTAACTCTAAAAACAATTGCCATAGTAACAAATAAAGATACAAAATAAAGAAATAAAAGATTTTCAATACTTATATTTAAGTCTGCAAACGGGATTATAAATAAAGCAAATAATAAAGTAAAAAAAGTTTTAGTTGAAGCATATTCTACGCTATGTTCTATAGTTAATACTTTTTTTTCAAAAATATGAGCTACCGCTAAAAATAAACTAGCTAATAATGCAAATACATACCATTCTAAAACCATTTGTTTAATGACTTTTGTTTCTTGTCTTTATTATTCTTTTGTAATTTCTCAAGAGTGGCATTAATTCTTTCTAAAGAAAAATCATGCGATGTAAGAATATTAGTTACTTTATCTACATCTATTTCATGCCAACTCAAATCAAAATTATCAGTCACAGGGATATTTTTAATAGTATAATATATTTCGTTCCACTTATTTTCAAAAAAATCATCCCATTTCAAATCTTCAAACATATCATCAAAATCTTTTTCATATTGTTTTATATATTTTAAAGCATTTTTAGGCCCTACTCCTTTTATTCCGCCTGGATTAAAGTCCGTCCCAATTAACATACACAATGCTATTAATTGTTCTCTATCAATTCCTAATGCATTTAGTGAAGATGGTAAGTCTATCAACTCTGGTTTTATTGTAACATAAGATAATTTTCCTGGTAATTTTCGTTTTCCTGAAATTGTTAAATTTTTAATTAACCTTGCAGCACCAAACATAAAAGAATCTGCATCTTGCGTTCCAACTGCAAAAGCGTTTCCTTTTGCAACCATATAAGCTGCTTGTGCTTCAGCTTCAGAAGGAGCTTGAATTATTGGTAGTCCTAATGATGAAATTAATTCTTTAGCTTCAGTAATTAATTCAGGAGTTAATTTAGATGTTCGTGAAGCATATTTAAGCATATTATCCAAATCTTTTGATACTACTGCTTCTTCATATTTTTGCTCAGCTGCTTGTTTTAATTTCCATCTTCTTTCCTGTTCCTTTTTTTTTAATTCCGGTGATTTTCCATCAAAAACAAACGCAATTTTAATTCCTTGTTGCATTAAATTTGTAGTTCTACTAAATAATCCTACTAAATGACTTGTAATTCTTCCTTGACTATCTTTAAGCGGAGTTCCATCCCTTTGTCTAATTGTTGATAAAAATTGATATAAAACTAAAGAAGCATCTAAAAGAATTACTTTACCAGATAGTTCTTTTAATTCTATCTGTTTACTTGGTAACAAGTCAAAAATTTTAACTCCCATTATTATTCCAACTTTTTATAAAATAAAGTATTTTTAAATTCGTTTAATAACATCGATTGTGATTTTTTAGTAATATCCCCAGGGGATAAAAATAAAGTAGGTAATTTTTTAATTTGACCAGATACAAAAGCTGTACTCAAATCACCTTCATTACATCTTTTTTTATTTTTAGCTCTACAATAAAAATCAGATTTTCCTAAAACAGAAGGGACATTTAACATAAATTCAATTTCAGAATCTTGTTTAATTATATTATAACTAATTATTTCAATATTTTTATCTTCAAAATATACTTTACATTTTAATAAGAATTCATCAGATTCATTTTTTATTTCAGATGAATTTGTGAAAACTTCATCTTGATTTAATTGTAATTTTAGTTCATTAATTTCAGCTTCATAATTTTTTTTCACATCATCAACATTATTAGATTCTAATTCAGATATATGTTTTTCATACTTTATTCTATCATTTTCGATTATTTTCTTTAATTCTTCAATTTCATTAGAGTTAGCAGTATTTGCTGATTCTTTAAGCTTTTCTTCAAAATCTTTTTTAAATTTATTTTCAGATTCAATTAACTGTTGTTTAAGTAAAATTTTTTCATTTTCTAAAGCTTTTTTTTCTTCATCCAATAAATGTTTTAATTTTATTAGTTTTTCCTGTTCTGACTCTTTAGATGGTTTTTCCTCTTTTTGTGGTTCTTCTTCTTTTTGAGGTTGAATAAATTTGTATACTTCTTCATTACTTAATGTAAACCATTTCCAAAAAATTTCTTTCTGACCTTTAATAGTTACACTAATAGGGTAAGCAAAATCTTTTAAATTTCTTAAAGAAACTCTACTAATAGTAGGTAATTGGTTATCTCTTAATACTTTCTTTTCATGAAGTAAATTAAAAGTTTCTTTATCTTTACTATTCATATGTTCAAATAAACTTGTAATCTTAGGTTTTTGTTCAGGTGTAAAATATAAAGGAGATGTACCTACTTTTATATGTGAAAATAATAATTTTTTATCTTGAATTAGTTCTGATAAATAAGCTCCAGAATATGTAGAAGTAATAGCAAAATGTCTAGAAACATCTTTAGATAAAATTGGGCCCCTCTCAGAAACAAACTTAAATATTTTATCTTTCATGAAAAAAAATATCATAAAGTGGTTTAATAGCTTTTTGGTTCTGTAGTTTACAATTAAGGTCTTTTCCAACTAATTTCCCAATAAGTTGTATCTCCTTCATCATCTACACAACAAATTAAAAGCTTTTTTCTAGTGGAATGGGCAACCCTATTTTTTGCAGCAAAATCATGCCAAGTTAATGTATTTCCTTCATGTACAGGAAATAAAACCCATTTAGCGTGATCTTCACCAGGTTTAACTCCTCTATCATATACACGAAAATCAGCTCCAAATTTTAAAGCTGTTTTTACAATATACCCTCTATTTCTCATATCTTTAAAAACAGTATACTTGGTTAGAAAATCATGTTTATTTTTTTGAGCCTTTTTAGTTAAAACATGGGAAGTTAATTTATTTTTTCTATAATCAATAATATTTATTTTTTTCTTTTCTAATAAATAAAGAGCCTCGTAAAAAGATAATTCAACTTTACCTTCAACTATTTCTCCAAATCTACTTTGAGAGTATAAATCTCGAGCTTCATCAGTATCTTCAGATATTAATCTATCTTTTAATAATTTAACTTCCATCAGTTTAGGCATTTTAAGATATATATTTTGAATATTTAATAAAGGTATTTATTTACAATATAGAAAATAAAGAAAATAACAATCTTTTTATAAATATAGTAAATAAAATAACAATATGGAAGTAACATTTTTTGGAACAAGTTGTATGCAACCAACTAAAGATAGAAACCATAGTAGTTTTGTACTTAGTTATAAAGCTGAAAATATCTTATTTGATTGCGGAGAAGGAACTCAAAGACAAATGAAAATATCTGGCTTCAAAGCTCCAAAATTAACTAAATTGTTAATTTCGCATTGGCATGGAGACCATGTATTAGGTATACCTGGTTTAATGATGACATTAGGTGCAAATTCATATTCAAATAAACTTCAAATATTTGGACCTAAAGGAACTAAAGAAAATATTAAAAAATTATTAGAAGTTTTTGCTAAAAGTAGCGATATTATTGAACATGAAGTTTTTGAATTCGATAAAGATGGTAAATTTTTCGAAAATGAGTTATTTTCATTAGAAGCTTATAAATTAGATCATAAAATGTTATGTTTTGGATTTAAATTTATTGAAAAAGATAAAAAAAGAATTAATGTAGCTAAAATAAAAAAATTAAAAATTCCTGACGGCCCTTTACTTGGAAAACTTCAATCAGGAAAAAATGTTAAATTTAATGATAAAATTATAAATTCCAAGGATGTTACGTACACTATTAAAGGTAAAATAGTGGGACACATTGCAGATACTGCATATTGTTCTAATTGTTTAAAAATTGCTGAAGATTGTGATATGTTAATTAGCGAAGCTACATATACTAGTAATGAGCAAGAAAAAGCAATTCAATATAAACATTTAACAGCAGAGGAAGCAGCTAATATTGCTAATCAAAGTAATGTTAAAAAATTAGTATTATATCATTTTAGTCAAAGATATAAAGATTATAATGTTATTTTAGAGGATGCTAAAAATACATATCAAAATGTAATTATTGCTCACGATTTTTTAAAAATAAAAGTTTAAATGTCAAGAAAATCAAAAGGAATTGATGGCGAAAGAGAACTTGTTCATTTATTTTGGAAACATAACTGGGCTTGCATTAGAGTCGCAGGGAGTGGAAGCAATAAATATCCTTGTCCAGACCTTATTGCCGGAAATAATATTAGAAAAATAGCAATAGAAGCCAAAATTACAAAAGAAGATTCTAAATATTTTCCAGAATTAGAAATTGAACACCTTAAAGAATTTGCAGCAATTTTTGGAGCAGAACCATGGATTGCTATAAAATTTAACAAAGAATGGTATTTTATTAGCCCAGAAGACTTAAAACAGACTAAAAGTTTTAATCTTAGCATTAATAATAATGATGCAAAGCTAAAAGGCCTTACTTTTGAAGAATTAATAGAATTATCTAATTGATAGCATTATTAAGATTTAGTTATTATTTTGACAAAAAATAAAACAAGAATACTACTAAATCAGAAAGATTTATAAAATTACTTCCCAAGAAAACAATAGAGATTATTAATGAAAATAACTAGTAAATTAATTGATGAAATAGTAGCAGATGTAGCTGGCGAAGATGTTGTTCCGTTAATTCAAATACTAAAAACTAAAAATAATGTTTCAGAATTTAAATTAGCTGAAGAAATTAAAGCAGAAGTAAATTTAACTAGAAATATGCTTTATAGGCTTTATGATGCCAATCTTGTAAGTTTTATTAGAAGAAAAGATAAAAGAAAAGGTTGGTACATATACTATTGGACATTTGATAAAAAGAAAATTTTACATTTAGCTGCAAAAGTTAAAAGCGAAAGGCTTGAAAATCTAAAAGAAAGATTAAAAAGAGAAAGTTCTGGACAATTTTTTATATGCGCAAGCGAATGTATGAGACTTAATTTTGAACAAGCTATGAACTTTGAATTTAAATGTCCTGAATGTGGAGATTTAATGAATCAAAAAGATAATAGTAAAGTTATAAACGAAATTGAAAAACAAATTAAAAATCTTGAAAAAGAATTAGCCAATAAGAAAATAATAAAACAAGTAGCTACTGAACCAGAACAACCTAAAGAAAATAAGAAAAAAGTAGTAAAAAAGAAAGTTATTAAGAAAAAAGTTACAAAACTAAAAAAACCAACCAAAAAAAAGGTTGTTAAAAAAACAGTAAAAAAGAAAACTGTAAAATCAAAAAAAGTAGTCAAGAAAAAAGTAATTAAAAAAAAAGTTAAAAAACGTTAAAACATCCAATGATAATTTTGTTTAATTTCTTCAACATAAACTTCAGGCTTAAATACACCTAACTCAGAAATAACCCCAGTAATTAAATCAGGAGAAATTATTTCGTATGATGTTTGATCTTGAGTTAAATATTTTGATTTTTTTACATGAACATCTTCAAATTCTTCAACTCCCTTAATAGATTCAGGATTAAAATTAAGAGAATTAACACAACAATAAACAGGAATATCATAGTTTCTTGCCAATTCAGCAATAACCTCAGATCCAATAGGAGACATAATTTTACCTTCGCTCGTTATAGAATTTGCACTTAATAGAATTAAATCTGTTTTTTTTAATGCTTGTCTAACAGCAGCATCATAATAAAATTTAAGTGGAAGTTTAGATTTATTTAGTTTTTTAATAAATTCTTTACCATGATTAAATGGCTTTCCTTCAGTTAAATGAACTTCAAATTTTTTATTCTTACCAGCCAATATTAAAGAATTGGATATAAGATTACAATTTCCGTGAACAAAAACTATCATTTTATTTGTTATTTTATTTGAAGTATATTCTGCAATTTTATCTTGAGAAACATGAAAATGTTTTTTAAGTCTAAGAATTCGTCCATTAACTAAATCTTGCAAATCTTCAGTTTTATCTAACTGATGTGAGTTATGTAATAAATAATTAAACGAATTAATTAAAGTTTGATTACTATTATCTAATTTATTTTTACATGAATGTAAAAAATTAGAAACATTCTTTTTATTTAAAGAACCTCTTATAAAATCTAAGCCAGTATTAACTTTCATTTCAGAAGTTTTTAAATTATTTAGCTTCTTTAAAAGAAAATTAAAATTTTGCATTTTTACTTTCTTTTTCTTTTCTTTTTAATAGAAAGTTCTTCACGCAAAATTCTTTCTACTACAGATTCTATATGTTCTTCTATTCTTTCAATCCTTCTGTCCATTAAAACTAAAACTCTTAAACTATATACAATTGAAAGTAAAGTTCCAACAATAATTGCTAAAGTTACTTCAGCCATACCAAAAGCCATAAGCTACACCTCTCTTTTAACTTATACTTCTTAATATATATAATTAATATTTAAAGCTTTCCAAAATGAATATATATGAGATTATATTATTGTAAAAAATATGACTAATTATGCTGAATCTGGCGTTAATACTGAATTAGGTGATGAAGTTAGTAAAATTTTTTATAATGCTGCTAAAGAAACTTGGAAAAATAGACAAGGATTAGGAAAAGTTATTACGCCAACGGATGATTTTTCAGGATTAAGAGTTATTGATATTTCTTCTTTGCCACAAGGTACTTTAATGAACATCGGATTTGATGGAGTTGGAACTAAAATTGAAATAGCCGAAAGAATGAATAAACATAATACAATAGCATTTGATTTATTTGCAATGGTTTGTGATGATGCCATCGTTAGAGGAGCTGAACCAGTTATAATTGGAAGTATATTAGACGTAAATAGTATAAATGTTAATTTAATGAAAGAATTAGCTCAAGGATATATTAAAGCTGCTGAGGAAGCTAATGTTGTAGTTGTAAACGGAGAAATTGCTGAAATTGGAAAAAGAGTTAATGGATTTGGTAAATTTAACTATAACTGGGGTTCAACAGTTGTATGGTTTGTAAATAAAAATAAAATTATTACTGGAAAAAATATTTCAGTCGGGGATTCTATTATCGCTTTAGAAGAAAAAGGGTTTAGAAGTAATGGGTTTTCGTTATTAAGAAAAGTTCTTTCAGAGAAATATGGAGACGAATGGCATAATTCTGAATTAAATGGAGAAAAAATTGGTAATATTGCATTATTTCCTAGTAAAATTTACTCTAAAGCTGTATGTGATATGTTTGGCGGAATTGAAAATGAAGCTAAAGTTAAATTAAATGGAGTTGTACATGTTACAGGTGGAGGAGTTGTAGGAAAATTAAGAAGAGTTTTAGAAACTAATGGGTATGGTGCTATTTTAGATAATTTATTTAACCCATGTTCTTTAATGTTACATTGTCAAGAAATTGGTAATATATCTGATTCTGAAGCGTATAAAACATGGTGTATGGGGCAAGGGTTATTGATAATTTCTCCTGAACCTGAAAAAGTAATTGAAATTGCTTTAAAATATAATATTAATGCTAAAGTTTGTGGGAAAGTAACTGAAAACCCAGATATTAAAATTAAAAGTAAAGGTTTTAATGGTGGAGAGTTAGTTTTTTAAGTATACTAAACAAAGTATAAGTTTATGGAAACAACTATCAGAGAATTAGAGAAAAAAGATAATATTGAAGAAGTTATTAAACTTTGTTTTCCAACGCTTAATGAAGAAGAGTTATTTTGTAATTTAAATGATAAAAATACTAAAACTATTGTAGCAGAAATTGATGATAAAGTTATAGGTTATGGTATGTATACTGAAACAACAGATGATTTAACTAATGAAAGAATAGAAGGTTTGATGTTATTAAAACACCTTAATTTTAAAAAACCAAATGAACACTTAATTAGATTAAGTCTTGAGAAAATAAAACATGATCCTTGGAAAAGTAAATATGGGGTCAATATTGGATTTTATGATGCTGCTGAAGGGTTTGAGCATTTTGAAACTAGTTATGAGCAACCAGGCGAACCTAAAGTAAATATTCTTTTTGCTAGAAATAAAGTTATCTTAAAGCCAAATAAATTAGCTCACCTTACTGATTTAGGAGTTATACCAAAATATCAAGGAAAAGGAATTGCAATGAAACTTGTAAATGAAAGAATTAAAAGGTTAAAAGGTAAACAAATAATTGTAGAAGCTATGGAAGGAAGTCCAAGTACAATAATATATTCAAAAAAATTAAACTTTACTCAAATAGCATACGTTAAACCAGTATTTTTAGATGGAAATGGTTCTTTATTGATGGTAAGTCAATAACTATATTCTCAACAAGAATAATCTTTAAATAAAGAAGTTTAAAGCCTAAAGTAAGGTGTTTTTATGAGGATTTCAATCGATTCTAAAATTAATTCTAAGTTATTTAGTAAAGTTTACACTATAGATCGAAATTTCTCAGAAACTGAAATTAATCGAATTGCTAATGCCCTACACAACCCAGTAATAGAAGAAATAAGGATTAATGAACCAAAGAAAGTTGAATGTCATTGGGTTTTAGAATTAGGCTTTCTTCCAGGGGTTACTGATAATGTTGGAAAAACTGCAAGTGAAATAATTAAAGATATGTTTAAATTAAAAGATAATAGTTTTGTATATAGTTCTAATACTATTTTTATTTCAGAAAAATTAAATAAAGATGAAGTTGAAAAAATAGCTTTAAAAAAAATAAATCCATTAATTGAAAGATATCATATTAAAACATATGAACAATATTTAAAAGATAAAGATATGGATTTAATTATTCCAAAAGTTTCAATTAACTCTAAAGGTGAAATTTTAGAAATAGATTTAGAAACTGCTGATTTAATTGAATTAGGAAAAAAAGGTATTCTAGATTCTAATAATGTTAGGAGAGGAACATTAGCATTAGATGAATTAGATATGAAAAAAATAAAAGAATATTTTAAAAATAGGAAGCCTAGAGATATTGAAATTGAAAGTATTGCTCAAACTTGGAGTGAACATTGTAAACATACTATTTTTGCCTCACCTTTAGGAGAAGTTAAAGAAGGATTATATAAAAAATATATTAAAGGTGCAACTGAAAAAATTAGAAAAAAAAATGATTTTTGTTTAAGTGTATTTCATGATAATGCTGGCGGAATAATATTTAATGATGAATATATTATCGCAGATAAAGTAGAAACTCATAATAGCCCAAGTGCCTTAGACCCATTTGGAGGCGCTATAACAGGCATAGTTGGAGTTAATAGAGATATTATTGGTTTTGGTATTGGAGCATTACCAATCGCAAACAGGTATGGATTTTGTGTTGCAAAACCTGAAGATAATTCATTATTATTTAGAGGAAAAAATCAAAATAATGCCATGTTACCTCCGTCTAGAATATTAAAAGGAATAATTGAAGGTGTAAATGTTGGAGGTAATTGTTCAGGCATTCCTACACCTACAGGGTTTGTTAATTTTGATGAAAGTTATAAAGGAAAGCCTTTAGTTTTTGTTGGAACAATTGGTTTAATTCCAAGAAAAAAAAAAAATAGAATTTATTATGAAAAAAAGGCACTTCCTAATGACAATATTGTTATTATAGGAGGAAGAGTTGGAAAAGATGGTATACATGGAGCAACTTTTTCATCGGAAACATTAGATGAAAAAAGTCCAGCTACAGCGGTTCAAATTGGAGATCCTATAACACAAAAAAAATTATCAGATGCAGTAATAAAAGAAGCAAGAGATTTAAATTTATTTAACAGTATAACTGATAATGGCGCAGGCGGATTAAGTTGTAGTGTTGCGGAAATGGCTAAAGAATGCGGTGGATTTATTGTAGACTTAGAAAAAGTTAAACTAAAATATCCTGGACTTGATCCATGGGAAATTTGGATTTCTGAATCTCAAGAAAGAATGACTTTGTCAATTTCAGATAATAAATTACAAGAATTTATTAATTTAATGGAAAGTAGAGATGTAGAAACAACAATAATAGGAAAATTTAATTCAAGTGAAAAAGCTATTGTGAATTTTTATGGAAAAGAGATTTTAAATTTGGATATGGAATTTTTGCATAATGGAAACCCAGTTAAAATATTAAAAACTGAAAAATATAATTATATTGATTATGAAGATGAAATTGAAGAAATTGATCAATTAGCTTTATTTAAAAAAGTTATTGGAAGTCATAATATTTGTAGTACTGAATTTATTTCTAAACAATATGATCATGAAGTTCAAAGTAATTCAATATTAAAACCGTTGCAAGGGAAAGGAAGAGTTAACGGAAATACATCCATAATTAAACCACTTTTTAATTCTAATAAAGGTGTTGTTTTATCCCAACATTTAAATCCAAGGTTAAGTGAAATAAATTGTTACGATATGGCTGCAAATGCGATAGATACTGCTATCAGAAATTGTGTAGCTGTTGGAGGAAATATTAATCATTTAGCATTACTTGATAATTTTTGTTGGTGTAGTTCTAATGATTCTAAAAAATTATTTCAATTGGAAGCTGCAGCCAGAGGATGTTATAACTATGCTACTGAATTTATGACTCCTTTTATTTCTGGGAAAGATAGTATGTTTAATGACTTTAAAGGATTTAATGATAAAAATGAAGAAATAAACATTTCCATAAATCCAACTTTATTAATTTCCAGCATAGGTGTAATTGAAGATGTAAACAAAACTTGTTCAATGGATATAAAAAAAGAAGGAGATTTAATTTATTTAATAGGGGATACTTTTGATGAAATGGGAGGCAGTGAAGTATTTTACATATTAGGTAAAAAGAGCTTTAAGTCTCCAAAAGTTAATGCGAAAAAAGCTAGGCAATTATATGAAAAAATGTATGAAATACATCAAAAAGAAATTTTTAATTCCTGTGCATCAATTGAAAGAGGGGGATTGATAACATGTTTAGCAAAAATGTCAATCGCAGGACAACTTGGTGTTAATGTTGACATTAAAGCAATACCCTCTATTAACACGTTTACTAAATCATATTCTGAATCTCAATCTCGATTTGTTGTTACAATAAATAAAAAACATAAAAATATTATAGAAGAAGAACTTAAAGAATTTAATTTATTTCACATAGGTGTAGTTGAAGGTCAAGATTTTGTAATAAAAGATAATAAAGAAGTTCTCAATATTAAAGTTAATGAATTAGATAAAATATATCGTGAAAGGTTTAAAGAATGGTAAAAGTTTTAATATTATCAGGGTATGGGATTAATTGTGAAAAAGAAAGTGCACATGCATTCGAATTAGTTGGAGCTACTTCTGAAATAGTTCATGTAAATGATTTAATTTCCAATAAAGTTAATCTAACTAATTACGATATTCTTATGTTCCCCGGGGGATTTTCATATGGAGACGACACAGGAAGTGGAAATGCATTAGCTAATAAAATAAAAAATAATTTATGGGATAAATTAATAACGTTTATTCAAGATAAAAAACTTATTCTTGGAATATGTAATGGTTTTCAAGTAATGGTTAACTTAGGACTATTTGCATTAAATGAAAAAGAATACGGTGAAAGAAATGTAGCATTAATTCCAAATAATCAAGAAAGATATGAATGTAGATGGGTAAAATTACAAACTTTAGAAACCAATTGCGTTTTTACAAAAAACATAAAAGTTATTAAAATGCCTATTGCACATGGAGAAGGTAAATTTTATTGTAATAAAAATATATTAAATTTATTAAAAGAAAAAAATCAAATTGTTTTCAAATATATGAATAACTCTACATTTGCTAATGGAGAATATCCATTTAACCCTAACGGTTCTATGGAAGATATAGCAGGAATATGTGACTTCTCTGGAAGAATTATGGGAATGATGCCTCATCCTGAAAGAGCAATTTATAAAATAAATTCACCTGATTTTTATCATAAAAAAGAAAATGGTTTTTTTAAAAATAATTTACAAATTTTTCAAAATGCTGTTAATTATTTCAAGGAGGAAAATAAAATGGATTACAAAGAAATTATAAAATTGAATTTAAACAATACATTAAATTATGCATATGTTCCTGAATTAGGAGAAGAAATTAAAGGTAAAGTGCGACATGTGCATCTAGGAAAAAAACAAATTGGAGAAAAAAATTTTATGATTGCAAGTGACAGAGTTAGTGCATTTGATCATGTTTTAGATAGACAAATTCCATTTAAAGGAATGGTTCTTAACCAGATAAATGATTGGTCTATGAATCAAACAGTTGATATTGTTAAAAACGCTAATATTAAAAGTCCAGATAAAAATGTACTTATACAAAAATATTGTAAAAATATAATGGTTGAATGTGTTGTAAGAGGATATGTTTGGGGAAGTATGGCTAAAGCTTATGAAAAAGGTGATAGAAATTTTTGTGGTAACATTTTAAAAGATGGATTAAAAAGATACCAGAAATTAAATGAACCTATATTTACTCCCACAACCAAATCTGAACACGATGAACCTATGACGTTTGAAGAAGTTGAAAATAAAATAGGAAAAGAATTAGCTCTTAAAGTAAAAGAAATTTCACTTAAATTGTACAAAAGAGGAGAAGAATTAGCTCAAAAATCAGGATTAGTTTTTATTGACACTAAGTATGAATTTGGATTAGATGAAAATAACGAGTTATGTTTAATTGATGAAGCTAATACACCAGACTCTTCAAGATATTGTACCATTGAAGAATATGAAAAGTTTAAAGAAATTTCTTCTTTAGGGAATGATGTTAATGAAGTATTAAAACAAAATCCTAATTTAAAAATTAAAGAACTATCTAAACAATTCATTAGGGATGTTTTAACAGAAAAAGGATTTAGTTACGATAGCTCAGGAGAAATCCCTAAATTAGCAGATGAAGATATTATTGAATGCTCATATAGATATATTAAACTTTATGAACAATTAACTGGAGAAGTGTTTAAGTTCCCTGAAGGAAATGTTAGAAATAATTTAATACATAACTTAAAAGAATCACAATATATAAGTGGAAGTACGGTAGTTATAATGGCAGGAAGTGATAGTGACCAAGAACATATTGATAAAATTGTACTTGAGCTTAAAAATTACGGAATAGCATATCAAACTAAAATTTGTTCAGCTCATAAACAACCTGCAGAAAGTGAAGAATTTATTAAAAAATTTAATAATTCGTTAGAACCTATTGTTTTTGTTACAATAGCTGGTGGCACAGATGCATTAAGTGGAGTAGTTTCTTTTCATTCAATACATCCTGTAATAAGTTGTCCGCCAGATTCAAAAGAATATTCTTCCTGTATAAATAACCCCCCCGGTAGTTCAAATTCATTAATTTTAAATATAAAAAATGTAGTAAGACATATAGCACAAATGTTAAGTTTAGTGAATGATAAAGCTAAAAATTACTTATTACAGAAAAATATTGAAAAAATAGAAAAACTTCAAAATGCAGGAACGCAAAGTTCTTATATGATGGAATAATAGAGGAAATTATAATGTGTGGTGTGATTGGGCTTATAGGTGATAAACCAGTAATTCATAATTTGATTTTTGGAATGACAGCGCTACAACATAGAGGACAAGATGCTGCAGGTGTTGCAGTATTTAACGAAAATTCTCACTTTATTAAAAAAAGTAAAGGGCTTATAAATGATATTTTTGAAAGCAACGTTGTTGAAAATGTTCAAGGAAATTTAGGAATTGGACATACAAGATATCCAACAGCAGGAACTGATTCAGATAATGAAACTCAACCTTTTCTTGCAAATGCGTCCCATAAAATTGCTACAGCGCATAATGGAAATTTAACAAATTATGAAGAAATTAAACAATTATTATTAAAAAAAGGAATTTTTCTTGATTCATCTTCAGATGCTGAAATAATAAATAAAATTCTTGCTTATGAAATTGAAACTAAACAAAGTTATTTTGAGGCTATTGAGACTTTAATGGGGAGAATTGAAGGAAGTTATAGCGTTGTTGCAGCAGTTGGTAATAAAAGTATTATAGCTTTCCGTGACCCAAACGGGTTTAGGCCATTAGTAATTGGGGAAAAAGAAGGTGAAATTTGTGTTGCATCTGAAAGTGTTGTATTTCAAACATTAGGATTTAAACGAATAAAAGATGTTCAACCAGGTGAAGCAGTTGTTATTGATAAAAATTTAAACATTACATCTAAAATAATTAAACAAACAAAAAGAGCACATTGTATGTTTGAATGGGTTTATTTTGCTAGACCAGAATCATTCATCGATGATAGATCTGTATATAAT
The DNA here is from genome assembly GCA_964589485.1 of uncultured Methanosarcinales archaeon. Classification (GTDB taxonomy): domain Archaea; phylum Nanobdellota; class Nanobdellia; order Woesearchaeales; family CAYSVS01; genus CAYSVS01. The sequence continues at coordinate 101,761 of CAZPRK010000001.1, read as the reverse complement.
GCTAGATTAAAACTAGGAGAACTGTTAGCAAGAGATTGGAAAAAAGAAATAGATGTAGTAATTCCTGTTCCAGATACTGCAAGAGCTGCCGCCATAAAATTTGCAGAAGTTTTGGGTATAAAATATAGAGAAGGGCTGGTTAAGAATAGATATTTAGGTAGAACTTTTATTATGCCAACTCAAAAAAAAAGAGAAAATGCAGTAAGAGTTAAATTAAATCCAATTAAGGCTGTAGTTAATGGAAAAAGAGTTGCTGTAATTGACGATAGTATTGTTAGAGGAACTACATCTAAAAAAATCATTAAATTGTTAAGAAACGCTGGAGCAAAAGAAGTACATTTTATTTCAACATGTCCACCAATAAAATATCCATGCCATTATGGAATAGATATGCCGACAAAAGAAGAATTAATTGCAAATAATCAAGAAATTGAAGAAATTAGAAATTATATTGATGCTGATTCTTTAACTTATCAAAAAATTGAAAATATTATTGAGGCTACAAAAAAAATAGATTTATGTATGGCGTGTTTGAATGGAAAATATCCATTATCTATATCAGATAAACAAAAAAATGAAATGGCAATGAGTAGAGTTCTTTCCAGAAAAGATTAATGTAAAAAATGCCTAGTGTTAGTAAAAACCATTGCTTGTTTTAATTCATTACAAGCATTAATAACTTCTTCATCTCGTATACTTCCACCTGGTTGGACAATGTATTTTATTCCGTAAGTAAAAGCTTCCCTAACAGTATCATCAAAAGGGAAAAAAGCATCTGAAGCTAATACGCATTCATTTAATTGTGATTTAATATAAGTTTCATCTTTTGATTTTAAATTTTCTATAGCTTTAGGAATAGATAATTTTCGTAATGCATCTACTCTATTAGGTTGACCTGCACCCATACCTAATACTTTATAAAAACCAGGTTTGTATTCATAACCTAAAACAACAGCATTAGATTTAGTATTTTTTGCAGCAATGTTAGTAAATTTTGCTAATTCATTTTTATTATTTGGAAAAGGTTCATTTGTAACGCAGTTCCATGTTTCATAATTTAATACATTCGAATCCTGTTCTAATATTCCACCAGTTACAGATTTATAACTTTTTTTACTTTTACTACTTGTTAATTCACCTGTTTCTAAAAGTCTTAAATTTTTACTTTTTTGTTTTAAATATTCTAAAGCATCTAAAGCATAAGAAGGAGCTATAATAACTTCAACAAACTTTCCTTCAAAAAACTTTGCAGTCTCTATATCAACTTCTGATGACATAGCAATTATACTTCCGAAAGCTGAAACTGTATCTCCGCTCCAAGCTGCTTCTAATGCTTCTTTTAAAGTTTCACCTGTAGCTAAACCACAAGGATTATTATGTTTTACAACAGATACAGTATTTTTTGTATTTAGTTCTTTTATAACTTCTAATGCAGAATTTATATCAATTATATTATTGTAAGATAATTCTTTTCCGTTTAATTTTTTTGCATTGGAAACACTTGGTTCTTTTGATTTAGTTTTAAAAAATGCTGCATTTTGATGTGAATTTTCACCATATCTTAGATTTTTACCTTCTCCATATTTTAAACTTAATATTTTTTTAGATAATAATTTTTCACTTAAATAACTATGAATTTTTGCATCATAATCAGCTGTTTTTTCAAAAGCTTTTACAGCTAAATATTCTTTAAACTCTGTTGTTAAATTTTCATTTTTCAGGTTTGATATTACTAAATCGTAATCATCAGGACTACAAACTGGAAGACAGTTATGAAAATTTTTAGCTGCACTTCTTAATAAACTTGGGCCACCAATATCAATGTTTTCTAAAACTTCACTTAAATTTATTCCTTCTTTTGAAATAGTTTCTTCAAATGGATATAAATTAACTACAACTAAATTTATACGTGAAATATTATTATCATTCAAGTCTTTTAAATGAATATCATTATTTAAAGCTAAAATACCTCCTAGAATTTTAGGATGCATTGTTTTTACTCTTCCATTTAAAATTTCAGGATGTTCAGTTACATCAGAAACTTCAGTTACTTGAATTCCATTTTCTCTAAGTAAAGTAGCTGTTCCACCTGTAGATAATATTTCATAATTCAAATTAATCAAACTTCTAGCAAAAGAAACAACATTTTTTTTATCAAATACGCTTATTAAAACTTTCATTATTCCCACTCCGTAGTTCCTGGCGGTTTACTTGTTAAATCATATGCCACATTAGATATTCCTTTTAAATTTTTTAATTCTTTTACTATTTCTTTTAAACACTTAATTGTAACCTCTTCCCCCCAGTTAGCCGGTCTACCAGTCATAAAATCATTAGTAACGAATGGTCTAATAACAATGGTTTTTCCTGAAATACCAATTGGTAAAGATACAATTACTGCTTGACTAATTTTATGCATAAGGTTATGTTTTTTAAATTTTTGCCTAACAATAAAATCAGCTTCTTGTAATTGATTTACATTTTCATTATTTAATTCTGTTTTATGAAATTTAAAATCTAATGAATTTTCTTCGAAAAAATATATTACCCTGTTAACTTCATGAACTTTTTTGGGAATTTTTAATGCTAATTCCCTTAAATTAGGGTAATGGCCTTTTCCTATTATTCCTACAACATAACTATAACTTCTATGGTCTCCCTGAACACCAACCGATCTTACAGGAATTAATTTTGATTTTAAGTTATATGGTTTAACAATATTTTCTATTTGTTTAGATATTTTATCATAGTTTTTATCATATGGTTTATCCGCACATATAATTCTTATCGCCAAACCTGGACCTGGAAAAGGGTGCCTGTTAACAATATATTCAGGTAAGCCTAATAATTGACCAACTTTTCTTACTTCATCTTTATGTAAATCTTTATTTGTTTCTAAAACTAACCCTAACTTTCGTTTTTCTCTAACTAATTTGGAATCATTGTGATGAGTTTTAATTTTATTAGCTTTAGTCGTTACCAAAGAACTTGCACTCTCTATCAAATCAGGTCTCAATGTACCTTGAGCAATAAATGTATTAATAGGTAAGTTTAATTTTTCAACTTCTTCATCTACAATTTTCATAAATAAGTCTCCTATTTTTTGTCTCTTTTTTTCAGGATCAGTTACTTTGTGTAATTCATCAAAAAATTTATCTTTAGCATTAACATGTACCAAATTTTTTAACCCTATATCTTTTAAAGCCACACATACAGATTTACTTTCATTTTTTCTCATAAAACCATGATCAATGTGTAAAGCATAAACTTGATCTTCATTTAAAGCTCTAATTAATAAGGCCGCAGTTACAGCAGAATCAACTCCCCCTGAAACTAAAACTAAAATTTTATTATCTTTAACAATAGTTTTTATTTCATTTAATGTAGAAGAAATTCTATTTGTTAAAGTATAATTTGATTTTAAATCTGAAATTTCAAATAAAAAGTTTTCTAACATTTTTTTTCCATTTTTTGTTAGATCTACTTCAGGATGGAATTGTAAACCATATATTTTATTTTTTTCATTAGCAATTCCAGCTATAATGTCATTTGATTTTGCAATTGCTTCAAACCCAGTTCCTAACTTACTTATACTATCACCATGACTCATTAAGACTTCTTGATTTTCATCTAAATTTTTAAATAATTTACAAGGTTGAGTTGAAATAATAGTTTCTCCATATTCTTTAACATTTGAAGAATTAACTTTTCCTTTAAAATGAAAATTAATTAACTGCATCCCATAACATATTCCTAAAATTGGTTTTTTTAATTTAAATAAATTTTTATTATATTTAATTTTGTTTTTATATACACTATTAGGTCCACCAGATAAAATAATTGCATCATATTCTTTTAACTTATCTAATGATGATTTTGGATCAATTATTTCAGAATATATATTTAATTCTCTAACTCTCCTATCAATAACTTTTGCATATTGAGCACCAAAATCCATTATAGCAACAGACATGAAATAAAAACTTAACAATGCGTTTATAAGGATTTCTAGACTCAAATACTACTTTTTTATTCATATATTATAAACGTCCTATATATCCTTTTGTTTATTTTACATGAGAAAAGTTTAAATAAAGTCAACTATTTCTTTAATTATGGGTTTTCAAGATTATACTATTGGAACAATTGGAAGTCACAGTGCTTTACAAATTCTAAAAGGAGCTAAAGATGAAGGTTTTAAAACTGTTGTAATTTGTCAAAAAAATAAATCTAAAGTTTATAAAATGTTTAACGTTGCAGATGAAATTATTGAAGTTGATAATTTTGATGATTATGAAAAAATAGATAAAGAATTATTAGAAAAAAATGTTATAATGATTCCGCATGGTAGTTTTGTTGCTTACTTAGGTCATGAAAGGTGTGAAAATTTACAAGGAATGTATTATGGAAATAAAAAAATTTTAAAATGGGAAAGTGATAGAAATAAAGAAAGGGAATGGTTAAGTAAAGCCGGACTTAAATTACCTAGAATTTTTGATTCACCTGAAAAAATAGATTGTCCAGTTATTGTTAAACATCATGGAGCAAAAGGGGGAGAAGGATATTTTATTGCAAATTCATATAATGACTTTGTTGCAAAAACTAAAACTTATAGTGAAAAAGAAAAAAAAAAGTTAGTTATACAAGAATATATAATTGGAGTTCCTATATATGTACATTTTTTTTATTCTCCATTAACTAATGAACTTGAAATTATGAGTTTTGATAAAAGGTATGAAAGTAATGTTGATAGCCTAGGAAGAATATCAGCAAGAGATCAAATAGCATTAAAAAAAGTAGATCCATCTTATGTCATTGTAGGAAACATTCCATTAGTTTTACGGGAAAGTTTACTTCCAATAGTTATTGAAATGGGAGAAAAAGTAGTTAAAGTATCTCAAGAAATTTGTTCTCCAGGATTGTTTGGACCTTTTTGCTTAGAAGCTATATTAACCCCTGAACAAGAGTTTTTTGTCTTTGAAATAAGTGCAAGAATTGTGGCAGGAACAAATCCTTACATTAATGGATCTCCATATACTGATTTAAAATATGATGTTCCGATGAGTACAGGAAGAAGGATAGCGTTAGATATTAAACAAGCAATTGAAAAAAACGAATTAAATAAGGTGTTACATTAAATGGATGTTTCTGAAATTTTATCTAAATATGATAAAAATAATGTTACAATAGGCGTATTAGGAGGGCATAGTGCATTAGATGTATGCCATGGAGCTAAAAAGTTAGGATTTAAGACATTAGCTATATGTCAAAAAGGAAGAGATAAAACTTATTCTCAATATTATAAAACTAGAGATGGAAAAGGAATAATAGATGAAGTTATTTTAGTTGATAATTTTAAAGATATAATTAACATTCAAGATGAATTAATATCCAGGAATACTATTTTTATCCATAATAGATATTTTTGGGTTTATTGTAATTTTAATGAAATTGAAAATGACTTTAAAGTACCAATATACGGGAGTAGAGAAATGTTAAAATTAGAAGAAAGAGATGTTGAAAAAAATCAATACTATTTATTAGAAAAAGCAGGAATAAGATTTCCTAAAATATTTATTTCGCCAAAAGAAATAAATAAATTAGTTATTGTTAAAGTAAATGAAGCTGCAAGAGGGTATGAAAGAGCTTTCTTTTTTGCTATATCTTATGAGGATTATTTAGATAAAAGTCAAAAAATGATAAATGAAGGAACCATAACCAAAGAAGCTTTAAATAAAGCCATAATAGAAGAGTATATTTTAGGCGCGCATGTAAATTTTAATTATTTTTATTCAAATGAATTAGAATTAATGGGGACTGATACAAGAAGACAAACTAATTTAGATGGATTGTTACGTTTGCCAGCAGATGAACAGTTAAAGGTTTTAGAATATGTAAAACCTAAAATAATAGAAAGCGGACATTACGGAGTTACAATAAAAGAAAGTATCTTGGAAAAAGCTTTCGAAATTGGTGAAAAATTTGTTAAAACAACTCAAGAAGAATGTTCACCTGGAATAATTGGTCCATTTGCTCTACAAGGAGCAGTTTCTACTGAAGATGGAAAAGAAGTTATTGTAATTTTTGACGTAAGTATGAGAATACCTGGATCTCCTGGGACAATGTTTACACCTTATTCTGGGTATTTATATGGAGAAAGTATTAGTTATGGTGAAAGAATAGCTACGGATATTAAAGAAGCTATTGAGAAAAATACATTGGATAAAATTACTTCATGATACTTTGTTCTCTTTCAGGACCAACTGAAACTATACTAACCCGAACATTACTTAATTCTTCAATTTTAGAGATATATAATTTAGCATTCTTTGGTAAATCTGAATAATTTTTAATATTGGTTATATCTTGATTCCAACCTTTTAATTCAATAAAAACAGGAGTACATTTTTCTAAAATTTTAACATCTGTTGGATAATTTTGTAATACTTCCCCGTTATACTCATACCCCACACAAATTTTAATTACATCCAAAGTATCCAATACATCTAGTTTTGTTAAAACAAACTCAGTAAACCCATTAATTATACAAGAGTATTTTAATTGAATCAAGTCAAGCCATCCACATCTTCTTGTTCTTCCGGTTGTTGTACCAAATTCATGACCTTTAGTTTGAATTTGTTTTCCAATATCATCATTTAATTCAGTAGGCATTACACCTGCACCAACTCTTGTTAAATATGCTTTAACTATTCCTATTCTTTGAGAAATATTTTTGTAAACACCAGTTCCAGTAAATGCTCCACCTATACTTGGACTACTACTAGTAACAAAAGGATATGTTCCATGGTCTACATCTAACATTGTACCTTGAGCTCCTTCAAAAAGTATGTTTTCTGATTTTGATAAAAATAAAGTTATATCTTTTACAAATGGTTTTATCTTAGTAAACAATTCATTATAATGTAAATTAACTTTATCTATATCTATAATATTTTCTTCAGAATAAAAATCAGTTGATTTTATATATTCTTTAACTTTTTCTTCCCCAACAATGGAAATTGAATGTTTTAATATTTCTTGAACTTTAGAAGTTAAATCTATATTTTCTAAATCCATTATACGAACTCCAGATCGAGATATTTTATCAGTATAACATGGACCTATTCCTCTTCCTGTTGTTCCTATTTTATTTTCTCTAATCATTTCTTGTAATGAATCTAATAGTTTATGATAAAATAAAATCACATGAGCTTTTTCACTTATAAGAAAGTTTTCAGAATTAATATTTTCTAATTGAGACATTTCTTGTAATAAAACATCAACATCAATAACAACACCATTTCCCAAAATGGAAGGAATACCTTTTATTACTCCTGATGGAATTAAATGAAATTTATATGTTTTATTACCCACAACAACAGTATGACCTGCATTATTTCCACCTTGAAAACGTATAATATAATTAAATTTGTCTGCTAAATAATCTACAATTTTTCCTTTTCCTTCATCTCCAAATTGACTTCCTAAAACTATAGCATTACTCATTTAATTTTTCCCTCCAATAATCAACTACTAAATCAACTTTTTTAATTGATTTGCCAATATATTTTTCAGGGAAAGATATTATTTCCTTTTGAGTATCTGTCATCTTATCTAAATAAAATTTCAATTCTTCACTTTTAAATACTAATTCAGATAATGAAATATCTTCAGTTTGACTTTGTAAAGTCAATTTTCTTATAACTTCATGAGCATTAGGATGTTTATAATATGCTAATAAAATATACAAAGGTTCTGCAATAATCATATTTTTATTAAGATCAAAATTTTTTTGAATGTTTTTTTTATCTACAATTAATTTTAACATTTGTTTACTTAACCTTAATACTGATTCTAAAAAACAAACATATATTTCAGGAATAAATCTAGAAGAAGCTGAGTTAGTTAAATCTCGCTGATGTTCGGAGATTTGATCTGAATACATTGTAATCATTCTAGGCATTATAACTTTCCACATACTTTTTACATTTTCAAAATTAATTGGATTTCTTTTATGAGGCATAGTAGAACTTCCGACTTGATTTTTATCAAACTCTTCTGCAATTTCCAAAATTTCACTTCTTTGTAAATGTCTCATATCATCACTTAAATTTGCCAACACTCCATAACATGTGACAATTGAATGTGTTAAATTTAAAATAAATTCAGGGGGTAGAATTTGAGTTGAGTGAGTTGATGGTTTTAATTTTAATTCTAATAAAACTTCTTTCTCAAATTCAATTGAATCTTCAAATAATAAAGTAGATGCATTATATGCTCCAACTGCACCAGATAATTTTCCTCTTAGATCATATGCGTTTTCTTTAATTTTTAAAATTTGTTCACCTAACCTTGCAACATATTCTGAAATAGTAAACCCAAAAGTAATTGGAACAGCATGTTGTCCATGAGTTCTTCCTGTTTGTAAAGTATGTTTTTCACGTATGGCTAAATCTGAAAGAATTTTATGAAAATTTAATAATTCAGGTAAAATTATGTCAAAAGTAAATTCTTTTAGCCTTAATGCTTCAGCTGTACAGATTATATCATGAGAAGTAGCTGTTAAATGAATAAAAGGTTTAGCTTCATCTGAAACTTTACTCCTTATACAATTTACTAAAGCTCTTACATTATGTTTTATTCTTAATTCTTCTTCGTATACTTCATTTGAAGTAACTTCATGACAAGCTTTTTCTATTTCCTCTAAAATATTTAGACTAATTAAATTTCTTCTATAAAGAACCCTTACTAAAGCTAATTCTACTTTAATAAAATAATTAATAAATGCTTTTTCTGAAAGATATAAGTTAGATTTATCATATAATATTTTATTATTTCCATAATATCTAAAATCTATAGGGCTTATGTTATCAAATTTATCCATGAATTTCGACCTTATTATTTATTAGCTTAATTTTTTCATCTTGATATAGACTTAAAAATTCAAGTAGAGTTTCTTGTTCTAATTTTTGAACTTTTTCTTTTAATGAGAAAATTGTGTCTTCTTTATCAATTTTTGTACTCTTCTGTATAATGATTGGACCTGTATCTGCACCTTCATCTACTAAAATTAAAGTACATCCTGTTACTTTACACCCTCTATCTAATACTGCTTGGTGTACATTTAAATTTATTTGTCCTGCAAAAGCAGGAAGTAAAGAAGGATGAATATTGAAAATTTTCCATTTGTTAACTAAATCTTCAGATAGTAACTTCATATAACCAATAAGAAGAACTATATCTATTTCATGTTTTATAAATAAATTATGTAATTCTAAATCATATTCTTCTCTTGATTTTCCTTCTGAATCAAGAAATATTGAATTTAAATTAACTTTTTTAGACCTTTCTAAAATATAAGCATCTTTTTTATTACTTAAAACTAATTTTATATTTTGTTTATATTTACTATCTATTATAGCTTGTAAATCAGTCCCTTTGGTTGATCCTAAAACTGCAATGTTCAGTTTAATCCCCTATAACATTTCAAAGTATTTTCCAACAACATTGCAATAGTCATAGGTCCTACTCCACCTGGGACTGGAGTAATATGACTTGCAATTTTTGAAACATTTTCAAAATCAACATCTCCGCATAACTTTCCATCAACTCTATTAACTCCAACATCAATAATAATAGAATTTTCTTTAACCATATCAGCTTTAATTAATTTAGATTTACCAACTGCAACAATTAAAATATCAGCTATTTTTGTATATTCACTTAAATTTTTAGTTTTTGAATGACATATAGAAACTGTTGCTCCTTCGTTTAACATTAACATAGCAGCAGGTTTTCCTACAATATTACTTCTTCCAACAACTACTACATTTTTTCCTACTATTTCAGTATTAGTTGCCTGTAACAACCTTAATACTCCTAAAGGTGTACAAGGAACAATTGTTCCTTGGTTTGTATGAAATTCACCAACATTTAAAGGATGAAAACCATCTACATCTTTTTTTGGAGTAACTGTATTCAATACATTTATTTCATTAATATGGTTTGGTAAGGGTAATTGAACAAGTATTCCGTGTATATTTTCATCATTATTTAATTTTTGAACTAAATTTATTAATTCAGTTTCACTTACATTTTCAGATAATTGATGTTTTTCAGAATAAAACCCAACATCATCACATGCTACACTTTTCATATTTACATATACTTTTGAAGCAGAATTTTCTCCAACTAAAACTACAGCTAATCCTGGCTTTTTTTCTAATTTTAAAACTTCTTGTTTAATTTTTTCTCTTATTTGTAAAGCAATATTTTTCCCATCAATTATCATTTTTTAACACACCTTCTTCATTAACAATGTAATTCATTTCAATATCATGTTTTTCATTTGGAATTTCATTAATAATTTGAAATTTATAAGCTAAAGCAACTTTAGGTTTATTTATTATTTTTAATAACTTATCAAAAAAACCACTCCCGTGTCCTATTCTATTGAATTTTTTATCAAAAACAACTCCTGGAATAACAAAAATGTCAATATTACTTAAAGATAATGGTTGATTTTTTATTGGTTGTAATATTCCCCTAGAATCAAAAATTAATTCATTTATATTTTGTACTTGGTATACATTCTCTAATTCATCTTTAAAAGGTAAAAATATGTTTTTTTTAATTAAATTATCTTTTATAAAATTTAAAGTTTGTACTTCATATTTATTTGAAGCATAAATAAAAATGTTTTTTGCTTTTTTAATTAAGTCTAAATTTTTTAAATTAATTATTATTTTATTACTTTTTGAAGCTATTTCTATATTTGATAAATTTTTTCTTTTATTTATAAAATCTAATCTAAGTTGATTTTTCATTTTGTAAAATTAAATTCATTCTATTTAATTTTTTTTGAATTAATTCTTTTGTTCCTATATCCTTTCTATGAAACACTCTTCCTTTTACTTTACTTATCGCATTTTCTACATTATTTTCTGCTTCAATAATAGAATCAGCTTGAGAAACAAATGCTAAAGCTCTAGAACCCAACATAATTAAATCTTCATTTACTTTATTAATACTTGCATAATAAATTGAAATATTTTTATCATTCTCAAAGCTAATTTTTTCACCTTTAACTGCATTAATTGGATATCCTTCAGGAACTACATATTTACAAACTGTTGCTTTATTTAAAAAAGAAATATTAAAAGTATTTAATGTACCATTTATAATAGCTTGACATATTTCTACAAAATTTGTATTTAATAAAGGTAATACATTTAAAACTTCAGGGTCTCCAAATCTAGCATTATATTCAATTAACTTTACACCAGTTTGTGTTCTTATAAATCCACCATACATTATACCTTTATATTTTTCATTGGTTTCTTTAAACAAAGCATGCATGGTTTGTTCAGTTATTTTATGAGCTTCGTCTAAACTATTTTGATCTAAGAAAGGTAAATAATTTTTGTCAGAATAACTACCCATACCCCCTGTATTTGGACCTACATCATTTTCAAAAGCTCGTTTATGATCCTGAACCGTTGGAAAATCAATTATAGTTTCACCATCAACAAAACTCATTAATGAAAATTCTTCTCCAATAAATTTTTCTTCAACAACTACCTTTCCAAACTTTTCAATTGATTCATTACAAAAATTTAAACCTTCTTTAATATTAAGTAAATGTTCACCGCTAAGTTTTACTCCTTTTCCCCCGCATAAACCATCTGCTTTAACTACATAGTTTCCATTTAATTCATTCATAAACTTCTCTATTCCTTCCAATGAAGTAAAAGTTTTAAATTTTGGGTTTCCTTTTATATTATATTTAAATAATAAATTTCTAGTAAAAGATTTACTTGTTTCTAATCTTGCTAAAGATTGAGTAGGTCCTATACTTTGAATATTATTTTCTTTTAATTTATCTACAATTCCGTTTTCTAATGGCGCTTCTGGACCAATAATAGCAAAATTAATATTATGTTTTAATGCGAATTCTGTTATTTTTTCTAAATTTGTTAAATTACCTATAATATAATCTTCAGATAAAGAAATTATTCCTGGATTATTAGAAGCTAAATAAGAAAAAAGTTTACATTCATTTCTTTTTAAAACTTCAGCAATAACATGTTCCCTAGCGCCATTACCTATTAATAATATATTTTGCATTAAGAAACTAAAAAATGAATTTATTTAAAATTATTTGTATTATTTAGTAAATTCATCAACAATTGAACTAAGAGAATTTGCAAAAAAGTCTGAATTTAACCAAACAGCAGCTTCATAAGTTGGATGTGTTTTTTCATCAGTTAACATAAATAATACTTCACTATTATCTACAACACAAAACATACCATCCATATCTTTTTTATAATAATCAACTTTTTTAATAATATCGTCTTCTTTTTTTCCATTAAGAATTAATTTTGTTTTTATACCTGTTTTTTTAGATTCTTCTAATTTTTCTAAAATAAAACTTTTATTTCCTTTTAATGATGCACTAGGAGCTACCATTAAAATAGAATTTTTTGCTTTTTTTATCATTTGTTCTAAATGATTATGAATATTTGGTTGTCCTTTAATGCTTCCACTTAAATCTATTTTATCAATAGTATTTTTTCCCTCTTGATGTAAAGAGTTTAATTCTTTGATAATATCACTATTTTTTAATTTTTCTAATTGATTTATTTTTTCTTGAGCTTCTTTATCTGCATTATTTTTAATTAAATTAAGTACTTGAGATGGTGGAACTGCTACATATTTTATTGGTTTACCCAACTTAAGTATAACGAATCCTTTTCTTTCCAAACTTTCTAAAACATCATAACTCCTACTTCTTGGAACATTGGCTATATCACTTAATTCACTAGATGTACTACTTCCTCTAGACAATAATGCTGTCCAAAGTTTTGATTCATAAGAATTTAAACCAAAATCTTTAAGTTTAGATAATATTTCTTTTTCAATAATCATATTTAGTACCTGTTACAACTACCAGGTAGTTCTTAGTTGTATTTAAACATTTACTATATTTTACCTACACTTACCCCTTTATTTCTTATGGAAACATATATTTTATTATTTATATTTATTATTATTTTATTTATTTACAATATAGAAAATAAAGAAATATATTAATATTTATTATTATAATATAGAGTTCTAAAGGAAATTAAGGGGTAGGAGTTAAACATCAGATTTAAATATAAGAGATTTTAACTAAAAATTATGGATTATAAAAAGATGCTAAAAGAAGGAAGGGATAAGTTACCTAAATCGGTGTTTGAATCAGCAAGATTCGAAATACCAACAGTTAAAGGACATATTCAAGGAAATAAAACTATTATTAGTAATTTTAAACAAATTTCTCAAACTTTAGCAAGAGAAGAAGAACATTTATTGAAATATATATTAAAAGAGTTAGCTACACCGGGTGATCTTAAAAAAACAGGATTAATACTTGGAGCTAAAATACCTGCATTAAGAATTAATGATAAGATAAAAAAATATGCACAAGATTTTGTTTTATGTCCAGATTGTGGTAAACCTGATACTAAAATAACAAAAGAATCTGGTTTTTCTAATATTAAATGTATGGCTTGTGGAGCAAGACATCCTGTGAAAAGTAAAATATGATAATTAAAAAACATATAAATTTAGAAGGACAAGTTATTTTGGCTATTTGTGATAGTGATGTATTAGGAAAGAAATTTGAAGAAAAAAATTTACAATTAGATTTAACTTCAAATTTTTATAAAGGTGAAGAAAAACCAGAAGAAGAAATTAAAGAAATTATTAAAGAAGTTCATATTTTAAATATAGTGGGTAATAAATCAATTGAATTTTTTAGAAATTTAGGTTTAATACAAGAAACAATTAAAATTCAAGGAATTGAACATGCTCAGGTTATTTTAAGTGATGATACATAATTTTTTTAACCAAACCATTTCCCTAACCCCTCTTGTTTATCTTTTTCTTTTCCAAAAACTCCATCTACTCTTCTTTGTAATAAGGTTAAAGTTTGTTTTAAATAAGCAGGAACATTATATTTATTAGCTAAACTAATACTTGGTTCTAAATATTTTATTACACTACCATGTGCAATTGTAAATAAAATTTTACCACTACAACTAGTACATTTTCCTATTAAAGGTGGACGTCTAAATTTTTCATTACATTTTACACATCTAAATTGTTGCATTGAAAATTTTCTTAAATTACCTTTTGTATCTTTTAAAAAATGTTTTTCAATTACTAACCTTGCTACATCCATAGGTTCAACACTACGTAAAGTTTCAGCAATTAACATTTGACCTTTTAATTTATCCTCCATTGATGGGAGTGTTTTATAAGCAGAACAAAGAATTCCTGTATTTACATTATCAGTATCATGTGTAAATTTCATATTTTCATATTGGTTTTCTGTATCTAGAACATCTTTAATTAATTTAATTTTAACTTCCCAAGGCATTTTATGTTCCAAAGCCGCTTCATATAACTCTAAAGGATATTTATTAACAATATCTACATTAAATGCCATATCATCAACTTCAGAGGGATTTAAAATTGAAGTCATTACTAAAGGAGCATCCATTGTACTTCCTCTATGTTCTGGGAGAAATGATTTAGAAAAATTAAGGAAAGCGTCCATTAAAAGAATAAAACCAAGTTCATCCCCATCAGTATCTCTTCTTTCTGCAGCATGGAAATAAGGGTGCGCTAAAAATGCTTGGGTTTGACTAAATCCAATAATACGTCCAACCATTGCAGCTGAAGTATGAGGAGCAAGTCCAAGAATATATTGGCCTATTAAATCTTTTTTTGATTTTGATTTATAAAAAGGAGGTAAACCATAGAAGTTTACTAAAAGGTCATCAATATATTTGGTTATGTTTAATAAAACATCATCACTTTTTTCATCTGGGGATATAGGACAAGCAGGTAAAATTACATCTTGTGGTTTAATTTCTAAAATTTGGTTTTTGTCAGTTAATTCTTTACCTAAGTAATCTTTAGTATAACCTAACTCTATTAATTTATCAATTTCAACATTAACTTCTTTAGGTTTAAAATGAGTACAAGTTAATTCAGAAGCATCATATCTAATAGTTCCATCTTTATTTACAAATAAATTATATCTGGATCTAATTATTCCTTTAATTAAATTTTCAGGTCTATGGTTTTTATTATTAGTTCCTTTTACTCCTTTAATTAATTTTGAAATGGCGCCATTTGATTTTCTTGATGCTTTTTTAAAATAATGTTGAATATCTATCTCTTGTTCACTATAAGGCTTAGTATTGCCATGAGTTTTACATATTTCTGTTTCTATTAATCCACATGATTGACAAAAAAAAAGTTGCGTAGTTGTAACATGACAAACTTCACAAACAGTATAAATTGTGTTTTTATTACATTTTTTACATTTATAATTAGGTAATTCTGCTTTAATTTTACCGACTTCCATTGCAGCTTGAAAACTTCTTAATCTACCCCCTTCTTCACCTACAGGAAATAAAGAATGTGGAGAACCATTCATTTTTCTCATTTTAGCTTTTTCTGGACGTCCCATTCTTGCTCCAATATAAGTTCCAGATTTATCTCTAATTTTTATTTCAGAAATAGAATTAATTAACTCTAATGTAGATTTATGATCTTCAAGTTTTTTTTCAAAATTACTTAATGTACCTAATAATGCTTGTGCATGTTGTTTTTCAATTACAATAAATTCATTATTAACCACTAAATGAGGCATACCAATAAATTCTAAGATTTTTTTTTCATCTTTAATTTTTAAAATAATTTTATTTACTTCAGATTCTTTTTGAATATTTCCTTTTGAAAGCCAGTCGTATAATTTTTTAAAATCTTCAATAGAAATATCATCCCAATAATAAGTATAAAAAGGATGTAAAGGTATTTTTAATTTTTTAGATATATTAATTGCATTTTTAGCTGAAATTTCTTCATTTATGGGGTCTTCAAATAAAGTTTCAAAAATATTTGCATTAATAGAAGTTAAATCTGATAATTTTTCAATATCTAAATTTCCAAATAAATCAACTGTAGCTTTTTCAAGTTCTTGAATCCACCATTCTTCACAATAACCTGCTGGAACTAAAGGGTGAGCCCTATCAAAAAAATCACCATAATTAATTAAAACATCCCCTAAAAATAAAACTTCTTCCATTTCTTTAACATATTCTTTAGCTTCAGATTCCTTATTTAGTTGTACAACACTTCCATTTTTTAATCTAATAATAGGACCTTGTAATTTATCACATGGAGTAAATGCAGCTCCTTTACCAGGACGTTCAACTTTTAATTGAGTTCCTGTAGCAATATAACTTCTCATAACATACATAGTTGCGGGGTGGATACTTTGGCCACTATATCCTGAAAATCGACTTCTTCCATATCTTAATCTAAACCCTCCTTTTGCTAACGGGTGACTTAATACGGGTCTACCGGCAACTATATCTTTAATAAATGTAAAGTCAGGTAAAACTTTTCCTGATTCTTTTTCTTCATCGTTAGATCCTTCAGCGTGAGCATTTTTTTTAATTTTAATAAATTCTTCCAAAAAAGACCAATGTTCTAAATTAAAACTACTTCCCCATATTGATAATTGTTTCCAAAGTTTTTCTGCTTTTAATGGAATACAACTAGAATGAATTAAACAAAATCCACCTCTTAATTTATTTGTGTTTACTCTTGGTAAATCTTTATAAGTTGGAACATCAAATTTTTCAGTTGGATCTCCACTAATTTCAACAGGACAATTTTTTGTCATAAAATTAACTTCTTCTTGACTTGGGAAATATTGTAAATTAGTAACACGTTCATGATATTCTGTAATTTCAACAAAAGTTCTTTTAATTTCTTCTTCTGAAGGATCATATTTTTGATAACCTAACTTTACTCTAACATAATCAGCAATAATTACACTTAAACTTGCAGCAGTTCCTCCTGCATTTCTAATAGGTCCGGAAAAATTCATACAAAAATATTCACCTTGACCATCTCTTCTTGGTTTTATATCTAAACTAACAAAACCTTCTAATGGACTACTTACAACACCTACCGTCCCATATGCAAATCCCGCCCTAATTCCAATTTCAATAGCTTCTTTTTTATCTTTAAATTTACAAAATTTTTCTTCAGAAATTTCTAAAGCAATTTCAAGTGCAACTTTCCAATCTAAAATTCCATATTTTTTTTCTAATTCAATAATTCTTTCTGCTGCACCTGAGTTTTTCATTTGGGGTGCTACAACTGAAATAATACCAATTACCCTTTCAGCCATGTTTTTAGCTAAAGTAATTTCCACTTCTTTTTCATAATCAAAACCTAATTTTTTTGCTTCTTGAGCTTTTGTAAAGGCTATACTCACATCTTCTTCAATTTTATTAAAATATTTTTGCATATTTTCGCTTGCAGTTACCATTTTAGAACCTCAATATTTTAACTTCCCTTGTTTGTAAATTAACCATAGGGATTCTTGCAGGTTCAGGCTCATGTCCCATTTTTTCTTCAAACTCAGTTTTAGCTTGCCAACAACTACTACTAATCATTGTAATGTTTCTATAATTTGAAACAACGGCTTTATGAATATGTCCAGAGACAAAAATATCAGGAACATGATCAATCACTAAAGGATCATATTCTGTTTCAGGAAGATATAATGTTGATGAATGGGATGGAGCTAAATGTCTTCTTTGTAGTAAAAATTTAATAATTAAATCTGCTCTATTATAACCCCCTTTATTTCTTAAACTATCAACATTTGCTACATAATAATCATAAGAATAACCATGGTATAACATTACATCAAATCCAGGAAAATCTTCATTACCATGAACATTGACCATACCAGGGTTACTAACTACAGTTACATTAGGTAGGTTTAGTATAGGGCCCGCAAAATCTTCATATAACCTTGGTTGAGGTTCAGCAATTCTCATAGCATCATGATTTCCTGGTGCTATTATAATATTGATGTTAGCAGGAATTTTAGATAAAAGCTCTGCGCATTTTTCATATTGTTTATATATATCTGGAATTGATAAATCTTTTTCTTGTCCAGGATAAATACCTACGCCATCTACTAAATCACCTGCAAAAAAAATATATTTAACTTTACTGGATATTAATTTTTGTTTCTCATCCCCAGATTTACCATTTATCCAATTTAAAAATTTATTAAATTCTTCTTCTAAAAAATTATAACTTCCAACATGGACATCTGACATAAATAAAGCATAAGCTTCATCTGGACTTTTTTTTAATTCTTTATTAAGAGGAATATCTGGTTGAATTATATTGTTTGCAAAAATAATTTTATCTCCATTTGCTCCAACTACACCTATAACTTCATCGAATACAATATCTTGAGCTAGTTGGAATAATTCAGGTTTATCTTTACTTACTAAAACTCTAATTATGCCTGTTTTATCTTCCAATGTAATAAAAAGATGTCCATTTTTAGTTAATCTTTTATCTTGAACTATACCAATAATTGAAACTGAATCTTTTTCATTTCTACTTAATACTCTAGAAATAGAAATACTTCCAGATAATTCATGTCTATTTCTAAGAATTTTTTCAAGTGCAGTAAATCTTTTGTTAAAATACATAACAAAATCTTCAACTTCTCTTTTTTTACAAATTTCTTTATTATATGATGAAATTATTTGAATATTTTCATTTTCTTTAACTACTTCAACTCCATTTTCTATTACTTCATTAAAACTTTTTAGAATTTTATTATTTTTTTTTTTTTCGGCAAGAACTTTAGCTTTGTCGAAATCAATCCAATTATGCTTTTCTATTTTAGTTAATTTTTCAATACTATCATCTAAAATTAAACAGTTTTTATCTAATTCTTTGAGATTTAATTCCTGTTCTTCTTCAAAAAAAGTTTTCCCTACTAAAAAACCTTCATTTAAACTGTTTGTTATAACTTCTTTTTTTTTTTTTAATTCTAACATAAGTCTAAACCTTCCTCAAGTAAATTTTTAATTTTATTTACTGATGCTTCAGGAAGGGATAATGAAATTTCTCTAGTTCTACCATATCGACCTTTAGAAATAACTTTAGCGTTAATTATGCCCAACATATCTAATTCTGCAAGAACATCTGATATTCTTCTTTGAGTTAGAAATTGTAAATTAACTTTTTGACAAATTTCTTTGTATACTTCATATACTTCACCAGTAAATATTGTGCTTTTTTTATTATCTTTAACAGCTAATATTGAATATAATGTAGCTTGATGTTGTTTAGGTTGAGTAATAATTACATCTAAAATTCTATCCCTTTCAATTTTATCTTCAGCCTCATCTAAATCTTTTATTTCTAAAATTGTTTTACCTGATCTTTCTGCTATTTCTCCAGAAACTCTCAATAATTCAATTGCTCTTCTAGCATCTCCATGTTCCCTTGCCGCATAAGCTGCACATTTTTCAATTACACCTGGTTCTATAACACCATCTTTAAATCCTATTTTTGCTCTTTGTTTTAAGATATCTTGGATTTGAATTGCATTATATGGAGGAAAAACAATTTCTTCTTCTGAAAGTGAACTTTTAACTCTAGGATCTAACGAATCTGCAAATA
This sequence comes from uncultured Methanosarcinales archaeon, assembly GCA_964589485.1. Classification (GTDB taxonomy): domain Archaea; phylum Nanobdellota; class Nanobdellia; order Woesearchaeales; family CAYSVS01; genus CAYSVS01. The sequence goes on along the minus strand of CAZPRK010000001.1, from coordinate 82,186 downwards.
CTAAATCGTTTGAAATACCAATTATAGCAATTTGTGAATTTTTTAATTCAGTATTAATTCTAGTTAAATTATATAATATTTCGTCTCCTGCTTTTTTAATTAATTGATCTATTTCATCTAAAATAACTAAAAATAATTTTTTATCTTTATCTAAAGCTTCAAAAAAAATTTTATAAACTTCATCTGTTGGTAAACCTGTAGCAGGGATAGTTTTACCTAATTCTCTTGCTAATTGTGCAATTAATCTATATTCAGTATCAGCTACTTTTTTTAATTTACAATTTAAATAAAAAATTTTAATTGGAGTTCCTTTTTTTTCTGCAACTTCTAAAATTTTATCAGTTGTATATTTTACACTAAGAGTTTTTCCTGTACCAGTTTTACCATAAATGAATAAATTACTAGGTTTTTCAAGTCTAAGCGAAGGAGCAAGAATATCTGCAATTTTTTGGATTTGATCATCTCTATGTTCAATTTTTTCTGGTGAATAATTTGATTGTATTACTGTTTTATTTAAGAACAATGGTTGCCTTGTTAGAAATTTTTCAAAAAAATTATTTAATTCTTTGCTCATCTTTACCCCCTACGAGAATTTCCATCAGAAGCGGAGGTTTAAATAGTTTTCTAAATACAAATTTATCTATTCAATTATGTTGATTTGGAATGGTTACTTTTAAAAATACTTATCAATTAGGCATTTAAATGAGATATGTAAGACAAGAATCAATATTAGGTAAAACTTCACAAAAAAAAACAGTTACAATTGTTGGAGTTGGAGCATTAGGGACTTTTGCTTCTAGTTTACTTGCAAGAGCTGGTGTAAATTTAATATTAATTGATCAAGATATAGTACAGTTAGATAATTTACAAAGACAAATTCTTTATGATGAAAAAGATATTAATGAATTAAAGGCTAAAGTGGCTATTAAAAAGTTAAAAAAAATAAATTCTAATATAACTATTAAATCACATGCAACACATTTAGATGATAATAATTCAAAAATACTTAAGTCAGATTTAATTTTAGATTGTACTGATAATTTCGAAACTAGAAGAGTAATAAATAGATATTCAAAAAAAACTAATATTTCTTGGATTCATGCAGCTGCAACAGGGGTTATTGGAAATGTTCTTTTTGTTGATTCGAATATTTGTTTTGATTGTGTATATAAAAGTAATATAAATAAAAATTGTGACAATGAAGGTGTTTTAAACTCTTTAATAGCAATAGTTTCTTCTGTTCAAATAACCCAAGCATTAAAATTTTTGAATAATAAAGAATATTCTCAAAATTTAATTCACATTAATATATGGAATAATGGGATAACGGAAATTAAGGTTAAAAAAGAAAAAAAATGTAATCATAGTGAAATTATAAGTGATGAAAATTATAAAATTGAAAAATGCTTATCTAAAAATACATATAAAACAAAACCATTAAAGAAAACTAGTTTAAATTTTAAAGAATTAAGGAAAAAATTTAAAATAAAATTAGATGCTAATATTGTTTTAATTATAAATTATAATAATTCTGAAATAATAGTGCATAAATATGGAGAAATTGAATTTAAAAAAAATATTGGTTTAAATGAAATTAAAAAAATAAGTAATTTAATTTACTTTCTTTAATTTAATTTCTATATTGAAAACAAATCTTATTTTAAACTTTATAATGAAATGGAACTTAATTTGGGCTTAATTTAGTAAATTAAGCCATATTTCTTCTTTTCTCCATAAGAAACAAAGGGGTTATAGGAACAAGAATATATATTATCTGAAAAAACCATTTAAAAATGAAAGTATTTAAATACTAACTGTCTTTTATAAATGTGTTTATAAAGCTTATAAAGGAATTTGGGGGTAAATTTAAAATGGCTAAAAAAGAAGAAAAAACAAGTATGGAAATTGTAAATATTGTTGTAAGTACTTCTTTGGAACATGATATTCCATTGGAAAAAATGGCTGCAACTTTAAGTAATACGGAATATAACCCTGAACAGTTTCCAGGATTAGTAATTAGAATAAAAGAACCAAAAACAAGTGCTTTGATTTTCAGTTCAGGAAAAGTTGTTTGTACTGGGGCAAGATCAATGGAAAAAGTTCATGAATCGATAAAAAAAATAATTAAAAGTTTAAAAAAAATAAATGTCGATATTAAAATTGAACCTGAAGTAAAAATTCAAAATATGGTAGCAAGTGGAAGTGTTGGTATGGATTTAAATTTAAACACTTTAGCAATGAAGTTACCTAATACTGAATATGAACCAGAACAATTTCCGGGTTTAGTCTATAAATTGAATGAAGCAAAAGCAACATTTTTATTATTTAGTAATGGAAAAGTTGTTTGTACTGGAACTAAAAGTGTAGACGCAGTACATAAAGCTTTAGATATGCTTGTGGCTAATTTAAAAAAAGTTAAGTAACTTTATTTAGAAAATGGACGCTGCAGAGCAGATTAAGAAGTTTCAAGAGTATTTGGAAACTAATTGTAATACTGATTTAATGGAATCAATTAGAAAGGGAAATAATTACTTTGTAATTGATTTTTTAGATTTATCTAAATTTGATATAGAAATAGCTAACGAGTTACTTGAAACTCCAGAAGAGTCTATTAAAGCTGCTGAAATAGCAGTTGAACAGTTTGATACACCTCAAGAAACTGTTAATTTTAGAATTCGTTTTAAGAATTTACCAGATAGTCAAGATATTTTAATTAGAGAAATAAGGAGCGCTCATATTGGTAAGTTTATTTCTCTTGATGGAGTAGTTAGGCAAAAATCAGATGTACGTCCACAAGTTACTTCTGCTAAGTTTGAATGTCCTGTTTGTGGTAATGTATTGAATGTTTTACAATTAGATCAAAAATTTAAGGAACCAAGTAAATGTGGATGTGGTAGGAAAGGGAAATTTAGATTACTAAATAAAGAATTAATTGATGCGCAAGGAATTGTTTTAGAAGAAAATACAGATGATTTAGAAGGAGGAGAACAACCTAAAAGAATGAATCTTTTACTTAAAGAAGATTTAGTAAGTCCAATTTCTGATAAAAGAACTAACCCTGGAACTAAAATTAAAGTTACTGGGTTTGTGAAAGAAGTTCCAATTATAATGAGATCTGGTGGACAAAGTACAAGATTTGATTTAATTATTGAAGCAAATCATATAGATCCTGTGGAAGAAGATTATAGTGAGATACAAATTAGTAAAGAAGATATTGATGCAATAAAAACTTTGGCGAAAGATCCTAAAATATATTTAAAAATGGTTGAAGCTTGTGCACCTAGTATTTATGGATATGATAAAATAAAAGAAGCTATATTATATTCTTTAATTGGGGGAGTAAAAAAAATTAGAACCGATGGAGCTTCAACAAGAGGAGATATACATATATTATTAATAGGGGACCCTGGTGCGGGAAAATGTTTACATGGAGATACAAAAATTCTATTATCAAATGGAGAAATAAAAAGAATAAAAGATTTAGTTGATGAATATAATATTATTAATGATAATGTTGAAATAGAAAGTTTAACTCTTCCTAGTTTATTTTTTGATGGTAAAATTAAAAATGGAAAAGGAGTTAGAGTTTGGAAGAGAAAAATTAATGAAAAACTATTAGTGATAAAAACAAGAAGAGGTGTAACTTTAAAACTCACTAAAAACCATCCTTTATTTCAAGTACATAATGGTTTAATTATTGCAAAGGATGCTCAAAGTTTTAAGGTTGGAGAACGGATAGCTGCACCTAGAAGTGTAAAAATTAAAAATGAAATTCAAACTATTAGTAATTTTATTCCAAAATATGCAAAAAATTCTAAGAAATTAAAATATCCTGAATTTGTATCATTGGATTTATCTAGATTATTAGGCTATTTATGTGGAGATGGATATGTTGCATATTCAAAAACTAGCGCATGGGTTAGTTTAACTAATGAAGATAATTGCGTTTTAAATGATTTTTCAAAGTTAATAAAATCTTTATTTGATGTAAACGTTACTGAAAGAGATGGATTAAATAAAACTAAAGAAATTTATACTTTATCTAAAAATTTAGTAGATTATTTAAATTTAAATTTTAAAGAACTTATGGAAGGATCTTTAAATAAAAGTATACCTAATTTAATCTTGAAATCTTCTGATGAAATATTAAGTAATTTTATTTCTGCTTTGTTTGAGTGTGATGCTAATATTAATGTAAAAAAGAGACAAATTGAATTTTCATCTATTAGTAAAAATTTAGCAGAAAATATCCAGTTATGTTTACTTAGGTTTGGTGTAATAAGTTTATTTAAAGAAAAAATTAAATTTGCTACAAATACAGTTAATAAAAGAAAAGTAAAAAGTTATGAAATTATTATTGGTGGAGAATTTGTTAAACCTTTTATCAATAAAATTGGGTTTTTGTCTAAAAGGAAAAAAAATGAAATTAATTTATTAATACAAAATACAAAATTATATAATACTAATATAGATTTGATACCTAATATAAATGATTTATTAAAAAAAATAAGAATTGATTTAAAGCTTAAACAATCGGAAATGGGTATTATAAGAAGTTCATATGCTCATTATGAACAAAATAATAGATTACCTAGTGTAAGTATTACAAAAAAAATATCTCAATATTTATCAAATATAGATTTAAATGATGTTAAAAAATTAAATCAAATATCCCATGCTGATGTTTTTTGGGATGAAATTTTAAGTATTAAAGAAGAATTATGTGATGATTTTGTTTATGACTTAGAAATAGAATCAACCCATAATTATATTGCAAATGGAGTTGTTGTACACAATTCTCAGTTACTTAAACGAGCTTCAAAAATATCAACTAAAGCAAGATTTGTTAGTGGAAAGGGTGCATCAGGTGCAGGATTAACTGCAGCTGTAGTTAAGGATGAATTTTTGGGAGGATGGAGTTTGGAAGCAGGAGCTTTAGTTTTAGCTAATAAAGGATTAGTATGTATAGATGAATTAGATAAAATGTCACCTGAAGATAGAAGTGCAATGCATGAAGCACTTGAAGGACAAACTATTACAATTTCTAAAGCAAATATACAAGCAACATTAAGATGTGAAACAACAGTATTAGCTGCAGCTAATCCGAAATTTGGAAGGTTTGACCCTTATGACATAATAGGAAAACAAATTAATTTACCTCCTGCTTTAATTTCAAGATTTGATTTAATATTTCCAATTAAAGATCTTCCAGATGAAAAAAAAGATGCAAAAATGGCTTCTTTTATTTTAGAATCACATAAAACGCCAGATGTTGATGAAACAGAAATAAGTACTGATATATTAAGAAAATATATAGCATATGCTAGAAGATTTGTTTCTCCTACATTATCCGATGAAGCAATTGAAGATATTCAAAAATATTATGTTCAAATGAGAAATAGTTCTTCTTCAGAAGAAGCAGGAGTTAAAGCTGTTCCTATTACAACAAGACAGCTTGAAGCAATTATAAGGTTGGCTGAAGCTGCTTGTAAATTAAGGTTAGGCGATGAAGTTTTAAAAGAAGATACAAAAAAATCAATTGATTTATTGAATTTTTGTTTAACTGAAGTTGGATTAGATCCAGATACTGGTAAAATAGATATTGATAGAATTACTTCAGGGATTACATCTAGTGCAAGAAATAAAATTTCAATTATAAAAGAAATTCTTAATGAATTAGAAAATCAATATGGAAAAGCTATTCCGCTTGAAGAAATTGTTAATTCTGCAAAAGAAAAGGGATTAAATGAAAATGAAGTAGAAGAAATTGTAGACAAGCTAAAAAGAGGTGGTGATATTTTTGAACCAAGAAGAGGTTTAATACAGAGGTTATAATTATGGAAGATAAAAAAAGGCAAGTTGCAATAAAAGTTAGTATTAAAGATTTAAATTTGGGTAAGTATATTAAACAAGAAGGGTGGGAACCGAATTATATTTTAACAGATAATAATGTAAAAATTTCAAGAGCTAATGTTATGGGAACAATTGTAACTAAAAATGAAGATAATTTAGTTATTGATGATGGAAGTGCTTCTATTGCAACTAGAAGTTTCGATGTAGTAATAAATTTCTCTGAGTTTGAAGTAGGGGATATTGTACAAGTTATAGGAAGACCAAGAGAATTTGAACAAGAAAAATATTTTGCTATAGAAATAATTAAAAAAATTAATTCTGAGTGGTTAAAAGTAAGACAAAAAGAATTAAGTAAATTAGATTATGAAAAAATACATGAAGAAGTAATAGTGGAAGATGTAGTTGTTGTAAATAATTACGACGATGTAATTAAAATAATAAAAGAAAAAGATTCTGGTGATGGGGCAAAAATTGAAGAACTTATTTCTCAAGGAATTGAAGAAAAATTAATAAATAAATTATTAGAAAATGGAGAAATTTTCGAAATATCTCCAGGTAAAATAAAAATTTTAGAATAAAGCGGGTGTAATATAAACTTCAACTAATCCTGCAAAAACTAATAATAGTATTGAAGCTATTATTAATTCCGATGAATCTAATAATACTTTTTCGAATTTTTTTGTTTGAAAATTATGATTAATAATTGCATATGATATTATTCCACCTGCGAGCCCACCTACGAAATAAGCAAAAATTTCTGGAATTCCATGTAATAAATATCTTAATAAACCTAACGAAAGGGCACTGAAATAATTCGCAATAGAATTAAATCCTAATGATGTAGAAGTGTTTACTAATAAATCCCTTGCAAAACTTCCAATAGCTGTACCGATAACAGAAGCATTCCAAGTTAAAATAAAAATTGCACCTGCTCCATAGAGAAATGAAAATAATATACAAAAACTTAAAACTTTGATATTATTCATAAAAATTATTCCGAAACTAGAATTACTAAAAAAATTTCCGGATAAATTAGAATTTATACTAGCTATTGTTTCAATTTGAACTGCAAAAATATTATTTACCATTTCTTTAGGTAAAAGAGTATACCAAATTGAAAATGAAATTGTTATTCCTAAAAATAAAATAGTGAGTCCAATTAATGCCTTACAATGTTCTTTCAATATAGTACTTTCCTTTTCAATAGTAATTGTTTTTATTTCTTCGTTTTTGATTACTTTAATTACAAAAGGAATACATGCAAAAACTGTTAAAAAAACCATGATTAAACTAGCTTCTTTTTCGAAAATCCATACTGAAAAAAATAATGCAATTGTGCTAATTATAAAACCATAATAGAATAAATGCCAAGGTTTTTCCTTTACCTTAAAAGGATTAGTTAATGATTCTAAAACCATATAATATATTTAAATTGTTTTTTATTTAAATTTTGTGATATATCCCATAATATTTAAATAACTCTGCAAAATATATATTTAAAATGACATTAATGCCACAAGAAATTGAAGTTTGGTATATTTTACCTGCAGTTAGATCAGAATTAAGTAAGAAAATGTTAGATTTAGGTTTAAGTCAAGTTAAAATTGCTGAAAAATTAGGAATTTCAAGAGCTGCAGTAAATCAATATGTAAAAGCAAAACGTGCAAATGCTATAGTTTTAGATAGTGATGTTAAATCTAAAATTGAAGATGCAGCTAAACGAATTGTTAAAGAAAATTCTTCAATAATGAAAGAAATTCAACAAGTATGTGATTATATAAAATCTGAAAGAAAAATATGTTGTTATCATCAAAAAGTTGAGGAAATTAAAGATGATTGCAAGGTGTGTTTCGAATGAAAATATATTTAGATAATGCAGCTACTACGCAAATTGATAAAAGTGTACAAAAAAAATTAAATTCTTTTCAATTATATGGTAATGCTTCAAGTATACATAGTTTTGGACTAGATGCAAGAAAAGTTTTAGAACAATCTAGAGAAATAATTGCAAAAAAAATTAATGCTCAAAGTAAAGAAATTATATTTACTTCCTCTGGCACAGAGTCAAATAACCTAGCTATTTTTGGAAGTGATGGAGAAAATATAATTACAACTCGTATTGAACATCCTTCTATTTTAAATTCATGTATTAATTCTGGAAAAAAAATAAAATATGTTAAAGTAGATAAGGAAGGATATGTTGATATTAAACATCTACTTGAATTAATAGATAAAAATACTTCTTTAATTTCAATTATTCATGCAAATAATGAAATAGGGACTATACAAGATATTGAAAAAATTGGAAAAATTTGTCATGAAAATAAAATTTTATTTCATGTAGATGCAGTTCAAAGTTTTTGTAAATTAGATATTAATGTAAATAAAAATAATATTGATTTATTGAGTTTTTCAAGTCATAAAATTCATGGTCCTAAAGGTGTTGCAGGATTATATATTCGAAATGGAATAAAACTTAAACCTTTAATGTCAGGAGGTGATCAAGAGCAAGGGTTACGTCCAGGAACTGAAAATGTTCAAGGGATTTTTGGGTTTTCTCTTGCTGTTACGTTGGATCAACAAAAAGATCAAATTTTAAAGCTAAATAAGTATTTATTAAATGAATTATTAAAAATACCAAACACTAAATTAAATGGTCCTTTGGATAGGTTATATAATAATATTAATATTTCATTTATTGGGTGTGAAGCAGAAAGTTTGTTAATGCATTTAGATCATTTTGGTATTGCAGTTAGTTCTGGTAGTGCATGTACAAGTAAAAAAATTGAACCAAGTAAAGTTTTAACAGCAATAGGTAAGTCTAGAAAAGAAGCATTGAGTAGTATAAGGTTTAGTTTAAGTAAATATAATACTAAAAAAGAGTTAGATTATGTTATTTCAAAAGTAAAGTATGTTGTGGAGAAATTACGATTATGATTTTTTGGTGTTTATTATGATAATTATTAGATATGGGGAGATTGCTTTAAAAGGTAGAAATAGAAGTACTTTTGAACAGATATTGGTAAATAATATTAAACTTTATTTAAATGAAAATAACTTAAGTTATGATAAAATATCTAAAAGAAGAGGAAGAATTTTTATTCATACAGATGAAAAATATGACTTAAGTAAGGTTTTTGGTGTAGTTGGTTTTAGTCATGCTTTAATTACCCAATCTAATTTAGAAGATATTAATAAAAAAGTACTTGAAGTTATTGATTTTGGTGATAAAACTACATTTAGAGTAAGTGTAAAACGAATAGATAAAAAATTTAAAATTAAATCCAATGAATTAGAAAAAAAAATAGGTGAATATGTTTTAGAAAATACTTCCGCAAAAGTTTCTTTGAAAGATTTTCAAGAAGAAATCGGGGTTGAAATTTATCCTAAATTTAGTTTAATTTATTGTAAAAAAATTAAAGCTATCGGAGGAATGCCTATAAGTAGTAGTAAAATTTTATATTGTTACATTGAAAAAGATCAAGATTATTTGGCAGCTTTTTTTATGATGAGAAGAGGAAGTAAAGTAATTCTTATTTCTAAAAAAGAAATAGGCGAAACATGGCTTGATAAATATTATAAATTAAAATCAATTAAAATAAATTCATTAAATGAAATAAAGGAATTAAGTAAAGTTATAGTCCTTGGACAAAATGTAAGTAACTTTAAAGTATTAGGTGATGAATTGATCGAATTAAGACCTTTAATTGCATTATCTGATAAAGAAATTAAGAATAAGATTGAGGAATTAAAATGAAAGTATATATTGAACATAAAAATAAAACAATTAATATAAATTATAGTGGAAAATTAAAAGGATTATTTGAAAAAATTAAGATTAATCCTGAAGAAGTTTTACCAATTAGAAATAATGAATTGATTTTAGAAGATGAAATGTTAGATAATAAAGATGAAATTAAATTACTTTCAGTTGTAAGTGGTGGATAAATGAAATGTTCAAAGTGTGTAAAAAAAGCAATATATCCTAAATATTGTAGTGAACATTTTGTTAAATATTTTGAAAAAAAAGTATTTAACACTATAAAAAAGTTTGACTTAATTGAAAAAAAAGATAAAACTATGATTGCAGTTTCTGGAGGGAAAGATAGTTTAACTGTTTTATATTTAGTCAATAAATTTTTTGGAAATGTGACAGCATTAGCTATTGATGAAGGAATAAAATATTATAGAGAACATACACTTAAAGATTTAAAATTATTTTGTAATGAATATAAAATTCCATTAAAAATTGTAGCTTTTGAAAAAGAATTTGGTTCTCCTTTAGATAAAATGATTAAAAAAACTAAATTTAAACCTTGTCATATTTGTGGAACATTTAGAAGATATTTGTTAAATAAACATTCAAAAGGGTATGATAAAATAATTACAGGGCATAATTTAGATGATGAATGTCAAAGCGTTTTAGTAAATTTATTTAGAGGAAATGTTGAATTATTGGCAAGACTTGGTCCAAAATCAGGCTTAAAAAAATATAGGCATTTTTTCACACAACGTGTCAAACCTTTATATTTTATGAGAGAAAAAGAAGTTTTAGTGTATACTTTGATAAAAAAATTTAAAATCAAATATACTGAATGTAAATATACAGGATTAAGTTATCGTGCAACAGTAAGAGATTTATTAAATGAATATGAAAACAATCACAAAGGAACTAAAGAAAATATTATTAATAATTTTATTAATATTTTACCAAAATTAAAGAAAAAATTTGCAACTTCTGAGGAACCTAACTTGTGTATGAAATGCGATCAACCTTCGCGTGGAGAAATTTGTAAGGCTTGCGAATTGTATGAATTGGTTTAATTTATTTCTATATTGAAAATAAATACTTTTAAATTCAATATCTTGTTACTACCTATTATGAATGGAGATATTGTGTTTCCTAAAGGAAATGAAAATGAATTTATAGAAATAGCATTACAGTTAGGATATAATGAAATATACTTTTGTTACAGTTTAGAGGATTTTGTAAACTTTAAATCCGATAAAATAAAAGTTAAATTAGCTATTCAAATAGATAAAATTGAAGAAATGGTAAAAGCAAAGAAAAAAACTGATTTTATTATTGTAAAAAATCCTACTAGGACTTTTTTTGAAAAAAAGATCAATTTAGTTTATGATTTAGAATTAAGTCCAATAAGTGATTCTGTACATCATAGAGAAAGTGGATTAAATCAAGTTTTAAGTGTTTTAGCCAAGAAAAAAGATATAATTATTGGATTTAATTTTAATGAAATATTAAAAGGAAATAGAGTTAAATTTATAGGAAGAATAATTCAAAATTTAAAGTTATGTAAAAAATATAAATTAAAAAACCAAATATATTCTTTTGCTAAAGATCCTTATGAAATGAGAAACCGAAAAGATTTACAAGCTTTTCTTAGAGTATTAGAATGAAAATTGCAGTAGTGGGATTGGGTAAGATTGGAAATACTTTAGTAAAGGATTTGTTACCTTGTGATAATTTTGAAGTTATTGGTGTTGATATTGATTCAAACAAATTTATACAAGGTATTAGTTGTTTTAATTCTGTTTCTGAAATAAATGCAGATTATTATTTTATTACAGTATACACTTCAAATCAAGTTTTAGATATTATTAATTCTATTAATTTTGAAAATAAACCTTTAATTTTAGTTGAATCAACTATTTCATTGAAAGATGTAGATTATATAATAAAAAAAGTTAATTCTAATGATAGTTTTTTATCATTTTTTCCACATAGGTTTAGTGAAAATGATAATCAACACCAAATATTTAATTTGAAAAGGGTAATTGGACCTATAGATGTAAAATCAAAAGAAAAAACTATTGAATTTTTGGATAATTTTATGGATTTTAATAATTTAATATGGACAAATCCTAAAATTGCAGTTTTATCTAAGTTAGTAGAAAATTCTCAAAGATATATGGATATTATATTTGCACAAGAAATTTCTTTATTATCTAAAAAAGAAAGTATTAATTTTGAAGAATTACGAAATTGTGTAAATTCTAAATGGAATGTTGAATTAAAAGAAGCTTTAAATGGAGTTACTAAAGGGTGCCTTGAAAAAGATATATCATTATTAAATGAATTAATGAAGAATGAGTTACTTAATGAATTACTTAATAAGAATAAAGAATATATAAAGATAGTTTCGAAAAGCGAAAACTATATATAACGAAATTTTATCTTTTATTTTTATGACAACAGACTATAAAATTGAAAATAATGCTTTAATAATCACATTAAATCCAAAAATGTATTCTTTGAAAAATATATATGCTACTACTTATGTTTATTTGGATGATTTTTATGTTTTATTAGATGGAAATTTAAATGATGAAGTTATTGTGAAAATTAAACCAAAAAAAGACGTAAATCTAGATCAAACTGCTCAACGATTTTTTAATGACTTAATTTCAATAACTAATTATTTTAATCAATTTGAACAAAATAAAGATGTAATAAATGCAGTTTTACAAAGAGCTTTATTTTCAGCTTCACCAAAATTAGTTGAAGATGCCGAAGAACAAGAAATAAATAAATTATTAGAAGAAGTTGAGAAAGATGTCTCACAAAATTAAACTTTCTTTAGAATTTTATCCAAAAAAATATATTTTGGAAACTATGCTTGAGTTTAAAAAAGAATATGAAGTAAGTTTAGTTGAAGAAGATTCTTTTGTTATTATAGAATTTAAAGATGATTCAATTTTACCGTTTGAATTTGCTAATTATGTTTTGGCTAAGGTGAGAGAAAATGAATGAACGTATTTTACCTTACACTCAAAAAGAAGTAAGTAAAGATAAATTTGTAGTAAATGGATATTTTGGTGGTTGGACTATTTTAGATAAAGAAGAGTTGAGAAAATTAAAAACTTTTTCTTATGATTTAGATTTACAAACTAAACTAATTAAAAGCGGAATTATTATTGATGAAAATAATACTAAAAATATAGTTAATACTTATCGTAGTTTGAATAAAAATTTATTTTTTAAACCAAGTTTACATATTATTAATGTAACTGATACTTGTAATCAAAGATGTACATATTGTCATGCTGGAGTTAGTCGTGGAAGAAGTTTAATGAAAGAAGATGTAGCGATGAAAGTAGTTAAATGGATAATGGAAAATAGTAATGATTCTCCAACAATTGAGTTTCAAGGGGGAGAATGTTTAATTGCCTGGAATACTGTTAAATTAATAATTACTCATTTACGAAAATTAAATCAAACCATTAAAAAAAATATGGTTATTACTATTGTTTCAAATCTAGGACTTTTAGATAAAGAAAAATTAGATTTTTTTTTAGATAATGATGTATCTATTTGTACATCTTTAGATGGTCCTAAAGAAGTTCATAATTTCCATAGAAAAACTGCAACTGGAGAAGGAAGTTATGATGAAGTAATTCAAAAAATAGAAATGGTGAAAGAAGAACAAAAAAAAAGAGGAATTAATCCTTTTGTTGGAGTATTGGCAACAATTTCTAAAAATTCTTTAAAATATCCAAAAGAAATAATAGATGAATATGTAAGATTGGGTATACAGTCAATTCACCTAAGACCATTAAATAGTTTAGGAGATGCATTAACAACTTGGGATAATTTATCTTATTCTGCAGATGATTTTAATTTATTTTGGAAAGAAGCAATGGATTATATTTCTGAATTAAATGCTAAAGGGATTGAAGTAAATGAACGTGGTGCTCATATTAAATTACGTAAATTAATTGCAGAAAAAGATCCTTTATATGTTGATTTAACTAACTTTTCATCTGGCGGGAGGACAGTTATGGTTTATAATTTTGATGGTGGGTTATATTTTTCAGATGAAGGAAGGATGTATACTGATGACACTTTTAAGATTGGAACAGTAGATATGGATGCCAAAGAAGTTTTTACTAATGACGATTTACTTGCATTTTGGATGTCTAGTTTTACTGATTTATTTTATTATTATTCTCCATTTAGAGCTTATATGGGTATAGATCAAGTTTCAGTATATCAACAATTTAAAAATCCTATTCCTTCAATTACAGAAACATTTACACATAAAGTTCATTCTTTTCAATATACATATTTATTTGAAAAAATAGCATTAGAACAATCATATTCTCATTGGTTAAAAAATAATTGGGTTTAAAATGAAATGTTTAATTTATTTTACCCATGCAGAAACTTTGGGTGAAACTCAAAGAGTATTAAGTATTGCTAAACATCTTTCTAAAGAAAATGAAGTTAAAATAATTAATGCTGGTCCTAAATTTAATTTAGATTTATCTGAATATAATTTAATTAATATGCCTTTTCCTTTACATAATAAAGCAACTTTACATGATTTTTTGTATAAGACTGTAAATACAAAAGTAATGAAACTTAGAGTTTTAACATTATTTAAAGAAGTTATTAACTTTAATCCAGATATTGTTATTATATTATCTTTTCCTTTTCAATATGTAGAATTAAAATATGAATTGATTCCTTTATTAAAAAAATTGAAGTCAAACAATACTAAAATTGTTTGTAGTTTAGGATATCCTTTAGGGTTTTACGGAGAAGATAAAAATAAAATTGTTGATGAATTTTATGATGCAATATTAATTCATTGTCCTGAAGATTTAGATCCTAAATATATTAGACAATATTTTGGAAAGTCTGCAACTTTGGATTATTTATCTAACAGAAAAAATGTATATTTTACAAATTATATTTTACCAATAGGTTCTACTTTGAGTAATAATGTTATTAATCAAATAATGATTACAAGGGGAAGTGGAATTGTTGGAGATGAATATATTTTTAAACTTATAGATGGATGTTTGTTGACAAATTTAAAAATAGTTTTAGTTTTAGGAATTTCATCTGAAGATGAATTGTTTAATAAAATAAATTTAAAATATTTAGATCAAATTAAAAATGGACAGTTAGTACTTCATACACATTTAAATCAAAAAGAATTTACTGGAACTTTATCAGAATCTGAATTTTCAGTAAGTATGTGTGGGTATGGTACAGGAGTCCAATTATTATATACAAATAAAACTAAAAGTTTACTTATTCCTAAACCAAAAAATATAGATCAAGAACAGTATTACAGATGCAATATGTTAAAAGATATACTTGGGTCTAGAGTTATAGAATTTGCCGAAATTGAACCAGAAATTATAAAAGCAGAATTAGATTTACTTAGAAATAAAGAAACTACAATAAACTTTGAATGGTTTATGGGATTAGAAAAAACTGAGGAATTATTAAATGACTTTATACACGACAGATTTAAGGATAAATAAATTAATTAAGAAACATTTGATTTCTGAGTTTGATAAAGTATTAGATTTAATGAGTTTACATGATCATGAAGCATATGAAGTTCAAGTTGGAAAAAATATGAGTAACTTTATTGGAAGAAGACATTGTAAATTTGTAGATTCAGGTACAACTGCCTTAAAGTTAGCATTAACATTAATTGGGATTAAACCTGGAGATGAAATAATTGTTCCAGCATTAACATATTATGCAACAGCTTTACCAATATTAGAATTGGGAGCTAAACCAATATTTATAGATGCAAATGAATATTATGTTATAGATCATACTAAAATTGAAAGTAAAATTACTTCTAAAACAAAAGCAATTCTTCCAGTTCACATGTTTGGACATGTTTGTGACATGGATGCAATTCAAGAAATTGCAAATAAACATGGATTGAAAATAGTAGAAGATTGTTGCCAAAGTCACGGAAGTACTTACAATGGTAAATTAACTGGTCAATTTAGCGATGTAGCTGCATTTAGTTTTACTATGCATAAAAATGTTCCAGGATATACTGGAGGATGTATTGTTTATGATGATGATGAAATTGCATCACAAGTTCCGGGAATGCTAGATATTGAAAATGATAATTTATCAGTTTTGGATTTTGGACGTGCAGCTGCAAGGTTAAGTTTATTGGAGTTGGCAAATATTAATGTAAAAATTAAAGTTTTTGATTTACTTAGAAAATCTAAATTAAAAATGCAAAATTTTTATGAAAAAGAATTAGGTGACGTTGTTAAAGTAACAAAAGATCCCACGTATGCTGAGTCTATCAGGCAGCATTATGTTATTGAGTTAGATGAAAGAGAAAAATTAAGAACTTATTTAAGAGGAAAAGATATTGATTTAGATCCGTCTTATAAATGTTTAACTTCATTAAATTTATTTAAGCAAGATGTTCAAGGATTAGATGTAGCTTTGCAATATGAAAAAAAAGGTGTGCATCTTCCATTATCTCCTTTTTTACCTGATGAAGAATTAAATTTAGTTGTTAATTCTGTTCGTGATTATTGTATGAATCAGTAACTTTTCCTAATTTTATGTTATATTTTATTGAAATTTGTTTAATTAATTCTAAGAATAATTTAGTCGTTTCTTCTTCTTCCCTATTAGTCATAAAATGATGATGCATATTAATCCCCACATACCATTGATTTTGACATAAAGCTATAATTTTTTTTATTAATTCAGGAAGGTCTTTCTTTTTAGTTAATTTTGGATGAAAAATAATATGAATCCAACTAATTTGAAAAGGAGTTTTTTGTTTTTTTTCTAAATAAGATAGACTAATTTTATTATAATTTAGTTTATTTAACGCTTTAATTGTATCTTGATTTATTTTATGCCAAGGAGGAATGAATATTTTTTCTTGATTCGGAAAATGATGTTCAAAAATGTTATTTGCTTCAGTTAAGTCATGTAATTGTTGTTCATAATTTCTTGAATCTCCAAATTCGTATTTAATTTCATTGTTACTATAATTTTTGTGTTTATATCCATGCATAACTATTTCTATATTTTTACTTATTTTATTTTTTAATTCATTATTGATATAATATGGTATGATTGCGTAAGTACATGGAATGTTTAATTCATTAATCCAATTATTAAATTTAATAAAAGTTTTATTTTCTAATCCAACATCGTCATTTCGTATAATTATCATTTTAAATTATATGGTTTTAAGAACCCATGATATGCAAGACATCCTTTACATGTTTTCTTAAGACCCATTGCAATTAATTGTTTATGTTCTTGATTGTTAATTTTAAATTCCCAGTTATTTTCATGGATGTTAGTAATAGGGTCATAATAAATACAAGGAAAAATTTTACCTCTAGAATCAATAAATAAACTTTGCCAAGGAGTATAACAACTATTTTTACAAAATTTATTCGTATTTAAGTAATCTAAATGAAGTTTAATCCCTTTTTTTTCTACTAATGGTTCAGTTAATAAATTTTGAAAAACTTTTTTCATATATTCTATCATTTCTTGAGTGTTTTCATTTAACTCAGAAGTTCCATTTCTATGGTAATAATTATTAGTTCCAAATTCTACTATTTTTGGTGCAAAATTAATGTTTTTATTTTTACACCAAAGAAATAGATTATATGTATCTTTATAATTTATGTTAGTTGCAGTAAATTTAACCGAAGTGTTAATGTTAGGGAAATTAGTTATAAAAAAATCAATACTTTTTTCTAATTCTTGAAAACTTTTTGGATTTCCTCTTTGTTTATTATGATTTTCTTTTAAACCGTCAACACTAAATGCTATTGAAAATTTAGATTTGGTTATTAATTCTTTATTTCTGATGAAAATGTCTTTAATTTTATCATAAAAAAATCCATTCGAAACTAAATCAAATTCTTTAATGATATTGTTAGTTTGTAATTTAGCTAATAATACTATGATTTTTTCAATATCTTTATTTAAGAAACATTCTCCACCTGTTAATGAAATATTAGTTATTTCTGAATATTTATTTTTTAGTTTAGTTATTGTATCTTTAATTTCGTTGATATTTAATTCATAAAATGGACGTTCTTTCCAAATTTGACAATGTTTACACTTTAAATTACATTTATTGTTGATTTCGAGAGTTAAATCTAAAGGTTTATTCATCTAATTTAGGCTTTTAGTTGTATATATTAAGTTTTGTGTTGTAACTAATAGAAAAATTTATAAATTAGATTTTGTTATTTTTAATTAATGAAATTAGTAAGAAAAGTAAGTTCTTTTTTAAAAAGTGAAAAAGCAAGTGTATCCAAGAAAGGATTATTAGATGCAGCCATAGCAACTGGGTTAGTTTTTGTACTTTCGCAAGAAGCGTCTGCTGGAACTACTAGTCATCAAAATAGTGTAGCAGTAACTCCTGGTGATAATTCTATTTCTACATCTCATAGTCACCATGTTAATCATGCAAATCATAGCAGTTATTAGTAAACTTTAAATTATTAAGTAAGTTCTTTTTTTTATGATATTAAATATTTTAACTTTATTGTTGTTTATTATATTAACTTCTTATACTGATATTAAGGAACATAAAGTAAAAAATGTTCATTTGGTTATTTTTGCTATATTATTTTTAATTTTAGCAGAATATACACCACAATATTTATTTAATTTTATTTTTACATTTGTTTTTGCAATACTTTTATGGATGTCTGGGTTAATTCCAGCAGGGGATTCAAAATTATTGATGGTTTATGCATTAGGAATTCCTTCTTTTTTAGTTAATAATAACTTTCCTATGTTATTAGTTATATTAATAGGGCTAATAATTCCGTCTTTATTAGTTCTTATTAAATTAATTTATAATAATAAAATATCTGAATTAAAAAATACTTTTTCATTACCCATATTGTTACTTTATTTTAGTTTTTTTCAGCTTATTTTTTTAATATTTTTTGGGTTTAATTATTTTTTTGAGTTAAATAATTATATGTATTTAGCATTTAGTCTTTTTTTATCTCTCATTTTTTTTACAAATTCTTTTTTGAGAAAATTTTTATCTTATCGTAAATTTACTTTTATTTTAGTGATAATAAATTTGATAATTGTGAATGATTATAGTGCTTATTTATTTAGAGGGGTAATTTATCCTTTCATATTTTATTTATTGTTTGATTATTTTAAAACTTTATTAACTTCTGATTTTTATGAAGTTAATAGTATTGATTTAAAGCCAGGAATGATGGTTCATGATATTATTGCTAGAAAGAATAATAAAATATTTTTTTTTAATAATAAAGAACAAGCTTCTGGATATGAACTTTTATATGTTGAAGGAAGTGAAGGTTTAGATTATAACGAAATAAAAGAAATAAAAGAATGGGGCATAAAAAAGTTAAAAATATCTCAAGAATTACCTCTTGCTCCTTATTTTGGATTTTCTATGGTTTTGATAATATTATTTTCTTTTATCTAATCGAAACTTTTATAAGTTTTAAAGTATTAAATTATTAAGTGAAACAAAAAAATATTTACATTCTTTTAGGGTTACTGTTAATTATAGTTTTTATTGGAATTTACTTACCTTCATCATCTATTGAATTAAATTATGCTGATGCTAAAGAGAAAAAGGCAGTAGAATTATATCTTAGTGAAAGTGGGACTACTGATGCAGCAGTAGGATTAAAAATTCTTCATGATTCTAAAGAAGAAATTCAAAGAACTGTTTTGTTAAATTCTGAATTTGATTTAAGGGCAAAAGTTTTTTCTACATCAGAAAATTGTGGAAACATTATAAAAGAATACTATGTTTCTAGAGAATATTTAGGTGATGACTTTTATTTACATGATTCAGTTACTCCTGTAGAAGTTTCTCATGAAGATTTGTATAGTGAAGAGTGTAAAGAAGGAAGTAATGAATATATTTCTTGTTTAAAAACTAATGATTTACACCATAATGAACATGAATGTGAAGAAGCTGAAGAAATTAAACAAGATGTAAATAATTTAGTTTCTTTAAATTGTGATAATATAGAATCTTCTGAAATAAAACAAACTTGTTTTGAGTTAAGTTCAGAATGTACAACTGATTTATGTAAAGCTATAACTTCAAGAGATTTGAGTGTTTGTAAAGACGTAGGTTGTAAATCTTATGCAGCATGGGTTAATTATTTGTTAAATAATGAAAAATTATGTGATCAGCTTGATGGTGGTGCACATTATATGTGTAGGGTTTTTAGTGGAGATAATTATGAATCTATGTATAAACTATGGGTAGATGATTTATCGTATGCATTTTTTGCTAGTACTATGAAAACAAAATCAGTATGTTCAGTTGTGGAAAATGAAGGATTAAAACAAACTTGTAATACTGCTAAGGCGGTTCCAAGAACATTTCAAGAAGATTTTATTGGTCAAGATTTATTAAATATTTAAGTTATATTTTTATAAATATGAACTTTTTCTTAGTTTATGGATAATTTAAATTCATTAAATAATATTTTAAAATTGTATGGTAAGAAAGAATTATTTAGTCTAAATGAACTTAAAAATCTTCCTTTAATGACAAAACAAGATCTAAGACAATGGTCATTTGAAACTTGTTTATTAGCTCCAAAATATATTCAAATGTCAAGTGGGACAACTGGAACTTCATCTTTAGTTTATGTTGATGAAAAAGGAAAAGAAGCTATAATTAAACGGTATGTTGAAATTTTTAAAATATTTGGGTTATCTGGTGTTTTTTTGAATCATTTCAGTTATTCTTTTGGGCAAGCCGGAATAGATGTTGAATATGCATCTAAATTTTTTAATTGTACTTTATTGCCATTAGGAAATGATTTTGAAAAAACTTGGTTAGATTTAGCTTTTATTAAGGGTTTAAATCCTAAAATGGCAATTTTAACAACTGAAACAGCATTTAATATTTTGAATAAATTAAAATTAAACTCTTTGGAAAAAGTTATAGTTGGCGGGGAATATTTGCATTCTTGGTTTCGTGAAAAATTAGAAAAAACATTTAATGTTAAAGTGTATAATGGTTTCGGGATGAGTGAATTCGGAGCCATAGGAATTGAAGAAATTTCAGGTTCTAATAAGTTTAAATTAGTTTCAAATTTAATTTATGAAGTTGTAGATATTGATGGTAATTCATCTTTTGAAGGAGAAGGTGACTTAGTTATTACAGATCCATTTAATCAATCAACTTATTTGGTTAGATACATTACAGGAGATTATGTTAAGTTAGAAAAAGGATATTTTACTTTTATTAAACGGAAAGGAGATTTAATTAAATTATTTGGAGATTTGTATAGTAAACAAGAATTAATTAATAATGTAGGAAATATTGTAAATTGTCCTTTTTTATTTGTAATAAAAAAAGATGTAAATTATGAAGATAAATTATATTTATTTTTAAATGAAAAAAATAATGAATTTGAGTTAAATAATTATTTTAAAAAAATGGATTTGAAAGTGAAAATTTCACATGAACAAATTAAATTAGATGGTAAAAATGTTTATTTTAAAGATCTTAGATAGTTTCTTTTCTTACTTCAATTCTACTTGGATGTTTAGCATATCTTGCACCAAGCCAGGTTTCATTTGGATGATTTTTTTTCCAACCATGTAAATTTAGTTTTTTGTTTTTATCGTCAAAACCAGCTATCATTACTCCTGATTTATCATATTTACTTCCGATTAAGTAATTCCAATAATTCATGTCAGGGTATGTATTGTTTTTTTTATAAAACCAAGCAACAAAAACTAAATATCTTGGAAGATTCATTCCAACTTTATTTTCTTCTTCAAATTTATTTCTAATTTGGGTAAACGAATGATTAAGTAAATCAGGAATGTCTTTACTTGAAACTTTAACCCAAGTATCTTCTGTTTCTTTAGTAAATTGAATTAATTTATCATCTAAATTGTGAACTGATTCAATTCTAAATAATTCAGAAAATTGTTTAGCTGTAATATTTTTTGGGATTGCAATTATAAATTCTTGGTTATTTTTTGCAATTTCTATTTCTTCATTTGTAAATGGACATTTGGTTAATGTCATTTGTCTTTGAAAAAGAGTTTCAAAACCTAAATCTTTGTACCATTTTACAAATTCTTCAGTTAAATCTTTAGTTTCAGTTAATGCTCTTAAATCTTCTTTTGAAATAATATCTTTATTTAACAGTTTTTTGATTAATTCTATAAACATACTTTTCATTCGATAAAGGATAAATAATTTCTATATAAATAATTATATTTTAAATCACAAGGTTTATATATAAATTAATTATTAAAATATAATATATCATATAAAAGAGGTTATAAAGGGTGTTGAGGAAATCTTGGACTTATTTAGTGTTATTTCTTATTTTAAGTACCTTTGTTTTTGCTGATGAACCTGAACTTGGAGATCCTTTTTCTGCAAATGGTATAAAATGTATGATTTATGGAAACGGAACATTAAGTACCGAAAATGTTGAACCAAGAAGTGAGATTCAAGAAACGAGATTTGGTCGAATTTTGAGTGCAGCTTCTGTTGGAGAAAGTACTTGTTCTGTAAGTTGTTTTGATGATTCTAAGCTTTTAAGTGATGGGAAAGGATTATTACATCGTTTATGTTTTCCTGAAAATGAATATTATTCTTTAATGGTTTTACCTAGTACTAAGGATAATGCTTTTTGGCATGATCCAAGGTTTGATTTACCTGGATGTACTGCTCAAGGGGATGATTTCGGAATACATAAATGTACATTACCACCTTCATTTTCAGGAGATACTGCTGAAACTTTTAATCAAAAATGTGCAGGAGTAGTAAAACCAACTAAAGCTGGAACTGGTGACATTGGTGACATGGAAAGTGCAATTCTTGATGTTTGGAAAGATAATATTTGTTGTGGGAACGATAATGCAAGTGATTTGGGTTTAATTTCTTCAAATGAAGCTTGTTTATTACCTGATAGGAATTTTGACTCTTTGCCAGATCCTGAAAGGTATGATGGTGAAGAATGGTTATGGAGTAGTGCAACTAACAACAAATATCATATTTATAGCGTAAATAATTTTAAAAATGATATAATTTCTAATGGAGAAGAGTGGTTTTTATGTACATCTAATGGAGATAATGTTCCTTCGGGAATTGCAGTGTCATCTACATTATCTAACTTTGAACAACCAAGTTCTGCAACTGAAGAACCAGTAATTGAATATGTTAATGAAGGATTTACTTTTTTACCTGAAACTACTTTAAATATTGAAAATAGAAATAAAGTAAGTACTGATATTTTTTTAATTCCATATAAACAAGAATTTGAACAAGTTGAATTATTGGATTTAGAAAGTATTAATTTTGAAAATGATGAACTTGGTCTTTCTATTGATCAAAATTATAAAAAATTACAAGAATTAGGTATAGTTGCTGATAAGTATGTTAAAGTTGGAGATTCTGTAGAAAATAAAAAATCAGACTCGTTTATGTGTAGTAAACAAAATAATGGGAGTAAATTTATTGAATGTTGTGGGCATGATTTAGCTAATTGCGTTAATGATTGTAATGGAGATTTACCTTGTGAAAGAACAAGAAGACAAGGTGAGTTGTTATCAACAATATTTGATTTTAATTATGATCCAACAGGAACTGGAAGAAATCAAATAGGAGTGTTTATGTTTTCAGATAATTATAGAACTGCTCCATTAAGACACACGGATTCTCAAGTTAATTTTAATATTCAAGATTGGAGAGGGTATGAACATTTAGAATTTTATTTAGCTTTTGCAAGAAGTTCTAAATTAAGATTAGAACTTAAAGGAAAAACTATTGATAATGAAATATTAACTTTTGAAGTACCTAATCATGTAATAAGTTTCTCAGAGAATGGCCAAC
Organism: uncultured Methanosarcinales archaeon; assembly: GCA_964589485.1. Taxonomy (GTDB): domain Archaea; phylum Nanobdellota; class Nanobdellia; order Woesearchaeales; family CAYSVS01; genus CAYSVS01. The sequence continues at coordinate 58,673 of CAZPRK010000001.1, read as the reverse complement.
AACCAATGACTTGGCACCATATAAAAATTCCTTTAATTAACTTTGTTGGAGAAAATGGAAATTTACAAGAATTATTAACAACCGATAAAGAATTCACAATCAATGAGATCATTTTTAAAGTAAATGATGATTTTAATGAAGAAGAATTAAATTCTGTTAAACTTAAATCGAAAAATTCAAAATTTGCAAATGTATATTTTGTAGATAGATTGTTTTTAAGTAATAATAAAAATTCATATTGTGGTGCAGATTATAAATGGTTTGATGACTTGGATAATCCTGTTTCTGGAAAAACAGCTTGTTTAGATACTCCGGGGTATATGTGGACTGCTTCACCTGAAGATCAAATTACAAATGCATGTTGTGGAAATGAAAAAGGAGAAAGTTTTGCTGGTGGAACGTATGCAGGATGTCAAAATGGAGTTCCTATTTTAGATAATGCTAGATATAATACTTTGTTGTATAAAATAAATGGCGATGAATTTTCTGATATTTGTTTAAGAGAAACTTGTTATGTTTCTATTCCTGAAGAATATGTTACATTAGATTCTGAAGGAAAAGTTACACCTATACAAATTACTGGTGCAAGTACTATGAAAATTAGTTCTGTATATAAAGAATCGATTGAAATTGAAAATGGAATTGAAACTACTAATCCTAATGAATTGATTAAATTTGAATATTTTCCTTTGAATAAAATCTATACTGATAAACAATTTAAAGAATGTGGTGCTCCAAATACTGGAGAAGATTTTTGTTCAGTTAAAGGAGATTATTTTTGTTCATATGGAGATGATAAAAATAAAACAATTGATGCTGCAAGTCAATGGAGTGATGATAGTAGTGGAACTGCTATAGCTATTGATAGAAATACTAAGAATGATTTATCATCTTTAGATAAAATTTATTTTGATTTAGATGAAGCACAATCAAGAGATAAAGGATGTTGTCCTAAAGAATCTTGTTGGAATGGAGTTTATTGTGTTGAAGGAATTTCTGAACCTTTAGATTATGCTAAATATGATGAATCTTATTCAAGTGTTCCGTTAAATTTTAATGGAAAACATTCAGATGCGTTTAGTAAATATTTTGGGTATAATAATGAATCAAACGATTTTAGTCAATATGTTTGTGTTAAAGAAGAAATTGGAAGTACGGGATCACTTGACTTTGAAGCATCTTGGAAACCAACTTATTACAAAGAAAGGTGGGATAATTCTACAGATTATGAACCAAGAGGATATTGTTTAGAAGATACTCAATGTTGGAATGGTATTTCTTGTGTAAATGATGGTTGGTATACTGATAAAAATAGTGGATCAATAAATAATTTAGATGGAGATCATTTTTGTGAAAAAGGAAAATGGACTACTAGAACTAAAGTTGTAGCAAACCAGTTACTTGATTTAGCAGGAACAAAATACTCCATTCATTGTGATGAATTAAATAAAGTTGTAAATAGTTTAGAAGATGTTCCTGGTTTAGAAGATTATTATAATTCTGTAGATAAACCAATGAATAATGTTTGTGTTTTAAAATATGATAAAAATGATAATGGAATTTTTGATGTTGCTGCAGGGGTTTCTTTAAACGATGATATTGATACAGATGGTCAAATATTGACTAAACTAAATTTAGATGAAGAATTATGTTCAAATGTTAAAAATAATGGGTTTAAAATATGTAATAATAATAAAAAAGTGTGGTATGATGCAGAATTAAAAACATTAATTTTTTCACAACATTCTGAAATTAAATTACAATCAACTAATTTAGCTACTTTATTTACTTCTTTTTTTAAAAGCCCAGCAGATGCTGCTGTAAATTTTATTAGATTATTTGTAAGACCTATAAATTTTGGTGAAGAAGATATTAGTTTTGTTAACGAAATTAAAAATTTTGTAAGATTTTATTCCGCTGGGAATGATAAAAATAAAGTTTTTGCAGCTTTAGAACAAAGTGTGCAAAAAAATGAAAATGAAATTGGTGAATTTTTAACAGTTGAATATTCTGGATTTAATGCTGATGTTTGTGATGCTGTATTAAAATATGATTTACAAAATGATAATGTAGATTTTTTATGTTTGCCGCAAGAAAAAAATTTAAAATTAAATTATAATGTTTTTAGTTATGATATGGATGCTTTTGAAAATTGGTTAGATATGACTGCTAAATTAAGATTAAATTCTATAGAGGAATCAGGAGAAGAACCCAAAGCTGTAATAACTTCACCAATTGATGGCGTTTCTTTTGCTAAAGATGCTGAAATTTATTTTGAAGCTGAAGAAGATCCTAATATTCAAAGTTATTATTGGGATTTTGATACAAAGGAAAAAGTTAAGGGAGAACAAAAAGGAAGAAAGTTTTCTTTAACTGCAAGTAATGTGTATGGTGATCAAGATGGATATGTAGATGTAACTTTATTAACTATCACAGATTTAGGGGAACATAAAAAAACTACATCTAGAATATGTATTTTTGGAGATAATAATGATGAAAATGTTTGTACGCCTGACTCTGATAGAGATGGGATTTGTGATGGTGAAAATGATGGATATTTGAAAGAATGTCCTGATTTAAGTAAACAAGAAATATTAATTAAAGATGGTGGATGTAAATGTAATGCAGGTCCAGATAATTGTCCGCGTACTAAGAATTTTGATCAAACTAATTCTGATGAAGACTTTGAACCTGAAGATGGAGTTCCTGGAGTAACTTTAAAAGGTGACGTATGTGATGATGATGGAGATAATGATGGAGTAGATGAAGATTTAGATAAAGATGATACAAATCCTTTAGTGTGTAGTGATATAGATAATGATGGTTGTGATGATTGTGGAGCTGGAGTAATAAGAGTTGTAAATAAAAATAATTTAGTGGCAAATGAATTAGATGGTGGAAGTGAAGCTTGGCCTGATACTGATAGGGATGGGTTATGTGATGATCCTGAAGATTATCCTTCAGCTACTAATACTGATAAAGATGATGATAATGATGGTGTATTAGATATTAATGATAAAAATAAAGATGGTGTAGATTATAGTAAAGATATTTATTTCTGTGGAGATTCTGATGAAGATAGTTGTGATGATTGTTCTTTTTTAGGAAGATTTGATCCTGATCAAGATGGAGTTGATTTTGATGGAGATGGAAACTGTGATTCTAGCGGAAAAAGTTGTGTAAATGTAGATGGAGATGGATTAGGAAAGCGAGGAACTAATATTACTGATTGTGAATATGATACTTATTTTGATGAAAATGACGATGATTATACAATTTGTGGTGATTTTGATAACGATGGTTGTGATGATTGTGGAAAAGGAATTGGATTTTCAATAACAGATGGAAAAGTTTCTTCTGAACATGAATATCATCCGGATACTGATGGAGATGGATTATGTGATGAACCTCTAGATTATTTTAATCCTATTTATCCTGATAATGACGATGATAATGATGGTGTGGATGATGAAAACGATATAGATCCATTAAATAAATTTGTTTGCGGAGATTTTGACTTAGATACTTGTGACGATTGTAGCGTAGCAGGTAAAAAAGATGTTTCAAATGATGGACAAGATGATGATAATGATGGAATATGTAATCTTGGTGAGTCTTTAGAATATAGTGTGAGTCCTGGAGAATTTAAATTATCTACTTTATCAACAAATGTTCAAGTTACTGCAAATAAAGAAGTTACATGTCAACATGATTTTACTGATTTTGAATATGATTCTACTTATGCTAAGCTTTTTAATGGCGTTGGTAAAAATCTAAATACTAATATTGATTTTACTGAATTGTTACAAGCTAATGTTCAGGCATATTGTCCAAAAGAATTAGATCAACCATTTAAAGAATGCGTTTCTATGTATTTAGGAGAAAAAGAAGATTGTTTGGCATTAGATGGAGAAGGAGAACAAAATCAATGTTTATTGTTAAGAGCAATTAGAAATAATAAAGTTGATCAATGTAAAGATTTAACTTTAGATGATTATAAAGATAAATGTACAGGATATATTAATGATGATTCATTTTGTACACAAGAGCATATAGATTCAGCTGATAATAAATTAATTAGTTCTAATGATTGTGTTTTATTTGATGCCATTACTTCAGGCAATGAGGATTTATGTAATGAATTAGAAGACGAAGCAGTTGAAGCAAATATTGCAAGCGAGAGGGATTCACTTGCCGGGAATAATGAAATATTTCTTTCTGGTTCAAATCCTAACTTTATAGGGTTTATTGAAATTATTGGACATACTGATCAATATAGAATTGAATCTACTTTAGTTTTTGAAGATGAAGATAGGAATAAGTTAACTAAATTAACAATTTCTCCTATTTTAGAAAAAGATGTTATTGGAAATCAAAGAATTATTTTTCATTCTGTTCAACCTGGGTTAAATGAAAAACAAGATTGTTTGGGTTATGTAAATGAATATAATGCAAGATGTTTATTATATTGTCCAACTATTTCTCCTGAGTTATCTTATTCTGTATTGTGTAAAACAGAGGATAATCAATATCAAGGAGATAATTCAAGAGATTCAAGCACTGGTGCATGGGAACATATTAAATTGTTAGTAGATTATGATGCAGATGTTAAAGAAATTTTTGATGAAATTGCAGATGTTGGTACGGGAACACGTACTTTACAATTTGTTCCATCAAAAAGATCGTTAGGCATAAATGCATTTCCTAAATCAGAATTTACAATTGAACCAAGAGAAGTTTTAATTGGACAAGATGTTACATTTACATCAACTTCAACAGACACTGATGGTGATCAATTAATCCATGCATGGAACTTTGGAGATAATGTTGAGTCTAATGATGTTAATAATGTGCATGCTTATGATAACGCTGGAATATATTCTGTATTTTTGAATGTAATTGATAGTAAAGGAGCAGTGTCTAGTTTTGGAGATGAAGTTATAGTAAACCATCCTAATAGGGCACCAACTGCAATAGCAGGTTTAGATTTTAATGTATATCTAGGAAATAAAGCTGAATTTAATGGTGGAGCATCAACAGATCCAGATGAAGATGATGAGTTAAGTTATACTTGGAAACTTAATGGTGAACAAATTATGGAAGGAGTTAACCCTGAGTATATTTTTAATACATTGGGAGTTAAAGAAATTGAATTAACTGTAACTGATAAAGAAGGATTATCTTCGACAGATATAATTAAAGTTACTGTTGATAGAAAACCTAATGTTTTACCTACTGCTGTATTTTCAATTAAATCAAGCGACTTAGTAAGTCAAAGTGATATTATTAGTGAAGGAATTGTAGTTACTGGAGATAAAGTAGTTTTTATTAATAACCCAATAGAATTTGATGGAACAAGTTCTTACGATAATGATGATGGAAATATAGTTGCTTATAATTGGAATTTCCCTGGGGATGTTATTTTAACTACATCAAAACCTACATTTACTTTTAATGAAGTTGGAACGTACCCAGTAACATTAACTGTTACTGATGATAGAGAAGGAAGTAATTCTAAAACACTTAATGTTCAAGTAATTTTACGTCCTAATGTTATGCCTGTTGCAAATACTGGCGGAGATAAAAATATAATTGTTGGAAAACCATTTGAATTTGATGGCGGAAGTTCAACTGATTCAGATGGAGAAATTAAAACATATAAGTGGGTGTTCGATACTGAGTTAGAAGGAGATAAACCAAATATGCAAGGTAAAAAAGTATCATATACATATTTGGATTTAGGTGAATATTCTGCTTCATTAACTGTAACCGATGATAGAGGTGGAGAGCATACTGATAATTTTGTTGTTACTGTTACTAATACTGCACCAATTATAGAAACTAATAATATTCCAACTACAGTTAGGCCTGATGAAGAAATTACTTTTGATGCTTCTAGGTCTTCAGATTCTGATGGTCATACTTTATATTACTCTTGGAATAATGAACCAGGTAATTCAATTAAAAGTTATAGTTTCAGTACCACTGGATCAAAAAATGTTGTTTTAACTGTTTCAGATGATTGGGATGAAGTAACAAAAACATTTACAATAAATGTAGCTAATACAGAACCTGTTGCTTCCTTTAATCATGATAGAAGTAATAAAAAACTTAATCAGGAAATTACTTTTGATGCTTCTAGTTCTTCTGATAGTGATGGGGATACTTTAAAATATAAATGGAAAATTGGAAATAATGCAGAAACTTCTTATTCTGAGAATTCAGAATATAAATATACTTTTACTGAATTTGGTAGTTATCCTGTTAAATTAACAGTATATGATGGTTATGTTACTTCAACTACAACTCAAACTTTATCTTTTACAAATGAAAACCCAATACCTAAATTTACTTATTCACCTGATATTAATCAAAAGAATAAACTTACTTTTGATGCCTCTAGTTCTTCTGATGGCGATGGAGATACTTTAAACTATAAATGGAAAATAGGAAGTAATGTAGAAACTTCTTATTCTGAAGATTCACAATATACATATATTTTCCCTGAATTTAACAAAGATTATTTAGTAACTTTAACAGTGGCTGATGATTATGCAGAAATACCGTTTACTGAAACTGTAAGAATAAATAATAGAGAACCTACAGTTAATTTTGAAATTAATGGCGAACAAAAATTAAATAATGAAATTATTTTTGATGCTTCTAGTTCTTATGATTCTGATGGAGATAGTATTACTTATGAATGGAAAATAAATGATGTAAAACAATCTTCTACAACTAATATTATGAAAAAGACTTTTAGTGTTGAAGGAGATTATATAATTAAATTGACATTAGATGACAGGTATACAACTTCTTTTTATTCTAAATCTTTGGATTTGAAAAATATTAAACCTGTAGCAGTACTTAAAGAGTTTGTAAATACTAATAAGAAAAATGTTGACATTACTTTTGATGCTTCTGGTTCTTATGACCCTGATGGAGATAAAAGTGACTTAGAATATAGATGGGATTTTGGAGATGATACTATTAAAGATTTCTCAAGCGACCCTGTAGCTAAACATTCTTATTCAGAATATAAAAATGAAGATTATCATGCTATTTTATCTGTACGTGATAAATATGATACATCTAATGAACCATTTGATGTAAAAATATTTAATGAACCACCTGAGGCAAAAGTTATTGTTAAACCTGTAAGCACTTTAACAAATGAAGAAATAGAATTTGACGCTACTGAATCTTTTGATCCAAATGGAGATAGTTTAACATATATTTGGAATTTTGGTAATGGACCTTTGGTTGAAACTGAAAATCCAAAAATTAAACGTTCATATCCTACTGCTAATTACTATTATCCTAAACTTACTGTAAGAGATGAAGATGGATTATTAAGTGAAACTAAACGTTTGCCTACTTTAAATATAATAAATAGACCTCCAGTTGCAGAAATAACTTTTGAAGACGAAATTCATGCAGAAGAATTTACTGACATTGATGGAAGTAATTCAAATGATCCAGATGGTATTATTAAAAATTATGATTGGGATGTTCAATCAATTAAATATTCTGGTGAAGACCAGTTTAAAGTTGAAGATTATTCATTTAACTTACCTGAGGAAGTTGAAGTATCCTTAAAAGTAACAGATGATAAAAGAGCTAAAACTATAAAGACTAGTAAAGTAAGAATTTTACCTCCTTTGAATAAAAAACCTGTTCCTATTGTTGGAGGAGATATAACTGTTAAATTAGGAACTTATGTATTTAATGACGGTAGTTCTTCATATGACGTTGATGGGAAAATAAAATCATATAAATGGGATTTTGGAGATAATCGAATTCGTAGCGAACCTTTCTTTAGACATAAATACTTAATACCTAAGACGTATAAAGTTACTTTAACTGTTACTGATGATGATGATGCAGAAGCTTCAGCATCTTATAATGTAAATGTTGTTAGTGATTATGTTCCTGGAGAAAATATTGGGAGAAATGTTTGGGATGTAACTACTGCTAGTACTCAAAATACATGTAATGGTTTGAATATTTTTTGTAAATTGGGTGAAGAGTTAACAGGTAAACCTTGTGATAGTGTTGGTAGTATAGTTAAACATGAATCTCAAAACTATAAATGTAAATCAAATCAGGATGTAATACATTTGAAACAAGATAAGTATCATTTATTAACTACAAGTGAAAATTTTGAAGTAAGTAATAAATTTGTAAATTGTGGTACAATTTCTATTTATACATATGAAAATAATGAAAAGAAAACTCTTAATTCGTTAAAATCTGGGCAAGGATTTGTTGTTAAAACTTCAAATAATTGTGCATATGTGGTTGATAGTGGGAAATTGGAAATTAAAAATTTAAATGATGGATGGCAATTTGTACCATTAAGAAGTTTAATGAATGTTGATGAATTAAATCAAAATGTTTGTAGAAATGATGTTTTTAAAGCATATACTGCTTTTGATGGTTATTCTAGTTCTCATAATCCACCTTTTAGATTAGGAACTACTGATTTATTGACAAAAAGTAATGCCCTTACACAATACCCTAACTTAGGTGCAGTTGTACATTGTGGATTAACTCCTGAAGAGAAAGCAAGGAGAGAAAGGTTAAGTAAATTGACTAAAGAAGATGGAGTTTTAGTAGATAAGAAACATGATTTAACTTGGACTGTAGCAAAAGAAGAAAAAACATGCGATTTTAAATATAAATATGGTGGATTTGGATGTTATAGAAGGTTTGTAAATTATTGTTATTATTTGAAATTAGGCGGATTTACAGATTGGAAAATTCCTACGATAGATCAAGCTAAAACTTTGATTGGTATAGAAAATACAGATAATTCTTTATTAGATATAAAGTTTAGTCGTAGAAATAGAGACTACGTTTGGACATCTGGAGTTAAAAGTAAAACAACGAGTGGGAAAACTTACAAATATCCTTATAAATTTGATTTAAAGAGGAATTTAAATTATTGGGTAACTAATGATAGATTCTCTAGAGAATATGGACAAACAGTATGTGTAAGAGAGGGAGCAATAACTCCAACTGAATTATATTTACAAAAAGTAAAATTAAATAATAAAGGTAGTATTGTTGTAAATGAACATACTAATAATATGTTTACTACAAAAAGAGAAGAAAATAAATGTGGAACTTCTACTTCAAATTTTTATGGTTGTACTAAACGAAACTATTGCGGAGATTCAACTTTAGGTGGATTTACTGATTGGCGTAACCCTAATGATGGGGAAGTAAGAGAAATATTTGATTTATATGTAAAAGATAATTCTTTATTTGGAATTAATGGACAAGATAGAATTTGGACTAAGGGGTTACAAAAAAATTTTAGAAATAATAAACGTTACCCTGTAAATGTTGATATATCAAGTAGTAAAAAATCAGGTGGAAATGCAATAAGTGTTTGTGTAAGAGATGGAAATGATTTAAGTTTAGGAAATAATCAAAATAGTTATACTATGGGAAATACTCAGAATGTTTTAAATGATTTTGAAAATAATTTAAAATGGTCAACTCAAGACAAAGAAAAAGAATGTAGTGATTTTAAAAACGTGAATGGAAGAACTGATATGTGTGTAAGAAATTTTGAAACGTATTGTAATGATTTAAATATTGGAGAATTAACTGATTGGAGATTACCTACTTTGGATGAAGCTAAAAAAATAAAAACCATAGAATATACTAATAATGAGTTGTTCAAAATATCTGATTTAGATGAAGTTTGGTTAAAAGATGAATATTTTTCTACTTATTCTAAAAAAGAGTTTTCATCTAAATATAATTTGACAACTGATAAAAAACTTTTTATTGGTTCAAGAACTAATAAAAAAGCTAAAACTTTATGTGTTCATGAAAATTTAGAAACTTTTTCAGTTGAAATTTCAGCAGGGAAAGGAGGAACAATTACTCCTGCTTCAACTTCAGTAAAAGAAAAATCAAGTTTATCTGTTGATGTAAAATCAAATGTTGGTTATGAAATAAGTGAAGTTAAAGCTGATGATGTTAAACTTCCAACTGCTATTGGTAATAATTATAAACATACTTTTAATAATATTAAATCTAATAAGAAAATTTCTGCAACTTTTAAACGTACTAAACCTGGATTTGAAGTTAATAGCGGAACAGGTGGGAAAGTTTTTATCATAGGAGATACTAATTTAGTTGGGAATTACTATGAAGGTGTTGAAGGATTAAGTTATGATTTAATTATTCAACCTGATCCAGGATATAAAATTAGTAAATTAAGAATAGATGGAGATAGTTTATCTTTTAGTGATTCATTCTATAGTAAAATATTTACTGACTTAGATAAAGTATTTGAAATTTATGTAGAATTTGTTCCTGATTTATCTGAAGTTAATTATGTTTCTTGTTCCGATAGCGATGGAAATAATATTTTTAATAAAGGTGAAATTAATTATAAATATGCATATTCAACTGGGGATCGAGAAGAAAGTATAATAGATTCATGTTATCAAAATCAAGATGGACATTATGCTGTAGAAGGATATTGCGATGGTAATAAGTTCCAGAATGATTTTAAAAAATGTTCAGGTATATGTTCAAATGGAAAATGCGTTTCAGATAAATTAATTACATTAGATCCTGGATGGCATTTATTGGGAGCTAATAAAGAATTGAGTTTGGAAATTTTTAAAGATTGTCGTGATTATAAAATTCAATTATTTGATGGACAATGGTACTCTTTTAGTGCTGCTGATAATAACAAGTATATTCAAAAGTTTGGTCTTAAAATACCAAAAGGAAGAGGTTTTTGGGTGTTATCTAAAGAAAGTTGTCAAATTAATATTCCATTAAATAAAGATTATCAAGCAAACAATTTACCTAATGGTTGGAACTTGATTAATTTTGGTTCATTGTTAGATGAAGATTTGATTACAGTAAATAAAAAAGTATGTAGAAATAAACAATTAAAAGCTTGGATATATGATAATAAAAATAATATAGATGTTATTGCTTCACAAGAAAAGTTTGGTAAAACTAGATGGAGTAAAATTAATTTAGGAAAAGAATCTAATATGAATTCAAATATAAATTCACATTTAGGAACTTGGGTGTTATGCGGATGAAGAAAGTAATTATGTCGTTGTTGTTAATAACTCTTTTAAGTAGTTTTGTAGGTGCTTTTACTGTTGATATGAAATCTGTTAAAGAATTTCAATTGCAACGAGAAATAACAAGTAAGGATGGATCTGGTGAAACTACAGTTAGTTCTATAATTTGTAGTGATGAAACTTGTTTAGATGTTAAAGGTAAGTCTTATGCAAAATTTACTAATACTGTGCTTTCTACAACTGTTGAAATTACTTTTCCAAAACAATTAATAAATTGTGAAGTTAGTTTAGGTACAAGTCCTAGTCCACTTAATTCTTTAACTGCTTCATATAATGTTGGAAAACCTACACTAATTAGTTGTGCAGGTAATGTAATGAAGCTTAAATTAGAACATTATGGAGCTCAAACTTCTAATGGATTATTTCAGGGTGGCTTAAGTTCTTTGCAAATTCAAATTTTTGGATATCAAAATTCTAATTTCGATTTTTCAGTAATTTTAAGTGATAAAGAACCTTGTGTGGATTCAGATAAAGATGGTTTTTTCAAAAATTGCGGAGATAAAGTTGATTGTAATGATGATAATTCTAAAGTTTATCCTGGAGCTCCTGAGTTATGTGATGGGATAGATAATCAATGTAGTA
>CAZPRK010000001.1:0-46862 GCA_964589485.1 uncultured Methanosarcinales archaeon | reverse complement strand
GGAGATGGACATGAAGCTTCTCCTTGCGGAGATGATTGTAATGATAATAATAACAAAGTATACCCCGGTGCTCCTGAAATTTGTGATGATGTAGATAATCAATGTTCTGGATCTGGGCAAGGGTTAGTTGATGAAGGTTGTGATGCTGATAATGACGGATATTGTTCAGATAATGCAATTATAGTAGGAAGTCCAGCAATATGTTCAAAAGGAACTAATGATTGTGATGATAACCCTTTTGATGGAAGTTCAGTATATCCAGGTGCTCCTGAGTTATGTGATGGAAAAAATAATCAATGTGGAGATACAATAGTAGATGAAGGTTGTACTCCTAGTAGTAGTAGATCTTGTGTAGATACTGATGGAACATCAAGACAAACTAAAGGAAGAGTAAGTTATAGTTATTATTTACAAGATCAATTTAAAGAAGCTTATTTAGATGATTTATGTTATGAAAACGATGCAGGATTTTATTTAAGGGAAGGAACTTGTACAAGTGGAAGTGCACAAACACAATGGTCAAAATGTAATGGGAAATGTATCGATGGAGCTTGTGTTGAAGATATTAAATTTACTTTACCTAAAAGTTGGGCTTTATTAGGAGCTAATGAAAATATTTTAATTTCTAAATTTAATAATTGTGGAGATTATAAATTATGGGTGTATGATAATATTTGGTATAGTTATACAAATGGAAAAGATAATTCTAAATTTTTAAATCATTTTACAAATGGAATACCTAGAGGTAAAGGGTTTTGGATTAAATCAACTCGAGATTGTGAAATTGAAATGCCGGCTGTAAACGAATATAGAGTTAGTAACTTGAAACGTGGATGGAATTTAGTAAGTTTAGGTGCAATTTTAGATCAAAATTTACAAACTTATAACAGAAATGTTTGTAAAAATAATGTTGATAAGATTTATGTTTTTGATTTTTCAGCAGTTGATTCAAATGATAGAACTTTACCAAACGGAGATCAAGGAAAAGGTTGGAAAAATATTAACCAAAATTCAATAGCAAGTGAATTATTAAAAACAAGTTTATTATCTTCTGAATCAGTTTTAGGTTCTTGGGTTAAATGTTCTTAGAATCATTAATTTTAAATAATATACTTTCTATTTTTTAATTAAAGAGGTTTAAAATTGAAAAGAGCGCAAATTACGGCTTTTATTTTATTAGGTGTAGTAGTAGTTTCTGTATTTGGAGGGATATTCATATTTGCGCAAATAACAACAGAACAACAAATTAAACAACAAGTTAATTTGTTAACAACTGATTTGTTACAAACTACTGCATTGGAATATTACATTAGTTCTTGTTTAGAGGAAGCAACCAATGAAGCTTTAGTTAGAGCTGCAGAACAAGGTGGAATTTTGTATGAAGATTCTTCTGATGATGAAGATGTTATTGAAAAAATAGCTGAAACTAAATTTATGGTGGTTGATGGACAAAAAGTAAATTATGGGATTTATAATGAACTTGAAACAGATAATGACTATGGGTATTATACACCGAATGCTAAAATTGATGACGTAAATAATTTAGGTGATAGAGAATTTCCTAGGATTTGTGATAAAAAAGGTCCAAATAATCCTAGTTCTAGTTTAGTTTCAACATGTGATGTTTCTTCGTATGGGGGTATACTTGATGATTTTACTTTACAAGAATTGTTGAGTTTTTATATTGCAAATAGATCAAAAAAATGTTTAGATTTAGATGTAATTAGAACTAAATTTAATTATGAACTTGTAGAAAAAGGTAAACCTTCCGTAGACGTATTGTATGGTGAAGATGATGTTTTAGTTAAATTAAATTATCCTTTTGAATTTTCTTTACCTGATCAAGAACCTTTTTTGAAAAATATTTCTTTAGATATTAAAAAAAATGTAAGAATTAAAAAAGTTTTTGAACTTGCTGCAAAAATAGTTGATCAAGAAATTAAAAAATTTGATTTTGATTTTCTTAAAGATCATTTAGGATTAAAAAGTGGAAAAAATACTTTACTTTGGGATAATTTTATTGATGTTCAAAAATCTAAGATTGGTTCTGATTATTTAATTTATGTTACTGATTCTAGGTCATTAATAAAAGGTCAAGAATTAGGATTAAAATTTGCAGTTAAAAATAGACCTCCTATTTTAGATTTAATTCAAGGAACTGCACCAGGTGGAGCATGGGCAAGTGAAGGGTTTCATTATGTTGTCAATGAAGGAGATGAAATAGTTCTTGAACCTAAAGCGGTTGATCCTGATGGGGATGAATTGGAGTTTGAATTAGAAACAGTTTCAGGAGGAATAGTTGTTGATGAATGGGTTGAAGTTGAATATAATGTTGATACTGGTATTGGTCCTATTTATACATTAAATACGATGGGACACGTTGGAGATCATGAAGTTAAATTTAGTGTTAAAGAAGAAGGTTCTAGTGTAAAAGATTGGCAAAATATTAAATTTAAAATTTTAGATGTTCCTATTGTAAAAGCATTTGGACATAATATTTTTAATGACATTCCAACTTTAAGTGCTTCTATTGAAGATCCTTTTATTTTAAATTCAAGTGAAAGTAAAATTCCTGGAAGACAAAATGTTGAATATAATTGGAGAGATTTAACTGAATTTTTTGATATTAGTGGAAAAATTGCAATCGTTCCTCCTGTTTTTGATATAATAAAAATGGATAATCTTCCTTTTGAAGATGTTGGTGATGATTTAGCTTCTCAATCACATGAGATTCAATTAACTGTTAAAGATAGTGTGGAAACATTAGGGACTGAAATTTTTAATGTTGAAGTATATCCTTGTTTACCTCATAAAAGTAATTTGCCAAGTTATCCTTTTATTAAACTTCATGATGAGTATGATGAAACTAATCCTTATATGGATTTTTTAGGTGATCATTCTTGTTGTGTTTCTGGTGCGACTGAAACAAATGGTAAAAACATTTTAGTTTTTATTAAAGGTGATCAAATTAATAAGTATGAAAAACTTGAAAATTTACTTGAGGGTAATGGGTTTAGTGTTGATCTTAAAACTATACTTCCTGGAACTTTAGATGCTTATGATCAAGTATGGGTTGTTGCTAGGGAAGATACTGATGGTGGAGAAAATTTAAAATTAAACCGTTTTAATAAAAGGGATAAAAATTCGATTGCGCTTTTTGTCACTGAAGATATGTCTCAATATGCCCCTCTTGGTTATAAAAAATCTACTACTGCTTGTCATAATCTTAATGAAATTTCTCAAAACCATGAAATTATGAATTCTGTTTCACCTACTGTTTTTAATCCTGTAAATATCGAAACTATTGGTGGTTTTACGAATATTATTACCGATGGTACTCAAGCATGTATTAATAATGTTTATGCTGCAGTACGAGAAACATCTTCTAATCAAAGGTTTCAAAAGAAATTAATAGATGGTTCTGTTGATAGGTTGATTAATGAAAATTTAGAAAATGAAAATAATAAAGAATATTTAGTAAATGTCGCAAACTGGTTAAGTAGATTAAATCAAGAAGTGGATACTTTACAATGGGGGACTATTGCAAATGAAGATACTGTTTGTTTTCAAGATGATAGAAATTCATGTTATCCTTTTACTAATCCTGAATTTGAAGGTGATGATTGGAGAGATATAGTTGAAGCTAATGAATTTGAAACTTTAGAAATTATTTCAAATAATGAAAAGCAAAATAAAATATCTAATGATATTTACAAAAGAACTTTTACTCAAAAATGTGGAGGAGATAGAGGTAATGTTTGTACTGGAAAAGTGATTGAAAAATATAATGTTGTAAATATTTGTCCTGATAAAAAAAGTGGTGAAGATGAATCTTGTTTTGGACCTTGTGCACCTGGTAATGATGAGTGTAATGTTAATACTTGTCCGGGTTCAGGAGATTCTAAAGTTGGCGGTGGTTGTTATGCTTATGGACCAGGTGAAAGTTTTGAAAAAAGTTTTTTGAAAGACCCAAATGCTGATGGAATTTGTAATGAGGCTTATGAATATGAAAAAAGTGGAAGTTTGTATCAATGTAATGCGCAATGTGGTGGTCCAAGTAACCGAGGTTGTACGAAAAGAATAACTTCTTCTTGTGAATGTAAAAATGATGGAGATAATGCTATTTGTGATGGAATTAGTTATCTTCAACGAACATTAAAAAAATCTGTAAATGGGGGCACTTGTAAAAATTGTATTTTTACTCCTACTTCTGATGATGACTCTGATGATTAAATTCTTTATATTTACTTATTATTTCTCATCGCAACATTTATAAATGATATAATATTTAATATATTAAATATATATAGGGTGTTTATTTGAGAAAAAGAGGGATTAGTGTATTACTTATTGTAACTATTTTTCTATTAGCTAATTCTCAATCTGTTGTATCAGTTCCTTGTTGTGATGACGGTGGAAGATATTATGGTGTAGAAGAAGTTTCTCAAGCTATATGTGAAAGTGATGAGGATGCTATTTTTCATGATGAATGTCCCAGTACTGATCCAGAAATGAGTTTAGAATGTTGTTGTTTGACAAATGGTCAAGAATTATCTACAAAAAAAGGCTGCGATACTAAATTAGGTGATTATAATTATGGAGTTATTGATGAAGATGCTTGTGCTTCAACTTGTGCAAGTGAAATGATTCCTACAGTTTGTTCTTCTAGTTTATCTTCTTGTGAAGGATCTTTGTCAAGTTCATGTTCTTGTAATGGAATAGATGCGCAAGTAGGACAATATTGTTGTGTTAATGCAGAAACTACTTATGTTTATTCATCTCAAGGTTCTTGTGATACTGCGTGTAATCAAGCAAGTGAATCGTATACTTTAACTGGAACTGTTACAAGTAGTGAAAAAGATGTAGTTATTGAAGGTGCTTTAGTAGAAGCTACAGAATCAAATGAAAAAAGTGTTATAACTGGTAAAGAAGGAACATATACGCTTACTTTTACTGAATTAAATCAATTTTTAGTTGAAGTTTCTAAATTTGGTTTTGAAAGTGCTTCAAATTCAATATTACTTGACTTAGATGAAGATGAAAATGTTTTAGATTTTACTTTAGGTATTGTACAATCTGTTTGTGGTAATTTAATTGTGGAAGCTGAAGAAACATGTGAGACTGATAATGATTGTGACGGATTAAATACTTGTATTTCTCCAGGTGAAACAAATGGGTGTACATGTAAAGCACCTGAAGCACAAGGTGGACAAAGTACTTCTGAAAATTCTATAGATTTATGTGGGAATGGTATAGATGAGGATTTAGATGGTTATGTAGACGGTTGTGATAAAGATTGTTGGACGCATTTAAGTTATAATTACGGAGATAATGAACCTGTTGAAGGAATTTTAGCTAAAACTTCTGAAATTTGTGATGATAATTTTGATAATGATTGTGATGGTTTGTTTAATTATGCTGATGATGAATGTAAAAGTGAAAATGAATTCGAGAATGGTTGTGGTAATAAAGTAGATGATGATGGAGATTTAGCAATAGATATTTGTGATAGTGATTGTGCAGGTTCATTACTTGAAGCTTCTTTCCCTAAAGCTTACCTTCCTAATGTTGATACTTTTACCTATAAATCAGTAAATCTTGATGATTCTGAAGATCATGTAGGTGAAAGTGGAGAAGAATTATGTAATGATAGGATAGATAACGATTGTGATGGAAAAATTGATTGTTTTGTTGGAAAAAGTGATAGCGGTTGTAATTGTGGAGAAATCTGTAGTAATGGAGTTGATGATGACGGGGATGGTTTAATTGATTGTATGGATTCTGATTGTTTTCAAACACAACAAAAATGTAATACTGCAGATGGAACAAATTGTAAAGAAAGTTATTCTTATGATTCAGATGGTGATAATTCTTTAGATACTTGTTGTCCAAAGGAGAAAATTAAAAATTGTAATAATGGTCAGTTACCAGATACTTGTTCAAGTAGCTGTAATAAAGAAATTTGTGATGATGATGAGAATAATGATGAAGATGGAATTGATGGAGCTAATTGTGAAGATGATGCATGTAGTGGATTAAGATGTGCAGCTAATAAAGTTTGTTATAAAAAACAATGTGTAGAAAAACAAGGTGCAGTTGTTACTGGGATTGTAGTCGATGAAAACAATGAACTCATTTCTGGAGCAAAAGTTGAATTTTATTTAGATGGAACTTATTCTGAAAGTAAAATTTATTATGTTAAAGATAATGGAAGGTTTATTTTTTTTAATGTAGAAATGTCTACAGACCCTTATAAACTAGAAGTAAGTTATAAAGGATATCATGATTATCCTTATGCATTAAAAAATGATATAATTGATTTTTATATAGATGGTGATAAAGAATATACTATCCAATTATTTGAAAAAGTTAAATATCGGTTAGAGGGGAAAGTAGAATCAAAAGAAGGTGAAGGGATCGAAGGAGCAACTATACTTATAGATGGAGCTTTTGGAACAAAAACTGTACAAGGTGGAAATTACATTGTTGAAAATGTATATGAAGGTAGTATTTTTGTTGAAGCTAAAGCAAATGGTTTTGAACCTCAAACTAAATCTATTACTTTAGATGGAAATAAACAGAATGAAAATTTTGAACTTGAACCAATTCATTGTGGAAGAGATAGACCTAAACCTAGGCTTGAAATAAATATAATTGAAAATAAACCTCAAGTAGACTTAACTTGGGGGTATGATTGTTTACCTATGAATATTTCTTTAAGTAAATGTTATGATGATTCTGTTGAAAATCCTAATGTGTGCGATACTAATTTAATTCCTATTGAAGAATTTAATTCTAATGTTTTAGAATATACAGATACTGAAATTGAAGGTGGAATTGAATATTGTTATACAGTTAATGCTAAATATGATGATGATGAATATGCTGGTATTGTTTCATCTGAACAAGTATGTGTTGGGCCTTTCCATGATTCTTGTTTAAAGCAAAGTGGAAGATTTTGTGACGATAATAAAGTTTGGCAATGTAATGGAAATAAAAAAGCAAATGCAGCTGTTCAAGATTGTAATAAAATAAGTGGTCTTAAATGTCTTGGACCAACTTCAGAAGGAGATGCATTTTGTAGTTATCAAAGTGATTGTTCAACTTGTTCATCTCCATTAGGATTGTTTGCAAGTCCTGAAGTGAGTACAAAAGTTTCATATTTTTTACAAACAAATGAAGTTTCAGAAGCATGTGAAAATATTCCTTTATGTTATTATGATTCTACATATAGTTCAGTAGATACTTATTATCCTTGTAGTGGTGTAACTAGTTGTTATAATTATCAAAGTAAAAGAGCTTGTGAAGGAAATCCTAATTTAAAACAAGACGGAGATATAGATGGAAAGTATAACAATAGATGTTTAAACAGAAATTGTCAATGGAATGCTGACCCTAGATATGATGAATTAGGAGGAGGAGTATGTGAAGAAGTAGAAAAAGAAGATAATTGTAATTTATGTACTCAACCTGGATTAAATGATGTTTATGGAGTTTGTGATAAAACAAGGTGTGGATTATATGGTTCATGTTACTGTGATAATATGGATGAAAACGGAATTTGCGGATCTTGTACTGCTAAAACTGAAATTGGTTGTGAAGATTATGACACTGAACAAGATTGTACAGGTGGAGAAGAGTTAGATGTTGATGTAATTTGGAGTGAAGAGTTAAAAGTAAGCGGAACTCATGAATTCCTTAACCCAAGTAAAGATTCTTTAGATATTGGAAGATGTAAATGGAATAAAGAGGAAGAATATTGTTATAAAGATAGTGATAATTATAAAAGAGATTGTTCAGATACTGATAGGGATTGTGTTTTAGATCAAAAATCTCCTACAACTTATTATGATTCTTCTAAGGTTTATTGTCATGGTGCAAATTGTACACGGAATCCTAGTTTAGAATTATTTATTAAAGATGATTTACCTAGTATTAATGAATTTGTAACTTATTATACAATTTTTAAAGATACAAAAGGAATTAATGAAGAACCATCGCAAGTATCTTATCCTAAGCAATTAGTTGAAGGTAAATTTGATTTAGAATTTGATAAAATAGTGGATGAATATAAAGATGGAATTTATACAGTTTATATGTTTTCAGAAGATGATTCTAGTAATTTAGAATATCCTATTGATTTTTTTAAAGTAAGAATGGACACAAAAGAAGCTGCTTTTACTGTTGAAGCGACTGATGTTAATATATATACTAAAAAGTTTGGTAATGCTGAGTATAAATATTCCGAAGTTACATTTGATATTAATTTAGTTGATGGTCCTGGGTATTGTAGTGCTGATTTATACAAAGCAGGATCTGATCAAATATGGGATAGTTTGAAAATTGAAAATGAATTTGGAGAATCTTTCAAAAGAAAGTATGAAGATTTAGCTGATGGAACTTATTATTATGATGTAACTTGTGAAGATGCAGCAGGTAATACTTATAACAAAATATTAGAAACTAGAACTGAAGCAGATAGAAGAATAAGAAATGCTAAACCGTATACGAATATTCATACTTCTGAGGCTATATTATCTGTAGATACAACTGCGAATGTTGATTGTAGATATTATGATGATTTGACAATTGAAGAATATGATTCAAGTTTTGGAACACTTTTACAAAAAAATATAATATTGGAAGAAGATTTAGATGATATTGTTGATTTTTATAGACATACATCTGATCAATTAGATCTTGAATCTGATACTTATAAATATAAAGTAATTTGTAATGATGAAAATAATCCGTTTAAAGAAATTTTGTTTACTGTAGATGATAAATCTCCAACAACTCAAGTTTTAGTTCCAGGTACAGATGAAGTTTATAATTTAGGAGATTGGAAAGAAGCTCATGAATTTGAATTAAAATGTGTAGATGAAAAATTTAATTCAAAAAATTATAATCACTTAGGAGAATTGGGAGGATTTGGTTGTGATAAAATTAATTATTGTTTTGGTGTAGATTGTGAACCTGATTTAGTTTTTGAGTTGCCTATTAATATTAATGAAGGGGATGAAATTTGTTATCAAAGTGTAGATAAAGGTGAGAACTTAGAAAATAAAATTTGTACTGCGGTTAATGTAGATAATACTCCTGCTCTGATTTCTATTTCTTTGAATGAACTTGGTAAGACTGAAGTTCCAATAGTGTTAAGAAATAATAAATATTTTGTTACGTTAACATCAGATGAAGATTTAAAAGAAGTTAAATTAAGTTATGAAGTATTTGGTGCATCTGCGTCTTCTGATATAATATTAACTTCAACGAACCCTAAATTATGGAAAGGAAGTTTTGAAGTACCATTAACAACAAATTTTGATGATATTGAAGGTGATGCAAATTTTGTATTAAGTGCTTTCGACTTACATGGAGTAGAAAGTACAATTGAACAAGTAGATCAAATTAAATCTTTTGAAATAGATACTAAAGGACCTCCAGCTCCAAGTATATTTTATCCAACTGGAAATCAAAACCAACCTAGTAATAAAATTACAGTTTTAGGGTTTGCACATGAAGAACAATCTAATTTTAAAATTAGGACTTATTACACAACTGAAAATTTTAAAGATCAATACGATGCAAGTATTTCAAATGCGTGGGATTTTATAGAAACTACTTCATTTTCTGAAAATTCAGTAGTAGATACAGTGGAACTTCAAAGATCTATTGATAGTGGGAATTTAATTTATTTGAAAGGAAATAAAGCAAATTTTGAAGGTTATATAGACTTACCTGGTCATGATTTAACAGACAAATCATATTATAAAATAGAATCAAATGAAGCTAACGATGAATTTACTGTTTTAACAATTTTTCCTCCTTTAATTAAAGGCGTTGATGAAAATAAATTAGTTAACTTACATTCTAAACAATATCCTACTGGTTGGTTTAGTGCAGAAGTTCCTTTATTGATAGGTAAAAATTATCTTTATTCAGTAGAACTTGATCAATATGGTAATTTGGGTACAAAAACTGATTATTATGAAATTGTATCTGATCCAAATCCTCCTATAATTACAATAGATGCTCCACCGGCTAAAGTATCTGCTATAGCTCCTGAGCTTATTAAAGCTACAATATTTGAAGAAGATTCTTTATTAGATTTATCTTCATTAAAAATAGAATTAAAGTCAAGAAGGTCAGGTGAAAATGAAGTATTTACTCAAGAATTTAAATGCTCAGATGAAGAATTAAAATGTACTGATCAATTCGGAGGAACATTAGAAGAAACAGAAAGAAAAGCTATTTTAACATTAACTAAAGAATTTCCTGTTTCAATTTATGAATATACAGTTTATGCAACAGATACTGTTGGAAGTTTAGGAGAAGAATCTAATTGGTTTGAAGTTGATGCTGAAGTTCCTCATAATCCTATTATTGATTTAGAGCCAGGTATAACTGTAAATAGGATTGGGTTTACTAACGTAGCTAATCCAATAATTAATTTAAACTTTTTAGATGATATGGGGAAAACTGTTACAATAACTAAATTAACATTGCAAGATGAAAATAAAAATTTTATTGATGTTTCTTATGTAGCTGAAGAGGTAATTCCAAGTTTTGATACTATTACTACATTTATTCAGGGAGATGAAGCTACTTTGAATTTAAATTCTGAAGATTATGATTTAAGTTTTAAAATTCTTCAAGATGTTGAAATTACAAATGCTCAATTTAAAGTAACTGGGTTAATGAATAATGATGCTTATGCTAAAAAACCATGGGTTAATTTTGGAACAGATATTGTTTATGATTTTATTACAAATGATGTAGCATTTAATGGTGAAGTTTTCAGAGACTTTACTACTAACTTAAACACTTTACTTTCAAATTGTGAAATAGATGATGAAGGAATGTGTACAATTCCTGTTTCTATAGGTGATGGTTTTGGTAATTTAATAGATGCACCAGGTGCTTTAAAAATAAGTGATTTGATTATTAGTTATGAGCCAAATGAAAATGCAAAAAAAAGAAACACATATACTAGATATAATTTACCTTTAACTGGGGATTTAATTGAATCAAAATATTTTATTAACATTACAGCTAATAAAGAAACTGATGATGGACAAAGTAAAGATACAATAGTAGATGCAAGTTTTATTTATACAACAGAACCTGCAAAATTGAATATTATTATGGATAATCCAACAATGGACCTAAGTCCAAAGTTTAGATTAGAATCTAATTTACCTATAAAATGTGGTTATACTTTAGATGATAAAGAAGAGTTTAATACTGGAAATGAATATTTTTTGAATTTTGATTCGGAGCCGTTGCCTGAAAGAAAAATAACTCACTTAAATGTAAAAGAAAAGGCAGGAATTGAAGGAAATGTTCCAAATGAATACATTGAAAATCCTAAATATTTAGATGCAAATCATACTTTGAATTTTAAATGTGAGGGAGTGTTTAATGGGGAATTAGAAAAAGAATATACTTATCAATTAGTTCACCCCAAACAAAATAGATTATTCTATGGTGATGGAGATACAATTGTATTTCAATTTTTCTTAGAAGAAGGAACTTCTAAATCTTTAATTGGTGCAGATTTGAGTAATTTGGATTCTACATTTTCATCTGATAAATATATTACATGGGAAGAAGATGGAGTTTATTATTTAAGTTATGAAATAGATGAAGATAATGAACATCAAGATGGTTGGAAATTTATTTATTTAACATATCCTGGAGCTGTTAGAGAAAAAGTTGTTGTACATTTAAAAAATACGTTTACTAATGTTGATTTAGAAAATTCAATTTCATGTAATTCAAAGCCTGGATATTTCTTTAATGAAGAAAATTGTCCTTATGACTTTGATGTTCAAAATATGTATGCTTTTAATAAAGAATTTGGTAATGAAGAATTTAATGAAGAAGGTTTTGATTGTGAGGGTGAAAATGCAGTAAACACTAGAGCATGTGCTTCTATTTATTATAAAATTAGAAATTTAAAAGATTTTCAACAATCAATTGTTTTAGATGATCCTTGTTATAATGATCAATTTTGTATGTTTAAAATTAGAGACTTAGGAGTTACTGGGTTTTATAATAAATACGCATCTACTACTGGAAATTTAAAAGTTAGATTTGAAATGTCTAATTCAAATACTGTAAAAAATAATTTTCAAGTATATGATTTTACTGGGACATTTGGACAAAGTACCTTTACAAATTGTGAAGGTGGTGAATTTATTAAGTCAGATATAAGTGGTGAAATTAAATGTGCAACTCCTGAAAATATAAGAGCATTAATGAATTTAAAAATAATTGAAGCTATAGAAGGTGAAAATAAACCAAAAGTTCAAGTTATTACTGATGTTGAAGGAAATAATAGGCAAGCAGTTACTGAACTTGAATTATTTGAAATTAGAAATAATAAAAAAGCTAGTTTAGTTAATTCTGAAGCTTTACTAAATAATGGTGTTTACAGTTATTGTAATGATGGAGTTGATAATGATTTAGATAGTCCTTTTGAATTTGATAAATATGGTGGAGATAAAGCTGATTGTAGAGATGATGATTGTAATGGTTTAATTGTAAACAATCTAGGAAATAAATGTGAATTAAATACTGAATTAAGTTGTAATGATGGTTTTGATAATGATATGGATGATCCTTTAATTTTAAAGTCAAGTGGATATGCACAATTAATTGAAGATTATCAAGATGGAACTTTTATAAGTCCAAAAGGAAGATTTTTAGATTGTTTTGATACTGATTGTTTTAAACAAGCTGGAAGTAAAGTTACAGCGGAAGCTTGTTTAGTAAAAGAAACAAATTGTAATAATGGAAATAATGATGATTTTGATTTTGGAAAATACGGTCAACCTAGAATTTCTAAATCATATCAAGATTTATCTGATGGAATTGCGTTAACTGATTGTTTAGATGTAGATTGTGATGGTAGAAGTGGTTTTGCAAATTGTAAAATTACAGGTGGATGTTTATGTGAATATTCTATTGATACAACTGTAGATTCTGATAATGATGGAATTCCTGATGTGCAAGATGATGACTTAGATGGGGATGGAACTAAAAATGGAAATGATCCTGATGCTGATAATGATGGAGAAGTAGATGATAATTACAAAGATATAGTTTCTGATCCTGATATTGATAATGATGGTTTGTTAAATGTAAATGATGAAGATATCGATGGAGATGGGATAGAAAATGGAGATGATCCTGATGCTAACGGAGATGGTGTAGTTGATGATAAGTATAAAGATGTAGTTATAGATGTAGAAAAAGATACTGATGGAGATGGGATAGTTGATATTAATGATAAGGATATTGATAATGATGGGATATTAAATGGAGACGACCCTGATGCTAATGGTGACGGAATAGTTGACGATAGATATAAAGATGTAGTTCCTGATAAAACTGTGGATACTGATAATGATGGTAAATTAGACATTAATGATGAAGATATTGACAATGATGGAATATTGAATGATGATGATCCTGATGCAAACGGTGACGGAATAGTTGACAATAGATATAAAGATATAATTAAAGATGTAGAAAAAGATACCGATGGTGATGGTAACTTAGATATTAATGATGATGATATTGACGGAGATGGAATATTAAACGGAAATGACCCTGATGCAAATGAAGATGGAGAAATAGATACTCAATATGAAGATATAGTAGATGATCCTGACACTGATAATGATGGTATATTAGATATCGATGATAATGATATTGATGGAGATGGAATTGAAAATAAACATGATCCTGATGCAAATGGTGATGGAATAGTTGATTTAAGATACGATGATATTGTATTTGATTCAATTACTGATACTGATGGAGACGGTACAGTAGATATTGATGATGAAGATATTGATAATGATGGAATATTAAATGGAGATGATCCTGATGCAAATGGTGACGGGAGAGTTGATAAAAAATATGAAAATATTGTATTAAATCCTTTAGGAGATAATGATGGAGACGGTAAATTAAATATTAATGATGGAGATATTGATGGAGATGGTATTAATAATTCTGATGATCTTACTCCTGTTGGTCCATTAGGAGAAGGAAAAAATTATCCTTCTAGTTGTAAAGACGAATTTGATAATGATGCAGATGGAAGTGTTGATTGTTATGATGCAGGAAGTTGTTGGGGCGCTGGTGGAAGATCAGATAATGAAATAACAAATCCTTGTCCGGCATTTGAAAATAATAATCCTGCATGGTGTCATAATGGTAAGGATGATGATTTCGATGATGGTGCTGGAAATTTAGATAGAGATGAAAGTTCAGGTATGGATTGTGAAGATTATGATTGTAGAGGAATTGAAGCAGATACTATTGATGGAAAAAGAACTTGTCCAGTAACTGAAGGTCAAACTAAGTCATTTGGGTTTGATGCTGCACAATGTTTTGATGGAAAGGATAATGATTTAGATGCACCTGATAAAGTTTATTCTGGCGGATCAACTGCAAATGGAATTGATTGTAGAGATGTAGATTGTAACGGAGTTACTAAACCTAATACTGAACAAAGTTGTGAATTTGAAAAAGAAGTTAGTTGTGATGATGGATTTGATAATGATGGAAATGGGTTTTGTGATTATTTAGGTTGTAATGGATTGCCTCCTGATCCTGCTTGTACTACTGGGAATTGTTATCCTAGTCCTATTACTGAAAGTATTACACTTGATAGTTGTATGGCTTCACCTAGTTATTTAGCAACAGGGAATGAAGATGCAGCTGTTGATAATGTTGCAAATTGTGCAGATAGTGATTGCGATGGACAAATTTGTGGAATTGGTTCAACATGTAAAAATAATAACTGCGAAACTAGTTTAAATGAAGTTTGTAACAATGGATTAGATGATGATAACGATGGTTTAAAAGATTGTCAAGATAGCGATTGTACATCAGATTGTCCTAATACTGATTTAACTGGGTTAACACTTCCTGATGAAGTTTGGGAATATAATGATGACTTATCTTTCGGAGGAAGTTTTGGTAAGGTTGAAGAAGGAACAGTAATAGCTTCATATAATAAATATGTTAAGAAAGGTGATTTCTTTAAATTAAATCTTAAAGGAACTGAAGAATTAGGAATGACTTTCTTTGTAGGTGATGATCAAAATCCTTTAAGTAATTTAAATGATAATTTTAATTTAGATTCAAATTCAAATAAACAAGATTCAGTTAGTTATACTGTTAAAACTTATGGTGGGCAAATTGAACCATTTACAGATAATGCAAGAGTTAAAATTGATAGTACTTTTGCATATAAAGCAACAACAGTTGGTCAATCTAGAATTAATTTAATTGGAAGGGTAGGAACAGATCAAGAAAAAATATCTACATTAAATATTAAAGTTTTGGAAAATGTTGCTCCTGAATTTGAAGAACTTATTGTTTCAACAAACCCTGAAGGTGCATTGATAACTGCTTTAGCTAGTGATTCTGGAACTGGGATTTATTATTGTAATTTTAGAATGTATGACAAAACAACAGATAATTTAATTACTCAAAATGAACATAATACTGATTGTATCTGGGATTATCAAGATGGATTAGATTCTGGTATTTATTATGTTGAAGTAGATGTTTTTGATGGAGCAGGAAACTCAGATAGTGAAACTGGATATGATATTTCTAGAACTTTTGTTAAAGAAGGACCATCATTAAGTTCAATTGATGGATTATATTCAACAAGAAAATATTTTAATAAATATAAAAGAGATGACCTTGAAGTTACAATGACTTTTGAATCTGATAATGGGTTTAATGAAGGGAAATGTATAGTGGATATATCAGATGTAAATAATGTTAAAACAGATGGCGGTCAATTTGATTTAACTTTATTAGATAATAATAAAGCAGAATGTAAAGTAGATTTACCTTTGAATGGATATGATGATTCTTTATATGATTTTGCAGTTAGTGTAACAGATGCTGGCGGTAATAGAATAATTACTAAAAGAAATCCGTTCTGGGTATGTAATTTTTTAAGAACTCCTGAAGGGATATATAGATGTAGAGATGAATGTACACAACAAGGATTAAATGTTGATATTATTGCTCCAGTTGAAGGAGAAGTCTTTGAATATCCTTTAATTAATGTAAAAGGAACTGCTCCTCCTAATGTTATTTTGAAAGCTTATGTAAATAACGAGTATACTGCAAGGTTACAATCTCAAGCTAAATCTACTGGTGATTTTAATTTTAATTTATTAGCTTTATCCAGAGGACAAAATACTATTACTGTTTTAGCAGTAGATGAATTGACTTATAACACTGGGGAAGATAGTGTTATGGTTATTTATAATTCAGAAGGACCTGTTGTAAATATTAACATTGAAGTAACTGATTCATATGAACAAGCAATTGTAACTTTTAGTATCTTTGATGATGATCAAGATGGTTTACCGGATGCATGGGAAGATTTGAAAGGTTTAGATAAAACTTATTATGATTCTAATAATAAATATAACTCAACTCATACTTGGATGCAATATTATTTGTTAACAGATGCATTAGATATAGAAAATAGTATTTTTAATTTTACTAGGTTAGATAATATAAAAACTGATGAAGTTAACGAAGAAATGCGTATTGATGTTTCTACAACTAGTGATGGAAATGTAATGACTGCTAATTTGCCTATTTTGGAAGTGGGAGATTATTCAATTGGTGTAATTTCAATTGACCAAGAAGGAGAAGCAGGAGAAACTGAGTTTATTAAATTTCATTATGATCCTTTGGCTCCAAGACCTTATTTAGATCCTATTCCGCCTAGTATTACTAAAAATGAAAGTTATGAATTTAGAGGATATGTTACATCTGTAGTTCCTATAAGTAAAGTAGAATTAACTTTAGCAAATTCTCCTAACTTCAAAAGTGAATTATTAACTTTAGATGAAAATAATAAATTTGCACATAATATATATTTGTTTAATGATGAAAATAAAGAAACTACTTTTAACGACTATGAAGTTTTGGCTTATAATGGAGAAAGGTATAATGATAAAACTGGCTTAATTATTCATGATGAGAAGTTTAGAGGAGTTGAAAGTGCAAGGTTAGTTTCAGCAAAAGAAAGAAAGGCTGATGCAAATATTGGAATAAGTTTTGAACAATATTAATATGATGAAAAAAAGAGGTATATTGGGAGTTTTATTTATTTTGTTAGCTGTAAATGTAACTGCTGTTGAATTTTCTACCTCTGACAGGTTACCAATGGTTAGTGTAACTTTTTTAGAATCTTCTTATGTTGAAGATGCAACTATAACTAATGATTTTGAAATTTTTAGAGTTCAAATTTATAAAAATCCTTTGAATAAAACTTACAGGTTTCAATCTTTAGACGTTTTACCTTTAGGAGAATATGATTTAATAGTAAAAGCAGTTGATGTAGCTGGAAACCCTAGTAAACGGTTTACTTTTCCAATTGAAATTGTTCCTTTGAAAATTGATTTATTAAAGCCAAGGTTTGGGTATGCAACTTCTGAACCTTTCACTTTAGAAATCGAAACTGAAGTAGAGGCTTTATGTAAATATAGTAAAGAAGATGACTTTACTTTACCTTTAGATAGAGCTCCGTTGTTTCCAGTAACTGATGGAATAATTCATACTCACTCAAGTTTAAATTGGAGAATTAGAAATGGAATTTCGATTTATATGTTATGTAATGATACTTATGAAGTAACTCCTAAATTATTTGATATTACATTAGATTCAACACCTCCTGTTATTTCAAGATTTGTTGCAAATCCGAATCCTGTAGTTGATGATAGAGAAACTACTTTAATTGTAGATACAGATGACGATACTATTTGTAAATTTGACAATGTTGAAACAGATTATCATAAAATGTCTAACGTATTTCCTGGATGGGACGATCAAGACGAAAATACTTTTGTTAAACAACATACTCATTCAATTAAATACACTGAAGATCAAGATCAACAATCTTTTAATTATAATGTAAGATGTGAAAATAAAGGTGGAGCGTTATCTGAAGTTCAAACTGTAACTGTTAAATTAGATTTTAGTGCACCTTTGGAAATAACTGTAAATACTCCTGAATATGTTTCTACTAATAGGATTTGGTTGAATTTAAGTACAAATAGGGAAGCTGAATGTTTTGACGAATCAGATTCTTTAGGTCCAGTAGCAAAAGAACATTCTAAATTATTATCGAATTTAGTTGCTGGAAAACATACTTATGAAATTGAATGTGAAAGTAGTCAAACTGTTACTAAAACTGTTGAGTTTACTGTTGATTTAACTAAACCTTTAATTCAAAATATTACTGTAAGTGAAAATGCATGTAAAAGAGATGATAGTTTTGTTATGGATTTGGAATTTAATGCTGAAGATAATGAATCTGGGATTGATTTTTATGAATATAAATTAGAAGGTATCTTTGATTGGGTGAAAACAACTGAGAATGAAGTTAGAGTAGATTCTTTGCCAAATGGCGGAGATATTAATTTATCTTATAACCAGGATTATAAATTTAAAGTTAGAGCTATGAATAAAGCAGGATCATATTCAACTGAAGTATTATCTGAAGCATTTAAAGCTAAACGTAATACTGATGTAGAATGTTTAGAAAATATGCCGCCTTATATTGTTGTAATTGAAAAAGGTAATAGTTTGAAAGCTAATATAACTTTAAATTGTAGAGATAAGGAGGGAAGAGATAATAGGTTCCCTAGTGGATGTAATAATAATAAAACTAAATATGGATTATCTTCACAGAAAGATCTTTGTTTTAATTCTGATAATGATTATGATGGGAATTTTTTTGTTGAACAAAATACTTGGTTATGTTGGTATGCTGAAGATAAAGCGGAAAATGTAGGAGAAGGGTTTCATTATATTAACTTATCAAAGTTATCTAAAGATACAGATGGAGATGGGATTATTAATGGTGCAGATAATTGTCCTAATGTTGTAAATCCTAATCAAATTGATTCTGATTTTGACGGGGTAGGAGATGCATGTGAACCAGCTTCTCAAGAAGGATGTTTAATTGATAATGATAATGATGGATATGGTTACGGATGTTATAATGGTTTAGATTGTAATGATCAAGATTCAAGTAAATTTAAAGGATGTTTAAATGGTTGTAGGTCTGATGGAGATGGTGACGGTTTTGGTATGGGTTGTACTAATGGTCAAGATTGTAATGATCAAGATGCAACTTTAACAAGTGTATGTGCAAGTGGTTGTAGACAAGATAATGATGGAGATGAATATGGTTTAGGTTGTATTAAAGGAAATGATTGTAATGATGCTGATAATTTTAGAGGCTTAGATTGTACTAATGGTTGTAGACAAGATAGTGATGGTGATGGTTACGGAATGGGATGTGATTTAGGAAATGATTGTGATGAAACAAATTATGGTTTAAACAGTATTTGTTCAAATAAATGTTATATTGATAATGATGGAGATGGTTATGGGTTAGGTTGTCAAGCAGGATTAGATTGTGATGATACTCTTTCTAGTAAGCATATAGGTTGTGTAAGTGGATGTTCGCAAGATAGTGATGGGGATGGTTCAGGGTTTAATTGTGGTTATGATTGTGATGATACTGATTCTGGGACTTCTGAAGATTGTTCGAGTGGTTGTATACATGACGGAGATGGAGATGGTTTTGGTTATGGATGTAAAGGAGATTGTAATGATGGTCAAAAATCTGAACATGTTGGTTGTGATTCAAAATGTGTCTTAGATTTAGATACTGACGGTTTTGGTTTAGGTTGTGAAAATGGTCCTGATTGTAATGATTATAATCCTTTAACTTCTTCAGGATGTGTAAGTGACTGTACCTTTGATATTGAATGTGATACTTTAGGTGATGAATGGGAAAATTTATACGGGTTAGATACATCTAAAGATGATAAAGATGATGACTTAGATAAAGATGGGAAATCAAACTTAGAAGAATATAGATTAGGAAGAGAACCTAACTTTAATGAAGAAAAAAATGATAGAGATGGAGATGGAATGGATGATACTTGGGAAGAAAAATATAAATTAAATCCAAGAGATCCAAGTGACGCAATTCAAGATCCTGATAAAGATGGATTAACTAACAGGGAAGAGTATGAATTAACAGTAACTGGTGGATATTTAGGTGATTTGAATCCTTTAGATAAGGATACTGATCAAGATGGATATGATGATAAAAGAGAAGTTGATGGTGGGTTTGATCCAACTGATCCTAATAGTAAACCGCAACCAATTTTAGCTGTTATATTTTTAAGTTTGGGAATATTAATGATGGGCGGAGGGTTTGGTTATGTTGCTTATAAAAAGTTCAGAAAGAAATCTTTACCTAGAGTTAATTTTGCAAAACCAAGTTTTCAACCAAAAACTTTGTCTAAACCAAAAGTAATTAGTAGACCTGCTCCAAATATGCATGGTGCTTTTATGAATAAAGTAAGGGCAAAGCGTCAAGATTTAAGTAAAGTTTTCAAGAAATTTAAATCTAAAGAAAGTACATTTGAAAAAGTTCAAGATTTAATTCCTAAAAGTCCAACTGAACGATTAAAAAATATTTCAGCTAAACAAGTTTTACAGCCTAGAAAGTTAGGAGATGAAAAAGTTCAAGATTTTGTAAAATATATGGGTAAGAAAGAATTTAGAGATAAAGTTAAAGATCAAAAAATTTTAAGAGATAAACTTAAAGCGAAAGAGTTAGCAAACCGAGCTAGTACTTTTAATAAATTAGCAAACTTGCGTAAGGATATGGATAAGAAAAAAAGTTTAGATAAATTAAGAAAGTGGGTTAAAAAATGAAAAAAGGTCAACAAGCTCAAATATTTGGAATAATTGTATCTATTTTTTTAGTTTCTGGTATAATGTTATTTGGGTATAGTTCATTTACAAAAATAAAAGAAACTAGTGAACAGGCAAGTTTAATTGATTTTGAGAATGAATTAAATGGAGTTATTAAAACAACTTATGCAAAGTATGGAAATGTAAAACAACATAAAGCTGTTTTGCCTGTAGGGTTCGATGCTATATGTTTTGTTGATTTGGGTAATGCTCTTTCAATTGATCAATATCCTTTAATTAAAGATAGCGTTGATAGTAAAACTGGAGATAATGTTTTTTTAATAGGAAAAAATTTTAAAGCTTTACGAATGGGTACAGAAAAAATAAGTTATATTAAAAATGAAGATGACCCTTTTATTTGTTTAGATTCTGCCGATGGTTTCATAAACTTACGTCTTGAAGGAGTTGGACGGGGTGTTAAGATTGAAGCTTGGAAGTAGGGGACAAGTTGGAATTCAATTTAATTGGATGTTTGTTTTAATTGCAGGTGGAGTTATTTTAGCTTTCTTTGTCGGTTTTATTGCAATGCAAAAAGATTCAAGTAATGTTGCATTAGAAACTACAATAGCTGTTGATTTAGATGCAATTTTTACAGGTGCAAGAGTTAGCGATGGGACTGCAACTAAAGTACCTTTTCCAAATATAGAAATTAATGTAGATTGTAGTAGTTTTAGGGTTGGAAGTGCATCTAGGAATTTAGAAAATAGTATGTTATTTTCTCCTGCTTCCATTAAAGGAAGAAATTTAATTACTTGGAGTAAAAGTTGGAACTATCCAATGAAAGTTGGAAATTTTTTATATTTAACAACTGATAATGTTAGATATATTTTTGTTTGTGATTCTAATTGTGACCGAATAAAATTACTTGAAGCTGAGTTACCTAAGGAATTAAATAAAGAAGTTTGTGATAAAAAAGATGATTGTTGGACTAATCTTGAAGATCAAAATAATCATCATGTTAGGGTTGTTACAGATGTTGATGTAGATGATAATGACCTAAAAAAAGCTTTCGGTGAAGATAAATATAGTGTTTTTAATATTGAAAATAAAAAACTAAATAATGAAGAAATTAATATAGATCAAGATAATAATGAATTAGTTTACGCAGCTATATTTTCCGAGAATAAAGAACATTATGATTGTATGATGACTAACGCTATGAAAAAGTTAAAAATTATTTCAGATTTATCTTATACTAGATTTGAAAATTTAGAAAATTTAAAATGTGTTTTTTGGTCTAAAGTAAAATATGATATTTTTAAAACAGAAGTAACTTCTTGTATGAATGATTTTAATTCATGTAAATTTAATGATCTAAAATCAAATGCATTTGATAAAAGTGATCATTTAACTATTGAAGGAAACAATAATCAATTAAGACAACTATCTTGTCCGGTGATATACTGATGAAAAAAGGACAATTACAAATTGCAGAAAATATTGGAATTTTAGTAGTTTTTTTTATTTTATTGGTTTTTGGTTTAGTGTTTTATGTGGGGTTACAAAAAACTTCAGTTGATACTAAAAAAGAAGAGTTTTCTCAGTTATCTACAGTGAGTATAAATCAATTAGTGTTGAACTTGCCAGAATTATTATGTTCAAAGGGTTTTAATGTATATGAAGGGTATTGTTTTGATATTGAAAAAATAGAAGTTTTTAAACAATATTTAAAAGATAACAATATTTATCGAGATACTATTTACTTTGATAAATTTAAAAATAGTAAAATTATTGTAAAGAAAGTTTTTTTAGGAGAAGAAGAATATGTTGTATATGATAGATCTTTAGAAAATGTAGATTCAACTCAAACACAATTACCTATTTCTTTATATGATCCTGTGAATGACGAGTATTCAATAGGAGTATTAACAATTGAGGTTTTTAAATGAAAAAAGCTCAAATGGAAATATTAGGATTAGCAATTGTTGTTTTATTGTTATCTTTTGGAATGTTGTTAGTTTTTCAGTTTTTTGTGTTAAAAGAACCTGGAGAAAGTATACAGAAAGTTTATACTGAGTCTCAACAAACTAATAATATGTTAACTTCTATATTAAGAACTTCTTCTGGATGTAAAAAAACTACTTTGGAAGAATTGTTTGAAGATTGTATGACTAATAAATATATTAGTTGTAATAATTTAAATAGTCCTAGTGATATAATGGATTCATGCAAGTATATTGATAACTCTATGACAAAAATATTTGAACAAACTTTAGATACTTGGAAAAAAAAGTATTATTTTTCATTAAGTATTGATAATGAAGTAATGAATTTTGGTACTATTAAGTGCACAGGAGAAGCTGAAGTTGCAGAAATTCCAACTCCTACTGCAAGTGGGAAAACAATGTTTGTAAGGTTAGAGATATGTTCTTAATCGCAAGATTTAAATATTAAAGTTGTTAAATTAGATATGAGGTGAGTTTATGTATAAGAAAGCTCAAGGAATTAGTTTAAATGTGATCATAATTGCTGCAATAGGTTTAGTTGTTTTAGTATTATTAGTAGCTATATTCACTGGAAGAATCAATGTATTCGGAAAAGGTGTAGATACAACTAGCGAAGTAGGAGTTCAAAATGTTTGTTTAAGAGCAGATAGAGTTTGTTTAGAATCACAACCTGATGGATATGTGGAAGCGGAAGTTCCAGCTGCTGGTTGGATAGATTGTACTGATCCGAAGCTCTGTTATGAGCAAGAATAATTTTTTTATTTTTTAAAATGAAAAAAGCTCAAGGATTACCGTTTAATGTAATAATTATGGCAGTTATTGCTATAGTTGTTTTGGTAATACTTTTAGCAATTTTTCAAAGTAAAACTAGCGATATTTCTGAAGATTTAAGTTCATGTTTTACTAAAGGTGGGGCGTGTCTTCCATTAGATGGACAGTGTGATCAAATAATTCCAGATGTGGATTGTGGCGAAGAAAGAATGTGTTGTATTAACTTGAAAAGCTAGTCACCGAAAAGCTTTTATATCTTGTTTCTGTTTATAAATAAATGTTTAAAAGAGGGCAAATGAGTTGGATTCAGATTATAATATATTTAGCAATATTTGCCTTTGTTCTATGGATTATTAGACAGAAATTCTCGGTGGCGGTTGGAGCATGAATAAAAAAGCAAGAGCTTCTTTTATTGTAGGATTAATTATTGTTTTAGTAAGTAGTATTGTAGTATTAAATTTAGAAAAAACTGTTTTAGATAAAAGTCAAGATAATTTCAATGAAGAAATTTGTAGAATAAGTATGGCTGAAGCTAATAATGCTGCAATATTAGGTAAGCAAGTTTTATTTAAACCAAAATGTAAAGCTCAACAAAAAGATATTCCTTTCAAAGGAAAAGAAGTAAAAGAAGTACAAAAAAATATGGCAGATTTAATTTCTCAATGTTGGTACATGAATTTAGAAGGTGCATTATCAAGGAATGCATTAGATTTGAGTTTGTGGGATAATAATTGTAATGTATGTTACTTAACTACAATAACTGATTTGGAAAATAATGGGAAAGATATTGATAGATTTCCTGTAACTGAACAAATTAATTTTATGGTAGATCAAGTAAAAGTTGTAAATGCTGAAAGTGATGGTTGTACATTAGGTGGTGGATTTTGTGTTGGCAATAGTAAATTTGAATCAGAAGAAGATTGTTTATCTACCCTTGGTTTTAAGTTTAATGAAAAAAGTAATAAATGTAAAACTAAATATGTAACTGATAATGGTTGTTGTTTTAGTGGACATACTTGTTTAAATAATGGCGGAGAATGTAGTGGTTCTTGTGGAGAAGGAACTGCTGAGTATTCTACGTGGGGTTGTTCTTCTGGAAATAAATGTTGCGTCAAAAAAGAAAATCACTATAATTATTTAGATTATGTTCAAAGGTCAAAAGGACCAGGAAGAGTTGTATTTGATGGTATATTGGAAAATTTTGTTGAAGATGAACAAGTTTATGCAATAACTTTTGTTGCAAATACTGATGCTTTAGAAGGTGTTATGGCTTCAACTTCTTTATTAGGAGGAGTTCTTGGTACATGGGGCGGCGCTACTACTGGAGCAGCTATTGCAGGAACATTTGTGGGTACAATAATAACTGCCACTTCAGGAGGATTATTAACACCTGTGGCACTTACTGTCAGTGGAGCTGTGGCGGGAGCAGTAGCGGGATCAGCTACTTTAGGAACAATAGGAACTATAGTAGGGAGTGAAACTGCAAAGTTAAGTGATGATTTAAATTATGTATTGGTTAGTCCATATCAAAGAGTACAAAATTATTGTAATATTCAAAATTAGGTGAAATTAAGATGGAGTTTGCAAGAAATCAAATATTGGGGATTTTATTGTTGTTGTTATTACTTATCGCTATACTTTTTTTTATAAGTAAAATGAGAACTGATATGTTAGAAATTGTAACGAGGTATTTTTAATGTCTAAGAAAGGGTTTTCTGAAGTTGTTGGTTGGACATTAGGAATATTAGTATTAGTGTTAGTTGCAGGAATTTTTATTAGATATTGGTTACCTGGGTTAGAACTTTCAACTGATGAGTTATTACGAGGAGAATTACCTCAAGAAACAGTTGATATTAAGCAAGAGTATACCGAGATAAATCCTAGACTTGAGAAATCTTATTTGGATTTATTTGAAAAGTTACGAAAAACAAATAAAAATTGTTTTATTGATTATGATCTCATTATAGGAAATAATAAAATCATAGTTTCAAAAGTAAGTGATGGAATGTTAGTACAAGTAATAACTGAAGATGGTTTAAGTTTAATTAATACAAATATTCCTGGGAAAGTTCCATGTGTAGTTGAAGCTCAAGGATTTTATAATAAGTATTTTAATGAAGGTTCTTCTTCAAATTCAAAAACTTTCAGAGAAGTTGATAATATAATAATAGAAGGTTTTGATTTTATTATAGATGATATTGAATTTGGTAAACGAACAGTTGAAAAGTTATATTACCCTGACGAAAGTCATGTGTGTTTTATTCCAACAAAAAGGGGAAATCTTTGGTGTGATGCAGATGGATTATTGGATGATGATTGTTTTGAAGTTGAGTTAAATAAATGTGGTGAAAATAAATGAAAAAAGGGTTAGCTTTCGAATTTTTAGTTAAAGCAATACTAGTTATAGCTATTGCAGTAATATTAATGTTTGTGTATAAAAATTTATTAGGAAAACAAAGTGAAGTTGGAGAAACTCAAATTTCAAGATTAAGTACTGATTTTGATGATGATGGAATTAAAGATGTAATTGATAAATGTCCTTGTGATTCTGGAGAACATGAAAAATGTCCAACAAGTAGCAGGAATTGTGAAATATTATTGAGGGCAAAATGAAAAAAGGAATGGCAACTAAAGCTTTAGTTTCTTTGATTATGGGAGTTATATTGATATTTGCTTTTCTTGGGATTTTTAGAAGTTACACAGATGCACAAAATACTTATTCTGAAAAAGATGCTTTTAATGCTTTAGATGAAGGATTAAATAAACTTGATTTAGATGAATCAGGAAAATTTGTTTCAATTTTAAATGAAGGAAGTGCTTTCTTTTTTTTTGATAAAGATACTAACGAAATAAGTTTTTCAGATAAAGAAATAGAAAAACCATTAACTTGTCAGAATAAAGCTTGTGTTTGTTTTTGTAGTAGGTGTGAATTTACTACTACTTTGAAAGGTAATATGATTTGTAGAGATGTTAAGACTGAAAGCTTTTTTACAAATATTGAAGGTTATGCAGGCGGAGTTATTGTTGATAATAATTTAGTTTCAGATATTACTTCAAATACAATATATTCTATAAAGACTGATGAACAAACAATGGGTATATGTACAACATTACCATGTGAAAAATGAAAAAAGGATCTATTGATTTATCAATGCAAGAGTTATTGTTATTAGTTTTAGGGGTAGTAGTTGGATGGTTTTT
Organism: uncultured Methanosarcinales archaeon; assembly: GCA_964589485.1. Lineage (GTDB taxonomy): Archaea > Nanobdellota > Nanobdellia > Woesearchaeales > CAYSVS01 > CAYSVS01. Next base: position 20,106 of record CAZPRK010000001.1, on the reverse strand, counting down.
TCTTCAAGCTGCAAACTCTTTTGTAAATGGATATGCGGTTGATAAATTATATGTAGCGGGAGATGAAGTATTATTAATAGATACTTTATATTCAGTTCCTGGAAATGTTTTTGTAAATTATAATAGTTCTTTTGTTAACGAAATTAAAGATAATACATTATCTGTGAAAGAAAATGATTTTGAACCAACTAAAGTAACTAAACGTTTTGTTCCGATTGGTGATTTAGATATGGATTTAGAAATTAAAGATAATTTAGTGATTCAATATTTTGGTGGACATTTAGCTATAAGTAATACTTTCCCCGGGAAGTATACTAGAAAAATTAAAAAATCATTTACAAATAAAAAAATTAAGTTAGATAAAGTTTATTATATAAATGAAAATGAATTAGATATAGCTTTATTATTAGACAATTCTTTATTAGTTAAAAATCCCAAAGATGAAGAAAATGTTTTAAATGTTTTTTTAAGGGAAGGTGAAAAGCCAAAAGGTTATTTTCCTTCTAAAGAAAGTATTTCAAATTATGATTTATTACAAAATATAAGAACTAGATTATTTGTAAATGAAATTATTCAAGAAGATTTAGTTATAATTCCAAAAGATGATTTGGAATATGAAAATAGTATAATTTTAGAGTTGCCAGATGTTATTGCATCTTTTCAATATATACAATTAGCAGTTGCGGAGTTTTATGATGTTGAATAAAAAAGGTATTACTACAACTTGGTTTACAATAACTAATTTGATTAGAATTACTTTTATTGGGTTAATTATTGTAGTTTTTTTTATGGTTGCTTCAAAATATGTACAAGATGCAGGAAGTGTTCCTAAAGAATTAAAGAGTTTAGTATATGTACAACGGTTTGTATATTCTCCGTATTGTTTTGCTACGTATGATACTTTATCTGATAGAGTTTATCCCCTGTATATAGATATGGGTAAATTTAATAACGAACAATTTTCAAAATGTTATAATGTAGATAAAGGTGTTGCGTTTAGATTGACCCTTAATGATAAAGTAATTCAAACTAAAAATTGGAATGGATTACCACAAAGAACTTTTTCAAAGCAAGTTTATGTAAATAATAAAGAAAGTAAATTATTTATTGAGGTGAACAATGAATAAAAAAGCAATTACTTATGATATTGTGGAAATAGTAGTTTCAGTTATTTTGTTAATGATTTTATTATTTTCTTTTATGGGGTTTCAGGAAGTTAAACAAATTAATATTAATGAAAATACTGAAAATATAGTTACTGACATTGAATATCAAGAAATTTTAAGAGAATTTTCAAGACAGAATATTGATTTAATTTATAGTAGTGTTGAAAATGATAATTATGAATATTTTCATATTAATGCAAGTGATTTTTTTAAATCTACATTTTATCAACAAAATTGGCAATTAACAATATACAAGAATGAAGAAAAACAAAAAATATTATGGAAAAATAATTTTAATTGTCCAAATAGCATAAAAACTGCAAGTGTAACTTTACCAATAAAAGGAAGTAATGATTTGTTAATTTTAAATTTGTTTAAACAGAAAGGATGTGTGGATGATGAATAAAAAAGGAGGTATGACTTTAATAATTGTAGTTCTTAGTGTTATGGCTGCATTAGCAATATTGTTGATAGCTTCACCTAAACATCAAGTTCAAAGTTCTTACATTGGAGAAATACAATTAGCAGTACTTGACACTGTTCAAAAAAGTGAAAATATTTTATTATATTTTGATGTTGCTGCTAAATTTGCATTTGAAGAAAGTTTAATTGAGTTATATCAACAAAGTGATTGTGGAAAAATTGATGGTTTTAATAAACTAAATAATTGTTTTCCTAATAATATTAAACAAAAAATGTCTATTTTAGTAAGTAAAAAATTTAATCAATATTTGAAAAATTATCCTATTGCTTCACCTCCTAATTACCATATTGACTTTGTATATGATTCTGAAAATCAATTAAACATGATTGCAATTGCGCAAGATGATTTACGGTTTCCTTTAGGTAAACCATTAAATTTAATGAAATATTTATCTGAAATTGATAAAGAATATATTAAAAATGATATTCCTGTTCAAATTGATTTTATTCCTAGTAATAATGCAATTGATAGATTTTTAAAATCAGAAAACAGTCCTTTGGTTGGAATTGGTGGTTGTTTATTGGATGTTCAAAAGGAAACTAAAGTTCCGTGGGATGTTGCATTAACACAAGCTATACATGAAAGTGGATGGGGTAGAAGTCAATTAGCAACTAAACAATCTAAATTTGATGAAACTTTTGCTTATAATTTGTTTGGATATAAATGTACTTCAAAAAAAGAAGGAACAAATGGTTGTAGTTTGAGAGAAACCCATGAATGTTATTCTTCAAGTCAACAAGAAAAAAATAAAGATTTTATAATTGATTGTAATCAGAAAAAATATAAATGTTCTTTTGGAAAGGATGATTGTTTAGTGAAAGCAAAATTTAGAGCTTATAATAATTATTGTGAGTCTATTTATGATTATGCTACCTTAATCAGTTCTTTTAAAAGATATTCTGGGGCAATGAATTATTTAGATTCATCTGAAAGGATGTTTATTGAAATTCATAAAGGAGGATACGCTACTGATTCCGAATATTCTAATAAATTGATTAAATTACATAGAAGAATAATGACTAGTTTTCAAGGAAATAAAATTACAGGAGAAGCAACTATTGAGTTAGATAAAAAAACAACTCAACGTGAAATTTCAGGTGTATATGAAGTAAAACCTAATGTTAAAATTAAAGTTTTTGATTTTATTAAATATTTAGATAATATTAAAAAAAGATCAATTATCATTTTAGATGAATGTGGAAAAGCAAAGAATAAATTAAATTGTGTGAAAAAAAATGCATTATATTGGGATTGTAAAGGGAAGTATGAAAATAAAGGGAATGTGTATAAGTTTTGTTCAACTGATTTATTAAGTAATGAATATAAATTTGCATTAGAATTAAGTAATTTACAAAAAGTTGGTTTTAAAGTTGAAGATAAAATAAATGCAGAAAATTCACTTGAAGTTACTTTTGATTATGATGATTTAGATTATTATTTACATTATACTAAAAATTTAGATATTGAACCTACAATAGTTAAATTAGAAAAAAGTAAATTTGAATTAGAAGTTGAAGATAATATTGATTATTATGTAAAAGTTATTTCCGAAAATAGTAATAATGATTATGTTAAAGTTAAATCAATAGATGATTTGTCCCCAGAAAAACCTTTAATAACTTATATATATGGTGGGTTAACTGTAATTTCACCTACTAGGAATGTAGATTCTAGCAGTATTAAAGAAACAGAATTAAAAGTTAATCTTTATTATGGTGAATGTGATAGTATGTTTGATAAGAAACCTCTTATTTTAGGAAATATGGCAACTTCTGAAAGTAAGAACTTTAATGTTCCTGAAGCTGATTGTTATGGTGTATATCTTCAAGGAAATGAAGAAAAACCTTCTAATATTGAAGAGTATTCTAGAATATTAGATACTAAAGTATAGCAAACTATTTAAAATCGAATTTTAATCTTTTATTGGGGGTTTTTATGTTAATTTTAGATATGAAGCAAAAAATAATAAAAGAAGCACACATCACCGAGGAAGAGTTAAATTCTAAGATTGAGAAAAAAATTGAACAATTATCTGGGCTTGTTTCTGAGCAAGGAGCATGTCATATTATTGCAAATGAATTAGGAGTTAAAGTTGTAATTGAGCAAGGTTCAAGGATTAAAGTAACTAATATGGTTCCTGGAATGAAACATTTTGAAGTAGTTTTACGAGTAACTAAAAAATTTGAACCTAGAGAATTTAATAAAAATGATAGGCAAGGAAAAGTTGCAAATGTTTTTGCTTCAGATGAATCTGGATTTACACGTCTTGTATTTTGGAATGATTATGTTAAAAAATTAGATACTTTTAATGAAGGAGACATTTTATTAGTAAAAGATGGATATATTAAAGATAATGTAGGTAGAAAAGAAATTCATATTAATGATAATTCTGAAATAATGGTAAACCCTGAAGGGGAAACAGTTGAAGAAATTAAGAATGAATCAAAGAGAAAAAAAATTAATGAAATTAAAGATGAAGAGTTTAATGTAGAAATATTAGGAACTTTAGTTCAATTATTTGAACCTAGATTTTTTGAAGTTTGTCCTAATTGTAGAAGAAGAACTCGGGCACAAGAATCTCAACGATATGTTTGTGATGAACATGGAGAAATTACGCCTATTTTTTCATCTGTGTTAAATTCAGTTTTAGATGATGGAACTGAAACTATACGTTGTGTTTTTTTTGGTGAATTAGCAGAAAAGTTATTATCAAAAAATTCAACTGAACTTTTATTTTATAAAGATAATTTGAATGAATTTGAAACTTTAAAAAATGAAGTTTTAGGGTTAATTGTTGGTTTAAAGGGAAGAGTAAAAAGAAATGTTATGTTTGATAGAGTTGAGTTTAATGTACAAGAAGTTGACATTAATCCAAGTCCTGATCAAGAATTGAAAAATTTAGGTGCATAAAGTTGTTTGAAAAAAAAGATATAATTTCAATTTCAGATTTAAATTCTGAACAAATTTTATATTTGTGTAATAAAGCAAATGAAATGAAACAACTTGAAAAATCAAATAACAGATATGGGTTGAGTTCTTCTTTGAAAAATAAAAAAATGGCTTATATGTTTTATGAACCTAGTACAAGAACTAAATTAAGTTTCGATACGGCAATGAGCCAGTTAGGTGGGAAAAGAGATGGTTTTTCTGGAGTTGATGGAACTTCTGTAAAAAAAAATGAATCTATAATGGATACAGTGAAAATGATGGAAGCAAATCATTTTGATGTTATAGTAATGAGAAATCCAATAGATGGAAGTGTTCAGTGGGCAGCAGATGTTGCAAAAATTCCTGTAATTAATGGAGGAGATGGGAAGAATGAACATCCAACTCAATCTTTGTTAGATATTTTTACTTTATATTCTTATAATAATGGCGTTTTAGATGGACTTAAGATTGGATTTGGAGGAGATTTAAGTCATGGGAGAACTGTAAGATCTTTAAGTTTATTATTGTCTCATTTTAAAGATATATCTATTCATTGGGCAGCTGAAGATTTTTTAGGCCTGCCACAAGAGTTAATTGATTTATTAGAATTAAGAGGAGTGAAAGTAATACGACATAATAATGTTGAAGAAGTTCTTGAAAATGTTGATTTTTATTATATGACTAGACCTCAATTAGAGAGAATGAAGGGTGTTGATAATAGTCAGATAATGAGAATGATTAAAAAATATAAAATTGATGCTGAAAAAATTAAAAATTTTAATGGAAAATTATTACATCCTATGCCTGTTAATTCTGAATTGGAAGAAATTGAAAATGAAGTTTACTTTTCAAATTCACAAGGTTTTTTAGTTCAAGCTGAAAATGGAATTTTTACGCGTAAAGCTTTATTATTTGAAATTCTTAATAATACTGAATATACTATTTTTGATTCAGAATTAAGTTCAGATTTATTATATGGAAATAATAAATTACAACGTAAAATTGATGAAAAAGTAAAGGAAGGTTTGTTTATAGATAATTTAAATGAAGGTCTTTCCATTGATCATTTAGAATATGGGGCTGCATTTGAAATTGCTGCAAAATTAAGTTTAGCAGATAAAGGATATGTTTCGATGCCTGCACATTTGCCACCTACTTCTGAGTTTGAAGGTAAAAGTTTTTTGAAAACTAATATGGAGAATGTTTCAGAAAGAGAACTAAAAAGTATTTCTATTATTTCAAATGAACCTACAATTAATGTAATTAAAAATGGAAAAGTTATAGATAAATTTGTTTATCTTTTATGTAGAAATAGTAATTGTATTGTAAGAGATATAAAGGAAGATGTACCTCCTAAATTTTATTTTGATAATGGAATTAAATGTAGATATTGTAGACAGAAATATGAAATTAGAAATAGAAAAATTAAGGTTTTAGAAATTAATGAATATATTAAAAATCTTCCAAAAGGAATGATTGAGAATGATTTAGATTTTTTAAAAAATAAATTACTTGAAACTGGAGCATTTAAAGATTTAGATAAACCTGTTATTTTTACATCTGGTGAATTAGGTATATATTATAATAATACTGAAAAATTATGTAGAGATGGTGGGAAATTTAAAGATTATGGAGAAGATAGTTTAGGTATGATTAATCATTGTATTGCGATGATGGATGATTTAGATTTTGCAAAAGTAATTCAAATTTTATCTAGTAAGGCGAAAGAAATTTTATCTAAGAAACCTCAACCTTGGGCTATTTCTGGTGGACAAAGAAGAGATTGGATTTTTTCTGGACCTGTTGCTAAAGTTTTAGGTCTTCCACATATTTCATTATACAAACAAACTGGGGAAAAAGATAAATTAGAAGTTATAATGCCAGATGGGAGTTTTGGAGATTTAGTTGAAGGGACTAATGCGGTTCATATAGTTGATTTAATTACATTGGCTTCTAGTGTGTTTCGTATTGAAGATAATATGGAAAAAGGTTGGGTTCCAATGTTAAGAAATAAAGGAATTAATGTTCAAGATGTTGTTGCTGTTGCAGATAGAATGCAAAAAGATGATAGGTTAGATAAAATAGGGGTTAATTTACATTCCTTTGTTGAAATAAATGAAGATTTTTTGAATGAATATAGTGATAATGTTGACAGAAATTTATTTTATTTACGTGATCCTTTAAAATGGCATCATAGTTACCTTTCTGAAAATGGAGCATTAGATTTAGTTGATGAATTTGATCCAGCTAAAGGGAAATTAGATAGAGCTAAGAAATTTTTAAAATTATATGGAGAATATTTAGATAAAAATGGGAAGTTGGATGAATTGTATTCTGCTGTAAAAGAAAAGTTTGGAGTTGATTTGGATATTAAAGAGGTTATAGAAAATGGAGTTAACTGAACGTATAGAAAAATTATATATTGAACCTATGATGTCAATTGGTAACTTAGGTGATGGAATAGAACATGGATTTAGGAGATTAGCATGGAGTGATGAAGAAACTCAAATGCATGAATTGATTAGTGGAATTGCAGATAGTTATGGATTAAGACCCAAAATAGATTCTGTTGGTAATTTATTTATTACAGCAGGAGAAGATATGTTTAGTGAGCCGAGTGTTTTAATTGGTTCTCATTTAGATAGTATAAATGGTGGGGGAACTTACGATGGAGTTTTAGGCGTTATAGTTGGGCTAGAAGTTTTGAAATATATTAAAGAAAGTAAAGAAAATGTATTCCCAAATGTTGTAGTTGGTGCATTTAGAGGAGAAAAATCTACTCAATATGGACAGGCATTAATGGGCGCCTTAGCAAGTGTTGGAAAATTAAATCCAGAACTATTAAATTTGGAAGGGAAAATTAATCCAATAACATTAAAAGATGCAATTGAATCTCAAGGTTACAATACAGGAATGATTCGAAAATGTACTTCTACAATTAATATTGAAAATATTACTACTTACTTAGAAGCACATATAGAGCAGTCTGGGTATTTATTAGAAAAGGATCTAGATATTGGTATTGTTACTGGATTAAGAGCTCCATTAAGATATAAAATTAAAATTATAGGTGAAGCTGCACATTCTGGTGGACAACCTATGGAATTAAGAAAAGATGCTGATTTATTAGGTAGTCAGATTAAAGTAGCTATAAATGATTTTTTAGATTGGTATAGTCATGGTGAGGACTTAGTTTGGTCTTCAACAATGACTGGGACTAATTCTAAACTACATAGTACTGCTAAAGTTCCTGAAGAGTATAATATTTTTATGGATATTAGAAGTATAAGTGATGATATGTTGAATTCTGTGGATTTACTAGTAAACAAACTTGTAAAAGCTCATGTAGAAAAAAAAAGAATGAATTATACTCTTGAAGTTGCAAGTAGGGGAACACCTATTCCCAAATTAGATTCTAAAATTATGAATTATACAGTTCAAGCTTGTGAAACTTTGGAATTAAAAAGTGAAGAAATGATATCTGGCCCAGGGCATGATTTGGCTGTTTTTGCTAATTTAGGTATTCCATCTGGTTTATTGTTTGTTCCAGGAAATGGAAAAAGTCATTCAGTTGATGAAAGAGCAGAACTTTTTGAAATTGTTAATGGAAGAAATGTTATGCTTCATACTTTAAAAAGTATGTATGCTGATGATTTTATTTTTGCTTTAGCAAATATGGCAACGAGGTTATTATGATGAAGGAAAAGGTTTGTTTAGCACTAGATAACTTAGAAAATTTAGAAGAAGTTAGAGCTTTAGTTTCTGAATTAAAAGATTACGTAGGGATGTATAAAATTGGTAAAGGAAGTTTTACTAAATTTGGTCCTGAAGTTGTTAAATTGATTCATTCAATTGGCGGAGAAGTTTTTCTTGACTTGAAATATAATGATATTCCTAACACTGTAAAAGATGCAGCTTATTCTGCAACTAAACTTGGAGTTTACATGTTTAATGTACATGCATCAGGTGGAAGTGAAATGATTAAAGCTGCAGTTTCTGGGATTAATGAAGCTTCTGAAAAATTTAATTTAAGAAAACCAAAATTGATTTGTGTTACTGTATTAACTTCGATTAATCAAGAAATTATGAATACTGAATTAAAAGTTAATGGACCAGTAGAAGAACAAGTTTTACATTTAGCTACTTTAAGTAATGAAAGTGGAGCTAATGGAATTGTTTGTAGTGCAGCTGATTTAAATTATGTTAAAGATAAATTACCAAGTGGTTTTATGTATGTTACACCTGGTGTTAAGGGCCCTGTAACTGATGCAGGAAGTGACCAGAAAAGAGTTTTTACACCAGGGAATGCTGTAAGGGCAGGATCAACTATATTGGTAATAGGAAGAGCTATTACTAATGCAGAAGATAGAGTTAAAGCTGCTCAAGAAGTTCTTGGTGACATGAAATAATGTTGGATATGACTTGCGTAGTATGAAAATAAATGCTCTTTAACGCTTGGTTTTCCTTGTTTATCTTTTACTGCTGCTAAGAATTGTAAACCTCTATCTGTTATTTCTTTTACAGACATTTCTTTAATGTTTTGCGCCATAGGTTTATTAGATAACGTTTGTAATTTTTCTTCAACTATTTTATATAATTCTTCTATAGTTTCAGGTTCTTCTGTCATGGAATAAGCTACTAATGAAGTTGCAGTAACTCTTACATTCTTTGCCATTGTTTCATGTAATTTTTTGCAAAGACTTTGGTGGTTTTCATGCTCAGAAACTAATTCCGATTCTCCGAAATCTATATACAAATTTCCTTTGTTTTCAGAAAAATAATGTGTTCCAAATGCAAATAAATCTTTTAACATAATAATTGTTCCTGCATATTTTGTCATTCTTTTTAGACCTTTATGCCCGGGGAATAATTTTGCTTCTGCTACTACTTCATATGATAAACTTATAGGAACAACTTCAAATTGTTTTCCATTGAAAATTTTCTTTAAAATGCCATCTTTAAGCTCTTTCATTTCACCTTCGTAACTTCTTCCTCCTTCTGCAAAAACCATGAAATCTTCTCCTTTTTCTAAAATTTCTGTAAGATCTTTAGTGAATCGAGTTCCTTCTTCCCTTTGTTTTCTGAAATTACGAGGCATTCTAATCAAACCACATTTTTCTAAATTGACTAGTAAAGCTGGGTTACTAGTTATTCCTGGGATTAATAAATTAGACCCACCTATAATATAAGGTGGCTTACCTTTCTCAAGAAAATAATTGCTTAAAAAAATAAAATCAAGCAGGCTTTTGTGATTTGGAACATAAACTTTAGTTCTATCGTTTTCTTTTAAATTACTATCCTCAATTATAACTTCTTCAAACATTTCTCTAAGAACTCCTTTGAAAATAAAACCCTTTTTTTTTAATTTCATATATTTACTATCTATTTCTTGCATTTTAATTAGTTTTTAAAGAATATATATAAAACTTATTTACTTTTAATTTCAGAATAAATTTTTTCACAAGTTTCATCACTAGAATTAAAATCATTTCCAACACATAAGATTCTAAATATGTAGCTTTTTTCCATGAAAACGTATTTAATAACATTATTTTCTTTATTTTCACATTTTATTGTATTAGGGGTTGTTTCACAATCTAAATCAATAATTTCATTTTTTATTTTAACAACCTCATCTTTAGAATATATGCCAAACCAATCATATATCTCAACAGCATCATATTTTGCACTGGTAACTATATTTCTATTATTTGGTTTTGTTTTATCGGAAATTTCAACATAAGAAACATCATGAGATTGCCAACTATTTTGTAATTCTTTATTTTTAAAATCATTGTTTTCAATTAAGTATTCAAAAGTATTTGAAAATTTAACAAAATCTTTAGATTCTAATTGACATCCAACTAATAAAATTAATATACAACTGATTATTATTATTAGTTTTTTCATTTTTTAAAAAAATCTATCATGATTTTTTGCATCTCTTTTGGAGATTTTGCAATGTTTAATCTTGATCCTAATTTTTTAAAACCAAGCTTGTCTGAAACCCAGTTACTAAATTCTTTATTTCTGTGATGGTAGGAAAAAACATTCCCTTCTATTTTATTCAGTTCTGAATACAAATTGTTAAGATCTTTTATGTATTTTCCATTTATTAGTTTTAAGTGTTTAGATCTGTCAAAATATTTCATAACTGTTTTTTTCAAATTAAAACCTTTTCCACCTTTTTTTGAATACATTAAATATGCTAAAATGATTAATAGTATTATTATGAATAAATGGTTTTTAATTTCTCCTAAGTTATTAAGTTTGTCTTGTATGTTTATAAAATTACCTGTAATTTCGTTATTTTCTTTTTTAATACTTAAATCTTTAACAAATATGGATTTAATTCCTTCTTTTTCTCCAACTCTTTTTTTAATTAAATATGAAAACTTAATTTCTTCTTTAGCTTCAAAATCAAATTTAATTACTGGATCAGTCTCAATTATTCTGAAATCATTATCTAAAAAATCAATTTCATCTGTGCTTTCTACAACTTCTTTAGGTATAGTTTCTATTAATTGTATTTTTCCTTCTATTCCTTTTGCAGTTATTTCTTTTTCAATTAAAGTGTTGTAAGTTTTTTCTCCATCTAAATAATTGATGGTAACTTCTTTGAAAATTGTTTCAACCATAAAGTTACTTTGCATCTTTTCAATTTCATTCAAATATTTATTTTTCTTAGAATCTTCTATTGTGGTTAACCTTTTAATTCTTAAGAACTGATCAACACTTTCAATTATATCATTTTCTTTAGCATAATAACTTTCTTTTTCTTCATCTCCTACTTTGATAGATACTGGAACTTTATTTTTAATTTCCTCTGCTTTTAATTTTAATTTACTTATCTCTGAATCTAAATTACTTTCAGATATTGCTTTTTCTTTTAATTTATTAGTATCTGAATTAATCTTTTCGAGATTTGACCTAAAAGATGAAAAACTTCCTAGTAAATTTAATGTTTTAGCTAAATCTTTATTTGAAGCCTTCAAAGTTTTTTCAGCATCATCAATATCTTTAAGTAAATTTTTCACACTTTCAACTTGATTATCTATTTTATAATGTAAACTACTATCTAATGCTTCAACTACTTCTTCTGTTTTAATTTCTTCAATTGTTTCTGTGGTTGAAGTATTACTACTTCCTGACTTAGATGTGATTGTAAATTCTAAAGATAAACTACCTTCATTGCCAGCTTTATCAACTGCACTAATTGCATAATAATATGTACTTCCTGGTTTTGCAGTTTCATCTAGATATGATTTATCTGTAGAATTATCAAAATAATCAATTATTGAAACTCCTTTTGAAGTTGATCTGTATATTTTGTAAAAACTGACGTCATCATCTTTAAAATACCAAGATAATTCGATATCTCCATTATCTTCGCTTGACCCAGTTAAACCTAAAGGGATACTAGGGTTGTTTGAATCTACAATAAATACACTTCCTCCTGTAATTTCATTTCCAATATTTCCGCTAAGGTCAGTTCCACTAAATGTGAAATAACTAACCCCGCTTTGACCACTTGAAATTATTAAGTAACCTTTCCATGAAGTATTTGATCCGAATAAAGGTATGTCCCCACTACTTCCCCCTATGTTGTATTGTAATGTTGGTTTGTATTGAACGGGTTCAGATGTAGTAACTGTAACGTCATAAGTTCCTGGCTTTAGTGGAGCATTTTCGCTTAAATTAATAATTGCAGTAGGTGGTAAATCTTGTTCAAATTGTATAACATAATCATTAATTTGTGAATTGCCTGCTTTATCTTGACATTTGATGTAATAATTATATGGTTGTGCGCTTAAACCTTGTAAAGTTTTTGAATGGGTTAAAGTATGAACTTGACTAAGGTGGTTACTCATGTCATCAAAAGCTTTACTTGATGTAGTGTCGTACTTACAAATACTAAGTTCATCAGTAACTACTTTTAAAGTTGTAGTACTTCCTGCAAGTACGGCATCAGGCTCATGACTTGTAATGCTAGGTAAGGTTGTGTCCAGAGTAAAGCTAATCGCATAACTTGAAGACATTTTATTTCCTTGGTTATCTTTACATCTAACATAATAATTGTGTGTTCCTTCAGATAATCCATTTAAAGTATAGTTGTGTTTAGTGCTTGAAGTTATTGTAAAATTAGTTCCCATGGAATCATAACCAATATCGCTTGAGTCAAATTTACAATCAGATGTTTCATCAGTTTCAACATATAATTGAAGTGTGGATGTTGTTGCATAAGTTCCAGGTAAATGTGAAGTTACTAAAGGGACTGTATTATCAACTATTGCATAAGTTGTTACAACACTTGTTGCTTGATCTATTGAAGATCCATTATATTCGTTTGATGAACTATAATTAACATGTAATGTGTTTGCACCAGATACAGAATTATCACATTCTATAACCCATGAAGGGTTTATTGAAGATTGGGCTTGTGAAGCAATATTTCCTAAGCTAACTGAACTACTCGAAACAAAGCTAATTCCGGATGAATTTGGAACTATTAATTCAGCAGTTACACTAGTTAGTTGAACTGATTCACTGTTCCAAACATTAGAAGCAGTAATAGTTGTTTGATTGGTGAAATTTCCGCAAATACTTACAGTACTTGGGCTTAATGCACCAGTCCATACTGATCCGGAAGCTATTACAGTACTAAGTAACATAATAAATACAAGTATCCAAGTAGATGATTTATTTATCATATGAAACCATGCACCCCATCGTAAGTAATTAATTTATCAGACATTGGTTTGTCTCCTATTTTGATTATCATAATATTTCCGGGTCTATCGTATTTTATTTTTGGTACAACTAACCAAGTTAGTTCTTTAGTTTCTCCAGCATTTAGAGAGTAAATTGTTTTTTTTGAATTACCTTTAATTTCAATTCCACTATCTATAGATAACTCAACAGGAATATTTCTAATTTCAGTTGGCCCAAAATTAGTAATGAATGATTTAATTTCTACATCTGTGTTGCTTTTAAAAATAAAATAAGGGGGAATACTTAATGTAGCATCTAGGTTGTTTATGTTAACATTCATTATATTTTCTACTTTAACTCTTTTATTTGCAATATTGTCTTCAAAGTCAGAATCGCCTTCAGAACTTTCAACAACTATTTTAACTAATTGTATGTCTTTTTTAGGAACCCAATCAAAAATTAAATTCATATCTTCATTTTTATTTAATGAATTTGAAATGAAAGTATCTTTTAATTCACCATCTACATAAAATTTAACTAATATGTTTGTTGCAGATGAAGGACCTAAATTTTTAATAGTTGTTTTAACATTTGCTTTAATATCTTTAGCAATAGTGGAGTCAAAAGTAATAGGACTAACTATTAAATTAACAATATTGTCACCAATAGGCATATCATTAAAATCTATTTCTGAAGCAGAAACAAAAATAGGTAAGAACAATATACATAATCCTATTAATATTTTCTTTATCATTTTTCACCTAACTTTTTAATTAAATTTTTATCTTTTTCAACTGCACTTTTAATGGCATCTTCTAGAAAATCATTTAATGTTCTTCTTTTTAATATAGAAATTAATTTAACTTTAGTGTGTACATCGTCCGGTATTTTTACGTTAACTCTTGCCATGTTTGAAAAATATTTTTATTTTTTTATGATCTTTGTTTTTAATTATTTATAAATGTTTGTATTTTTAGTTTAAAATTATTTTTATTGTTTTATTTTTTAGTTATGTTAGTTTTTTCATTTTTTAATTTGATTGTGATTTTTATTACTTTTATTTTAATATTGTTTGATGTTTTGATGTGCCAAATATTTATCTATTTTAATCGAAATAGTGCCTAATAAAAACATTTATATAATTTAAATTAAGAATTATTGTAAAAAATGAGGGGAAAGCTTAGTATTTATTTGTGGATTTTGATATTGTTAGTAATATTCTCTTTGTTTTTTTTTAGTAAAGGTGGGAATCAAATTACTGGAGATGTTGTTTCTAAAGTATATATACAAAATATTCCACCTGTATTGAATAATTTAAGTAATATTACTGTAACTGAAGGGAGTGTTGCAGATATAAATAGTACTGGGAATTTAAGTGCAACAGATGTAAATAGACATTCTATGACTTATGCTTTTACTTCTCCATTTAATTCAACAGGTCAATGGAAAACAAGACAGGGAGATGCTGGGCTTTATGATGTAAATGTATCAGTAACTGATTCAATGGAGGGAGTTGATTCCCAAATAGTTGGAGTTACAGTATTAATTGATTTAGATACGACAATAGCTCCTTATGGGTTGCCAAATGGAAGTAGTGTAACTTTGGGTGCATCAGGGTATTATGTAACTGAAATGTGGGCAAATGTAACAATGCCCAATGGAACATATGAGAAAATAGCTTTAACAAATAATCAAAATACAACTTATGCTAATACTCCTTTATTTGGAAGATATAATGTTACTTTTTATGCAACAGATGGAGAAGTCGAAACTTATGTATATGATTATTTCGAAGTTTTTAAGAAAGTAATATTAAAAGTAAATTTAAATACAGGAAGTAACGAAAATAGTACTGCAAGTAAGGCAAAAACTAAATTAAAGATTTTATTTAGAGGTGTACCCTTAAACCAAGGTAATTCTTCTGGTGAAAATATTACTTTGGATGCAATTGATTCAGAAGTTGATTTGAATTTTGAAGGATTTGATGAATCTATTTCTTTAACTTTAGAGGGAGTAAATTTAAGTGAAAATCCGGATGCGGAATTTGGAATAGATAAATATAATGGTACAAGTGAAGATGATTTGGTAATTTATGGTGTGGTAAATACTTTTAACTTTACATTAGCAACTAATCATTTTTCTTATTCTGGTGCACCTTTTACAAATGCTTCTTATTTGGAACTGTATAAATGTAATAATTATTCTTTTGACAATCAAGATTGTTTATCTTCTTGGGTTGAACAAACTGAAAATGTTTCAATAGATTTGGATGGAAACTATATAGAATACAATACGACATCTTATTCAGGGTTTACAATAAGGCAAGGTGATGTTCCTTCAAGTAGTAGTTCTAGTTCGAGCAGTAGTAGTAGCTCAAGTTCGTCAAGTAGTTCTTCATCAAGTAGTAGTTCAGGTGGAGGCGGGGGCGGAGGATTGGGAATATGTATTTCAAGGTGGGAATGTAGTGAATGGGGGAAGTGTTTATCTGAAAATTTAAGAGTAAGGAATTGTGTAGATACAAATGGATGTCAAAAAAATTATAATAAGCCTGAAGAAGTAGAAGAATGTAATTATAATCAAGAATTTATTGAAGAATATAAAAATGAAACAAAAGAACCAATATTACAAGAACCTAAACAGTTTAAACATATTAAAAAAATTGAAGATAATTACTTTAATTTTAAGTTGGATTTAGTTAAAGGAGTTGATTATGAGTTTAATTATAAAGGGCAAAAGTATGTTTTAAAATTAGATAGAATTAGTAAAGATTTAGTTGATTTAAATTTAAATAATTTGATAATGTCTGTAAATGATCAAGAAACTTTATTAGATATAGATAACGACGGAGTTGTAGATTATAAATTAAAACTAATTTATCAAAGTGATAAATTCGCAATAGTTGAATTTAGTAAAGGAAAAAAGTTTAATTATTATATTTTGATTATAATACTAGTTTTAATATTTTTTTTATTTTTAATAAAAAAAAGAAAAAATAAGGATTACTTATATTTAAAAAATAAAGAAGTTATTAGAAATTTAGATGAACTTTATACCAAATTAGAAAAAATAGATTATGAAACTTTTATGCATCATCATTATAAAGGTGATTTTTGGAATTGGGTTAAATTAATAGGGTTTGAAAAGTTATCAATAAAGTTTATGGAAGCTAAAGATCCAAAACATATGCAACAAATAATGTTAGAACATTTTAATATGAATAACCAAAAATAATATAAAATAGTTATGTATAAATATAAATTAAAGGGGGGTTTATATTTGAAGAGATTATTAATTTTGATGTTATTGTTACTAGTACAAATAACTTATGCTGAAAATTATTATGTAATTTCAGGAACTACGCATAATTCTAATTATCCGAATGTTTATTCTAATGTTGATATACACTTATATAATAATGAAAGTACTTATCTTAATTCTTCTAAATCTAACTCTACTGCAGGATATTCTTTAACTACTTATGCAAATATAAGCGATATGGTTTACATATGGGCATATAACTCTACAAAATATGGGGAAGTTATATTGAATTTAACAGGTGATACAAGTAATGTTGATGTATACCTTAACAAAACTAGGCCATCAGAAACAAATACAACGATTACATCTCCAACAACAAGCAAAGTGGAATTTTCTCAATTTACTATTAATGCAACAATACAAAATATAGGCGAAACTTTAGGAACTTCTTGTACTTCGGATATTGTTTTTAACTCAAGTAATATTTATTTAAATGATGGATCGGAAAGTAATAGTTTAGGAAATATTGCCTCAAAAAGTTCAACAACAACTTATTGGAATATAACCACTAATTCTTCAGGCGATTATTTAGTTACTGTTAATTCAAGTTGTACAAATGATTTTTTCTTTAAATTTGAAAATTTAACAATAGATAATTTAGTTTTAACCATTACTTCAGATACAACTCCTCCTGTTGTAAATTTAGTTGATCCAATAAATGTAACAACATTAAAATCCCAAACTCATACATTTACATATGATGTTTCGGATGATGCAAGTATTGCAAATTGTAGTTTGTACTTTAATAATACTATAAATCAAACTGATTTTTCAGTAACTCAAAATACTAATCAAACCTTTACAACTACTTTAGCAAATGGAAATTATGATTGGAATGTAACGTGTTATGATAATAGAAGTAACCAACACAGCCAAAAAAGATTAGTAATTATAGATTATTATTTTTATATAAATAATTTACTTCTTGACGATTTTGATGGATTATTAAATGGATTAGATTTAACTGCTGGAACAACTACTTTACTTAATTGTTCGGGAAATGTGGAGTATAGTTATGATTCTATTACTTCATTAATTGCTAAACTTTATGATAAAACTAACTCAAATAGCGAAAGTAGTGATGATAATGCTAAACATTATTCAAATAATTCTTGTTCTTTAACTACTATCGATTCAGATACAAGTTCATTTAATTGTTTATTTAATGTATATTTTTTTGCAAATTCGGGAACATGGGAATGTAATGTGACTGCGCAAATTACGGAAAATACTTCAAATGTCACTACGGCAACAATGAATGAATTATTGGCAATAGATATTCATGAAAATTCAATTGATTTTGGTAATTTAGAAATTAATCAAAATACTGGAACTACTGATTATACTTCATTAATTAAAAATAATGGGAATGTTATGTTTAATGTTACTACGAAAGCTTATGCCGTTACAGAAGAAGATGGGAGTGCAATGCAGTGTACTCAGAATAATATTAGTATTGAAAATTTAAAATATTCGACAACTGCAAGTACAGTATATTCTTCGAAAATAGCAAGTAGTCAAGATGGAAATAACATATCGATAAATTTAAATAAACAAACTAATGGTGCAGTTACAATACCAACAAATACAACAATTTATTGGGGATTTGGAATTCCAATAAGTCCAGTGGTTTCTGGAACTTGCAATGGAAGTCTTAATATTTTAGCAATTCAGGGGTGAATTAAGTATGAGGAAGTTAATAATTTACATGGTTATGGTTTTTTATTTAGTTAATTTAGTTAATGCAACGAGTTTAGCAATGTCACCTGCAACTATTGAACATGAAAATATGGTAAGAGGTGGGTATGCAGAAACTAAAGTAAGATTAAGTACAACTAGTAATATATTGAATTTTATGTCTCAAGTTTCATCAAAAGACGGAAGCCATGAGTGGGTGAGTTTAGATTCTGGAAATGAAATAATTATTGCAACTAAATCCGAGCCAAAATATGTAAAAGTAATGATAAACATTCCTCTAGATGTTCCTAACGGGGATTATGAAAGTTATGTAAGCTTTAGAATGGTTTCAAAAGATGATGTGTCGCTTGAAACAGGAGTTCAAATCTTACCAGGAGTAACTTCAAAAATTAAAATTACAGTAAGTGATCAAGAAATTAAAAAGTGTAAAGTAATAAGTGCAAATATTCAAGATGCTGAAATAAGTAAAGAAATTGTTGTAAAAACTTATTTAGAAAATCAAGGAAATGTATTTTTAAGTCCGGATATGGAATTAAAAATTTATGACCTTGAACAAAATTTAATTAATTCAGAAACAATCAATTTTGATAAAATATTACCTACTGTTAAAAATGAAAGATCTTTTGAAATTGAAAATACTTTAGAAGAAGGACAATATTGGACTGAATTTGAAATTGATGAATGCGGGTATAATAAAATAATTAATTTTGATGTTTTAGGAGAAGGGTCAAAAAAAGCTTTAGGTCAATTAATTGAAATAATTAGAACTGGGTGGATGCATGTAGGTCAAATTACTCCAATAACTGTAGTATTTAGAAATACGGGAGAAAAAAAATATTCAGCTAAATTTAAAGGAACGATTGAATTAGATGGAGAAATAGTTAAACTATTGGAGTCTGAAGAATTGGAAATAGGTGTTGGGGAAAATGTTAACTTTGATATGTTTTTTGAACCAGAAAAACCAGGAAGGTATGCTCTAAATGGAAGAGTATATTATGACAATAAAAAAACTAGCTTATTTCAAAGTTCAGTTAATGTAAACCCTAAGCAAGAAAGAGAAGCTATTCCTGAACATTTCTTGAATGTTGGAGATATAAGTAGTTCTGCAAAAAGTAAATTAGAAGATATAATGAAAGCAATAGAAAATGGAGAAGCTTCTGAAGTTTATAGAACTGTTAACTTAAAGCCAAGTGAAGATAGCAACTATGGAACAAAAGTTACTTTACTCTTTAGAGCAGAAAAAGATGCAGATAATATGATGATTGTTGAAGTTTTACCGAAGTCAATAGTTGAATCAACTGATGACATTAAAGCTTTAGATGAAGGATTTGTTATTTTAGAAAAAGATCCAATATTTTATTTTGATGTTGGAAAAGTTAAAAAAGGAGACTTAAAAAAAGTAAGTTATTTGATTAAAGAAGAAGTTAAAAAAATAGATGTAAATGCAGTTGCAGTTAACTTAGAGAATAGTGGAAGTCTTTTTAGTACAACAAATATAACGATTGTATTGTTAATATTAATAGCTTTCTTGTTTTTTAAAAGAAAGTGATTTTTATTTTTTTTAGTATATAACGTATAAAACTAGCTAACTATTTAAGCTAGCGAGTCTTGTTTTAAAATAAATATGGTGAATATTTAATAAAAATAAAATAAATATCGTTAATTGGTTTTGACAAAATATTTTTAATTTTTATACTGAGCTAAATTAGAGTTTTTTATATGAAAAATGGCTTAAGTTGAAAAATCATATAACCCAAGTTTGACAGTTTACTAACTATTTCATCCTGAATATTCATTTGA